>NZ_JAQFEN010000009.1:0-96223 GCF_027689445.1 Gemmiger qucibialis | reverse complement strand
TTTTTGGGCAGGGTGCATATGGACGCTTTAACGTGGTTTCTCTATTCTATCAAATTCAATCCCCTTTCTATCCCTTATTCATCCCCCCATGTCCCCCTATACATTATAATGCAAGGGAATACCTATCTCGCAACACTCTCAAGCATTCTCTCTCACTTTCTAATCACATCAATCCCGCTTTTCTCTGGCTTTTCCTCGCAGTGTTCCCAGTTTCTATTCATTTTATTTCCCCTCCCGGTCCCCGCCTATTCTTTTCCCTACCAAATTTGTTACTTTTATGAGAATTTAAGTCCAAGTTTGTTGATTTTGTCGAATTTCTATGTATAATGTTAGGTAGGAGAATACGCAATCGTATATCTCAATTGTTTTCTGTGATATTCTATGGCTGGATAGCGCAGAATACACATGACCATTCTTAAGGAAAGAGGTATTTGTAACATGGCAAATCTGGATCTTACCAAGTATGGCATCACCGGCACGACTGAGATCGTGCACAATCCCTCCTACGAGCTGCTGTTCGAGGAAGAGACCAAGCCCGAACTGGTAGGCTACGAAAAGGGTCAGGTCAGCGAGCTGGGTGCTGTCAACGTTATGACTGGTGTTTACACTGGCCGTTCCCCCAAGGATAAGTACATCGTCATGGACGAAAACTCCAAGGACACCGTTTGGTGGACTTCTGACGAGTACAAGAACGACAACCATCCCATGAGCGAGAGCACCTGGGCTACCGTTAAGGATATCGCCAAGAAGGAACTGTGCAACAAGCGCCTGTTTGTTGTTGACGCTTTCTGCGGCGCTAACAAGGATACCCGCATGGCCATTCGCTTCATCGTGGAAGTGGCCTGGCAGGCACACTTTGTTACCAACATGTTCATCAAGCCCACCGCCGAGGAACTGGAAAACTTTGAGCCTGACTTCGTTGTTTACAACGCTTCCAAGGCTAAGGTTGAGAACTACAAGGAACTGGGCCTGAACAGCGAGACCTGCGTTGCCTTCAACATCACCAGCCATGAGCAGGTTATCATCAACACCTGGTACGGCGGCGAGATGAAGAAGGGCATGTTCTCCATGATGAACTACTTCCTGCCGCTGAAGGGCATGGCTTCTATGCACTGCTCCGCCAACACCGATAAGGAAGGCAAGAACACCGCCATCTTCTTCGGTCTGTCCGGCACCGGCAAGACCACCCTGTCCACCGACCCGAAGCGCCTGCTGATCGGCGACGACGAGCACGGCTGGGACGACAACGGCGTCTTCAACTTTGAGGGTGGCTGCTACGCCAAAGTCATCAACCTGGACAAAGATTCTGAGCCTGACATCTACAACGCCATCAAGCGCAACGCTCTGCTGGAGAACGTCTCCCTCGACGCCGAAGGCAAGATCGATTTCGCTGATAAGAGCGTGACCGAGAACACTCGTGTTTCCTACCCCATCAACCACATTCAGAACATCGTTCGCCCGATTTCTTCTGCTCCGGCAGCCAAGAATGTTATCTTCCTGTCTGCTGACGCATTCGGCGTTCTGCCCCCGGTCTCCATCCTGACCCCGGCTCAGACCCAGTACTACTTCCTGTCTGGCTTTACCGCAAAGCTGGCCGGCACCGAGCGCGGCATCACCGAGCCCACCCCGACCTTCTCTGCTTGCTTCGGCCAGGCATTCCTGGAACTGCATCCCACCAAGTATGCTGAAGAGCTGGTCAAGAAGATGGAAAAGAGCGGCGCTAAGGCTTACCTGGTCAACACTGGCTGGAACGGCACTGGCAAGCGTATCTCCATCAAGGATACCCGCGGCATCATCGACGCTATCCTGAGCGGCGCTATCAACGAAGCCCCGACCAAGAAGATCCCGTACTTCGATTTCGAAGTTCCCACTTCTCTGCCCGGCGTTGATCCCGCTATCCTCGATCCTCGTGACACCTATGCAGATGCTGCTGAGTGGAACAAGAAGGCTGAGGACCTGGCAGGCCGCTTCATCAAGAACTTCGCCAAGTACGAAGGCAACGAGCACGGCAAGGCTCTGGTCTCTGCCGGCCCGCAGCTGTAATTTCTGCTGCAAGTTCTGTGCACAAGCCGCTTAAGGCTTGATTTGTTGTAACGAATAACGCCCCCGCCCCGGCGCATGGCCTGCTGCAAAGCAGTGCCGCACCTGAGCGGGGGTGTTTTTATTTTGCCGGGCCAGCATGCACAGCAGCCCGCACAAGAGAAGAAAATATCAGCGCACAAAAAACCACCCACCGCAGTCCCCTTGCGGGGGCTGCGGTGGGTGGCATATTTTCAGGGTTTGGGGTTAGTAAACAAAGGGTTCAGAACAAATTACTTGTTCTCAGGCAGATGCCACTTCCAGTCGATGATCTCAGGCAGATCCTGGCCAACTTCGTGGATGTAGTTCTTATGAGCAACCAGCTTGTCGTTCATCTGCTGGATCAGATAAGCGCCCTTGTTGCCCAGCTGCGGCAGGTGCTGCAGGGCATCCTTAACCAGGTGGAAGCGGTCGATCTCGTTCTGCACGCGCATATCGAACGGCGTGGTGATGGTGCCTTCCTCCTGGTAGCCATGGACAGACAGGTTGCGGTTGGTACGCTCGTAGGTCAGCTCATGGATCAGGGTCGGGTAACCATGGAATGCGAAGATGATCGGCTTATCCTTGGTGAACAGAGCATCGTAATCAGCGTCAGACAGGCCATGAGGATGCTTGGTGTTGGGCTCAAGCTTCATCAGGTCAACAACGTTGACAACGCGGATCTTCAGTTCGGGCATTGCGTCGCGCAGGATGGTGACAGCAGCCAGAGTTTCCAGGGTCGGGGTATCGCCGCAGCAAGCCATGACGACATCCGGCTCTTCGCCTGCATCGCTGGAAGCCCAATCCCAGATGCCAACGCCCTGGGTGCAGTGCTTAACAGCCTGCTCCATGGTCAGCCACTGGGGACGCGGATGCTTGGAGGTGACCAGTACGTTGACATAGTCACGGCTGCGGACACAATGGTCGAAGCAGCTCAGCAGGCAGTTGGTATCCGGCGGCAGGTACAGGCGGACAACGTCTGCCTTCTTGTTGGCGATGTGATCCAGGAAGCCGGGATCCTGATGGGTGAAGCCATTGTGATCCTGCTGCCATACGTTGGAGGTCAGGATCAGGTTCAGGGAAGCAATGCTCTGGCGCCAAGGCAGCTGGCTGCAAACCTTCAGCCACTTAGCATGCTGTGCAACCATGGAGTCCACCACGCGGATGAAGCTCTCGTAGGAAGCAAAGAAGCCGTGACGACCGGTCAGCAGGTAGCCTTCCAGCCAGCCTTCGCACATATGCTCGGACAGCATGGAGTCCATGATGCGGCCGTCGTGTGCCAGGAATTCATCGCCCGGGATGATGGTGGAGTTCCAATCACGCTGGGTAGCTTCGAAGCACTTGTACAGACGGTTGGACATGGTCTCGTCAGGTCCAAAGATGCGGAAGTTTTTAGCATCAGCATTCAGCTTGAGCACGTCGCGGATGTAGCCGCCCAGCTCGATCATATCCTGCTTCTCGACAGAGCCGGGGAACGGGATATCCACTGCATACTGCTTGAAATCGGGGGTACGCAGGTCACGCAGCAGCTTGCCGCCGTTTGCGTGCGGGTTGGCAGCCAGACGGCGGTCGCCGGTGGGAGCCAGTTCCTGCAGTTCGGGGATCAGGGTGCCGTTCTCGTCGAACAGTTCCTCAGCATGGTAGCTGTGCAGCCATTCTTCGATCTGCTTCAGGTGCTCTTCCTGGTTCGGGGTGCCGACAGTGATGTCGATGGGCACCTGGTGTGCACGGAAGGTGCCCTCGATGGGCTTGCCGTCCACTACCTTCGGGCCAGTCCAGCCCTTCGGGGTGCGCAGAACGATCATAGGCCACTGGATATGGCCCATATCCTCACCAGCACGGGCGCGCTTCTGGATGTCGTGGATCTCTTCGATGACGGTATCCAGGGTCTCAGCCATCTTCTCGTGCATGGTCATCGGGTCGTCGCCTTCAACGAAGTACGGCTTCCAGGAGCAGCCACGGAAGAAGCTCTCCATCTCTTCATGGGTCATACGGCCAAAGATGGTGGGGTTGGAGATCTTGTAGCCATTCAGGTGCAGGATGGGCAGAACAGCGCCATCACCCACGGGGTTCAGGAACTTGTTGGACTGCCAGCTGGTGGCCAGGGGGCCGGTCTCAGCTTCGCCGTCGCCAACGGTAACTGCGCAGATCAGATCCGGGTTATCGAACACAGCACCAAATGCGTGTGCGATGGAGTAGCCCAGCTCGCCGCCTTCGTTGATGGAGCCCGGAGTTTCGGGTGCAACGTGGCTGGAGATGCCACCGGGGAAGGAGAACTGCTTGAACAGCTTCTTCATGCCCTCTTCATCACGGCTGATGTTGGGGTAAACTTCAGAGTAGGTGCCATCCAGGTAAGCGTTGGCAACAAAGAAGTTTCCTCCGTGGCCCGGGCCGGAGATCAGGATCATATCCTGGTCGTACTTCTTGATGACACGGTTCAGGTGAACATAAACGAAGTTCTGGCCAGGCACGGTGCCCCAGTGGCCAACGATCTTCTTCTTCACGTCGTCACGGGTCAGCGGACGGCGCAGCATGGGGTTATCGAGCAGGTACAGCTGGCCTGCTGCCAGGTAGTTGCTGGCACGCCAATAGGCATCGATCTTTTTCAGTTCGGACGGATTCAGCATAATGTTCCTCCCTAGATTTTTGTTTTTTTACGGTTTTTCCCTACGCTTAACAGTATAGTGACTGTTACCGAAACAAAATAGTGGATTCCGTTCTTGTTGCTGGATTGTGGTTCAACTTTTTATGCCAGATCAAGCAAACGGATTCTCGGTCGGGTACGGCAGGCTCTTGGGCTGGTTGTAAGCGATGTCCTGAATGCCCAGGAACTTGAGGACCTCAAACAGGATCTTGCCGTAATGACCGAATGCAACGGCGCCGTGGTGCGGGTAACGCTTCTGGACCAGAACATGGCGGTAGAAACGGCCCATCTCATGGATGCCGAAGATTGCAATGCCGCCGAAGGAGCGGGTAGCAACAGGCAGGATCTCGCCCTCTGCAATGTAGGAGCGCAGGTTACCCTCGCTGTCGCACTGCAGACGGTAGAAGGTGATGTCAGAAGGTGCAATGTCGCCTTCCAGGGTGCCGCGGGTGAAGTCGGGATCGCTGCCGGCCGGCTCCAGCAGACGGTGCTGGATGAGCTGATACTTAACGGCACGGTCATTGCACATCTTGCAGGCCGGGGTGTTGCCGCAGTGGAAGCCCATGAAGGTATCGGTCAGGCTGTAATCAAACTTGCCTGCGATGTCCTCATCATAAATGTACTGGGGCACGCTGTTGTTGATGTCCAGCAAGGTAACGGTATCGCCGGAAGCGCACATGCCGATGTACTCGGACAGAGCGCCGTAGATATCAACTTCGCAGGAAACGGGGATGCCGCGGCTTACCAGGCGGGAGTTGACATAGCAGGGCTCAAAGCCGAACTGAGAGGGGAATGCAGGCCAGCACTTGTCAGCAAAAGCAACGTACTTCTTGTTGCCCTTGTGTGCATCTGCCCAGTCCAGCAGGGTCAGCTCAAACTGAGCCATGCGGGCCAGCAGGTCGGGATAGTAGTGGCCTTCGCCCATCTCGGCAGCCATATCCTTGCAGACATCCTCGATGCGCGGGTCATTTGCATGCTCTTTGTAGGAAACCAGCAGGTCCAGCTCGCTGTTCTCTTCCACTTCAACGCCCAGCTCGTACAGGCCCTTGATGGGTGCGTTGCAGGCAAAGAAGTCCTGCGGGCGGGGGCCGAAGGTGATGATCTTCAGATCACGCACACCCAGCAGGGTGCGGGCGATGGGAACGAACTCGATCATCTTGTCAGCGATCTCATCAGCAGTGCCGATGGGGTATTCGGGGATGTAGCCCTTCAGGTGGCGCATACCCAGGTTGTAGGAGCAGTTCAGCATGCCGCAGTAAGCATCGCCGCGGCCGTTGATCATGTCACCGTCGCCTTCAGCAGCTGCAACAAACATGCAGGGGCCGTTGAAGAACTTTGCGATCAGGGTTTCCGGAGTTTCGGGGCCAAAGTTGCCCAGGAAAACGGTCAGAGCATTGCAGCCAGCCTCGGTAACCTCGGCAACAGCCTTTTCCATGTCCTTCTCGTTCTCAACAGTGGTCTTTGCCTCGTACAGGTCCAGACCCTTAGCCTGGCAGGCTGCCACGATAGCGGCGCGGCGCTTTTCGCTCAGCTGAATGGGGAAGCAGTCACGGCTGACGGCAACAATGCCCAGCTTGACTTCAGGGATGTTGGTAGACTTCATAAGTTTGCCCTCCGTTTATTTTTTAATTTTGCTCTGCTCAATATCAAGTTAGGAAGTAGGAGTTAGAAGTCAGGAGTTGATGGTGTGCGCCTGCACGCACATTGTAGCTCCTAACTCCTCCCTTCCAACTTCTAACTATTTTTACAGATCGTCTGCGATGTCGATGTTCACGCCTTCCAGGCCGACATAAGCGCCTGCGGCAGCTTCGCTGCTCTCAACATGGGCCAGCAGCCACTTGTTGCAGGCCCACAGCTGGGCGTCGTCACCGCCGTCAGCCTTGATTTCCGGCTTGGCGGTGTTGGTGCCCTGCGGCAGTGCAACCAGCACGCGGAAGCCCTTGGCCGGGTCCACATGGCAGGGTGCGTAATGCAGGGTGGTGGCGTAAACTTCCACCAGGGTGCCTGCCGGTGCGCGGAAAGCCTTGACCTTTGCGGTGTCCAGCTTGCCATCGGTGATGTCGTCCATCTTGGCCAGCAGCAGGATGAAATCCTCGGTGCCCAGGTTGAACTCACTGTCGCGGTGGTATTCCAGGCAGTTCAGTTTGGTGTTGTGGCCGTTGCACCAGCCCAGCTGGACCGGCATGCCGCCAAACAGATGCTCGGAAACTTCCACCATTGCGGGCAGCCCCTGCAGAACAGGCTCCTCGGCCACATAGTCGGTAGCTTCCGGCAGCGGGGTGGTTGCCAGCGCCTGCAGGATCTCTGCCTTGGCAGCTTCCAGACCGGTCACCACACGGCCATAAGGCTTGAATTCGGGATCATTTACAGAATAGATCTTCATTGCAATGCCTCCATCTCTGCATACAGCGGCTTCAGGGTCGGGTACAGCTTGTGCCACAGCTCATAGCGGGCTGCATATTTCTTAACCAGAGCCGGATCCGGCTCGGTCACGCTCTTGATCTTGATCAGCTTATCCGCACATTCCTGCACCGTGGCGTATTCGCCGCAGGCAACGGCTGCCAGCATGGCGCCGCCGTAACCGGGGCCCTGCTCAGTCTGGGGCAGCGCCAGGGGAATGCCCAGAATATTTGCCATGATCTCGCGCCACAGCGGGCTCTTGGCGCCGCCGCCGCACAGCGTGCTGGATGCGATCTCAACGCCCTGTGCACGAGCGATCTCGACACAATCCTTGATGGCAAAGGCAACGCCTTCCAGCACAGCCTGGGTCATATCGGCGCGGGTGGAATCCATACGCAGCCCGATGAAAGAACCGCGGGCTGCGGGATCGTTATGGGGGCTGCGCTCACCCATCAGGTAAGGCAGATAGTACACATCGTTTGCACCCAGCTTTTCAGCGGTGATGGGCTCCTGCTCCTTGCCGAAGTCCTGGGTGTTCAGGATGTCTTCCATCCACCACTTGTTGCAGCTTGCAGCGGACAGGATGCAGCCCATCAGGTGGTAGCCGCCGTCTGCATGGTCAAAGCTGTGCAGGGCGTTCTGCTTGTCCACACCAAAGGTGCTGCTGGTGATGAACACGGTACCGGAGGTTCCCAGCGAGATGTTGCACTTGCCGTTGCCCACAGCGCCGCAGCCAACAGCAGCGGCAGCATTGTCGCCGGCGCCGGCGCAGACCTTAACGCCTTCCGGCAAACCCAGCTTGGCAGCAGCTTCGGCGGTCAGGGTGCCAACCGGCTCCCAGCTTTCAAACAGCTTGGGCATCTTGGCTTCGCTAACGCCGCAGATATCCAGCATTTCTTTGCTCCAGCACTTGTGCTGCACATCCAGCAGCAGCATGCCGGAAGCATCGGAGTAATCGGTGCAGTGTACGCCGGTCAGCTTGTAGTTGATGTAGTCCTTCGGCAGCATGATCTTGCTGATCTTTGCAAAGTTCTCCGGCTCGGTATCGCGCATCCACAGCAGTTTGGGGGCGGTAAAGCCGGCAAATGCAATGTTTGCGGTGTACTTGCTCAGGTTTTCTTTGCCAATGACGTTGTTCAGGTATTCCACCTGCTTCTGGGTGCGGCCGTCATTCCACAAAATGCAGGGGCGGATCACGTTGTCCTGTGCATCCAGCACCACCAGGCCGTGCATCTGGCCGCCGGCACCAATACCGGCCACCTGCGAAGCATCAAAGCCGTTCAGCAGCTCCGGAATGCCTGCACAGACAGCGTCCCACCAGTCAGCGGGGTTCTGCTCGCTCCAGCCCGGATGCGGGAATGCAATGGGATATTCGCGGCTTACAATGTTGGCGATCTGCCCGTCGCCCTGCATCAGCAGCAGCTTGACTGCCGAGGTACCCAGATCGATACCAATGTAGTACATGAGCCATTCTCCTTTGCGTTGTGTTTTTCTTGCGGTTCCCTCCGCTTTTTCTTTATTTTACCGAATTTCCCCTTGCAAGTGCAAGAAAGAGCGTATAAAATAATAGACAGAAGTTTGGGTGTTTTGGTGTTTTCACCCGGCCAAACTTTGTGTAACAAGAAAGTGAGGTTCCCCCCGTATGCTGTTCTATGAGTCTGAGCGTTCTGACCAGCACAATTATTTGTACTGCCAGCGCGACCATAACTTTAATTTTCCGGCGCATCTGCACCACAGCTTTGAATTCCTGTGTGTGCAGTCCGGCACACTGGCCTGTACGCTGGAAACCGAGCAGTATGAAGTTCACCCCGGCGAAGCCCTGCTGGTGCTGCCGGACCAAATCCACAGTTACCGCACCATTAGCGAATCTCAGAGCGTGTTATGGGTGTTTTCTACCGACTGGGTGCCAGAATTTATTTCTCAGCTGGGCCAGCGGGAGTTTATCACCCCTGTGTTCCGCATGGAAGCTGCGCCCCTGATGGAGCTGCTCTGGCCGGGCGGCAACCGCTGCAAGCAGCTGGCCGGGCTTTACCTGATTTGCGGTGCAGCGTTGGAACAGTGCTTTTTGCAGCCGCGCCCCGTGCCGGATGTGGATGCCCACCTTTCCTCCAAAATTATCGACTATGTGCAAAAGAATTACACCCACACCCTGACGCTGGAACAGATGGCACGCGATCTTGGATATAATTACACCTATCTTTCGGCCTACTTCAACCACAGCCTGCACACCGGCTTTCAGGGTTTTATCAACCAGTACCGCATCAGCCACGCCGCCGCGCTGCTGCAAGGCAGCAGCCTGCCCATCACCCAGGTGGCCGAACAGTGCGGCTTTGGCACCATCCGCAGCTTTAACCGCGTGTTCCTAAAAGAAAAAGGCATGACCCCCAGCGCTTTCCGCAAGCAGAATGTGCTGTAGCCATACTTATTGACAGCCCCGCCGGGCATGTTATAACAGAAATAGAAAAGGCACTGCGACAAGCGGTTGACCCTTTTAGGGCAACACCGCATAATTCTAAGTGCCGATACGGCGAGCGAGGTGCGGCAGCTGCTAAGCCAAAAGCGCAGATCATACTTTGTGTATTATCGAGCATTTTGGCAACGCAGTTGCCGTGCCGCAGCCGCCGGAGCGGTGCTTAAGCCGTCAGGCGGGAATTGTGCGGTATTGCCTTTGTTTTCTTTTCTATCTTTATAGCCAAAAAGGCACCACCGGATGAAAAGTCCGGCGGTGCCTTTTTGGCTTATCAGGTCATCAATGTCCGCGCTTTCCCACAGCACGTTACGCCTTGTTTTCCGCTTTTCCACGCGCAAACATCTTTTTCAACACCTTCGCGCACGGCTTTTCAATCAACAGCGTAATGAGCGCTGCCCCCAGCAGGGACAGCCCAAAGCACAGCAGGGTATATTGCAGCTGCCACGGCTGCTCCCCTGCCCGGTTCGGTTCCGCGCTGACGGACGGTGGAACGCCCAGCCGTTTCAGGTGAACGGCCAGGTTCTGGTGCAGCAGGTAGTAGTTCATCGAAACCGCCGCCAGCCAGCCCATCACCCGGTTGCCCATCAAAAAGCGTAGCGGGCGCGCCGCAAACGGCAGGGTGAGCAGGATTCCCGCAACGGCCAGCCCCAGCAGCGGGCGGCGCATCATCTGCCCGGCCTGCAAAGCCGCCTGGCCGCTCTCCCCTGCCTGCACCCGGAAAATGCGCAGCATCCCCCAGGTGGAAAGCACGCACAGCAGCGTTGCGATCCCCTGCCATGCCATCGCTTTGCGTTTTTCCGCTGCCGGGTAGCGCTGCACCAGCCAGACATACAGCAGTGCCGCCCCCATGCCCAGCGCGTATATGTCCAAAAAGTTTGCCAGCTGGTTGACCACCATATTGTATTCATCCAGCCGCCAGACGCACCCCCCGCGGAAGGCGAACGTCCCCGCTGCCATTGTCATCAGGGTGCCAAGGGGATTTTTCATCGCCCACCGCGCCAGCAGCGGGAAGATCAAATACGCCTGCATCTCGATTGCAATGGTCCAGGAAGCTCCCCCGATGGGGGTTGCAATATAGGTTGCCGGGTTAAACGTCTGGGTAAAGGTCAGGTGCATCACAACATCCCGCACCATATCGGAGCTGTTGTAGTACAGGTGCCAGGGCAGCGCCACGGCAAACAGCAGCACCAGCGTGACAAAATAATAGCTGGGCACAATGCGCATGATGCGGCGCTGGTAAAACTGTTTTGTGTCCGGTACCGCCTCTCCCAGCAGCATGGCACGGGCATAGGGCAGGAACAGCAAAAAGCCAGAAAGCAAAATCGTTCCGTCTACTGGCATATACCCGGCGCGCAGCAGATAATCCAGAGAGTAACTGCCAATGCTCGGCGTCAGCCAGGATTGCTGCCAAAAGTGGTACCAGCTGACGATAAACACCAGCAGCACCCGCAGGCCGTTCAGTTCCGGTATTTTATAACAGTTCGGGCGGTATGGCTCCATGCCATCATCCCCCTCATTCCCACAAAATTTTCTTTACGCCAACGCGCAGGTTGACCAGTCTGTCCCAGGGGCCGTTGCGCTGCAGCATCATCAGCAGGCTGCTGCGGGTTGCAGGGTCGTTGGTGAACAGGGTTCCCAGCTTGCCATCCCAGCCGTATTCCCCCAGGTGCAGCGGCACCGGGCTTTCCTCCGGGGCAACGCAGACACTCATCAAATGGCCATAGCTCATACCAAGGCGCATGGTATCCTGCCCCACAAAAATCTTGCGTTGCTCTGCGTTCAGCAGCGGCTCCGCCATCGCCTGCACCGTTTCCGGTTTCAGCAGGCGGCAGCCGTTCCATTCGCCGCCGTTCATCAGCATGGTGGCAAAGTGGGCATAATCGTCAATGGTCGAAACCATGCCTGCCCCTCCGGAAAGGAACTCCGGCAGGCTTTTCATGTTCATCTGGATACCAAGGTAGTTCACCACATCGGGCACCGCTGCGCCGAAATTGAAATCATACGCTTGGGCAAACCGGCCACGCTTGGCTTCCGGCACATAAAAATCCGTATCCACCATCTCCAGCGGGTCCAGCAGGTTCTGCTTCAAAAAATCGCGGTAGTTCATCCCGCTGGCGGCTTCCACCGCTGCGGCCAGGATATCCGCGCTGACACCATACCGCCAGCCCTTGCCGGGGCGGTACAGCAGCGGCAGCTTCGCCATTTCGGCAATCACCTGACGCGTGGTACGCTGCCCGCCTTTGGTAAAGGATTCCGAAATTTCATCATACAGCCTGCCCAACCCCGCCGACTGTACCGAATCGTTATCATTGTAGCCATACCCGGAGGTCATGCAAAGCAGCTGCCTGATTGTCAGGTCCGTATGCTCGGCATCCCCGAACTCCGGCAGATAGGCTGCCACCGGGGCGTCCAGGTCCAGTTTGCCGTCCTCCCATAGCTTCATCACCGCAAAGGCCGTGATGGGCTTGCTCATCGAAAACACCCGGCAGATGGTATCCCGCGCAAAGGGGATGCCCCGTTCCCGGTCCGCCATGCCCGCCTGTGCATAAACCAGCTGTTTGCCATCCCGTAGGTAGAGCGCGCTGACACCAATAAAATCCCCCTGCCGGACCACTTGATCCAACAGGGCTTGCAATGCCTGTTCCTTTTCCATTGTTCTGCATCCCTTTCGCAGTTTCATTTTCTGCCAGTGTAGCACGAATTCTTTCTCTCTGCAATCCTGTTTTTGCCCGTTTGGCGTTGACGTACCGCCCGGCAGATGGTATACTGGCAGCACTATCAACCAACTTATCAAGTTAAGTAATGGGTTTTTGCATAAACAGGAGACCCGCTATGTCATATATTTCAAAGATTGACCTTTCCACAGCCCCGCAGGAGGTCCGCGCCGCGGTGGATAACCACCTGGCCCAGGGCTACCAGCTGACCAACGAAAAGCTGACCCTGCTGCATTCACGATCATTGCGGGCGGTGTGCTGGGCATCGGGGGCCACTTGACATTTGTCGCGAAAGCGATTCTCGATTTTATTATTGTGTTGATTATGGCGTCGTCTATGGGCAACCCTTACGCCTGCCGCTTTAGCTTGCTCTAAAGCTGCGGCAAACTCCGGGTGCGCTGCGGAGCTGGGGCGCACCTCTATTAGAAGGAAGGCACAAATTATGAAGCACCGCATTGTGACCGCTGCGCAGATGAAGGAAATCGAGCGTGCAGGCAACGCCCACGGCCTGCCCTATCTGCAAATGATGGAAAACGCCGGGCTGGCCGCCTACACCCAGCTGCGGGCGCGCCTTCCGCTGGGCGGGGCGTTGCTCATCGTCTGCGGCAAGGGCAACAACGGCGGAGACGGCCTTGTGATGGCCCGCGCCGCCGCCCAAGATGGCTGGCGCGTGGCCGTCCTGCTGGCCGAGGGCGACCCTAAAACGCCCGATGCCATGACGAACTATGCACGCCTGGCAGACCTGCCGGTCACCAAATGCCGCGATGCGGCAGCGCTGGCAGCACAGCCCTTTGACGCCGTCGTGGATGCTTTGTATGGCACCGGGTTTCACGGCAGCCTTCGCCCGGCCGGGCTGGCTGCCTGTGCGCTGATGAATCGTCAGCGGGAAAGCGGCGCATTCGTGCTGGCCGTCGATCTGCCCAGCGGCATCAACACCGATACGGGTGAGGCCGCCAAGGGAGCCGTCCGCGCAGACCTGACCGTGACGTTTGACAGCTGCAAGCCCCTGCACACAGCTCCAAGCTCCGCACCCTTCTGCGGTGAGATCGTCTGTGCCGACATCGGCATCCGGGACGAATGGCACCCGGCAGGTCTTGCACAGCTTTAAACGCGGAATTTTGCCTTTACAATACAAAAAAGCACTTTCCCTTATATTTGCATTGCAAATAAGGGAAAGTGCTTTTGTCTTGCTCACTATGAGGTTACTATCGCAAAGGATACGGTCAACTTCCAATAGCGAAAAGATAATACGGCAGCCTTCACTTTTTCAGCACTACGCACTCATAGGGGCGCAGCGTGTCGGCGGTGTCGGGGTAGTTACCCAGCAGTTTCTCGGCATCGGTCCAGCCTACGGGCAGGGGCTTGGCAATTTCCCGCTCCCGCAGGTTGCAGAGAACCAGCAGCTCCGTCTCGCCGTCGTACCGGCGATAGGCTAACAAATCCGCGTTGTCGGGGTACAAGAACTCGATTTTTCCCGCACTGATGACCGGCATTTTCTTGCGCAGGGCCACCAGCGTTTTGTAAAAGCTGCGGATGGAATCCGGGGCGTCCATTTGGGCAGCGGCGTTGATGGCCTTGTAGTTGTCGGCAATGCCGATCCACGGCGTACCGGTGGTAAACCCGGCGTTCTCGCTCGCGTCCCACTGCATCGGGGTGCGGCTGTCGTCGCGGCTGCGCTGGGCGATAATGTCCAGCGTCTCGGCCTCGGTCTTGTCCTGCTCTCGCAGGATCCTGTAGTAGTTGAGGCTCTCGACGTCGCGGTACTGCTCGATTTTTGTGAAGTGCGGGTTCGTCATGCCCAGCTCCTCGCCCTGATAAATGTACGGTGTGCCGCGCATAAAGTGGGTGGCCACCGCCAGCATCTTGGCGCTTTCCTTCCAGTAGGTCGTGTCGCTGCCAAAGCGGCTGACCGCACGGGGCTGGTCGTGGTTGCACCAGAACAGCGCATTCCAGCCGCCGTGGGCCTGCATCCCCTCCTGCCAGGTCTGGAACAGTTTCTTCATGGCGAGGTAATCAGGCTCCCTCAATTCCCACTTTTGCCCGTCCTTGTAGTCGACCTTCAGGTGGTGGAAATTGAAGCACATCGTCAGCTCGTGGTTGCCCTCAGTGGTGTAGCCGATGCAGTTTTCCAGCGTGGTGGAGGACATCTCCCCCACCGTGATCATGCCGTCGATGCCGCCCGCGGCGACCAGCCCCTTCAGGTACTTGTGGACGTTGCGGCCATCGGTGTAGAAGCGGCGGCCGTCGCCCTCGTAGTCGTCCTCGTAAAATTTGGGCTTGGAAATGACGTTGATGACGTCGAAACGGAAACCCTTGATGCCCTTCGCCTTCCAGAATCGCAGGATGTCGGCCATTTTCTCCCGCACGGCGGGGTTCTCCCAGTTCAGGTCGGCTTGCATGACGTCGTAAAGATGCAGATACCATTTGCCAAGGCACGGCACGTATTCCCACGCAGGGCCGCCGAATTTCGACACCCAGTTCGTCGGGTAGCAGTCGGGCGTGCCGTTCTTGAAGATGTAATAGTTCTGGTACTTTTTGTCGCCCGCCAGTGCTTTTTTGAACCACTCATGCTCGGTGGAGGTGTGGTTGAACACCATGTCCAGCATCAGGCCGATGCCGCGCCTGTCCGCCTCGCGGATAAGCTCCTCCAGATTCTCCATCGTGCCGTAGCGCGGGTCAACGGCACGGTAGTCGGCCACATCATAGCCGTTGTCGCGCTGGGGCGAGGGGAAGAACGGCGTCAGCCAGAGATAGTCAACGCCCAGGTCGGCGAGGTAGTCCAGTTTCGCGGTGACGCCCTTCAAATCGCCGAAGCCGTCACCGTTCGAGTCCATGAAGGATTTCGGGTAAATTTGGTAGACAACTTTATCTTTAAAATCATTCATGGTACACACCTCACAAAATCAGGCAATGCCTTTCTTTTTGCCGACGCTGACGGTCAGCACAAAGGGCACAACGATGGCAATGACCATGCACAGCGCAAAGCTGAGCATATAGGCGGGCTGGATGGACAGAATGCCGGGGATGCCGCCGACGCCGATGGCGTTGGCCGTGGTAGAAGTAGCCACGCAGACAGCTGCCGCGATGGCAGATCCAATCATGCCGCAGATAAACGGGAAGTGGAATTTCAGGTTGACGCCGAACATAGCGGGCTCGGTAACGCCGAGGTAGCAGGAGATGCAGGAGGGTACGTTGACCTCCTGAGCGTCCGCGTTCTTGCGCTGCAGATAGATCATGCCAAGGACGGCGGAGCCCTGCGCAATGTTGGACAGCGCGATCATCGGCCACAGCATCGTACCGCCGAAGTCGGCGATCAGCTGCTCGATGGCGTTAGACATGTGATGCAGGCCGGTGATGACCAGCGGGGCATAAACAAAACCGAAGATTGCGCCAAAGACCACGCGGAAGGAGCCGGAAATGCCAGCGTAGACAACATCAGAGATGACGGAGCCGATCTTCCAGCCGATGGGGCCAAGGATGGTATGAGCGACGATGACGGACAGGACCAGCGAGCAGAACGGTACAACGATCATCGAGATGACCGGCGGGCAGATCTTGCGGAAGAATTTTTCCAGATACACCAGCGTGAACGCGGCCAGCATGGCAGGGATAACCTGTGCCTGGTAGCCGATCATGTTGATGGTGAAGAAGCCGAAATCCCACTTGGGGATATCTGCCGCTGCTGTGGATGCGACAGAGTAGGCGTTCAGCAGCTGGCCGGAAACAAGCGTCAGGCCGAGGACGATGCCCAGGCTCTGGGTCGTGCCCATCTTTTTGGTGACGGACCAGCAGATGCAGACCGGCAGCATGTGGAAAACGGCCTCGCCGATCAGCCACAGGAAGCTGTCCACGCCGGACCAGAACTGGCTGATGTCGCACAGCGTCTGGGTGCCGTTATTAAAAAAGTAGATGCTGTCAATGCAGTTGCGGAAGCCGAGAATCAAACCGCCGGTGATGATGGCGGGGATCAGCGGGGCAAAAATCTCAGCCAGCACACTCATGACCTTTTGCAGCGCGTTCTGGTTCTGCTTGGCCGCGCTCTTGACAGCCTCCTTGGAGACACCGTCGATGCCGGAGACCGCGATGAAATCATTGTAGAAATCGTTGACCGTGTTGCCGATGATGACCTGGAACTGGCCCGCCTGGGTGAAAGTGCCCTTGGCGGATTTCAGTGCCTCGATCTTGGCAACGTCCGCCTTGGCGGGATCGTTGAGGACAAATCGCATACGCGATACGCAGTGGGATACTGCCGCAATGTTCTCTTTGCCGCCAACGTACTCAAGCAGCTGCCGCGCGTCCTGTTCGTATTTACCCATGATGTTTTCCTCCTTTTGCCCGGTAGAGCGGGCATCTTCGAACTTGTTCATACAAGTTCTCCTTACAGCCACAGAATACCAGACTTGTTCATACAAGTCAATATGCTTTTGCAAAAAAGCAGTGCAGTACGCCTATTTTCGGCACTGCTCACAAGTTGCCCACTTGAAATTCAGCCGAAAAAACGGTATACTAAAGTAAATGTTTGAACAAGTTGTGAGGTACACACCATGCCAAAGGCAAAATATGAGGGCATTTATCACAGCATCAAAAAACGCATCGAGGCGCAGGATTACCCCTATCAATCGCTGCTGCCCAGCGAGAATACCTTAATAGAGGAATACGCCTGCTCCCGCAACACAGTTCGACGCGCATTGGCGGAGCTGGTAGCCGACGGCTATGTGCAGACCATGCAGGGGCGCGGCGTGCGGGTCATCTACCAGCCGGTGGGCAAAACGACGTTTACCATCGGCGGCATCGAGACGTTTCAAGAAACCGCCCGCCGCAACCGCCTTCGCGCCGTGACGAAGGTCACGAAGTTTGAGACTGTCATCGCCGATGAGTGCTTTGCCGCCAAGAGCGGTTTCTCGGTTGGGGATGAGCTATGGAGTATTGAACGCGTGCGGTATCTCGACGGCAAAGCGCTGATTCTCGACGTCAACTACTTTTTAAAGGAGTTTGTCCCCGGCCTGACGCCGCAGATTGCGGCCAGCTCAATCTACGATTACATTGAGAACACACTGGGAATGCAGATCATCACCAGCAAGCGCCGCATCACGGTGGAACACGCCACCGCCCGCGACGAAAAGCTGCTGGACATGGGCACCTATGGCTGCGTGGTCATCGTCGCGAACCAGACTTTCAACGCCGCCGGTCTGCTGTTTGAGTACACCCAGTCCCGCCACCAACCGGACTATTTCTGCTTTCAGGACATTGCCACGCGGAAAAAGTGAGCGGCAGACACCCGGCGCAGGGGTATCCACCTGGGATTTTGCGCTGGGCCGGGGCTCCGGCAAAATGGGTTTTATAGCAATTTTCAAAAATAAGGCGAATAGCCGCAGGAATGGAACCAGCCTGAGCAGTCAGAAGGCGAAACTGTCTGAAAAGCGCATTGTATCGCGTTCGGAAGAGCATCCAGGGTCCGTGCCTTGAATTTACGAAGGAAAGCCTTCACCTTCGACCAGAGCTTTTCAATAGGATTCAGATCAGGACTATATGGTGGAAGATAAATGTATCGAACACCGGAGCTGTCCAGCAGATTTCTCACTGCCTTTGCATGGTGAACTGCAGCAGCACCGGGAACGGCTTGCCTTAAGTCTTTTGCCATGGTACTTTCCTCCCCAGGAGGTGCCGGGAACCTGAATTCTCAATTTCCAAGCCACACCCCCAAAGCAGGGATTATTTTAGTACAGCCGCCGCCCGCTGTAAAGGGTCAAAAATTGCTCTTTTTCGGTGCTTAAAGTGGTCAGTGTCAGATCTCAATGCTTCGCCCGCCGGTGCGGTTGTACAGCCGGTGGCTGATGGAAACCACGGTGCGGTTCTGACCGGCGCGCTGCAAAGCATCCAGAACAGTCTGTTCTGTTCCGGCGTCCAGGTTTGCGGTAATTTCATCCAGCAGCAAGATTTGCGGCCCGGCTGCAATGGCGCGCGCGATGGAAAGCAGCTGCCACTGCCCCTGCGAGAAGATGCCCGGCGTACACGGGGTATCGTACCCTTCGGGCAGCGCCGCAATGGCATCATGCAGGCCCACGGTGCGGGCGGCATCCTCCGCCTGCTGCGGGGTGATGGCGGCATCAAACAGGGTGATCTGGTCCCGCACGGTGCCCGGCACACGGCGGAAGCTCTGCTCCACATAGCCAACCAGCGGGCGGCGGGCAGTATCCGGCAGTGTGGCGGCTTCCACACCGTTCAGCATCACCTGGCCCTGCTGCGGGCGGTACAAGCCCAGCAGCAGCTTAAAGATGGTGCTCTTTCCCGCGCCGGTGCGGCCGGTCAGGGTGACCTGCTCGCCTTTCTGCACGGCAAAGCTCAGGCCGTGCAGCACTTCCTCATCGCTCTCATAGCCAAAATGCACGTTCTGCAGCTCCACGCTGGGGGCACCCGGCACGGCCTGCGGGGCAGTCTCGGCCGTGGGGATGCGCTCTGCCTGCGCCAAAAAGCCGTTGATGCGCCGCACACCGGCCACAGCGGATTGAATCGTCTCAATCTCCATGCCGATGCTTTCCAGCGGGGTGAACACCTGGGAAATATAGGCAATAACCGCCACAGCCGTGCCAACCGACATGCCGAAGAACGCCCGCACTTCCGGGCTGCCCGCTGCAGAAAGCAGCATGACCAGCGCCACCACCGCCGCGTTCATAATCAAAATCACAGGCGAATAGCAGGCATCGTAAAAATTGGTTTTCTCCACCGCGGCAAAGCTGTCGTCCAGCGCTTCGTCATAGGCTTTTTCCATGTAATTTTCCCGCCGCAGGGTGTGGATGGTGCGGATGCAGCGCAGCGTTTCCGGCACATGGGCAGAAGCCCGCGCCACAGCGGCACGGTTTTGCAGCTGCGCTTTCAGCATCCGCTTTTGCACCACGCGGGTAAAGAGATACAGCAGCGGCAAAACCACCAGCAGGATCAACGCCAACCCGCGGTTCTCTGCAAAAATCACGGCCAGAATGCCGCACAGGCGGCAGGCATCCGCAAACATGCTGATGATGCCGGAGGTGAACAGCTCTTCCACCGTGTCCACATCACCCACAAAGCGGGAAACCGCCGCGCCGGATTCCTGGTTTACAAAGGCTTCCGCCGGGAGCTTGTCCAGCTTGGCGCACATGGCGCTGCGCAGGGCGTGGGTCATTCTCTGTCCAAACACGGTCAGCAAGCTTTCCCGCAAAGATTCCAACCCACCGGAAAGTGCCAGCAGCCCAAAGTACCCCAACGCCAGCGCAAAGGGCACCACCTGCCGGGCCGTCAGGTGGTCCACCACGCGGCCCAGTACCAGCGGCGGCAGCAGGCTTGCCGCCACCGCGCCGGCCACGGCCAGCACCAGCGCGGTGCAAAGCAGCGGCTGGCGGCGCACGGTACCCCGCACAACGCTGCGCACGGTCTCAATTTTCCGGTTCATCCTGCTCGCCTCCTTCCTGGGCGTTCACCAGCGCGGCATACTGCGGGTTCTGCACCATCAGTTCCTTGTGGGCTGCACAGACTGCTTTGCCGTCCTGTATCCACAACACGCCGTCCATCTGGGGGAACAGGTACAGCCGGTGGCTGATCAGCAGCACGGTGCTGCCCACGGTCATTTTACGCAGGTTGGCAAAAACCTGTTCTTCGGTTTTGCGGTCCAGAGCCGAGAACGGGTCGTCCAGCACCAGCAGCGGGCGCGGGTGGGCCAGTGTGCGGGCCAAAGCCAGGCGCTGCTGCTGCCCGCCGGACAGGCGCACGCCGCCATCGCCCACGCGGGTATCCAGGTCGTTCGGCATGGCTTTTACTTCATCCTCCAGGCAGACAGCCCGCAGGTACTTCCAGGCGTCGTCATCTCTGCCCAGCAGGATGTTGTTGCGGATGCTGTCGCTCAGCAGCTCGGGGTCATGCCCCAGGTAGCCAACCACGCCGCAGCGCTCCGCGTCCGTCATGCCGGCCATCTCACGCCCGCCGTACTGGATGGAACCGGTATAGGGCAGCTCACACAAAAACGCTTTGCCCAGTGTGGATTTGCCGCAGGCCACCGCGCCGGTAATGCCAAAAATCCGGCCCGGCTGCGCGGTAAAGGTGATATCCTGCAAAACCGGTGCCCCGCCCCGGTAGGCAAAGCCAAGCTTGTTCACGGTCAGGGTTTCCGGCTTGGCCGGGATCTCTTCCGGCAGGGGGTCCGGCTGGCGCATCAGTGGTTTGATGCGTCCCCAGGATACCTGGGCTTTCTGTACCGCGTTGAACAGCTTTGCCGCGTGGGAGGATTTGACCGCCAATTTGCCAAAGCAGGACAAGAACGTGGTGAACGCTGCAATATCCCAGGCGGCCCAGCCGGTGCCCGCCACATTGCGCGCACCAAAGGTAAAGATGAACAGAACGCCGGTCATCGAGATGACCCCGTACAGCGGCGGCATGGCGGCCACCGGCAGCCCGGCTTTGACGGCGGTACGCTCGTAATCCTGCAGGCAGGCTTCATACGCGGCATCGCGCTGCGGCTCACAGCCATACACGCGGTAGGTCAGCGCGCCGGACACCCGGTCCAGTGTGGCGGCGCTCAGGCGGCCTGTGCTCTCCTTGTTGGCAGCGCCGGTGCGCTGCACCAGGATTTTCATCTGCTCGGCAATATAATAGGAGATCGGCGCAAACACCAGGCAGAGCAGCGCCAGCCGCCAGTCGTACCCCAGCAGCATCACGGCATAGGCCAGCAGGGCAATGCCGGTATCAAAAATTTCCGTGGTGAACTTGCGCATGCCCTCGGCACAGGCGTCCACATCGGAAATAGCTTTGGTCATCAGGGTGCCGGTGCCGGCCTGTTCCAGCTCAACCTTGTCTTTCCGCACCAGATTGGCGTACAGCACCTGTTTCATGCTGCGGTTGATGTTGTTGGCAAACTTGCGCACATACAGCCGCTTGATGAACCGCGACCCCTGCACCACCGCAATGGCGATCAAATAGCCCGTACACAGCGCCGCCATGGCGGCAAAGGTTTCGTTCCCGTTCAAAATGCCCAGCAGGCATTGGGCCAGCTGGCCCTCAAACCAGGGGCCGACCACCAGACCCAGGTTATAGATCAGGCCCGATACCGTTACCACCGCCAGCACCGGCCTCTGGTTTTCGAAGTAACTCAGCACCCGGTCCGGCTGGCGCACCGGAACTCTTTCCGTGTTCTTCATCCTGCATTTCCTCCCCATTCATCTGCTGCACCCGCGCCGTCACATCCGGGAACCCTGCCCGCCGCTGGTTTTTGCTGCGCCAATACAGGGTTTCCAGCGTTTTGCAAAAGGCTTCCCGTTCAGCCTCCGGCAGTTCCTCCACCAGCCAGGCATAAAATACGGTTTCAATCGCAGCTTTGGAGTTTTTCAGTTCCTCGGCCTTGGGCGTGGCATACAGCAGCTGGCTGCGGCCATCGTCCGGGTTCGGTTTGCGCACCAGGTAGCCCTTGGCTTCCAGGCTGGCCGCACGGCGGGCGGCCGCCCCCTTATCAATCTTCAGGGCCGCACGCACATCCGCCTGGGTCATGCCGGGGTTGTGGCGTACCAGATGAATAAAATCAAACTCTGCCGTGCCAATGCCATCGGCTTTCATCATCTGTACGGTAAACTTGGCCACTTCCCGCGCAATTTTGGTCATCTGCCGCTCGGTCGGGTCCTTGTTCTGTTCTGCCTGCATGTTTGGCCTCCTTTTCAAGTTGGATGCACTATCAACCATTTGGATGATACTGCATCTATCTAGTCCTGTCAATGCTTTTTGCCAGATTTTCTGCGGTGTGCTACAATAAAGGCAAAGCTTTGCAAAGGAGCGCCTTTTTGTATGCCGAACGTGATTGAAATTACTGATTTTGCCGCCCCGGAGCTGGACGTTTACGCCCGGCTGACCCAGGCTCAGCTGCGCAGCCGCCTGGAACCGGAAAAAGGCATTTTTATTGCCGAAAGCCCCAAGGTGATTGCCCGCGCACTGGATGCCGGGTATCAGCCTATCTCCTTTTTAATGGAGCGCAAGCAGATCACCGGCCCGGCCAGCGAGGTTCTGGCCCGCTGCGGGAACACCCCGGTGTATACCGCTGACCGCGCCATGCTGGCCCAGCTGACCGGCTTCGAGCTGACCCGCGGCGTGCTGTGCGCGATGCACCGTCCCCTGCTGCCCACGGTGGAGGAAGTTTGCCGCAATGCCCGCCGGGTGGCCGTGCTGGAAGGCATTGTGGATTCCACCAACATCGGGGCCATCTTCCGCAGTGCTGCCGCCCTGAACATGGATGCCGTGCTCGTCACACCCTCCTGCTGCGATCCGCTGTGCCGCCGGGCCGTGCGGGTCAGCATGGGCACCGTGTTCCAGGTGCCTTGGACCCAGATCGGCTCCACCGCCGCCGACTGGCCGGAGCAGGGCATGCAGCAGCTGCACGACCTCGGCTTCAAGACCGCCGCCATGGCGCTGACCGACCTTTCGGTTTCTATCGACGATGCCGCCCTGGCTGCCGAGCCAAAGCTGGCCATCGTGCTGGGCACCGAGGGTGATGGCCTTGCCCACACCACCATTGCCGCCTGCGATTACACGGTGCGCATCCCCATGTCCCACGGGGTCGATTCCCTCAACGTTGCCGCCGCCAGCGCCGTTGCGTTCTGGCAGCTGGGCAAACAGTAACACGCTTTTGGAGGTCCCCCATGAGCAGAACAGAACCTGTTATCCTTGGTATATTTCTTCTATCAGAATGATGGCAAGTGGAATAAGGTTCTGAAATAAACCGGCCTGTATTTTGATAAAACGGAATTTAATGGGGCCAAACATAAAAATTGCAATTGTTGGATATAGCGGTTCCGGCAAATCGGGATTTAATGGAGGGATGTTTCTATGAAATCTTTTGTTTGCAGTTTGTGTCACAATGGCATACTTGGAGGAGGTCTGTACCTCGATAGTCAGTCGCTTACTTACAAGACAAACAAGCTTACAGTTGACAAAAAATACAGAAATTTAGTTTTGCCGATGCAGGAAATAAAAGAAATCTCTTGGAAGTGGATAGTCTTTCCAATTGCAACAGTTAATATGAAAAATGGAGAACTATATAAATTCATTATTTTCAATAAATCACGCTTTGCAAAATGGTTTCAAGAGTATTCTCGATAAATACAAAGTGTCAAATTCGCGTTTGTTGAATGAAGTTCAACAATGCATACCCCAGTGGGGTGTGCAAGCGACAGAACGGTCTTGCGATAGCAAGATGGAGGGGCCGCGCCCCGACAAGTTCGCGTTTGCGCTAGCAACAAACACCCCTGCGGGGTGTTTGAGTGACAGAACGTTTTTGCGCAAGCAAAATGGAGGGGCTGTGCCCCGACAAGTTCGCGTTTGAGCAATCAGCAAGGCTTCTCCGCGGCGGGATGAGGGCATTCCGCCCTACAGATCATTTGTATGTTTGCATCGCAATATAAAATAAGCTGTAGGGAACGGTCTTGACCGTTCCGGGGCCTCGCTGTATATGCCATAATGAGATATACGGCAAGGTTCACCTAAGGGACGATGCCAGCATCGCCCCTTACAAGTTCCACTTTATCACGCGCCTTTTTGTCTCCCCCAAAAAACAAAAGAATGCAGCGATGTATTTTTCCTCTACATCTCTGCATTCTTATTTTTTATGATTTTATCTCTATGGCAATACCGCATAATTCTAAGTGCCGATACGGCGAGCGAGGTGCGGCAGATGCTAAGCCAAAAGCGCAGATAATACTGGATGTCTTATCGAGCATTTTGGCAACGCAGATGCCGTGCCGCAGCCGCCGGAGCGGTGCTTAAGCCGTCAGGCGGGAATTGTGCGGTGTTGCCCTATATTTCCCGCCCGCAGCCTATGCCCCGCCTCAAATTCCTAACTCCTAATTCCTAACTTCTAACTACAAAAGTTGCCCCCGCCTGATTGCGGCTTCAGGCGGGGGCGATGGGGTATCGTTTTGGTGTGAGGAGGAATCATGTTCCACGGCAACGGTTGCGGCTCCGTTCCGTGTGATTATAGGATACCCAATACTTGAGAAAAATATATTATAACGGTGTGAACTTTCTGTTAATTTCCCCCACGCCGGGGACACGCCGTTAAAAAGTGCGAAATATAGTAAAAATTATAAGGGCAATACCGCATAATTCTAAGTGCCGATACGGCGAGCGAGGTGCGGCAGCTGCCGGAGCGGTGCTTAAGCCGCAAGGCGGGAATTGTGCGGTGTTGCCTAAGATTATAGCTCACACTGCACCGTAAATGCCGTGCACGCTCACTTCGCCGGTAAACACATGGGTGCTGCCCTCAGCCCCCTGCACCACCAAGCGGCCCTCTTCGTCCACATCCAAGGCGGTGCCTTCGCCGCCGTCAAAGGTCACATGCCTCCCCAGGTTTACACAGCGTGCCTTATACGCATCCCGGATAGCGGAAAAGCCCTCCCGCTCAAAGCCGTACAGCGCGCGGTCAAAACCAAAGTTCGTCATGCTCTCCGCCAGGGCGGCGGCGTCCGCCGCCGGGTCCACGGCAATGCCCTGCAAGGCCAGGCTGGTTCCATGGGGCAGCGCCATTGCGTCAAAATAGCTCTGCGGCTGGGCCAGATTGATGCCAATGCCACACACAATGGCATGGTGGTCCGGCATCCCCTCGCACAGAATACCTACGATCTTTTTACCGTTCAGCAACAGGTCGTTGGGCCATTTGATCTGGCACTGGATGCCGTACCGCTGTTCCAGCGCATCCGCCACGGCCATGCTGGCAAACAGCGGCAGGCTTTCGGGCTGAGCCAGCTCAGTTTTCAGCACTACCGTGTAATACAGCGCCTGCCCGGACGCATTGATCCAGGTGTGCCCGCGCCGCCCGCGGCCCGCCGTCTGGCTGGTGGTATACACTGCCCCCACCGGGCCGAATTTATCCAGGTTTGCCTTTGCCCAGGTGTTGGTGCTGTCCACCTCTTTCAGATAATACAGCTCGTTCACGCTGTTGTGGGATACTACTGCATCGTTTACCATTGTTCCGGCACCTGCTTCCATTCAAAACTGCACTGTCCATCCGTGATGGTGATCACGCCATAGCTGTGGGTATCCCGCAGGCTGCCGGGGTTGAACAGTGCCGGGGAAAACGGCGTACCATGGCGCAGCGTTTTGTAGTGGGTGTGGCCAAACAGCACCACATCCGCCCCGCGGTCCGCTGCGTATTCGGCGATCCGCTCGTACCCGGATTTTACCCCGAACAGATGCCCGTGGGTATAAAAGAACAGCACGCCGCCAAAGGGTGCCAGCCCCTCTGCCGGGTCATCGGAACCAATATCGCAGTTGCCGCGCACCCGGTAGATGGGGTAATCCGGCGCAGCGCCGTTTGCGGCAATGGCCTGGTCCAGGTCATACAGGCCGTCCCCCAAAAAGAACAGGGCATCGGCAGTTTCGTTTTTCAGCAGCCAGCGCAGCGGGGTCACACGTCCGTGTACATCGCTGACAACCAGCACTTTCATGGGTTGCTCGGCCATATCATTCGCTCTCTTCTTCACGGTTGTCCTCATCTTTGGCCGCGATCAGTTCTTTGTAAATATCGCCCTTGCTGAACGGCGTTCCCTTGGCAGCCTGTTTTGCGGCTGCGGCGGGTGGGGTGCCCTGCGCCATCAGCAGGCGGGCAGTGGCAACGGCGTCCGGCAGGGTCACTTCCTCCGCCGCAGCCTGCGCCGCCGGGGCACCGGCCATAACCAGCACATACTCCCCGCGGGGATCGTTCTGCTCATAGTAGCGCACAGCTTCACCGATGGTCGTCTTGGTGATTTCCTCGTGCAGCTTGGTCAGCTCCCGGCACAAGGTAATGGAGCGCTCCGCGCCAAAGGCGGCGCACAGGTCATCCAGTGTTCCGCGCAGCTTGTGGGGGGCCTCATAAAAAATCACGGTGCGGGTCTCCCCCTGCAAAAATTCCAGCCGCTCGCGGCGCTCCTTTTTGGGCACCGGCAAAAAGCCCTCAAACACAAACCGGGCGGTATCCTGCCCCGAAACCGCCAGCGCCGTCACGCAGGCACTGGCACCCGGCACCGGCGTTACCGTAATGCCGCGGGCAATGGCGTCTTTCACGATCTGCTCACCGGGGTCGCTGATGCAGGGCATACCGGCGTCAGAGCAGAGCGCGCAACTCTCCCCCGCTTCAATGCGGTCCAAAATTGCCGCGCCATGGTACAGCGCATGCTCATAATAGCTCATCATCGGCTTTTTTAAGCCAAGATGGTTCAGCAGCTTCAGGGTCACGCGGGTATCCTCGGCGGCAACAAAATCCGCCGCGCCAAATGTAGCCGCCACCCGCGGCGGCATATCGTCCAGGTTGCCAATGGGCGTGGCAACAATATACAAAATTCCGGGCATGGGGTTCTCCTTTTATCTTTTACCGCGCCAAACGTATCAAACGCGCCGCGTGGTTTTGCTTCTGTGTTCATTATAGGCATTTTTGCCCCTGGGTGCAAGACGGCAGAAAAATTCAAATTTTTTCTTCAACCCATTGGCTTTCCCGATTTAATGCGTTAAAGTCAGCGATGGTGCCATCGTCGGCAGCGCCATCATCAAGCCCTTTGCCCAATACGGCCCCGCCGCCGTGCCCCACATCGAAGCCTTTGTGCGCGATATGGCACAAGCGGTACATAATGCGTAGTTA
Source organism: Gemmiger qucibialis (assembly GCF_027689445.1). Lineage (NCBI taxonomy): Bacteria > Bacillati > Bacillota > Clostridia > Eubacteriales > Oscillospiraceae > Gemmiger > Gemmiger qucibialis. Next base: position 69,317 of record NZ_JAQFEN010000009.1, on the reverse strand, counting down.
GGAGTTAGGAAGTAGGCGTTAGGAGTTTTGGGGCTGCCGGTTATTAAAACTCCTACGTAACTTTCCATTATAATCTGTAGGGAACGGTCTTGACCGTTCCCTACAATGCTTTTATTCGGTTCACGGCAGCCTTTATCCCGCCGCCCAACTCCTAACTCCTAACTCCTCCCTCCTAACTTCTATACAACTTGGCGACAACTCTGTGCTATACTTAAGATAAATAACGATTGGGGGCATTGGATGAACCGCATTTTGATTGTGGAGGACGAAATTACCATTTCCCGGCTGATTGCGGTCAGCCTGCGCCGCGCGGGGTATGACTGCACGGTTGCCAACGATGGCAGCACCGCGGCGGACCTGATTGCCGAGCACGACTTTGACCTGGCCCTGCTGGATATTATGCTGCCCGGCCTGGATGGGTACGAGCTGCTGGGCTACCTGCGCCCGCTGGGGGTGCCGGTCATCTTTATCACGGCCAAGGGCGCCACTAAGGACCGGGTCAGAGGCCTGCAGCTCGGCGCCGATGATTATATCGTAAAGCCGTTTGAAATCGAAGAACTTCTAGCCCGTGTGGAAGCCGTACTGCGCCGCACCGGCCGCGGCGGCCAGACCCTGACCGCCTTTGATGTAACGATGGATATTGTGGCCCGCACCGTGACCCGGCAGGGCAAGGCGGTGGAGCTGACCCCGCGGGAGTTCGACCTGCTGGAGCAGCTCATGCGCAACCGCGGGGCGGCGCTGTACCGCGATGTATTGTACGGGCGGGTGTGGGGCGGTGATCTGCTGGACAGCCGCACCCTGGACCTGCACATCCAGCGCCTGCGCAAAAAACTTGGCTGGGCGGATAAGATCGAAACCGTCTACCGTGTCGGTTACCGCCTTAAATCCGACCAGAAATAACCTCAAATTGCTGATTTCTCATTTCCAATTCCTAAAATTCCTAATTTCAAACTTACTTACGGGTTTTTCTATGAAATTTTCTCAAAAACTTGTCTGCATCATGCTGCTGGTCATCGCCGCGTTTTTTGCCGTGGGCGGTGCGGTGCTGGTCAACGGCAGCTTTATGGACCGCCTGAGCGCAGCCGCCGAGCAGGAACAAAGCATGCACGCCATGCTGTGCGGCGTGGTAGAGGATTACTACCTGGACCAGACCGGCCGCGGCGAAGATACCTGCGGGGATGATTTTATCACCGCCGCCACCTGGCGCGCAGGGGATCTGGCCCGTGGGGTTTATTCCCAGGGGCTGTTCCGCGCATCCGCTGACCCCGCCCAGGACGAAGCCTATGCCATATACGGCCTGCAGGACGGCCAAAGCATTTTGCAGTACGGCCCCAATGTGACCCGCACCTACCGCAGCGATCTGCTGGGCGGCCTTGTGATGGTAACCACCTTTGATGTAACGGAGATTTTTGCCGCGCGCAACCGCAGCCTGCAGCGCTTTTTCCTGCTGGAAGCTGCCGTGGTGGCCGGGGCTGCCGTGGTGGTCTGGCTTGTCAGCCGCCGCCTGACCCACCCACTGACCGTGCTGACCGCCGCCAGCGCCCGCATTGCCGCGGGTGATTATGCCTTGCGCACCAGGATGCACACCGGGGATGAGCTTGAAATCCTGAGCCAGGGCTTTGACCAGATGGCCGGTGCCGTGCAGGACAAAGTGGAAGCTCTGGAGCTTTCGGTCCAGCAGCGGGATGATTTTGTGGGTGCGTTTACCCATGAGCTCAAAACCCCCATGACCGGCATCATCGGCTATGCCGACCTTTTGCGCAGCATGCAGCCAGACCCCGAAGAACAGCGTGAAGCCGCCGGGGCCATCTTCCATGAAGCCCAGCGGCTGGAAGCCTTAAGCGGAAAGCTGCTGCAGCTGATGGGCCTGGGTGAGCACGCCCCCCAACTGGTACCCGTGCAGCTGGATTCTGTTTTTGCCGAAGCGCGCCGCGCCGTTGACCCCGCTCTGAACGGCTGCATTCTGACCATGCAGTCCAACGGCCTGACCGTGCAGGGAGATGCCGACCTGCTGTGTGATCTCGTCATCAACCTTGTCACCAACGCCGCCAAGGCCAGCACCCCCGGCAGCGCCATTGCGGTCTGCGCCGAACAGGCAGATGGTTCCATCCGGCTGACGGTTCAGGACCACGGCCAGGGCATCCCGGCGGACAAGCTGGCCCGCGTGGTGGAGCCGTTTTATATGGTGGATAAATCCCGTTCCCGCCGCCAGGGCGGCAGCGGCCTGGGCCTGGCCCTGTGCAGCCGCATTGCCCAGGCCCACGGCGGAACGCTTGCCATGGAAAGCGAGCTTGGCAAAGGCACCACCGTAACCGTCACCCTGCCCGCACCGAACCAAACCGCCGCCGAACTCGCACAGGAGGAACCCGTATGAAAACCACAAAACGCGGCAAGCTGCTGATGCTGGCCTGCGCCGCCCTGGTGGCTGTGCTGGCCTGCCTGCCGCTGCTCTGGTTCCGCGCACAGGATGCCCGTATGTTCGGCACCGTCAATCAAAGCTCTGGCCTGTATGAATCCCGCGAGGTCAGCGGGGATGATTTTTATCTATTACAGCAGGTCAAAAACCGCACCCAGATGAACCGCACGGACTGGATGGTTTCCGCCGGGCTGGACGGCACAGCAGCCCTGTATACCCCCGCCGGGAACAGCCGCTACAACATGACCTCCAGCGATACCGCCGCTGATTTTGCCGCCAGCCTGCTGACCCAGCTCCATGATGCCGAGGTATTGCCGGACACCTGGTACCATGTGGCAGCCGATAACCTGAGCAGCTACAGCAGCGGCGAGCTGTATACTTCCAGTGATTCCCTTGGCATTACGCGGCTGCTGCGCTACCCCCATGCCGCCTATGATGAAAGCGACCCCGAATACAACGAATCCCCCACATTCGCCCTGGATTATGATAATAAAACCGGCCGCCTGCTGAACCTGTGGGTTCAGGCCCCGCTGGACGATCCCACCCTGCTGTCCGGCAGCCCGGTATCGCTGAATATCTCCGACCTGCTGAACGCCTGGGTGCAGTGGGAGGGCCTTACCGACCTGGGCGACTGGACCGTGCCTTACGGCAGCGATTACGCCGAAACCGGCCTGTACAGCGCCAGAGGCAACGCCCTGCTGACCTGTGTGTACGGCTCCTTTACCCTTGACGATGTTCCCCGCGCCTATTACAGCATGCAGCTGACCTGGCAGCCCTATGCCCCCACCCCGCAGCCGGGCAGCACCGATCTGCTACCCGCCGAGCCGCTGCCAGAAACCAGCGATTATTATTACACTGACGTCATCGCTTACCAATGGGACGATGACCGCGCTGCCGCTGTGTTTGATTATGATGCCAACCTGATCCTTCGCACTAACCTGAGCACCGGCGTGCAGACCGTGTTCTGTGATGTGCCCGGCTGCACCCATACCACCAGCAGCTGCCCTGCCCGCATCACGGACCAGATGTATTCTCTGGTTCCCGCCGGGGATTGCGTTTACCTTGTTTACGGCACCTATTCGCCCACAACGGCAAAGGGCGCTTCCGGCGCGGATATCAACGCCATGTCGGACGATGAGATCATGCGCTGGGCGCGCGCGGCAGATGCCGGGGTTCCGCTGGCCCTTTATACCCAGGAGCTGGAGCCTTACACCCAGGAGGATGTTACCGCCGCCCGCCGCCGGATGCAGAACGCCTTTGGCCAGGGCCGCATTGAAATGCTGGACGGCACCACCCGCACCGAGCTTGTCCGGCTGGATCATGACGCCGTATATATCGGCGGCTGCGATTCCACCTATTTATACGGCATCATGCGGAGCCAGCAGGGCGAAGAGCCCACCCGCTGGTTCCGCATGGAGCGCACCACCGGCCAGTACGAAACCATGCCCATCCCGGATACCGACCACCTCTGCGGTGTCTGGAACAACCAGCTTGTGCTGTTCCGGGAGCGCTGCGCCGAACCGTTCGCTTCCGATAAAATGTCCGATTACAGCCTGGCCGGCAGTTATTTTTCCCGGTTCCAGAACACCAGTTATGACGTTGTGCTGTACGACCCCGTCACCGCCCAAAGCCGGCGGTTATACAGCCTGAACGAAAATTCCGGTTCTTTCACCCATGCCGCGCTGTATGGGGATTCTCTCTATCTGAATACCAGCATTTGGGAGAATCCGGATGATACCCCGTTCAACGCCATCCGGCTCAACCTGCGCAACGGGGAGCAGACCGCGCTGGAATCCCTTTTGGGGATCGACCGTTCCGATTATCCTTACGGTTATCTGTTGGGTTCTTCCACGGTTGCCAACCTCTACTCCCAAAAATGGGGCACCATGATGCTGTTTCGTTCCAACAGCGGTCAGGGCGGCGAAAGCCTGCTGCTGAACTTTGCCGCCGGCAGCGTGTTCCACACCAGCTGGCAGGCAGGTGAAAGCACCTATATTGCCGCCGAATCCCCTATGGGCCAGTTGTTGCTGCTTTCCTGGGTGTATGATGATTTTTCGGACAACTGGTTCCAGACCTACCAGCAGTACCTTGCCCCCGCCAGTGATCCCACCATCATGACCCCCGTTGCCATGTGGGAACCGGGGCAGTAAACCTCCGCCCCGTAGGCGGTCGTAACCAATTTTTTACCAGTGTAAATTGATGGTTTGTTCACGGTTTGTTTACGTCGCGGTGGTTGTTATTGCCGGGGCAGTGTGGTATACTCACCCCCAAGATGTATCTGAAAGCAAAGAAGCCGACGAATTTTTCGCCTTTTCAGCTACACCCTAAGAAAGGGGGAATCTGCATGAAACATCTGCGTTCCTTTTTTGCGGTGCTACTGGCCGCAGCCGTCTGCGCGGCGGTGGTGCTGTTTTCCGGCTGTGGGGCATCCGTTCAGGTGCAGCAGCTTACCATCCCCGGCGAGCGCGGCAGCATCCATGCCACGCTGACCACCCCTGCCAATGCCGAAAACATGCCTGCCGTGGTGATCTGCCACGGCTTTACCGGCAGCCGCCAGCTGGACGGCCACGCCAAGCCGCTGGCCAAAACGCTGGCCCAGCACGGCATTGCTAGCATCGCCATTGACTTTGCGGGCAGCGGCGAAAGCGAGGAGCCGTTCACCGCTTACACCCCCGCCAACATGCGGGATGATATCACTTCTGCCATCACCTACCTGACCGACACTGTGGGTGCCGACCCGGAGCGCATCGGCCTACTGGGCCACAGCATGGGCGGCCGCGCCGTCAGCGTCTACCTGAAAGATTCCATCAAAGCCGCCGCCCTGTGGGCACCGGCGGATAACACAGGGCTGGACGGGTTGGAATTTCTGGACCACAGCGCCGAGGGCCGCCAGGCTATTTATGACGGTGCCATACAGAACGGCGTGCTGGACCTGCCCAAGTGGGGCGTAACGATCAGCGCCGATTTTGTGCAGCAGGTTGCCGACCAGGACCCCACCGCCAGCCTGCGCACCTACAACGGCCCTCTGCTGCTGGCTTATACCGCCGGGGATGCCGAATTGCTGAGCCAGACCACCATTGACCTGACCCGCCAGGCTGCCGCCGAACACAGCGGCCCTCTGGTGGACCTGACCGGCCAGTATGAGGATGCCACTCACAATTTCACCGCCGCATCCGGCAAAAAAATCGACGATTTCTCCGTCCGCCGCCGCATCGAATCCGCCACCGCAGAATTTTTTGAAGAATATCTATAACCCATCCCTATTTGCCGCCGCCCCACCGGGCCGCGGCATTTTTTATGATAATTTTAAGGTTCATGGCGCAGAGAAACCTTGCCATATATCCCTTAACAAAATTTCATTCCTAGGCCCCTCCGGGACGTCGAGGACGCCGTCCCCTACATATAGTTTCATGATTCATCACAAATTTATTTTGCTCCATTCCCCACGCACCGGCGGGGTCAGGTGACCCCGCCCTACCGAACCTTTGCAGCCCCCCTTTTCCGGCGGCCAGAGGGCTGGCCGCCCTACCCACCACCTTTCCCCGCCCCAATTCCTAATTTCTAATTCCTAATTAACTCCTCCCTCCTCCCTCCTAACTCCTAACTACTTCCTTCGCCCTACCGCAATTTTACAACTCCGCCCCCTTTCCGCCGGGGGTAAAATGTGATATAGTATAGAGGTATAGGATTTTGTCAAAAAGGGAGGGCTGAAATGGCACCCATTATCCATACCGTCAACCTGCGCAAGGTGTATGCCGTAGGCAAAGAACGGGTCGTTGCCCTGAACGATGTTTCTATCTCCATTGAAAAAGGGGAATTCTGCTGCATCGTGGGCCAGTCCGGCAGTGGCAAAAGCACCCTGCTGAATCAGCTGGCCGGGCTGGAAAAACCGACCCGCGGCAAGGTATTCATCGGTTCGCACGAGATCAGCGCTATGACCGAAGATGAGCTGGCCAAGTTCCGCCAGGCACACCTGGGCTTTATTTTTCAGAGCTACAACCTGCTGCCCACCATGACGGCGGCCGAAAACGTTGCTCTGCCGCTGATGTTCAAGGGCATTTCCCGCTCCCAGCGCCTTGCCATGGCCCGCAAAGAGTTAAAAAACATGGGCCTTGGCGGCCGTGCCGAACACATGCCCACCGAGATGAGCGGCGGCCAGCAGCAGCGCGTGGGCATCGCCCGCGCCTTTGTCAGCAAGCCGCGCGTGATCTTTGCGGACGAACCCACCGGCAACCTGGACTCTATCACATCCAAACAGGTGCTCTACCGCATGCTGCAAATATCCAAGCAGATGGGCACCACCTTTGTCATGGTCACCCATGAACCGGAGCTGGCCTCCTGTGCAGACCGCATTATTACCATTCTGGACGGCAAGGTGCAGTCCGATGTGGTGCAGGATCCCGCCACAAGGGAGCGCAACCGCGAAGCCCTGTTCGCCAGCCTGGAGGGCAACATGCGGATCGGCGGCGACTCTGCCAGCGGCGAAGTTCACCAGAAAACCGCAGCCGAGCTTGCCTCTTACGCAGCCCCTGCTGCCGCAGCCCAGCAGCCCGAACAACCCAAACCGTAAATTTTGCCCACTCATTCAGGAATATCAAAGCCATAGGCAATACCGCATAATTCTAAGTGCCGATACGGCGAGCGAGGTGCGGCAGCTGCTAGGCCAAAAGCGCAGATAATACTGGATGTCTTATCGAGCATTTTGGCAACGCAGATGCCGTACCGCAGCCGTCGGAGCGGTGCTTAAGCCGTTAGGCGGGAATTGTGCGGTGTTGCCCATAGAAAAAGATGGAATCAATTTAAGGAGGACCCCGGAGTGAAAAAAGCTTCCCGTTTTGCCGCCCTGCTGGCGGCCGTAATGCTCTTCGGCAGCGTGGCTGCCATGCCCGCCCTGGCCGAAGACGTAACCTCTACCCCTGTACCGACAGCAACCGCCGAGCCTACCGTGACCCCCGCCCCGACGGACAACGGCCAGAGTGCCCCCAACAACAGCGGCTCGGCCTATATCATTGCTCAGACCGTGACCGATGCCGCAGGCGGCGAGATCACCACCATTGACCGGGACAGCCGGTTTAACCTGATTCTGCGCGTGGCGGATTACGGTGCTTACAACAACTTCATTCCCGCGGACCAGATCTCTGCCCGCATCAACTCCTCCGCGTTCACCTTTACCGGCAACGCCGAAGTTGGCCAGCTGTACGAGGAAACCGACGCCAACGGTGCCGGTTACTACAGCTATGTACTGCTGTTCCGCGATGTGATCTACAACGGCGGCGGCAACAGCGTGCCCATCAACCTGAGCTACCTGAATTCCACCATGGCGATGCAGCAGCTCAGCGTTACCCTGGGCCAGTGCGTGGACGAAGACCCCGATACCCCCAACCTGATGATCCGCGCTTCCAGCTACGGCAATGAAGCGGTTGTGGCCGGGACGCCCTTTACCCTGACCCTGACCCTGTACGCCACCGGCGGCCAGGAGAACCTGAACGATGTGGTCATCTCGCTGACCCTGCCGGACGGCATCACCATGACCAGCGGCAGCCTGAGCAGCTATCTGGGCACCATGGCCCCCAAGTCCACCCGTGATGTCAGCTTCAGCCTGACCCCCAGCGCCGGCTTTACCGGCGGCGTGGCCAACATTACCGTGAACAGTGTGGGTACCGGTGCCGACACCAACAAGGCCGTTACCGGTATGTCCACCACCATCTCGGTTCCGGTATCTCAGCCGGACCGCTTTGAGCTGGGCCAGCTTGAACTCAGCGACAGCATTACGCTGGGCGATTCCGCTTCCGTCACCCTGAACTTTGTCAACAAGGGCCGCGACGCCCTTTCCAACCTGGAAGCCACCCTTTCCGGCGATAACCTGGGCGCCGACACCACTGTGCAGTACATTGGCAACCTGAACGCCGGTTCCTCCAACAGCGTGGATTTTGACATGACCCCCACCCAGGAAGGCACCTGCAACGGTACCATCACCCTGACCTATGAGGACACCAACGGCATCCTGAAAACCGTCAGCAAAGATTTTTCCTTCTCTGTTCAGCCGGCCATGGACTACGGCAATTCTGGCGATATGGACTCTAACATGGATGACATGCAGCCCCAGCAGACCGGCCTGCCCCTGTGGGCCTATCTGGCAATCGGCGCTGCTGTGATCGTGGTGGTAGTTGTGATCGTTGTGGTGGTACGCAAAAAGAAGAAGGCCGCCGCACTTGCCAAGCTGGAGGAAGGCAACGATGAAGATATCTGACCAGATCGGGCTGGCTGTCACCAACCTGTCCCGCCGCAAGGGCCGCACGGCACTGACCGTTGTGGGCGTCGTTGTGGGCATCTGTGCGGTTATCGTTATGATCTCCATGGGCATTGCGGAAAGCCATAACAACGACGAAATGCTCAAAAATATGGGCGGCCTGACCAAGATTGAGGTATACAACTACGGCAGCCAGAACATCAATGGGCAGGAGGTCAAGCTGGATAACGAAGCCGTCCAGCGGTTCCGCAAGATCGACCACGTTACGGCTGTCACCCCCTATTACCAGCCGGACCTGAACTTGTATGTAGAAGCAGGCAAAAACAACCGCTACCGCGCCAGTTATGTATGGAGCGTTCTCGGCCTGGACCCGGACACCATGCCCCTGCTGGACAACAAGCTGGAAAGCGGCGACTGGCCCAAAAGCGGCGTGAATTACGGCAAGGATGTGATCCCCGTTGTGGTGGGCAAGGAGTTTTTGTATCAGTTTGAGGATACCCGCCGCAGCCAAAACAGCTCCAAACGCCAGCGCTGGAGCGGCGAAACCGATGCCAACGGCAACCAGCTGCCGCCCTTTGTGGATGCTACCAAGGATACCTTTACCCTGACCCTGACCAATGGTGACACCGAGAGCCCCAAGACCCAGAGCTACAAGCTCAAAATCGTTGGCGTTGTCTCGGAAGAATCCGAGGATTACATGCTGCAATACGGCATTACTTTCCGCCTGAACGACCTTCTGATGCTGAGCGAAGCCTACAGCAAGCTGGCCAAAACGGATTTTAACCCCAAAAAAGTGACCTATAACGAAGTGTACATTAAGGTCGATGACATCAAGAATGTGGATAAGATCTGCGATACCTTAAAAGAGGAAGGCTACCAGATCAGCTCCATGGTGGATTACCGCAAGCAGATGCAGCAGCAGACCGCACAGCGCCAGCTGCGCCTGGCGGGTCTGGCGGCCATCAGCCTGTTTGTTGCCGCGCTGAACATCGCCAACACCATGACGATGGCCATTTACGAGCGCACCCGTGAGATCGGCGTGATGAAAGTTCTGGGTTGCGAGATTGGCAACATCCGGCGGATGTTCCTGATTGAAAGCGGTATGATCGGCTTTATCGGCGGCGTAGCCGGTACGATTTTAAGCTACATCATCAGCTTTGGCATGAACAACATGACGATGATCGTATACGGCCTGAACACCCTGCTGATGAAGCTGGGCATCAACGCCACCATCGACCTCAGCTCCCTGATGGGCAGCAGCGATTCGATGTATTACGGCGGTGGAATGTACATGTCTGATTCCGGCAGCGGAACCGTCATGTCCATCATTCCTATCTGGCTGGTGCTGGCTGCCATCGGCTTTGCCGTGGTGGTGGGCCTGCTTTCCGGCATCGTTCCCGCCAGCCGCGCCGTTCGCATCAGCGCCCTGGAGGCCATCCGGCACGATTAAATCAAATGCGCCTTCCCGCAAGGGAGGGCGCGTTTTTGTTTGAATGAAAAAAGAATAAATAATAATAAATAATAATAAAGAATAATTTCGGTGGACCGCAGAGTTCTGCATTCTATGTATTACCTTTTGGTTTATAGAAACCATAGGGGGCGCACATTGTGCGCCCGCCATCTTTATTACAGAGTGTACCATAAATCATATCTGTAGGGCGGGATGCCCTCATCCCGCCGCAGAGAGACATCATAAAATTGTACCACCTGCCCACGTTACGGCCCGCCCCACGGGACGATGCAAGCATCGTCCCCTACAAATCTCTTTTTCTGTTCGCGGCAAAATTTCACCTTTCTTCCCCTTCAACACATTTTCTTCCTCGTCATCATACAAAAAACGCGCACAGCGCCCGATATTTATCGGCGCTGTGCGCGTTTTGCTAACTCCTAACTTTCTCCGGTATCTGCGCCCCAATAATTGCCGCAAACATCAAAGCGCACCCTGCCAGTTCTACGCCGGAAAGGGTCTGGCCCAAAATCAGCCAGCCGGCCAGGGCGCTGAACACGCTTTCCATGCACATGGCCATGCTGGCAATGGTGGGGTCAAGTTCTTTCTGGCCCACAATTTGCAGCGTGTAGGCCACACCGCTGGACAAAATGCCGCAGTAAGCAATAGATACCGCCGCCCCCTGGATCTGGGCAAAGGTCGGCGTTTCAAACACAAACATAAAAATAGTGGAAAGAACCGCCGTTGCAAAAAATTCCGCAAAGCTCAGCTGCACACCGTCCAGCCTGGGGCTGTAATGATCCACCAGCATAATCTGGAACGCAAACAGCAGCGAGCAGAGCAGCAGCATCCATTCGCCGCCGGTCAGGGTCAGGGTATCGTGCCCCGCCAGGCACAGCAGGTAAAGCCCCGCCAGGCTGATGCAGGCGCAGATTCCCAGTTTGACCCCCGGCCGCCGCCCAAAAAACACCCCCAGCAGCGGTACCAGCACCACATACAGCGCCGTCAAAAAGCCCGCCTTGGCCGTGCTGGTGGTGCCAATGCCGATCTGCTGTGCCGCCGAAGCCGCAAACAGCGCAATGCCGCAGAACACACCGCCCCGCAGCAGCATCCGGCCGTTGATCCAGAACGGAACACCGGGATCCGCTTTGCGGGCCTTGCCGCGGCGCAGCAAAACCAGCACGATCAAAAATGCGCAGGCCAGCCAGCTGCGGGCCGCCAAAAAGGTATACGGCCCCACATAGCCGCTGCCCACACTTTGCGCCACAAAGGCTGTGCCCCAGATCAGCGCCCCCAGCAGAAGCAGCAGGGTGTTGCGCAGCTGTTTTTTATCAAAGTTCATCTTTTGATTCCTTTTTTGTTTCAGTCATATCCGCAAAATGCCCCGGCGTCGGTCTGCGTTGACCGCTGCGCCGGGGCACGCTTCATTTTTGGTTATTCTGCATCCGGGGCAACCAGGTCATCGCTGCCAATGCCCTCAATTTTCACGCCGCCGGTAATGTAGAACATACCAGAGTCATAGCTGACATTGGCCTTGTACAGCCTGCCGGGGGTCAAGCCGGAGATGGTATAGGTGCTGCACTCCCCGCCGGTCGGGAAATACACCGTGGTGCCCGCCACATAGGAAGTGGTTGCCTTATCCTCCGAAAGTTCCCACAGCGCCACCTTGAACTCCAGAATACCGGTGGATTCGGTGGTGCCATAGCCCGTTACCTGCACGGTATCGGAACCCGCCACAAAATACTCGGTGTTGCGGTTCTGGATGCTGTTAAACGCAACATACAGCGTTCCATCCTGCACCTGTTGGTTCCAGTGGACCGAGGTATCCTGCAGCCCATCCGGGAAGTTCACCTCACCGCCGGGCTGCGCCACAATTTCGTCCGCCTCATCGTCATCGGAACCTTCTTCACGCAGGCCCAGCAGGTCTGCCGTTTTCAAAATCAGATTGCTTGCTACTTCCTTGGGGCTGCAGGCGGTCAGGCTGAGCGCCAGAACCGCTGCCAGCACAAGTGCAGCTGCACGTTTTGCCAGTTTCATCATTCATTGCCCTCCATGGCAGGTAAAGCTGTTTGTAACCCTTTTATTATATCCCAATTCGCCGGGCAGAACAAGTGCTTCTTGGTGAAAACCTGGTAAAACCTAAGGCAATACCGCATAATTCTAAGTGCCGATACGGCGAGCGAGGTGCGGCAGCTGCTAAGCCAAAAGCGCAGATAATACTGGATGTCTTATTGAGCATTTTGGCAACGCAGATGCCGTGCCGCAGCCGCCGAAGCGGTGCTTAAGCCGCTAGGCGGGAATTGTGCGGTATTGCCCTAACCCCTATGGTGTGTTATCCGCGGGTGCCCTCAACGCTGGAATCGGTGCTCCAGCCCTGCAGGTCAGTGGGGTTGATGGTGCCGTTCCAGCGGCCATCGTTCTGGGCGTCGTTCCATTCGTTCCAGGCTGCCTCGCTGCGGATAGCTGTACCGCTGCGGAATGCTGCATCCCACGGGTTGGCGGAATCCGGGTCGGTGGGGTCCCAGCCGCGCTTGCTCTCGTCCGTCGGGTCGGTGTAAATGGTGCCGGGCTTTCCCATGGGGCCGGGGTCATCGGCGTTATCATAGATCACCACGCGGGTGCCGATGGGGCAGTTATCATAGATCCACTTTACATCACAGACCAACAGCCGGATACAGCCCAGGCTGGCCTGGGTGCCCAGCTGGTTGAACTGGTCGTACTCGATATCGTCCTTGTGCTGGCTGTAATACGGCACAGTGTGGAACAGATAGGAATCCCAGATGCGGGTAGCGTACTGGCCATAGCTCGGCCCGGCCAGCAGCCGCCAGTCATAATTGACCGGCGTTGCAAAGAATCCCAGCGGGGTATCCGCGCCGCCGGAGCACACCATGGCCATATACGGCTTGGTGTAGTTACCCTCATCGTCCAGCGCCAGTACCGTCACGGTAGAAGCCGCGCGGTTGACCGCGATCATATAGGGGCAGCCATCTTTGGCACTGTATTTCAGCCCCTCGCTCTGGTAAAATTCATCGGCAGCCAGCTGTTCCATCAAGGCTTTGCCGCGCTCATCCCAAAGCGCCGGGTCCACCACCTGCGGGGCATCCTTGGTGCAGTTTGCGGACGCCGTTGCGGTGGCATCGGCAATGCGCTGTTCTTCCTCGGTCATGGTGGGCTGTTCCTGTTGGCTGTCGCCATCCGTGGTGCTGTCTGCACCGTCGGGCGCGGTGGAGCTGGAATCCCCCTGGCTCTGGTTGGGCTTGTTGGTAATGGTGCCATCGGTTTTTACCAGCAAAAAGCAGCCTGCGCACACCAAAATAAACACGGCAATGCAGAAAATCAAGGTGATCAGGGCATGCACGCGGCGGTTCTGTTTGCGTGAAACAGCGCGGCGGCGCTGCATATTGCTGCTCCTGGCAGCGGGTGCAGGGCGGCGCTTGGGTCCCTGCGCCGGACGTTTTTGTTGCGGCATTGTGCAGACCTCCCGTTTATGGTGTCAAAATCGTATGTTTCGGGCTTTGCTTCCCACTGCGGGCGGGCGCGGCCCGAACGGAATTCATTTCCCGTATTCTTCCGCCACAAATTTTTCCAGTGCGGCAAAGCTGCGGCGGACCTTCTCGGTATCAATGCAGTACGCCATGCGGAAGTAGCCGGGGCAGCCAAAGCTGTCGCCGGGAACCAACGCCAGGTCATACTTCATGGCCTTTTTGCAGAACGCATTGGCGTCCTCCTCCAGCGCTTTGGGGAAGATATAGAAGGTGCCGGAGGGTTTAACCACGGTAAAGCCCAGCTTTTTCAGCTCGGCGTAAATCAGCTCCATGTTGGTTTCGTACACGCCCAAGTCGCTGGTTTCGTCCAGACATTCGGCCACGGCCAGCTGGATCAGTGATGCCGGGCAGTTGTGGCCGGTTCCGCGGCTGATCTGGCCGCACATGGGCACAATATACTCGGCGTCCTCGCAGCGCGGGTTCGCAGCCACATAGCCGATGCGCTCGCCCGGCAGGCTCAGGCTCTTGCTGAACGAATAGCAGGTCAACGTATCGTCATAGAACTTGGCGACGTACTGGATGGGCTGCCCGCCGAACATGATTTCGCGGTACGGCTCATCCGAGATCAAAAAGATTCGGTGCCCATACTTGGCGCTGGCGGCGCGCAGGCGGTCGGCCAGGCCGGTCAGCGTCTCGGCGCTGTAGGCTGCGCCGGAGGGATTGTTGGGGGTGTTGATCAGCACGGCGGCGGTGTTCTCATCCAGCATCGCGTCAAATGCGTCAAAGTCAATCTGGAAATCCTTCGTGCGGGGCGGAACGACCTTCAGATTCAGGCCCGCGCCCTCCACATATGGCTTGTATTCCGGGAAGAACGGCGCAAAGGTGATAATATCCTGCCCCGGCACCGCCACGCAGCGCATGGCGTGGGCCAGCGCACCGGCAGCACCCGTTGCCATAAAGATATGCTCCATACCGTAGTCCATGCCAAAGCGGCGGTTCAGGCTTTCGGCCACCGCCTTGCGCACGGCGGGGATGGTCAGCGTGGGGCTGTAGCCATGCAGCGTCACCGGCTCCTTGGTCTGCAGCAGATCGATGCAGGTTTTGGTAAAGTGCTCCGGGCAGGGCACCGAAGGGTTGCCCAGCGAATAATCAAACACATTTTCATAGCCGATCTCGGTCCCGCGAGCCGTGCTCCACTCGGAGATTTGGCGAATAACGGACTTGCCGCTAAGCATATCTTTATAGCGCTGCGCAATCATTTTACAGTTCCTCCCACCGCAATTTCGCAGTTATTTCATGATAACGTCATACAGTTCATCGCTGTTTTCTGCCAGGTATTCCGCCCCGGCCGCATTCAGTTCCTCCCGCGTGCGGAACCCCCACACCGCCCCGCAGCAGGGCAGGTTCGCATTGTGGGCGGTTTCCACATCCACGTTGCTGTCCCCCACATACAGGGTGCTGGCCGGGTCGGCATGCAGGGCCTGCAGCAGGGCGTTCGTGCCCTCGGCGGCGGGCTTGGGGGCCACGCCGGTCATCTGGCCGCGCACGATCGTAAAATACTGCGTGCCGAAATAATCCTTGACGACCTCTTTTGCCAGCGCATCCGCCTTGTTGGAAAACACCGCCAGCTGCACGCCGTTCGCTTTCAGCTTTGCCAGCATTTCGGGGATGCCGGGGTACGGTGCGGTGGTGTCCCGCAGGTGCTGGCCATAATCCCGCTTAAAATCCGCCAGGGCCGCTTCCAGCACCGCCGGGGTGCGCTGGTCTGCCGGGGCCAGGCGCTCCACCAGTTTAGGGATCCCGTTGCCCACAAAATAGCGGTACGCCTGGCGCTCATGGGTGGGCCAGCCATATTTCCGGCACAGCCGGTTGCCGGCATCCGCCAGGTCAGTCAGGGTGTTCAGCAGCGTACCATCCAGGTCAAACACTACAGTTTTATACATTTTGTAATATCCTCTATTCTCTATACACATTCTAACTTTTCCCACTGATACGGCAAAAGCCACACTTCTATTATAGGAGCATTTTGCCAAAACGGCAACCGCTTTTGCCTGTTGTTTTGGAGCAAAAGTGTAAATTATACAGCGGCAGGGTGCAATATCACGTAAAGTGTGCTACTATATATTTGTATTGCTGGCCGGGAGTGATCCCGCCAAGGGGAGGAAAAAAGATGGACCTGTTTCTTTCAATTCTGAAATCCGTCATTTACGGTGTGATTGAAGGCATCACCGAATGGCTGCCGATTTCCAGCACCGGGCATATGATCCTTGCCGAGCAGGTGCTGAAGTTTGGCTATACGGAAGATTTTATGGAAATGTTCCGCGTTGTCATCCAGCTGGGTGCTATTCTGGCTGTTGTGGTGCTGTATTTCCACAAACTGTGGCCGTTCTGCAAGGATAATGGCCGCGATACCGGCTTTGCCGCCCACCTGCGCTGGCCCGTGGTCCGGCTGTGGTTCAAAATTATTGCAGCCTGCGTGCCCGCCGCCGTGCTGGGCATTCTGCTGGACGACTGGATGGACGCCCACCTGTATAACAGCGTGGTGGTTGCCCTGATGCTGATTGTGTACGGCGTTGCCTTTATCCTGATCGAGCGCCGCCCGCGGGTGCCCACCACCACCAAGCTTTCCCGCATTACTTACCCGCAGGCGTTCAAGGTTGGCTGCTGGCAGGTGCTCTCCCTGATTCCCGGCACCTCCCGCAGCGGCTCCACCATTCTGGGCGGCATGCTGTGCGGCATGTCCCGCCCGGCTGCCAGCCAGTTCACCTTCTTCCTTGCCATCCCGGTCATGGCCGGTGCCAGTTTGCTCAAGCTGGTCAAGTTCTTTGGCAAGGGCAACAGCTTCACGCTGGATCAGACCGTTGTGCTGATCGTTGGCTGTGTGGTTGCCTTTATCGTTTCCATCATCGCCATCCGCTTCCTGATGGATTACGTCAAGCGCCACACCTTCACCGCGTTCGGCGTTTACCGCATCGCGCTCGGCATTGTTGTTCTGGTGATCTGGGGCGTACAGACCTTTGTGCTGAAAGCGCCCGCCACCGTGTAACGGCCCAGAGTGTATCTGAAATCGAAAATCTCCCCGCTGCATTTTGTGCATCAGCACATTGCAGCGGGGAGATTTTTTCTTGCCGTTTTTGTTTCTAAGGCAATACCGCATAATTCTAAGTGCCGATACGGCGAGTGAAGTGCGGCAGATGCTAAGCCAAAAGCGCAGATAATACTGGATGCTGCAAAGGTGAGCGCCGCCAGTGGCGGAAACAGCGAACCGAAGCAGGGGCAGCGGTCGCAGAGTGCGAGGGACTTTTGCCCCCGAAGCACGATGCGGGTACCGCAACCCGACATTATCGAGCATTTTGGCAACGCAGATGCCGTGCCGCAGCCGCCGGAGCGGTGCTTAAGCCGCAAGGCGGGAATTGTGCGGTGTTGCCCTAAATCAGAGGAATCCTGGCTGACGTCTGCTTATCAGCTTCTTACTTTTCCATCTGGAACAAATTCTGCTGACTGGTTGCTTTGGCACCGATGTTGTTATACTCCAAATAGAAGTACCCATGCACCCAGGCATCCAGCTCTGCATTCTCGCCGTAGGTGTGGGTCACGCCGTCCGCGTCCATATAGTCATTGGCGGCTGTCACCACCGGGGCCACCTGCTTGAGTGCCAGCAGGTACTGGTAATACGGGGTCAGCGGCAGCCCGGCATTTTCCACCAGGGTGGGAGCCAGCATGCACATATCCATGCGGTTGTACTCGTCGGTGGCGCTGGTCTGGCCTGCGTTTTCCAGCGGGTAGTTTGCCCAGATCAGGTAGGGCGTGCTGCGCTCCAAAATCTGCAAATTGTTCTCATCGGTAAAGGTATGGTCGGCCACATGATCCACAAAGCTGGGGGCGTGGTCGCCTGCCATGGCAACAATCACCTTGCGGCCGGTCTTTTCGTACTGCTCGGTTAGGTATTCGGTCAGTTCACCAAAGGCACGGTCGGTCATATAGATGTTGCTCAGGTATTCATCCATGATGGAATCATACTCGCCGTAATCGGTTGCGGCATGCACGATATCCTCCTCCGGGGGGTTCATATCGTAATCGCCGTGGCTCTGGATGGAAACCAGGAACACAAACCGCGGCTGGTCCTCCGGCATTGCTTCATACAAACCTTCCAGGTCGCGGTAGGTGGCGCTGTCGGTCTGGTAGGGGCGGCTGCCATAGGTTTCCTTGGTCGGAAAATCATCCTGGAAGTGGGTCTCGTCAAAGCCCAGCGTCAGCCAGGCAGAATCGCGGCGGTAGTTGGAGTTGGTATAGGGGTGGGCTGCCAGCGTGGCATACCCCAGATCTTTCAGGTTGCTGACCAGGCTGTTTGCCTTGTGCAGGTTCAACCAGTTGAACGGTGTGATGGAGGGCATCAGCATCAGCGAGTTGGAGGAAAGCATCTCGTACTCGCTGGAGTTGGTGCCGCCGCCCACATGCGGGCTGATGGTGTGGCCGTAAATGGAGTTGGGCAGGTTTTTGGTCACCTGCATGATCTCCTGGTCGGCCTGCAGGTCCGTTACCAGGTCAAAGTCATAAAAGCTTTCGGACAGGATCAGGAACACATCGGGGTAGTCCTGCTCGTTTGCCGTTTCGGGGCTGGCCTGATAGTCCTGCGCCATTGCAGCGGCCTCGGTGGCGGCGTCCTCGCTGTAGCCGTCCGGCTGCAGGATGGGGTCCACCATCAGGCTGGCGGCTTCAAGGCTACCCGCCAGGTAGCCGTACTTATAATAGGTTTCCTGCCAGGCCCAGCCGTAAGTGGCGGCGGGCTTGATGGGGTTGGGGCTGAAATACCCCAGATACAACACCGCAAAAATGCCGCAGGCGCAAGCCAGCGCATGGGCGCCGCGCTGTTTCCAGCTGCGCTTATGCTTGCCGGCCAGTTTGACCTGCACAACGGCAGCCACCAGCACCGGGATGTACAGCAGCGCAATGGTAATAACTGTCTGGGTAATGTGCAGGGTATAACTGCCCATCACCTCTGCCGCGGTGCCCAGGTTCAGGATGTCCTGCGGCATCAGGGCGGAACCATGCAGGTCCCGCGTGTAATAGTTGACCAGCGCCAGCACGGTAAAAATCAGGCCGGAAACGCCGGTTGCAATGCCCCAGCTGCCGCACAGGGCAAACACCACCAGCGTCAGGCAGAACGCCGTCAGCGCATTGAGCGGTGCGTATACCGGCCACTGCCCTGCCATGTAGTTGGCAGTTGCGCCGTCAGAAATTTCTAACTGGTAGCGCGCCACAAAGGCCGCTGCCACAGCCAGCGCAAATGGCAGCACCGTGCCAAGCCAGAAGCGCTTGCTTTTTAATGTTTTTTTGATGTTTTGCATGGGTATCCAGTTCCTTCGCTTTGTTTGTTCATTAAGTTGCGGTCAACATTCCGCGTCAACGCACCGAATGTCCGGTATGCCCGCAAAAGGGCATATTAGGTTAGTATATCATATTTTATGCCGGTTGTGAATCACCGTTTTTCGGCCAAATGCTGCCACTTGTTCCAAATCCGGCCCGCCCGCGCAGATTTTGCATTTACCAACCTACGCTTTCATGTTATAATATTAGTTAATCATCATTTTACCCCATAGACGGAGGCTATTCTATGAAAATTCCTGCAAAAGGTTTTACTCACGGCGGCAAGTTCCATGCAGATGATGTGTTTGCCACAGCGCTGCTGATGATTGTGCGGCCGGATATCAAAGTAACCCGCGGTTTTGTTGTGCCGGATGGTTTTGACGGCATTGTGTACGATGTGGGCTGCGGTATGTTTGACCACCACCAGGAACCGCGCGAAAGCCGCCCCAACGGCGTGCCCTATGCGGCCTTTGGCCTGCTGTGGCGCGTGTTGGGTGCCCAGCTGGTGGGTGCCCACCAGGCTCGCCTGCTGGATGAAAACTTTGTTCAGCCCCTGGACTTGAACGATAACACCGGCGAACAGAACTCCCTGGCCGATGCCATCGGCAGCTTTAACCCCGTGTGGGATTCCGGCGAAGATTCCGATGCCTGCTTCTGGCGCGCCGTGCCCTTTGCCAAGCAGGTGCTGGAAAACGAGATTGCCGCAGCCAACGCCGTGAACCGCGCGGACGAGACCGTCCAGAACGCCTACAAGAACTCCAAGGACGGCATTGTGGTCCTGCCGGACTACATGCCCTGGAAAAACGGCCTGTACAAAACCGATGCCCTGTTTGTTGTCTACCCCAGCCAGCGCGGCGGCTACAGCGCCCAGTGCGTAACCGATTACAAGACCCGCCGCAGCAAGGTGCCGTTCCCGCCCGCATGGGGCGGCCAGCCGGAGGAGATCCTGCGCGAAAAGAGCGGCCTGGCTCTCAAGTTCTGCCACCCCAGCCGTTTCCTTGTCACCGCGGAAACCAAAGAGGATGCCATTGAGGCATGCCGCCGTGCCCTGCGCGCCGCCGGAAGGCCGGTGAGCGCACAGTGAGCGCCGAAACTCTAGAGCAGTTTGGTCCCCGCCCCAGCACCGCGGCGGACTGCCAGCCAGACCCGGCTTCCGCCTGGGTCTACATGGTGCGCTGCGCGGATGGCAGCCTGTATTCCGGCTGGACCAATGACCTTGCCCGCCGCCTGCGCGCCCACAAGGGCGGCAAGGCCGGTGCCAAGTATACCCACGCCAAAGGTGCCGTTAAGCTGACCTATGCCGAGCGCTGCACCGATAAAAGTGCCGCCCTGAAGCGGGAAGCCGCCCTGAAAAAGCTGCCAAAACCCGAAAAGGAAGCCCTTGCCGCCCAGTGGACCGCTGAAAACACCATCACCCTGCGGGATGCCGCGCCGGAGGACGCCGCCGCCGTGGCGGAGCTGTACAACTGGTATGTCACCCACTCCACGGCCACTTTCCAGTATGACCTGTGTACCGAGGAATTCCAGCGCGAAAATATCGCCTATGTGCAGCAGCGCGCGCCGTTCCTGGTTGCCGTCAATGCAGCGGGCAAGCTGTGCGGCTTTGCCTGCGCTCACCCCTGGCACAGCCGCACAGCTTATGCGTGGGATGTGGAGCTAACCGTTTACTGCGCCCACGACTGTGTGGGCCAGGGGGTTGGCGGGCGGCTGTACAAAGCCCTGCTGGACGGCGTGCGCCAGCGCGGCTACTGCAACGCCGTTGCCCTTGTGACCGGCCAGAACAAAGAGAGCTGCGCGTTCCATAAGGCGCTCGGCTTCAAAAAAATCGGCGTGGAACCCCGCACTGGGTACAAGTTCGGCCAATGGCTGGACCTTGCCTATTGGTGGATGGACCTGCGCCCCGGCCAGGAGCCTCCGGAGCCGGTGCGCCTGGGGCGATAAAACTGCATAACACAAAATTAAGCGGGGCACTGCTGATTGGCAGCGCCCCGCTTTTGTTATAAAGATTTGTAGAGGACGATGCCTGCATCGTCCCGCATACTGAGCTGCAACCATGGTATCCTGTCATCAACATCCTATCTCCCCGCCGCGCGTTTTTGTTTTCCACAAGAAGCCCCTCTGTTTGTGGAAAACCGTTCAGATTCTTTTCACTTTTCCCTGTCGTTACGCGGTCTGCATTCCTGTTTTTGCCCACAAACTGCCCTTGTTCACGCAAAGTTTACCGGAATTTCCAGCTATTTCATGCCTTGTTCATCCGCAGTTCATTTTTATTCTTCATGATAGAATCTATCGGGGGCCCCTATTACCGCCCCCAACTGGAGGAATTGTTATGCACGAAACCCAACAGCCGCGCGACCCCAAAAAGACGACCGGCATTGTATATGCCGTGATCCTTGTGGTGTTGCTGCTGCTCAATTTCTGGGCCTTCCCCGCCATGATGAAAGGCCAGGTCAAACAGGTCGATTACGGCACCTTCCTGAACATGCTCGAAGGCGGCGAACTGAGCACCGTTGAAATTCAGGACCAGCAGATCTATTTTGTGGACAAAAACGATACCACCTACTGCACCAACTCCATTG
Source organism: Gemmiger qucibialis (assembly GCF_027689445.1). Classification (NCBI taxonomy): domain Bacteria; kingdom Bacillati; phylum Bacillota; class Clostridia; order Eubacteriales; family Oscillospiraceae; genus Gemmiger; species Gemmiger qucibialis. The sequence goes on along the minus strand of NZ_JAQFEN010000009.1, from coordinate 47,773 downwards.
CGCAGGACCTGCAGCTGGTCAACCGGTTGGAAAGCGCCGGCGTTTCCTTTGGCAAGGTGTACAACCAGACCACCTGGGTGGATACCCTGCTGGGCTGGGTCATCTCGCTGCTGCCCATGATCATCCTGATCGTCTGGTTCAACCGCATGATGCGCAAGCGGGTCGGTGAAATGACCGGCGGCGCCAACAGCATGATTTTTGGCGGCGGCAAATCCGGTGCCAAACAGTATGTCGTTGAGGATGGCAAGTCCATCAAATTTGCCGATGTTGCCGGTGAGGACGAAGCCAAAGAGAGCCTGCAGGAAATCGTTGACTTCCTGCATAACCCCAAGCGTTACGAGGATATCGGTGCCAAAATGCCCAAGGGCGTTCTGCTTGTCGGCCCCCCGGGCACCGGTAAAACCCTGCTGGCCCGCGCTGTTGCCGGCGAAGCCGGTGTTCCCTTCTTCTCCATTGCGGGTTCTGAATTTGTCGAGATGTTCGTCGGCATGGGCGCTTCCAAGGTGCGTGACCTCTTCAAACAGGCCAACGAAAAAGCCCCCTGCATTGTCTTTATTGATGAGATCGATACCATCGGCAAAAAGCGTGACGGTGCTTCCGGTATGGGCGGCAACGATGAACGCGAGCAGACCCTGAACCAGCTGCTGACCGAAATGGACGGGTTTGACGCCGCCAAGGGTGTTATCATTCTGGCCGCCACCAACCGTCCTGAATCCCTTGACCCCGCTTTGACCCGCCCCGGCCGCTTTGACCGTCGTGTGCCCGTGGAGCTGCCCGACCTGAAAGGCCGCGAAAGCATCCTGCGCCTGCACGCTCAAAAGGTCAAAATCGGCCCCGACTGTGACTTTGCCGTGGTTGCCCGCATGACTCCCGGTGCTTCCGGTGCCGAGCTGGCCAATATCATCAACGAAGCCGCCCTGGGCGCTGTGCGCCACCACCGCATGGCCGTTACCCAGTACGACCTGCAGGAAGCCGTGGATACCATCCTGGCCGGTGCCCAGAAAAAGAATAAGATCCTGAGCGACAAAGAAAAGTGCATCGTGGCCTACCACGAAGTCGGCCATGCCATGGTTGCCGCCCTGCAGAGCCATTCCGCCCCCGTGCAGAAAATCACCATTGTGCCGCGCACTTCCGGCGCGTTGGGTTTCACCATGCAGGTAGAGGACGGCGACCACACCCTGATGACCAAGGAAGAGATCCTGGCCAAAATTGCCACCATGACCGGTGGCCGTGCCGCCGAAGAAGTGGTGTTCAACTCCATCACCACCGGCGCATCCAACGATATCGAGCAGGCCACCAAGATGGCCCGCGCCATGATTACCCGCTACGGCATGACCGACGACTTTGACATGGTTGCCCTGGAAACCGTGAACAACGCCTACCTGGGCGGTGATGCCAGCCTGGCCTGCAGTGAGCGCACAGCCGCCACAGTGGACGATAAGGTCGTGGAAGTCGTCAAGCAGCAGCATGAAAAAGCCAAACAGATGCTGATTGAAAACCGCGGCAAGCTGGACGAGATCGCCAAGTACCTGTACGAGAAAGAAACCATCACCGGCGAAGAGTTCATGCGCATCCTGACCGCTGTTCCCCAGCTGCCCACCGGTGCCGTGGAACAGTAAAGGCAACACCGCACAATTCCCGCCTGACGGCTCAAGCACCGCTCCGGCGGCTGCGGCACTTAGAATTGTGCGGTATTGCCTAAAATCTCCGCTCTGCGCGTTTTCTTTGTAAAATAACGGTGCCCCCGCCCTATGCAGTTCATTTACCGCACGGGCGGGGGCGTTTTGTTGTCATTCCGTAGGGGCGCACACCATGCACCCATCCGTTTTATATCATCACACTACAGCGCTACACCATGTAATAGCGCCATTTTATGGCCAGCCGTTACCCATTTGTAGGGGCCGCTGCTCACCTCTTTCCGAAAAACGCAATAAAAATGCTGTCTTTCTCCACATCAGGGAAAGGCAGCATTCTTCTTTATCCGTTCAGATCTTCGCCGTTGCTGGCAATCACATTTTTATACCATCCAAAGGACTTTTTCCTGTGCCGTGCCGCCGCCCTATTCGAGTACCGGGAAAAGCACCAGTGATCCTGCCGGGCTTTATTTTGCCTGTGCGCTCTCTGGGAAGATGATCTTGTTCACAAAGAAGAAGATCACCATGGAAATGCCGCCATTGAGCACGGTGGTGCCAATGTTGTAGATGAAATCCGGCACCAGCAGGCCCGCAACCGCCACCCACACGCAGTTGATGGAGTTGACGATGCAGGTGATCAAGCAGAACGCCACCACATACCAGGCGATCTGCTTGGCCAGGTTGCCCTTGCTGCGGAACACAAAGTTGCGCTGGATGGGAAAGTTTATGCATTCTCCCACCACCATGGCAACCATGTAGGCGCAAAAGTACGGCAGACCGCCATGGGCGGAATCATACCCCAGGATGTTCCACTGGAAGGTTTCGCCAAACAGCGTGACCGGGATGCCTGGCCAGCCAAAATCCACCACCGGCAGGCTGCTGAACGCCGCCGGCAAAAATTGCAGCAGCAGGTATTTGAACACCGTAACCAGGTTGGATACGATCACAAACAGTCCGCCTTCGCGCACCCACTTGGCTGCGGCGGGGTGTTTTGCCGCAAAATTATTCCATAGCTGCATAAATAGCCCCTCTCTTTCCTCAGCTGTTGCGCAGGCGCTGTTCCAGCTGTGCGTTCAGTACCAGGTTTTTCACGGCTTCTATGATCACCCGCACAAGGCCGATGATCCAGAATCCCTGTAATTCCATCACAATGCCATCCACCATGCCCATGCTGATGGCACCGCTGGTCATTTTGGCCAGGGCACGTAGCGGCATGTTATACTGGAACAGCACATTCAGGTCCGGCTTGCCGCGCTTGTAGCTGGCGTTCAGCAGTGCGGTAAGCACCAGCCAGATCAGCCAGCCCAGCGGGCTGCGGCTGTGGTTCAGCTCGCCCAGGGTCATGTTGCGGTCAATTTTAACTTTTCCCTGCTGCACCGGGCGGCCCAGCAGGGTGGCCCATTCGTCATCCGGCACGCTCTGCACCTTGCCGCTGGTATAGTGCGGCAGATGCTTGCCCGCATAGGGGTTGGGTGCGCCGGTACCGGTCACTTCCACCACGGCGGTCAGGCGGATGTCCGTACTGGACGCGCCGACCCGCAGCTCATAGCTGCCGCCTTCCACTTCCCAGCTGTCGGTCTTGGTGTTCCAGTAGCGGAATGCCTTGTCGTCCAGCGGGATGGTCACGGTCTTGCTTTCGCCGGGCTGCAGCTGCACCTTGGCAAAGCCTTTCAGCTCCTGTGCGGGGCGGAACACTTCTGCCCCGGGTTTTGCCACATACAGCTGCACGATCTCTGCTCCGGCGCGCTTGCCGGTGTTGGTTACGGTCAGGGTCACGCCATTGGACGCAGCCTGCAAATTGCTGTAGGCAAAGCTGGTGTAGCTTAACCCATAGCCAAAGGGGAATGCCACCGGCACACCGGCGGTCTGGTAATAGCGGTAGCCGACATACAGCCCCTCGCGGTACTGCACCATGCGGCCCGGCCCGGCAAAGTTATCCTTGGCGGGGGTATCCGCATAGGCGTTGACCCAGGTTTCGGCCAGCTTGCCGCTGGGGTTCACTTTGCCGGTCAGCACATCCAGCATGGCGCCCGCCCCCGCCTGGCCGCCCAGCGCACCATACACCAGGGTACGGCAGTGTTTGAGCCACGGGGTTTCCAGCGAAGCCCCTGCGCTGAGCACCACAACGGTGTTGGGGTTGGCCTGCTGCACAGCCTTTAACAGTTCGATCTGGTTGTCCGCAAGGTTCATATCGCCGCGGTCCAGACCCTCACTTTCCTTGATTTCATCCAGCCCCAGGCAGAGCAGCACCACTTCGGCCTTTTGGGCCAGAGCTACAGCCTCGGCCTGTTTGGCGGCATCCAGTTTGCCCTGGCGGTCAAAGCCGAGAGCAAAGCCCACGCTGGCCAGGCCGCTCTCTTTCAGGCAGTCCAAAAAGGTATCCACCTTGATGGAGTTGACCGCGCTGGAGCCAGCGCCCTGGTACCGCGGTGTCTGGGCAAAGTCGCCGATCACGGCAACTTTTGCGCCCTCGGCCAGCGGCAGCAGGTCGTTCTCATTTTTCAGCAGCACAATGCTTTCGGCTGCGGCGCGGCGGGCCAGGGCATGGTGAGCGTCCGCATCAAAGGTGCGGCTGTGGGACTGCACGGCGGCATGGGTATCAAACACCAGCGTCAGCAGCTCGTCCAGCCGGGCGTCCACATCCGCTTCGGTAATTTTGCCGCTCTGCACAGCCTGCATCAGCTCGCGCACCGCGTCCCCGCCGGGGGCGGGCATTTCCAGCGTGGAGCCGTTCTGCACGCCCAGGGCATGGTCATTGCTGCCGCCCCAGTCCGTTACCACAGCGCCGTCAAAGCCCCACTCCCCGCGCAGGATGTCCATTAACAGGTGGCGGTTCTCGTTGGCGTAAGTTCCGTTGATGAGGTTATAGCTGCTCATGATGGTCTTGGGCTTTGCTTCCTTGACCACGATCTCGAATCCGGTCAGGTACAGCTCCCGCAGCGTGCGTTCATCCACCACAGAATCCGACGCCATGCGGCGCAGTTCCTGGCTGTTGACGGCAAAGTGCTTGGGGCAGGCCGAAATACCGTTGGACTGGATGCCCCGTACATAGCTCGCGGCCATTTTGCCGGAAAGATACGGATCCTCGGAGAAATACTCAAAATTGCGGCCGCAGAGGGGGCTGCGCTTGGTGTTCAGGCCCGGCCCCAGCAACACGGCAACTTCCTGCGCGGCGGCTTCTTCGCCCATGGCCTGGCCGATCTGCTCGCCCAGGGCGGGGTCCCAGCTGCACGCCACAGTGGCTGCCGTGGGGAAGCAGGTGGCCGGAACACTGGGGTTCAGCCCCAGATGATCCGCCGCGCCCGCCTGCTTGCGCACACCGTTCGGGCCATCGGATAGGGTGATGGACGGGATATTATTTTTCGGCAGTGCACGGGTCCCAAAGGTAGTAGCGCCCGAAAGCAGCGCACATTTTTGTTCAAGCGTCAAAGCTTGCAGTTGTTTCTTTTGCATAAGGTGGTTCCTTTTCTTAAAAACAGCCTTGCGGCCCACCGCACAACCGCGCAAAGTCGGCGGCGATGGACCGCAGGGCAGCCGCACAGCTTACAAATTACACTTTACTGTGCCTTTTTCTTCTTGTAGCTTTTGAAGGTGAGAACTTCCAGCACGACCAGTAGTACAGCCAGCAGCACGTTGACCACGATCATAGCGGTACGCCAGATGGGGGTGGAAACAGTGTTGGCGGGGTCGTAAACGCGGGAGTTGACCACGGTGTACATGATGTTCTTGCAAGCCTGACGCATAGCCTTAACACTGGTAGCACTGGTGGTATCGGTCAGGTGGTTGGTGGCAACGTCGTAGTTCTTCAGCATCAGGTCGCAGCCGTTGCGGATGGCAATATCTGAATCCATGTAGTCAGTGAAGTGGAAGCCGTCGGTGATGACCATACCGCGGAAGCCCCACTCGCCGCGCAGCACGCCGTTCAGCAGTGCATTGCAGGCACCGGCCCACTGGTTGCCAATATAGTTCCAGCTGGACATGACGGCCTTGCAGCCGCCCACCTTGGCGCTGATCTCGAAGGGACGCAGGTAGATCTCGCGGATAGCCTGCTCGTCAGCCCAGGTGCAGAGCAGCTTGCTCTGGTTGATCTGCTGGTCGTTCAGGGCAAAGTGCTTCATGTAAGCGTAGACGCCGTAGCTCTGGGCACCGGCAATGGAGCTGGCACCGATGTAACCGGCGAGGACGCTGTCCTCAGAGTAATATTCGAAGTTACGGCCGTCAAAGGCGGAACGGTGGCCGTTCATGGCGGGGGCGTACCAGCCGGTGACGTTCATCTCGCTGGCCATGCGGCCGATGCTCTCGCCGTAGCGGCGGGCCAGGTCGGTGTTGAAGGTGGAAGCGATGATGATCTCGGACGGGAAGCCAATGGAAGAAACGCCGGTAAAGTTGTTGTTGATGGCAGCGGGGCCGTCGCAGTCGATGGTCGCGTACTTGTCAACGCTGGCCTCGGCCTTGGTCTGGTAGCCGCCCAGTGCGATCAGGTCGTCCATCTCGGTGACGGTCATCTGGTCGAGCAGGGTATCCCAACGCTCGTCGTCGTAGTCAGCACCGCGCAGGTCAGCCAGCTTCAGGCCGTTGTTGGCACCGGTAACGGGCATCTCATCGTTGGGGTCGTTGAAGTCCTCAGGGTTCCAGTTGTGGTCGGTGTACATGGTGTTCATGCTCTCCTCAGACATGGTGAAGTCGGAGGGAACGGCGACAGCCTCGGCATAGTTGGCAAAATGGCCTGCACGGGACAGGGTGACGAGCTTATCGTCAGCGAAGTCGAACTTGGTGGTTGCAGCCTCGGCATCGGTGCTGCGGGGGTTGGACTCGTCATAGACGATGGTGGAAGCGACATTGTAGGTCTTGGAATCCAGCACCGTGTGGGAATCCTCGTTGATGCTGATGATATAGTCGCCCTCTTCCAGCACGTAGCAGCCCTTGTCCTTGCTGTCAAAGCTGGCCATGTCCTCGGTGTTGAAGGTCAGGGTCAAGGTCTGGGAAGCGCCCGGCTCAATGGAGTCGGTCTTGCCGAAGGTGACGAGGTTGGCAGAAGCCTTCTCAATGCCGCCATCGGTGTACGGCGGGTTGAAGTAGACCTGCACGGCGTCCTTACCGGCCACACTGCCGGTGTTGGTGACGGTGACATCCAGGGTGATGGTGCCGTCAGCCTCGGTCATGGAGTCGATTTTCTGGGTAAAGGTGGTGTAGGACAGGCCGTGGCCGAAGGGATACTGAACGGTCTTGTCATAGTCGATCAGGCCCTCGGCAGCGGCAGTCTCGTAGAACTTGTAGCCGACGTAGATGCCCTCAACATAGTTGACGAAGTGCGGGGTAACCTGCTCTGGATCACGGCCAAACAAGCCGGCAGCGGTGTAACCAACGGAATCCGCATTGGTGTAAGTAAAGTCGCCGATGTTGTTGAAGTAAGGAGCTGCGGTCAGGTCATAGACGAAAGTGTCGGCAGAGTGGCCGGAGGGGTTGACCTCACCGGCAACAATCTCGCCCAGGGCGTTGAAGCCGGTCTGGCCGGTGCCGGGGCACCAGATAACGCTCTTGATCTGGGGGTGCTCATCGACGAAGCCCAGCTCGAGGGTGTTGGCAGCGTTGTAAACCAGCACAACGTTGTCGAAGTTGGAACAGACGAGGTCGACCATGTCGCGCTCAGTCTTGCTCAGGGAGAGGTAATGCTGGCCGTCCTCGAAGTCCTTGTACTCGGTGGAGTTGTCGGTGTAGTTGACGGTGCTCATATCGGTGGGCAGGTCAGAACCCTCGCCGCCAACACGGCTGATGACGACCATTGCAGTGTCAGAGAAAGACTTGGCGTTGTCGATCAGCTCCTGGGTGTAGCTGGCGGCGGTGGGCTCGGGCAGGGTCCAGTTAGGGTTGATGTAACCCAGCGCCGGGCGCTCGGCGCAGTAAGCGGTGTAGAAATCGCTCAGCTCGGTGTTGGTGTTGATGCCGGCGTTGTGCAGGCCATCCAGCAGGCTGACGGTGGGACGATCGGCAGAGATCGCGCCGGCGCCGGAGCCGCCGTAGACAGGGCCGACAGAAGCCCAGCCAAAGACGTTCAGGTTGCTGCCGGACGCGAGGGGCAGTTCGTTGTCATCGTTCTGCAGCAGGACGATGCCTTCCTCGGCAATCTCGGTGCACAGGGCGTTGGCCTCTGCACCAGATTCTTCGGTGATAGTGCCGTTGCCGGTGACCAGGTCGAGCATGGTGCTCATAGGGCCAAAGGCAACCAGGTTGAGCATGATGCCGAAAGCCACCAGCACGGCCAGGCCAGACTGGGCGCGCACCATGAATTTGGTGGGCTTGGCCAGTTTCTTGTTGACCGCCATAGCGATCAGTACGATAATGGCGGCGGCAACCACAACGCCAAAGAAGATGAGCTGCGGGATGCAGTTATTGACCACATCGGCAACGTCGTCCAGGTTGACGCCCATGTTTGCCAGGGTAAGAAGCAGGGTGTTCATTGTTTTCCTCCTTTTATTGTGCCGCCCTCCGGATGGCGGCTGACGGGATTTCCGCTTTTATTGATGATATTGTACCAAAACAATTTTCTTTCGGCTCATTTTTTGCACAAACTGTTGTTTCCGTTGCATGTTCTGCAAAAGTTTCAAAAACATTTCATTTTTTGTTGTGCACCTCTCACAAAGCATCTCGACCCTGTTTTGTGCACCCCGCCCAAACACCAAAAATGGCCGGGTGCCTTATCCTAGACCCCCAGCCATCCATTCAGCTTTTCTGCGGCAGCAGCACCCGCAGCGTAAACCACTCATTCTCCCAGTGCAGCGTCATAGTTCCGCCGCGCTTTTCGGCGGCGGCGCGCACACCGCGCAGGTCGCTGCCGCCATGGGTGTTGCGGCGCGGCAAGCCGTCCGCGCCCAGCTCCACTTCCTGCGCGCAGTAGTTTTCAAACCGCAGCATCACAAAGCCGTTCTGGGCGTACACCGCCACACGGATCAGCCGCTTTTCGTGGTCGGGCTCGGTCTCTACGCTCTCGGTCGCATTGTCCAGCGCCGTACCCACAATCGTGCAGATCTCCCCTGTCTCCAAAAAATCCAGCAAATGCCCGTCCGCCACGCAGGTCATCGTGATGTGGTACTGCTGACAGTACATGCTTTTGGCCGTCAGCAGGGTGTCCAGCACCGGGTTGCCGGTCTTGTTCTCCGCCTCGCACTGGCGGATGACGCTTTCCATGGCCGCCAGCGCCACATCCTGCTTGGCGTGGTCCCGCTCCGCCCGGATGGCCGCAATCTGCATTTTCAGCTCGTGGTAGCGCCGGTTGATCAGGCGGATGTTCTCCTTGCTCTGCTTGTACTGCTCGTACTGGCGGTGCAAAACGCCGTCCAGCTCCGCCAGCTCGCTGTGCAGGGCGGCTTCGCGCAGCTGCTCGTGCTGCACCGTCAAAATCAGTACCCCTGCCAGGTCCACCAGCGTGCGGATGTAAAACATGTTCATGTTGGCTTCGCTGCCGTTGGCAAAGCTCAAATTGCTCACGGCAAATGCGGTCAGCGCCATGACCACCGCCACAAAAGTTCCTGCGGGCGTTATTTTCATCTTTCCGGCCGGGCCGGGGCGGCGTTTTTCCACAAAAAGCATCGCGGCAAAAATGCCGCCGTACACCGCCGCCAACAGCAGCAGCGAAAGCGGCTCCGCCCCGCCGCGCTGCGGCCACAGCACGCAGTGCAGCTGCCATTCCACGCTGGCCGCCAGCTCCGCCAAAATAAAGGCCCGCGCGCACACATAGCCCGCTTCCAGCAGCGTAATGCTGCGTGTGACCCACAAAAACAGCAGCATGGAAAGAATCGCCATTGCCATGCAGGGGATCCACCACGCCAGCGGAACTTTCCCCGTGGCCTGCAAAAACGCCCCCAGCAGCACCGCCCAACCGGCTTCTACGCCCCAGATCACGCGCTGGTCCATCCGCGGCGGCAGCCTGTGCGCATACAGCAGCGCCGCCAGCACTTCCGCCAAAGCGGTGTACAGGCGGGGAATATCCGGCAATGTCGTCACTGTCCCGCACCCCCAATATAATCCGCCAGCTCCGCCATAAAGGCCTTGCGCCGCGGGCGGCTGATCTGCAGCGTATACGGACCAACCTGCACCATATCCTGCTGCACGCCGGAAACCTGCGCCAGATTGACCAGATACCCGCTGTTGCACCGTGCAAACGCCCGGCCCACCAGCTTTTCCTCATAGTTTTTCAGGGTGCCCGGCACCACAAAATCTTCTTTTTCGGTGTAAAAATGTACCTTGTGGCCTTCGCTTTCCAGGTAATAAATTTCCGCCGCGTCCAGCCGCCGCATGCCGCCGTCCACCGCCACGGCCAGGTAATGCCGCTCCCGCTTTTTCAGCTGCCCCAGCGCCTTTTGCAGCTGCTGCGAAAACGCAAAGTAGGGCACCGGTTTCAGCACATAATCCAGCGCCCCAACGGCATATCCGCGGATGGCATACTGCGCCATGTTGGTAATGAACACGATCAGCACCCCGCCGTCCCGCTCCCGAATGCGGCGGGCGGTCTCCATGCCGTCCAGGTGCTTCATCTCTACATCCAGAAAGATGATGTCGAACTGCGGGCGGTAATCTTCCAGAATCTCCATCCCATCCGCAAACTCCGTTACCTCAAACGGCGTGCCGTACTGCCGGGTGTACCGCTGCACATACCCCGCCAGCTGTTCCCGCACCGCCGCCTCGTCCTCCACAATCGCAATCCGGGTCATCTGCTGTTCCCCTTTCTCAACATCACACTGCGGCCCCGCACAGTCCACATCTGGTGCAGCTTCTTAAGGTGTATCTGAAAACAAAGAAAATGACGGATATTTCGCAAACACAAGCAGAATTTAAGGCAAAGAGCCGCAGGAATCCTTTGTGGATTCCAAGGCTTTTAACGCAAAATCCCGCTGCGTTTGTAGAAACAGACGATATTTTCGACTTTTCAGCTGCACCATCGATTGTTTTTAGTATAGCACATACAACCATACACAGCAAATGCGGGGTGGAGCAGTTTGTTTGCCCTCAAAGCGTTTTGTCGGTCGGGACTGCCAGACCAAGCCAGCCCTGACATGCCACAAATATACAGGTTCATTGCGAATGCAGATGTGGCGTTAAACGGAACAAAGCACACCCTCCGTGATTACAGTCCCGAGATAAACAAAAATCTTATCATCCATTGCTATCAGCCCGAACCCGGCTATTGTGCCTGTGTGCTGCAAGTGACGGAGCAATAAATCAGCGGGAAAAGCATCACGGAAATCGATGCGCATCTTGAAACCACTGCTCTGCCGGAAAAGCTTCCTGCACCTTGCTGTTTGTGCGCTCCGCCCCCTTTCTGCCGTCGTTGACTATTTCTGCCTTTAGTATATAGATCAACAAAAAAACGCCTCACACTTTCGTGTAAGGCATTCTTTGGTGCACCATCAGTGGGCGCGTTAAGAATTCAGTCCGGTCCGCTTGTCGGCCTGTAAGGCCTCCATTTTGCTTCGCAAAACCGCTCGTGCGGTTGTACGCCGCGCGCGGCGTACATTGTTCGCTCCCCGCTTTCGCTCACGCTCAATCGTGGCCCCTGCTCACAAACCCGCAACCATTTTTAGCGACCAGTCCCCGCGAGACGAACACGAGTGCTTGCGCGAAGTGCGAGTCCGTCCCGAAGGAAATGGTGCAACAAAAAAGCCGCAACATTCGTTGCGGCTTTTCTTGGTGCACCATCGGGGACTCTCCCGCGGGCTAAGGAACGCCGCACTGTGGCGTTCCTTACGGCACCTGCGTGCCGCCGCCCTGTTCGAGTATCTCCGACGCTGCACCAGATCGTGCCTTCTTAAAATAGAGCAACAAAAAAACGCCCTACACTTTCGTGTAAGGCATTCTTTGGTGCACCATCGGGGACTCGAACCCAGGACCCACTGATTAAGAGTCAGTTGCTCTCCTTAGTTGCTCACACTCATGGTGTATGCTGTTGTAATAAAAAGCACTCTTCTAACGATCAAAATCACTAAATATGTCCTATGCAAAGTCATTAACCAGCACCGTTTTTGTATGGCGCTGGTCAATTTTCTTTTACGCACTAATCAGCGGTATAAGTTTCTGTTCTTCTGTGATTTCCAAGAATTGCTGATATTCCATATTCTCTTCCTTATTTTTCCATTTGAGCCATTCCATTTCGGCCCTTGCCTTGTTATAAGCCATTTTGTACCTCCGTCAGATTGAAAAAGTTTCAAACCGATGGAGGTCTGGAGGCGAACGGCATCTCGACAGGTCAAAATGCAGATTCTCCATTGCCAGTCCTTCCCAAAAGAGGTCAGCAAAAAGGCCGGGACGATTTAAATCGTCCCGGCCTTGCTACCGTATTGGCTGGCAACAAAAAAAGAGCCCCATCGCTTATGCGATGGGGTGCTTATAAAGGTATGCTCTCTGCCAGCATACCCATTCTACATTTTTAATGTCGACTGTTCATTAGGCGTTATATAGTTATTTTCTTGTCTTTTTGATGACATTTCATTGTCACTGTGTAGTATTTATGTCGTAGTTTTGTTTATCCACCACTTTCTGTTCTTGCATTTACCTTTTCTCTTGGAATCACGATGGCCCACAATGCGTATCCAAACAAAAGCACCGCTTCTTGACGTCGATTATAGTACACGCTTCGCTCCAAGCCCAGACTCTCAATGATTTCATCTACTCTGTACACCACTCCCGTCAGATAATTTTTTGAAAGAAGTTCCGCATACAGGTCTCCCCGCTTGTAAAAAGTACGCACTCGTTCAATCGCAAGATCGATGAGTTGAATCCAATGTTCAGATTCCATAAGGTTCTGAATTCTGTATTCAAATTTTTCTCGTTGGACATCTGGAGCAAATTCCATAAGGTACGCCAACGCAGCAGTATAATCCTCACCATAGTGGCAGGATTCATCCATAAGATAGTACGCATCATTTTGAACACTCCAACAGATTCTGCGATAGCTGCACAACAGCAACTGGCTTTTGGCGTAGATTGTATTCACATCAAGCCCTGCATTTTCGTACATTTTTATCACTTCTCCAGTGATTCCTGTTTTTCTCATGATACTGTGGTTCCTCCTTTTCTGAACAAATGCGCTTTAATGGTACATTGGCGCAGGCATCTTGGGGAAATCAGTGCTGAGTGTTGGTCTGCACGATTTTCCCATTAGTGATGCTGGCACGACTATCTTATTGCCAAATCGCTCCCTCAAGCGATCCACTGCTGATTCCAATCGAACAATGTCATCTTGTTTATCATAACCTGCAAACAAATTAAGTTGCTGTGGTGTGTCCTCTGGGACTAAATCAATTGCTCGTACCGTAATCGATCGTAAAGGCGTAGTAAACCGATGTTTTTTGAAGAAGAGCAATTTGGCCGCCTGTGCCAAAAACAGCGTACTCTGCGTTATATACTCCAACTTCATCTGATACTGGCAGCTAAAAAAATTTTTATCTCTGACATTTATCTGAATTCCTCTTGCAGCCAAATGATTTTTCTTCAGTTTATAGCCAATTTCCTGCGTGAGATCTAAAATTGTACGCCACACTTCCTCATCCGATTCCATATCCTTTGCCGTAGTTGCTCCATGACCGATACTCTTTATTGGTGCAATGTACCCATATCTGGCGACTCTTGATGTGTCGCGGCCATTTGCGTACAGCCATAGTTGAGTTCCCGCAACGCCAAATCGTTCCTGTAAAAATTGGAGATTGGTTTTGGCCAAAGCACCTATCGTATTGATACAATAAGAATCCAACTTCTTTGTTGTTTGTCTACCCACACCCCACAAGTCCGATACCGGCAGTGGCCAGACGAGTTCTTGAAATCCTTCTTCCGGAATTACCGTTGTTGCATCTGGTTTTTTCATATCCGATCCAAGTTTCGCAAATATCTTGTTTGACGCCACACCGCAAGAAACGGTCAATCCAAGTTCTTCTTTAAACCTCCTGTGGATTTCTGCTGCAATTTCTTCACCTGACCCAAACAGTTCCACACTGCCTGAAACATCAAGCCAGCACTCATCCAGTCCATACGGCTCAATCAGAGGCGTATATTTCTTATAAATTTCATGTGCAAGTCTCGAATACTGAACATACTTGTCATAGTGTGGCGACACAATAATCAAATTGTGGCATTTGTTCTTTGCCTGCCAAATGGCCTCTCCTGTTTGAACTCCAAACGCCTTTGCTTCATAACTTTTTGCAAGAACTATTCCGTGCCGTTCTTCTGCAGCACCACAAACCGCAATTGGCTTACCTACAAGTGAGGGATTTAGTTGCCGTTCGATTGATGCATAGCAATTGTTTATATCGCTATGAATAATAACCCGCTTCACTTTTTTTCATCCTTTCCGAAAAAGGGTATTGCATTTTCTATGCCGCCGTGTTATAGTTAGCTTGTAAGTTATCATTTCTATTTATAAGTTATCTTTTCTTGTACTTATGATAACAGCGAGCAATCTTAAAGTCAACAAGTTTTCATAAAATGCTAACTTTAATTTCGGAAAGGTGGTTTTACGATGACCAACACATTGGGAACCAATATTGCAAAACTTAGGGAAAGCCAAAAACTCACACAAGAAGAACTCGGAAAGCTATCCGGTGTTTCTCGTGTGAGCATCTATAAAATTGAGACCGGACAAAGCACTCCAAGGGATACTACCTTACAGCATATTGCTGAGGCACTGCATACGACTCCTTCCGCTTTGAGAAGCAATCAAAACGAGGCCCCCATTTCTCAGCTCGACCAAGTCAAAGAACTCTATGGCGATCAGGGTGCAGAAGAAGTAAATGAGTTATTCGCCAAAAATGTCGGTCTCTTTGCTGGTGGCAAACTTTCACAGGCCGCCAAAGATGCCTACTACCGTGCGCTCACACAGGCATATCTCGATTGTCGTGGCGCAGCCGAGTCCGAAAAGAAGGACTCCGAGAATTGAAGTACAGACTATTGGACTCTCCATCTGGTAAAATAGAGATAGGCTCTCCAATTATACCTTTTTGCCGTATCCAAATAGTAACCCGAAGGGAGGGTGTGACTTATGGCAATTGAGTATATTATTGATGCCGTTGCTTTTCTCAAGCAAGAATATGGCGATATTTCTCCCATGGCCCTCGCCCACTCAAAGGGTATCCTTGTTGATGCACAGCATTATGGTAATATACAAGAATCCTTTCGGGGATTTGCCATCCAACTTCACGGAAAACTTCATGTAACCCTGAATCTCGACCAAGATGAAGTAATGCAGCAGGTGTGTCTTGCACATGAATTAGGGCATTGTATTCTCCACCCCTATTCTGCAGATGCGAGATCTTTCACAAGTCTTTCGTTGGACAACACCTCCACCACTGAATATGAGGCCAGCCTTTTTGCTGCTGAATACTTAATAAATGATAATGATATCCTCACGCTTTGCCACGATGGATACAGCGTCCAGCAAATAGCTTGCTCACTTGGATATCCTGTAGAGTTGATTGTGCTTAAGGTCAAATTACTCTTATACAAGGGATACTCCGAGCTACGACTTCCGTTTGAGGCACATGGAGATTTTCTAGGAGATTGACTTTTAAAGAGGTACCCACCATGACACAATGGCAGCGCGTTTATATAGATGTGGATTGCATTATTCAATCGGATGGCGTAATGCGTCCGCGGATCATTAAATGGCCGGATGGTCGACACTTTATAATCGACAAAGTTATCTGCCGCCGTCAGGCCGCCGCTGCCAAAGCTGGCGGTCAGGGTGACCGCTATACCATCGCCGTCTGCGGCCAGGAACGTTACCTGTTTTTTGAGCGTTCTTCCAATATTTCTGGTAATACAATTGGGAAATGGTATGTTGAGGTCGAGGTGCCTGTTCAATAATTCTTTTTGATCCGCCGGGGGAATCCGACTACACAAAAGGAGTACAAATGTTTGCAGAATAGCTAAAACGCGCCCGGCAATCCATGCACTATAGTCAGGCGGAAATTGCTTCAAAGCTGGGTGTCACACAGCAAGCCATTGCCAAATGGGAAACGGGAGTATCCACTCCTTCCCCTACCTCAATTTCTAAACTCTCGGACATCTTGGGTATATCTACTGATGTACTCCTCAAAGGTGCCAAGGACATCTCCCCCGTTGGTCACGATTTCCTTGATGCTCCCGCCGAGTATTCCATCCCTGCTGTTGGGAAAATCAGACCATACGGAAAGTCGTATATTTTCGACGAACAATATGGTTCCGCATGGGCATACGTACCAAACCCGAATGACCATATTTACTATGTCCTTGACGATGATGCAATGGCACCTCGTATACTGGCTGGTGATACCGCGTTGATTCATTATCAGCAGCGTCTTTGCGATGGAGATATCGGCCTTTTTATCTATAATCCTTATCCAGTCGGCTTCATTGCGCAGTATAAGCAAGTAGGGTCATCAATAGTTTTGCACTTTTTTAATTCTACGCGAGAAGATTTCGTAGCCAAAAGTAATTTGCTTGACTATCTATTTATAATTGGCAAGGTTGTTGAGACAAGGGTCAAGTGGTAATTTCCACTGGACGTCAATTATTAGACGGTTACCTTCATACCTTTGGACTCAAAGTGTATTTAGCCAAAAATCCCCCGCAGAGGACCTTACGATGGGTCGCTCTGCGGGGGATGATTTTAGTTGTTGGTCTTGCGCTTTTTCAGCAGCAGGGCCAGGGCGGTGCCGGCCAGCAGCAGACCAGCCGTCATAAACGGCCAAGTGCCGATGCCGCCGGTTTCCGGCAGGTTGTAGCCGGGTCGGTTAGTCACAGAAACAGATGCTGTTCCACCGCCTGTGGGGCGGGTCACCTTGCGCACTGTGCTGTCAAGGTTATAGCCGTTGGGGGCCTGCACCTCGACATACCGGTACTCGCTTTCGGAAAGCCCTGCCCAAGTCAGGGTGCCATTAGCATCGGTCTTGACCACAGACTTCAGGTACCATTTTGTGCCATTTTCGTCCTCGTACGTCAGGTCTGGCTTCTTGGTAACGAGCAATGCACTGCAGGCATCTTTCGTCATCTGGTCCGCTTCAACCGGGCTGTACAGGGCAAAGTAAGCATCCTGCAGCTTGATCTCAGGCTTGTTTTCCTCGATCTTGGTCAGCTTCGCTGCCCAACTGGTGCCAATGTTTACACATTGCAGCGTGTTTTTATTGGCATAGTTGTAAGTAAAGCTATAGCTGCGTGCCGTGCTGCGGTTAATGGAACCATAGCGGTAGTCACCTGTAATCGGCAACTCGATCACATGATAGGTGCTCCCGTTCTTCCATGTCCAAGCCGTATCAGTTGCGGTCCAGGTGCCGTTTGCATAGCTGTACTGCTTCAGGTCTTTCAGCCATGGGGCATCGGATTCCATCTGGCCGGGGTCAACCTTCTTTGCCACATACGTGTAGGTACGCCCTTGCAAGGCTTTGGCCAGGTCGGCTTCGGTAAAGTCATCCTTCAAGGTCACTGCGGCACCGTCATAGATGACAAAATTGAATTTTGCATCTGCACCGGCAGCCATAGCCTCACCATCCGGGGTCTCCAGGCGCTTTTGCAGGGTGGGCACATACGGGGTACGCAGGCCAACGCCCGAGGGGGCAGCTTCCAGTGCAGTTCCGCCATTCACCTCATAGTGGTAACCAAAACTGTTGTAAGCGGTCTGGCCGGGTTCGATGCTGTCCGGGGTATCTGCTTTGGCGTCGTACTCCACGGTAACTTTGCTGTGTGCAGGCATGGCTGCACCAGACGGGTCATCGATAATAATGCGGAAAGATCGTGCCCCCTCCGGGTTCGTCGTCCATTTAACGGATTCCTTACCGTTCCAGTCATCCCCATCAAAGCTAACGTCCTTGCTGTACTGTATTTTAATGTACTTAGGGTCGATTACCTTTGTCTCAAATGTACCATCATTTTGACGGATGCTGGCCTTTACGGTGAATGTATTGCCCTCTGTCAGGCTCATCTGGTATTCACTGCCGCGCATATCGTCGTCCTGGAAGGGGTTATGATCTCCCTCTTGCGGCAGGTTATTGATAAGCACCAGTTTGGTCAGGGCCTGCGGGGTGGCATAGACCGTATTGTCCACTGTCAGGGTATAATGGACGCTGGCATTCTTATCCGGCAGGACGGTCGTGGTATCTGCCTCGTCGGAGCTGGTCGAGTAAACTGTATGATCTGCCGGGTCCTTTTGGGAGACGGCAATCGACGAGCTGGTAGAGTAACCGTAGGACACCATTACATTCGCACTGCTGCGGATGGATGTGCGGGTCTCGCCCTTGCCCCAATACGGGGTGGACAATTTTTCATCGATCACGCCCCTGGTAGCCGTACCATCCCAGCCCAGGTCGTCCCGCAGCGGGGTCAGCCAGGCGGTGTTGGTGTAGGTCTTGTTGACCAGCCGAGAATCATCCGGCTTTTCGGTCCAAAACCGAAAATCTGTATAGGTTCCGCTCTGAACTGCCCATGTGGGACCAGCCAGCCGTACATTCACGCGGAGTTTTCCAGATACCGTATCCCGAACAATCGCAATGTAGAACGAAGGATCTTTTTCTACAACAGGGTGACTACGATAGGTTCCGCCATGTGTATCTGCCTGTATTTTTATTGGATCGCCATTTACTTTGAGCCGCTGGTTCGCCACCAGGAATGTGTCACTTGCTTTGTCATAATCCCTGATCGAGCACAAAAACGCATATGTATTACCACTTTTTAACTCAGCTTCTGTAGTACCAAAGTAGGCATAAACACTCGTTATTCTATATGGTTCCTGTATTTCATCACTGATAACATAATCTTCCAGTGCAGTCGTGCCTTTATTTTCAACCAGCACGCTCCAGCAAACCTCTTCCTCGTTGCCTACTGCATTGGGTTTTGTATTTGGTGATTTTGTGGAACCATACACTGTCTTGCTCAGTCCAATTTCCACCTTGCCTAAATGCTGTGTAACCGTGGATGTCAGCCATTTTGTTGTTTCGTCCGCCGAGTCCACCGCAAACCCACAGTCAGCTGCCCATGCATTTTCATTGATGGTCGGATTCGTATCATCGTTTGGCAGCACAGCTTCCATCTGAGAACTGTCCTTCACGGCAAAGCGGCTCGTTCCAACCTCTATCCCACCGCCATTATAATCGCAATAGGGCATTACGGCAGTATTAACGGCCATATCTTTTGACTGCGTCTTTGACCCAGAGTAGCAGAAATATCCGAACTGTATTGCCTGCCCAGATTCAAGATAGCACTTGCCTGATTCTGCATCATACTTTACAGTACCTGACCCGCCGGGGGTAAAGGTGAACGTCACTTTTTGCCGTCCATCCTGCAAGTCAGCTGTGCTGGCTGCAACCTGCACCCTTACCGCTGTAAAATTTTTGCCGCTTGTAGTACACTCTGCAAAAGGAAAGCTGTTGGCGGTTGTTATTGTCTGTACCGTTCTGCTAAAATCATAATAATATCTCGCAGGGTCACTCTGCAAATTTTTCAGGGTCATGCCGTCCGGCAGAATGTCCTGAACATCTTCCAGATACAACCGGCCTTTTCCCTCATTGGCGATAGTAATATAGTACTGCGTAGCGAACGGATGTGTTCCCGTAGTGCCGTAGATATTTCTGGAATTTGTCCCCTTGTTACTTATAAAGTAACCTGTTGTAACATCAAAGTTATTAGTCAATCTCACAACCGCCGTATTGTATACGCCCTTTTGCAGGACGCCTTTTCCCGTCATTTTCAGGTTGTGGCTGACACTGTCGTCCATACCCATGGCTTGGAACGTGTTGACCACACCAGTGCTGCTGTAGGCGTCCACATAGGCATCCCAGGCATCGCCTTGCGGGTAGGTAAGCTCTACATAGATATACACCGGCTGGCTGCCAAAGGAGATACTGAAACCATCACCCCAGGTAATAGCCTGCTGGTTTGGCTTTTGAGCATCCGGCACCGTAATCTTCCAATCATCCTGGCTGCCAGTTATCATACCGGCGCCTTCGCCTGTCCCAAAGTCATAGCTGACGGCAATGTTTTCACCCTTTGTCCATCGGAAACCTGTCAGACTGGCAGGCAGCAGGTCCTTTATATCCTTGCCCTGCAGCTTGATCTGCCCGGTCAGTCCATCCCGCGCCTGCAGTGTAATGCGGTAAATGACTTTTTCACCGCTGCTGACAGCACAGGCCTTTTTGCCGGTCGCCTTCGTTGTCGCTTCAGGCACGATCTCCTTGGTCAAATCAAAGTTCAGCACTCTACGATTATAATAGGTTGTCAGGCGGTGGGTCTGGTGGTCACCGGCCCATACGATGCCATTTATCGAATATTGGGGCACCGTGTTGGAATATACCCGCGTGAGGTAGTAAAAGCTCTGCGCATGGTCATTGCTGGTATTTTCCGTCTGATCCGCCGTGGTGTACAGCCGGATCGTGTTTGTCCAGGAGCTTGCCTCACCGGCGACTGTGATTTCATCGGCATAGGTATATGTACCGGCATTGTCACCATCACCGCTCAGCCATACCCCTTTGTAAGTTCCGGCCTTATTCAACAGATAATATGCTCTGTTATTGTAGGTTACAGTCGGCAGGTCATGAGTCCAGGAGCGGTCCTTGTTTTTGCCTGCTTCGGCCAGCAATACCTGTGCCCCGCTTGTAACATCCACAAGGGGGACGATTCCGTTTACCTTGGTACCGCGGTACCAGGCCATGGCAAAGGTGATTGAGGAACGCTTCACCAACTGGCAGGGACAGGACTTCGACGAGGACACGCTGGAGCCCTCTGAACTGACCGAGGCGTTGATGGAGTATCTGGACTGTGAATGCACCTATTTCCCCTCCATGAAGGACGATGATCCCATCATGTCGGCATACAGCTATGCCAAACGGGAAAGTGTCAAAGAAGGCTTTGTGCCGGTACTCATCAAGGCGGATGACGAAACGCTGCTGGAGTGTCTGGTGATGAACGCCGACCCGAAGAATGATGTAGACATTTACGAATTTGACCTCAAAACTGTAACGGAGTACCGGAAGAAGATGCTCTCCACCTCTGTCAAAGACGGAAAGGCGGTTTTGGAGGAATTGACCGGCCAGCGCAAGGAAGAAGCCGAGGATGACGATATGGACTGGGATGAGGAAATCCTGGGCGAGATGGAAGGCGGCTATGAGAATAACCGTATCTCCTGCTACTGGGATTCCGACACCGATATGACCCACCCTCTCATTCTGGCGAAAATTCCGGTCAAGAACCCCTGGGAGATCTTTGCCTACCTGCCCTTCGGAAACTGGAACGACTGCCCCGATACGCCGGAGCTGATGGCAGCGGCGAAATACTGGTTCGAGCAGTACGGCGCGGTGCCTGCCGCCATGAGCCACGATGAGCTGGAGTTCCTGCTCCCGGCTCCCGTCCACAAGGAGAAGGCCATGGATGCAGCGGTGGAACTGTATGGCTTCTGCCCCGATGTCATTGACCAGGGACCGGAAGACGCCACCGTAGGCGCTTTGGCTGATGTGCTGCGGCGGTCCACTGTCTGGTATCTCTGGTGGGATTGATGGGAGATTGTGACCATGAACGAATACCTGAAGCAATATATTGAACTCCAAAAGCAGTTTCGGGAGACAAAAGGAAATCCGGACAGTGTCCGCGCTCTCTATACCTTCAAGGAGAAACTGGAGCAGTCGGAAGACAAGCAGGCCAAGGAAGTGCTGGTGGATGTGTATGATCTGCTGGACTTCAAGAAGGATGCCTACGAACTGCTCTGCCAAATTGGAAATCGTTCCGATAAAAAGACTCTCAAGCGGCTGGGTACGCTGAAGGACTATGCGGAAAACTGGGGCAATCATTATGCCCTCCCCAAGCCCAAAACGCCGGAGGAAAAGCAAAAAGAGAAGGAGCGGCAGGCCCAGCTGGGCCTGCCCCAGCCTGTCGAAAAAGGCCACCTATCGGTGGTCTTTTTCTCGTATAAGGAAAGGGAATGCGGTATAATGGTGTGGGGTGATAAAAATGCTGGTAAAGAACGCAGAAAACAGAGGACAACTGGAATTTGTAAGTTTGGAAAACATGGTGCCGCAGGATCACTTGCTGCGGAAGATCGACGCAGCCATTGATTTCAAGAAGATCTACGAATTTGTAGAGGATCTGTACTGCGAGGACAACGGCCGTCCAAGCGTAGACCCGGTGGTACTGTTCAAAATTGTTCTGATCCAGCATATCTATGGGATTCCTTCGCTCCGCCGAACTCTGGAAGAAGTGAGCATGAACCTGACATACCGGTGGTTCATTGGATATCCGCTGAATGAGGCAGTGCCGCATTTTTCCACGGTGAGCTACAACTTCAAGCACCGGTTCAACCATGGCACGGTGGAGTATGTATTCCGCTGGGTGCTGAAAGCGGCGGCAGAGGAAGGGTATCTGGACACAGAAGCGATTTTTGTGGATGGAACCCATATTAAGGCAAGTGCCAATCTGAAAAAGCAGGCCAAAAAGGCGGTTCCCAAACAGGCGAAGCGGTACGCAAAAGAGTTGTTTGCTGAGGTAAACAGAGACCGGGAAGAACACGGCAAGAAGCCCTTTTCCGACGACAGCGACAAAAATCCGCCCCAGGAGAAGCAGACGAAGGAAACGGTGGTATCCACCACCGACCCGGAAAGCGGCGTGTTCCACAAGGGGGAACACAAAAAGTGCTTTGCCTACGAGGCGCACACGGCCTGCGACAAGCACAATTTTGTTCTTGGTGTTTACGTCACTCCCGGCAATGTCCACGACAGCGTAGCCTTTGATCCTTTGTATGATGAAGTGTGCAGAAACTACCCCGAGCACAAAACCGTGGTGGCGGACAGCGCCTACAAAACGCCTTGGATTTGCAAAAGGATCTTCGGGAGCGGCCACGTTCTTTCCACTTGCTATACCCGTCCCAAGACCAAAGAGAACGGCCATCCCTGGTGGATGTATGTGTATGACGAGTACTTTGATGATGTGATCTGCCCGGAGTACCGTGCGCTGCATTATTCCACCACAAACCGGGAGGGCTACCGGGAATACAAAAGCCGGGCTTATCTTTGCAAAAGCTGTCCTACCAGAGGGATATGTACCGAAAGCTCCAGGTGCGAGAAAACGGTGATGCGCCATATCTGGCAGGACTATGTGGAGATGGCGGAGCATGTCCGGTATATGCCGGTGTACAAAGAACTGTACCGGCTGCGAAAAGAGAAGATCGAGCGTGTATTTGCCGATGCGAAAGAAAGGCACGACATGCGTTACACCCAGTACAGAGGCTTGGCCCAGGTGACAAACTGGGTGAAGCTTAAATTTGCTGCCATGAATCTGAAAAAGCTGGCCACCTGGAAATGGAATGGCCGCCATCCGGCACCGGATGGCGGCAAACGGTCCAGATTGCACGAAAATGCGCCTGATATTTCACTGCTTTTTCCACCTGTCTTCTTGTTTTCAAACAGAACACCTGCTCTGGCCTGATTGCCAAAGCAGGTTTTTCTACAGGCTGAGCCCGGCCTTGGGGGCCGGGCTGGGGATAGCGGAGATCAGATCACCACGGAGTGAGCTCCAGATACAGGTCTTTGTACTGCTTGGCCGAGTTCTCCCAGGAAACATCCTTGGCCATATCCCGCTGTACCACCTCGTCCCAGTGGTAGCGGTTGAGGAAATACTCGGTCTTGGCGCGGTTGATGGCGTCCAGCAGCAGACCGGCGTCGTAGCGGTCGAAGGTGAAGCCGTTGCCGTCGCCGTTGAAGACGTTGTAGGGCTGCACGGTGTCCTTCAGGCCGCCGGTTTCCCGCACGATGGGCAGAGTGCCGTAGTGCATGGCGTTGAGCTGGGTCAGGCCGCAGGGCTCGAAGCGGGAGGGCACCAGCAAAGCGTCGGCGCCGGCGTAGATCCGGTGGGCCCGGGCCTCGTCGTACTGGATGCAGGCGCTGAACATGCCCTTGTAGGCGTTCTCGTAGTAGCGGAAGGTGTCCTCATACTGCTTGTCGCCGGTGCCCAGTACCACCACCTGGGTGTTGCCGTCCATGACCTGGGGCACGATGGCGTTGACCAGATCCAGACCCTTCTGGTTGGTCAGGCGGGAGATCAGGCCGATGACGAATTTGCCCTCGTCCTGGACCAGGCCCAGCTCCTGCTGCAGCGCCAGCTTGTTCTCGTGCTTGTGCTGCAGTACGTTGGTGATGTCGTAGTTCACCGCCAGGGCGGGGTCGGTGGCGGGGTTCCACATGCCGTAATCGATGCCGTTGACGATGCCCCGCAGCTTGTAGTTGTGGTAGCGCAGATGGTTTTCCAGCTTTTCGCCGTATTCGGCAGTCTGGATCTCCTGGGCATAGGTGCCGCTGACGGTGGTGATGCGGTCGGCGTAGGCCAGGCCGCCCTTGAGCATGTTGGCATCCTCGTAGCCCTGCTTCAGGGCGCCCATGTTGAACACCGAGTCAGGCAGGCCGGTCCAGTAGCGGATGGTGGGGATATTGTAGATGCCCTGGAACCGCAGGTTGTGGATGGTGAGCACGGTTTTGGCCCGGCCCACGGGGGAATCCTGGAACATGGTGTGCAGATACACCGGTACCAGCGCGGCCTGCCAGTCGTGGCAGTGGATGACGTCGGGAATCCAGTTCAGGAAGTTCAGAGCCGCCAGAGCAGCCTTGCTGAAGAAGCAGTATTTGGGGATGTCGTCCACCAGGCTGATGTAGGGGTTGCCGCTGGAGAAGAACTCCTGGTTGTCGATGAAGTCATAGACAACGCCGTCGCAGATGTACTCCATGATGCCTACATAGTAGTTGCGGCCGGTCTTGCCCAGATCCATGTAGAACTCGCCCCGGTATACCATCTTGTCCTGGTATTTCTGAGGGATGCAGGCGTAGCGTGGCAGGATCACCCGGACGTTGCAGTTCTGTTTGACCAGCTCACGGGGAAGGGCGTACATCACGTCGCCCAGACCGCCGGTTTTCACGAAAGGATGGCATTCCGATCCGATAAAAGCAACACTTCTGCGGGGAGAATCATAGTGCGGTTCCATAGCAACTTCCTCCTTTGGCTGAACCGATTCTTCTGCGACGGGCTTCGGCTCTTCTGCCACGGGGGTCGGTGCGGCCTTCTTGGCAGCGGGCTCGGCCTTCTTGGCAGCGGGCTCGGCCTTTTTGGCAGTGGGCTCGGCCTTGTCAGCGGCTGCAGGCTTTTTTTCTGCAGCCGCAGCAGTTTTTGCTTCTGCGGTCTGCCTCTTGGTGGACTGCGCTTTTTTCTGTGCCACAACAACTCTTCCTTTCAAATTGTATTGCGCCAATGCCCCAAGGCTGTGAAGCGACGCAAAGGCTCCTCTCCCTCGTCCCTTCCCCGGGGATGGCGGGCTGGGGGCATGGCAGCCATAGCTTCCCGGTCCCCTGGTCCTATGAGAAAACATTAGCATATTCTAGCCCGAATTTCAATCCTTGCAGGCTTTTTTCGTGGCTGTGGGCACAGATACAGAAAAATACGTGTGCAGCCACAGGCAGAACTGTGCGGAAATCTGTCTGAATGTGCGCTTGGGGCATAGGGGCGCTGGAGGGGCGCGGAGCTTTTTGCCTGAAAAAAAGCGGGCGGCAGATGCCGTCCGCTTGGGGGCTGATTTTCTTTTACATGCCCGCTTTGGAAGGTGCGGAGAGCTGGATGAAAAGCTCGATTTCAAACGGGCGATGCCAGGGAAAGGAAATTTGGCTGATTTCCACCTGTGCAGGGAGAGAAAGCCCTTTGGCCAGCCGGCACATCTGCCGTGTCACATATTTTGCAAGCAGCTGTTCCTGCCAGGAGCCGTCAAAAGAGAGCCCTTTTCGCTGCGCGTATGCAGCAACGTCCCGGCGCACCAGGCTCATATAAAGCCAATCCTCCAGAATCCGATGGCAGGTGAACAGGGCACTTTGTGTGCTATCTTTGCCGCAAAGCATTCCCTGGGCGATGCAGCAGCCGGCAGCATTGGCCGCTGTGTTCCAGCCTGCATAGGCATAGAGCGTTTTCAACAGATTTTGCTGCTGCAAAAGGTCCATCCATTCCCGGTCGGCTCCGTTTGTGACAGCCAGGTCGGCCAGAATCACAGGCTTTTTGGCGGCCAGCGCCCGCAGATTGGCGGCGAGATCGGGCAGGCATCGTTCGCCAAAAGCAGAGTGAGGGGCGGGAGATTTGGCGTCGCCCATGGCGCTTTGCCCTTCGGTGGGGGCGTTGACAACAAGGATGTAGTCGGCTTCTTGCAGGGAAAAGCAGGTTCTGCCGCCGGCCGCGGCGACCAGCCATTTGAGGTTTTCGCCCAGCGGCCGGTCTTCAAAGCGGGGAATAACCATGGGTGCGCCGGCGCTGCTGTAACAGATGTGCACCGACGGGGTTATGCCGCGGCTGTGGTTGACCGCCCGTGCCAGCAGGATGCAGCCGGCCTCATCGGCGCCGGAGTAGCTGTATATGCGGCTGCCCAGCGCGTGGCTGCGGATAGCGGCGGCGAGCTGCTGCCGCTCTGCGGCGGCCCATCCCAGGAGAGCACAGTCGTCCAGGGGAATGGTGAGAAAATCCAATACCCCCTGTTCCGCCAGAAAAATAGTTTGCAGATTCACCGCGTGGTTGGTGCTGCGCCGGCTGCAGAAATCGGAGAGGACGGAGCGCGGAATGCTCTGTTCCAGGCCGGAAAGCTCGGATTTTTCTTCGGCTGTGGCCAAATTGCGCTGGATTTTGTCCCGCAGCACTCCCACACGGAAGAGGGAGCTCCCGTGCTCGGCATAGTAGTCCGGCTCCTCGTCGGCAGAATTGTAGCAGGGCGCCCGCATGATAAGGCTGAAGGCAAAGAGCTTGACCTGGGGATATCGCGCGCGCAGATCGGCCAGAAGATGCAGGCGATCCAAACATTCCCGGGTGGTTTGATGGTGCAGCCGGGAAGGGACGATGCCGCCGTATACGAGCATATCAATCGAGATCACCGCATAGTCACAGCAGGAAAAGTTTTTTCCCAGCCATTGCGCCAGCAGCAAAAACGGGGCAGGCCGCTTTTTGCTGCCCATCAGCTCTTTGGGAGGGAGCAGCAGCTGGACATCGGTGCATTTTTCGACCATTAACGCGGGATAGAGAAAGTTGCAGGGGCGCTCATCCAATGGCAGCAGTAGGATACGGGGCATAGCCAGTCCTCCTTTTTATGGAGCGAGAATCTCGTCGATGAGCTTGTCCGCCATGGAAAGGCTGCGGGGCACGTGGAACGGGCCCTTGAAGGTGCTTCCCTTGCAGGCAGGCAGCGTGGGTTTGCCGTCCCGGCGCAGGTATCCATACCACTCCCCGTATGCAGGGTCGGCGAAGTGGTCGCGGCAATAGGCGATGGTTTTGTAGAACCAGTCCAGATAGGTTTCGTCCCGGGTGTCGCGGTAGGCCATGAGGCTGGCGATGAGGATTTCGTTGTGGGGCCACCACAGCTTCATGTCGTGTTCATAGGCTTCGGGGGGCAGCCCCATGCAGTCAATGAAATAGAGCAGACCGCCGTATTCCTGGTCCCAGCCGGCGTTGATGGCAAAACGGAACACATCCTCGGCCTTCCGGTGCAGGTCCCGGCTGCCGATGCGGTTGGCTTCCTCCATCAAAAACCAGCTGCACTCGATATCGTGGCCCGGGTTGACGACGCGCCCCGCGGAAATGTCGCTTTGAAATTCTCCGTTCATCCCCACCGATTCCAGGGTGCAGTGCAGATCGGGTTTGTGGTGGTAGGCGAAGATGTCGTGGACGCACTGGGCGGAATACTGGTCGTAGAGAGCGGCCTGTTCCGGGTCTACACGGCGCAGAACGCTGGTCATGTTCAAAAAGATCATGGGGTCGGCCAGAGCGCGCCCCTTTCGGGTTTCGGGGATGGTTTTGGGGCCAAGGCCGGTGGGGTCGGGAGCGCCGTGGTTCAGATCGTATACCAGCTGATAGGCCCGGCGGGCTCGTTCCAGGCATTTTCTGTCGCCGGTAATGCCGTAGTATTCCGCATTGGCGATGGCATAAAATTCCTCGGAAAAGCAGTACCGGCGCTGGCGCAGGGGCTTTCCGTCTGCCGTCACGGTGAAGTACATCCGGTTTCCGGCACTGCGGTTGATGCAGTGGTCTTCCATAAAATCCAGACAGGACCGGGACGCTTCCAGCCATTCCGGCCTGGTGCCGTACAGGCGGCACATGTGGGCAAAAATCCAGCCGCACCGTCCCTGCATCCAAACGCTTTTATCGGTGGAAAACACCTTGCCTTCCCGGGTCAGGCAGGTGTAGATGCCGCCGTGCTCGGGATCCATGCCGTTTTTGAGCCAAAAGTTCACAGAGGATTCAAGTTCGGTGCGAATCCAGCTTTGCCAGCTGCGCAGTTTTTCGGTATCCATTGTTGTAAAAACCTCCTTGTATGTGATTGCCGCCCTGGTTGTCTGGTCAGGGCGCTGTGGGGGCGGAGAGCCCCAGCGCCGTTTTGATGATCCGCCCGGCACAGCTGCGCAGCAGCCGGCGGTCCAGCCTGCCATCGCGGAGAGCGCACAGCAGCGCGCTGTACTCCCGCCGGTTGCCGGGCATCAACAGGTCGTTGCCGGCCTGGATGCAGCCCTCGGCGGTGCAGCGGCGGCTGGACGTGGTGTCCCAGTCGGTCATAAAGATGCCGGCAAAGCCCCATTCGCAGCGGGCGATGGCTGTGCAGAGGGCGGCACTGTTTGCCGCATGGACGCCGTTTACCAGATTGTAGCTGGTCATAATGGCACTGGGCTGGGCCGACTGTACGGCGATTTGAAAACCCCGCAGATAAATTTCGCGCAGAGCCCGTTCCGAAACCAGGCTGTTGGATTCCAGCCGTTCGGTCTCCTGGTTGTTGCAGGCAAAGTGCTTGAGGGTGACGCCGCAGCCCGGGCAGGACTGGACTCCCCGGGTGATGGCGGCCGCCATCTGGCCGGACAAAAGCGGGTCTTCGGAAAAATATTCAAAATTGCGGCCGCAGAGTGGGCTGCGGTGGATGTTCATGCCGGGCGCCAGCCAGAGGCTGACCCCAAACAGAGCCATTTCGTAGCCCACGGCGGCCCCCACTTCCTGCAAAAGGCAGGTGTTCCAGGATTGGGCCAGCATGGTTCCAATGGGAAATGCAGTGCAGTACTGGTAGTGCCGGGTGCCGCCCGGGTTGTACTCGCCGCGGGCCAGAAAGCCGTTTTCAAAGCACTGTTCCAAAGGCGGGATCAGCGGCTGCCCTTTTTGGGTGAAATAGCAGCTGGCCAGCCGCAGGCCGGCGGGCCCATCCGCCAGGACCAGAGAGGGAACCCGGATGTCCCCGCCGATTTCCTGGGTTTCGCCGGCAGACCCGGGCACGCTCACCCCGGCGGACCCCAGTTGGCTTTCGTCGTCTTTGTGCCATTGGCCCACACAGAGCCGCACCAGCGAATCATCATCCAGCTGCGAGGCGATTGCAAGGGCTTTTTCGGCGTTGGGGTCGGGGTGCGGACGAGAGCGGGCGGAGCCGAGCAGCAAGCCCGGGCGGACCGGCAGGATGGGCAGCCCCTGCTGCAGGAGTTCTTTTTCCAGAGAGCGGCGCTTTTCCAGGCAGTGCTTCATTCCGGGAGAAAAC
Source organism: Gemmiger qucibialis (assembly GCF_027689445.1). NCBI lineage: Bacteria > Bacillati > Bacillota > Clostridia > Eubacteriales > Oscillospiraceae > Gemmiger > Gemmiger qucibialis. The sequence goes on along the minus strand of NZ_JAQFEN010000009.1, from coordinate 18,625 downwards.
CAGTCCTGCGGTGCGTCCGGCCAGCAGAGCGAAACCTGTTCCAGTACCTCCCGCTGTTCCAGCTGTATGCCGCCAATCAGGCGGCAGCTCTGCAGCGAGTTTCCCAGCCAAAGGCCATAGGTTTTGGCGTCCAGTACCCAGCCGCCCGCCTGCGGATCAAAAGAGGCGAGAGCATCGGGAGAAAATTCCAGTGCAAGTGTCTGTTTCTGCCCGGGCGCCAGCAGGCCGGTTTTGGCAAAGGCGACCAGCCGGCGGTATTCTTTTGGCTGCAGGGCGCAGGGACAGGTGGCGTAGAGCTGCATCACCTCTTTTGCGCTCCAGCGGTCCCCGGTGTTTTGCACGGTGCAGTCCAGCACAAACCGGGGCCGGTTTCCCCGTTCCAGGCGCAGGCAGCCGGCCTGGATGGAAAACTGCGTGTAGGAAAGGCCATCTCCAAATCCAAATCGAACCGGTACGTCAAAGGTGTCAAAGTAGCGGTATCCCACAAAAATCCCCTCATGGTACCGAACGGTGCGGGGGTCAGGGGAAGGCTGCTGCATACAGAGGCAGTCCTGCAGCCGCAGCGGCCAGCAGTCGGTGAGCCGCCCGCTGGGGGACACGGCGCCGCGCAGCACGTCGGCCAGGGCGTTTCCGCCTTCCATGCCGGGCTGTGAGAGCAGCAGCACGGCATGGATCCGGGGCAGCTCGTCCAAAACCGAAAGGTCCACGATGCCGCCGGTGTTCAGCACCAGAATGACAGAGGGATAAAAGCTGCACAGACTGCGCAGGTCCTGCATTTCCCATTTCGAGAGCAGATAGTCGCCGGGCTCGTTTTTGCGGTCTGCCCCTTCTCCCGAGGACCGGCTCAATACATACAGTGCAGCATCGCAGGCCGCTTTGGCAGGCGCACAGGCGGGAGCCTGAAAGGGCGTGTTGACATACGCGGCAAAAAAGTGGGGCTGCTGGCCGGTTTCCAGCTGTTCCCAGACGCGGTCCCGCCATTTGCTGCGGGCCTGGCGATAGATGGTGTCACAGTGCTGCAGCCAGGCTTCGTTGGCGATCTGAAAGCCGGCGGCGTACAGGCCGTCGCGGATGGAAACGGTTTCCCGGGCGTTTACATCTCCCGATCCGGTCCCGCCCTTCAGGGTGTGCAGAGCGCCTGTGCCGTAGAGGGCAATGCGGCAGCCGGAGGGCAGAGGAAGCGTGTGGTTTTCGTTTTTCAAAAGGATTATGCCTTCCTCCGCAGCCCGGCGGGCAAGGGCGCGGTGCACTTCTTCGTAGGGGCGGGGGGAGCAATCGGTGCAGCGGGGCAGGTGACGAACACATGGCATGGGGAATACCTCCGGGGAAAAATCAGGTGCGGCGGGCAAACTGAAGCAGGTCGATGCAGGCGCCGCCCTCCAGCCGTGAACGCTCGGCAGCAAGCGCCATGATATGGCTGTCGATGGAAACGTCCACCGAGGTGAGCGAGGCGGGGTCTTCCCGCTGGAAAAGTGCGGCCAGGGCGTCCATCATCCGGTCATCGCCGCCGCCGTGCCCGGCAAAGCGGTCGGTGAGCTTGTCCAGCTCGATGATCTGCTCGGGCTGCCCAAAGCGGCGCAGCATCACGCGGTTGCGGAGCATGTCGATCTCCAGCTCTCCCAGCGAGCCCATGGCGCGCATGGTGCGGCAGCATTCCTGGGTGAAGGCGGTCACGGTGAAGGTGGCGCAGACGCCGTTGGCAAACTGCATGTTCACACACTGGTGGTCGGCCACATCGTTGTCACAGGCGTAGACACAGCGCCCGTAGGGCCCCTTTTCCAGAGCGGCGCGGATGCTGTCCGGCGTGGGCGTTTCGCTCAGCACCGAGCAGGGCCAGCCGGCATTGCCGCCGAGAATGCCGGTCTTTTCATTTTCCATGTAGATGCGCACAGCGCTGTACGGGCAGCGGGTGGATAGGGCACAGCGGGTGCAGCGGTCGTCCGCGCCTTCGGGGGCGCTTTCAGCGCGAAAAACAGACAGGCCGCCGTTGGAGGAGAGGGATATACAGGCGCTGCCGGCAAACCAGCGCAGCAGGTCCAGGTCGTGGCAGCTTTTTGCCAGAATCATGGGGCTGGAATCCTCCTCGCGGCGCCAGTTGCCCCGCACATAGCTGTGGGCAAAATGCCAGTAGGCCACATTTTCGATCAGATCCATGTGGATGAGCCGGCCGATCTCTCCGGATTCCAGCAGCCGTTTCACAGTGGAGAAAATCTGAGTGTAGCGCAGCACATGGGCCACGGTGACGATCCGGCCGCAGCGGTGCGCCGCTTGCTGCAGTGCCAGACATTCCTGCAAAAGGGGAGAGATGGGCTTTTCGAGCAGCAGGTGATACCCTTTTTCCAGGGCGGGAAGTGCCAGCCGCACATGGTCGCGGTCCTGGGTGGCGATGACAGCCACATCCCCCAGACGGGGCTGCTGCAGGAGGGATTCCATGGTTTCGTAGCACTGGCTGTCCGAAAGGCCCAGGTCCCGCTGCACATCCCGGCGGCGGATGGGGTTGGGTTCGGCGATGGCGGTCACCTGCATTTTGTCGGGGTTGCGCTTGGCATAGGAGGCGTATACCTCATATCCCCGCACACCCAGACCGCCGATGACGATTTTGATGGGAAGATCCATTATAATACCTCTTTCTTTTTTATATGCGTTATATGCGGCAGGCGGAGATGCATTCGCCCCAGGAATAGCAGCCCCGGAATTTGCCGTCGGCGTTGGTCAGGCAGCGCAGCTTGGGGCAGGCAAGGGTTTCGATCTCGTCGATCTCTCCCTGGTGCAGGCGCTGCATTTGGACTTCGGCGGTGCGGAATCGCCCGGTCAGGCCCGCCATGCGCAGATCGATCACCTCATAACCGAAAGGTTTGTTCACCGCTTCCCACAGCCTGCCCCAGGCGGCTCGGCAGCTCTCGCATTGCCGGGCACAGGCGTGGGCCAGGGCGGCCATTTGGGCGGCCTGGGGGCTTTGGCAGCGGGCGGCGGGAGCCTGAAGAAACCACTGGACCTTCAGCGCCAGCAAGCCGGCCAGCTGCTCGTAAAAGCGGTACATGGCCTCAAACCGCGGCTCCTGGCTGGTAAAGCCGTGGTACAGGCGCTGCAGCGATTCATACCGGCCCGAAAGGGCAAGGCCCTCGCAGTCGGCCTGAAACAGCGGCAGCAGCGGGTCCTGGTAAAGCAGAAATTTGGAGAAGTTTACGGGGTCGTCGGACACAGGGGCAAACAGGGCAGGCAGATCGAACTCGCCCAGACGGGAAAAAGCCTCGCAGGGCTCCCCCACGCAGCTTTCAAAGCGGCTGGCCAGGGCAGAGGGGCTGGTTTCGCCGGTATAGGTGAATTCGGCGTACAGCTGCAAACCGTACAGAATGGCGGGCAGCGGGCATTCGGCGCCGTTGTCGCCCCAGGCGGTGGCCAGCACGGTGGAAATGTGGTGGTCACGCGCTTCTTCCAGGCCGGGAAGGCTGGCGCTGCGCATTTTTTCCACCGCGGGCACGGGCCCCACCCAGCTCCACAGGCCGCCGGCAAACAGAACCGGTGCGCCGAACTGCTCGTGAACGTCAAACAGCTTGCGGTAGCTTGCCCGGTCCATGTGGTAGTAGTCCCAGTAAACCAGAGGAACATCCGGCAGAGCGGCGTCCAGAACGGGCTGGGGCAGCTGGTCGGGAACGTCGTAGTAGCCGCCGGTGGGCGAAGCGGCGCGCAGGTACATGTCGCTCCAGATCATCGGCGCGAAATTGTATTTTTGGGCAAGAGCCGCCACCCGGGAGAGGTGCCGGTTCATCAATTCCCAGGCGGGGACGATCCCGTTTTTGAAGCGGAAATTTCCCAGCCCCAAAGACCAGGCCTCGTCCATGCCGATGTGGATGCGCCGGGTGTGGAAACAGGCCCGCACAGCCTGGAACATCTGCTCGATGTAGGCATATACCTTTTCCTCCCCCACCATCAGGCAGTCTTCGGTGTCCCGCAGGTCGGGGTCATTCTGCGGCCAGTGCAGCGCCCGCTCCAGATGCGCCAGGGTCTGGATGCAGGGGATGAGCTCGATGCCCAGGTCCGCCGCATACCGGTCCAGTTCCCGCAGCTGCTGCTGGGTGTAGCGGCCCCGCAGATAGCCAAAATAGGGCTGCTGAGGGATTTCGTAGGTGTCCTCGGTGTACAGCATGGCTACCGACATGCCCATCAGGGCCATTTTGCGCAGCATCAGCTTCACCGTGTCGGGGGTCAGCACGGCATTGCGGGAACAGTCCAGCATTGCACCCACCTCGGCAAAGGCCGGCTGCTGCTTCCAGGCGAGGGGCTGGCGGGACGGCTGTTTCAGATAGGACAAAGCGCGGAAAAACTCGGCGGGCACCCGGTATTCCACCTCCAGCGAGTTTTCTTCCAGCCGGAAGGCAAAGCGGCCGGCCCGGCGCGCGGTGACCGCAATGCCGCCTTCGCCCACGGCAAAACCTTCGGATTCACACAGATGCCCCAGGCCCGCCAAGAGTTCCTCCGGCAGGCTGGAGGGGGAAAGAACAACCAGTTTCATTTGTAAAACTCCTTTAATTTGTCTTTGAGAACTCCCTGCAGCAGGCCGGCACAAATTTCGGCCACGGTCCAGCCGCTTTCAACGGCCCAGGGCCCCCAGCCCACATCGTTGGGCAGACCGCAGACCTCCATTTGCTCCGCGTCAAAGCCCCGTGCCCAGGCGCCGTCGATCCGGGGGTCCTGGCTGTGGATCTGGGCTGTGGACAAAAATGCGGCGTGCCGGCAGAACAAATCGTAAAAATAGGCATCTTCCGTGACAAAATAGGCCTGCATCAGCCCCAGGGGAACCCAGTTGTTGCTGTATAAAAGGTCACACACCGGGTCGCCGTTGCGGGCCAGCAGGGAACATTCGCCGTTTTCCTGCTTGCTGCATGCGGCGGAGTAGTCGTCGTCCCATTCCAGGTAGGCGCCGGAGAGGTGTCGCATCTTTTCCAAATCCCGGGTCACGGTGTAGAGCATCTGCCGGTATTCCTGTTTGCCGGTGGCATAGTAGAGCCAGGCAAAGGGGAGAAGAAGCCGGCAGAGCTCCTCGGTTTGGCTCTGTTCCCGGATGGTTTTGGGATAGGCCTGCAGCAGCGCCTGCATGCCGGTTTCGCCCACGGCCAGGCAGCGGGCGTCCTTTTCCAGCTTGCCGTACAGCAGTAGACAGGCCAGATAAAAGGCATTATAATGTGCGCAGGGGAAAGCTCCGTTCTGTCGGCTCAGCGCGGCAAAATCTTCCTCGGACATGTTCAGATTGTCGGTGCGGGCCGGCCGCAGGCCATCCGGCCCGGTGGTGTTCATCAAAAATTCCAGCGCCATCCGGCACTGGGGCAGATATTCCCGCCCCAGCCCGTACAGGGCTTTGAACAGGGTCACCAGCATGGCCCGGGCCATATCGTCCTGGTAGCACACCTCCCAGGCGATGTCGGTCCAGCGGAGCATGCCCTGAAAGCGGCCCGAGCGGATCTGCATTTTGTCGTAGACAAAAGCTTCCAGGTTTTGGGCCCGCTCCAGGCTGCGGGCGTCGCCGAATGCCAGAAAGTGCATCAGATAGGCCAGCGCCGCTTCGCCGCAGCAGTCAGTGCGGATGGAGGAGGCGGTTTTCTGGTGGCCGTCGGGGTAAATTTCGGTGCCCAGCCCTTCCAGCACGCCTCGTTTGCCCTCATCCACCAGAATGCCGGAACGGCTGAACCAGTCGATGCCGCTGGCGGCACAGTCGGCGGCGGAACGGGCAAAGCCGGTTTGGTACTGAGGCGGAAACTCCACCTCCTCCAGAACCGGCGCGCCGCACAGCCAGCCGATCAGCGAGCGCACCAGTCGGCTCCAGGCCGGCACCGGAGAGAATCGCGCCCGCAGAAAGTTGCACAGCCGGAAGGAGCAGACGGCGACGGCGGGGGTTTCCAGCCAGATGCCATATTGCTGGCAGTCGGTGCGCTCCTGTTGGCTGAGCGGCTGGCGGGCGTGTTCCGACAGCCCCTTTTTATACATTAAAATAGGTCTGGCCAGATTGTTGCGATAGTAGGGGGTGCAGCGCATATTGCATTGATCATCCAACAAAAGTCCATCTTCCAGGCCGGCGAATTCCGCGTCGGTGCACACCAGCCGGAGAAAGCGGGTGGAATCGGGAGATGCACAGTAGTTCTGGCAGAAACTCAGGGTGTATTCATACAGCACCCGTCTGCCGCTGTGCGAAAAATCCTCCACCACACTGCGGCATTCCGCCGGGAAAACCAGCGGTTCCTCCCGGGTGCCCCCCAGCACGCAGGCGCACTGGAAACCATCGAGGCAGTGGGGGGTGAGAGCGTTCGGGTGCAGGACTTCGACGGTAAGAGCCGGAGATTTCTGCAGCAGAGCGAGCAGGTCGCTGGGGCCGCAGGTGATGACGGCAACGGAAATAGACATAAGTTCCCTCTTTCTGGTCCGGGGACCGTTTAGTGTTAGCTATATTATAAAAGCACTATTTTGCAAGTCAATAAAAATCAAAAAATGTGCAAAATGAAAAAAATGTACGCAAAAATATTGCGAAAAGGAGTGCGGAAAAGGCTGCTGCAAAAGTTGCGCCCACGCTAAAAGTATTGTTTATTGCATTTCCGAAAGGGCCGGCGTACACTGAGATTGTTCAATCAAGCACATGAAGCAGGAAAGGCTGGTGGCAAGACCGTGCGAACTCCAAACGCAAAGACGGCACCCAAGAGAATCAATTATAAATTAAAAAGTCAGATACAGCTGTACGCCATTATGTCGCCGGTGCTGATTTTGATTTTCATCTTCTGCTATGTACCCATGTATGGCCTGCTGATCTCCTTCCAGGACTGGACACCCGGCATGCCCTTTATGGATTTCACCGGGCAGACCAAGTGGGTGGGGCTGAAACATTTTTCAACATTTGTACATGACCCGTATTTCTGGCGGCTCATCAAAAACACCCTGGTGCTCAGCGCCATGAACCTGGGCATCGCGTTTTGGATCCCGATCATTTTTTCGCTGCTGATCAATGAAGTGCGGCTGGTCAAGTTCAAAAAGTTTGCCCAGACGGCAAGCTACATGCCTTACTTCATTTCCAGCGTGGTGGTGGCCGGCATGGCGCTTTCCTTTTTGAGCAGCGACGGCATCATCAACAAATTCATCATGATGATGGGCGGCGAACCCTTCCTTTTGAATATGAAGCCGCAGTATTTCCCCATCGTGTACACAGTGATCAACATTTGGCGGAACTTCGGCTGGGGCAGCATCCTCTACCTGTCTTCCATGGCTTCCATCGACCCCACTCTCTACGAGGCGGCCAGTCTGGACGGCGCCAACCGGTGGCATAAAATCTGGCATGTTACCCTGCCAGCCATCAAACCCACCATTGTGGTCATGCTGATCATGGGCGTGGGCGGTATGCTGGGCGCGGATTCGGATATGATCCTGCTGCTGTACAATCCCGCAACCTACGAATACGCCGACGTCATCGGCACCTATCTGTACCGCTATGGCCTGGTGGGCGGCAACTTCAGCTACGGCACAGCGGTTGGATTTATGATCGCGCTGATCAACTTCGGCATGGTTTATCTGGCCAACATGGTCTCCCGCAAGGTTGCCGATTATTCGCTGTGGTGATCCGCTGCGGATGGAAAGGAGAAGAAATTATGACTCAGATATTGGCGCGCAAGAAACACGGCATTCCAAATGGATCGCGGCTGGTGGATGTGCTGATCGTGATCACGGTGGCAGTCATCTGCCTGTTCACCCTGTATCCCATGTACTATGTTTTCATCATGTCCATCAGCAAGCCCCAGGATGTGCTGGCGATGAACGTATCCTTTTGGCCCACGGGATTTGAACTGCAGGCCTATAAAAAAATCTTTACCGATTCCGATATGTGGCGTGCCTACGGAAATTCCATCCTGTATACAGTGTCCACCACGGTGCTGGTGATCATCACGAGCGTGATGGGTGCCTATCCGCTGTCGGTTCCGGAACTGCGGGGCAGAAAATATGTGGTTGCCTTTGTGCTGCTGCCCATGTACTTTGGCGGCGGATTGATCCCCACCTTTCTGCTCATGAGCAAGCTCAATCTCTACAACAATATTTTCGCCATCATTGTGCCGGCGTCTTTCAATATCTGGTACATCATTCTCACCCGCACCTATTTCACGGGGCTGCCCCGGGATATACGGGAATCGGCGTTCATAGACGGCGCCAGCAATTTTACAGTTCTGCGCCGCATCTATCTGCCCCTGGCAAAGCCCATTTTGGCGGTGGTGTCCATCTACTCCATCGTGACCATGTGGAACAACTGGTTTGCGGCGCAGGTCTATCTGCCGGATAAAAGCCTGCATCCGCTGCAGCTGTACCTCAAGAGGGTGCTGGTGGCCCAGACTGTAGATCTCACCAAGCTCAACTCGGCGGATATCGAAAATGCCATGAATCAAATGCTCTCCGCAACGCAGATGCAGTATGCGATGATCATTTTCACCACCCTGCCGATCATCTTTACCTATCCCTTCTTCCAGAAATATTTCATCAAAGGTGTTATGCTCGGTTCTCTGAAAGGCTAAATGAGAGAAGAGCAAAAAATAAAATCATGCACAAATAGGAGGAAAACAATGAAAAAAAGAAAAATGCTCTCCCTGTTTTTGGTGGGCTGCTTGGCTGCCGGTACTCTGGCCGGCTGCGGCGGAAAATCCAATTCTGGCGATTCCCAGAGCGGCAGCGACCAGGCTTCCAGTGATTTCAGCAAACTTAAGATCCTGGGCACCGAGGGCTGGGCTCCCTGCAACGACTGGAACGAGGTAGAGGAATACAGCGCCTATCAAATCCTAAAAAGCTGGCTGGACGATGCAAAGCTGGACATCGACTGGGAAGTGGTTGCCCCTGAGCAGTACTCGGTGATCCTGCAGACCCGGTTTGCCTCCGGCAAGGATCTGCCCGACATCGCCAAGGCCCATACCATGGACGACGCCGCCCTGATGGCTCTGGCGGAGCAGGGCCTGATCATCCCCATCAACGAGATCATCGACAAATATTCCCAGGGCCCTGCCAAGGAGGCTTTTGACAAAAAGTTCCCCACCATACGTCCGCTCACCACTGCCGAGGACGGCAACATTTATTGGTTCTGCAATGTGTCGAGTAAGTACTACGGCGACAATACCGACCCCAACGGCAGCTTCTCCATGCTCTACCGCCGCGACTGGGCCGACAAGCTGGGGATTGCCGAACCCACCAATCTGGAAGAGTTTACCCAGATGCTGCGGGACTTCCGGGAAAAGGACGCCAATGGCAACGGCCAGCAGGATGAGATCATGTTCATCGATCCCTCCTCTTTCCGCACCAGCATCGCCCAGTGGTTTGATCTGCCCACCGATATGATCGCCCTGGATCCGGTGGAAAACAAGATCGTGAGCCCCTGGAACAGCCCCAATGTCAAGCCTTATTTTGAATACCTCAACAGCCTGGTGCAGGAAGGCATTCTGGACCCCTCTGTCGCCGGCAACTTTGAGCTGATGGCCCAGAAACGCGCCGAAAACAAGCTGGGATGCCTGTGGGACTACACCAATGCCATGTGGAACGAGCCCACCGTGGCGGAGATTGCCCCCGATGCGCTGTATGCGCCGCTGATGCCGCTGCCCGCCCTGGACGGCGTGGAGCCCGGCTCGATGTCTGAGCCCGGTTCCATGGTTTGGGAGCGCTATGTGGTCACCAAGGATTGCGAAGACCTGGAGGCCGTTGCCCGCCTGCTGGATATTGTGTATTCCGATGAGTACGCTGTGCTCACCGCCTTTGGCCAGGAAGGCGTCAACTTCACATACGAAGACGGCGTTATGACTCCCATTCCCGATCTGACTGCGGATATGGCCCACGAGCAGCGCATCTCCGAAGGCGCCATGCTGTGGAACGGCGTTCTGCCCCGCGTGCAGGAAGTGGATATGCGCCAGCAGGTTGCCAATTGCGATGACTACAAGCGGCAGGTCACTTTGGACCTCATCGACTACGATCTGAAATATCCGGATCAGGTGAACAATTTCCTGGCTCTGCCCACCAAGGAAGAATCCGACAAGATCAATGCCCTGCTGCCCAATCTGCAAACCGCTTCCAAGGAGCTGGCCACCAAACTCACCCTGGGCCAGATCTCTGTGGACGACCTGGACAAGGAAGTGGAAAAGCTGGAAGAGCTGGGCCTGAGCGAACTGGTCGATATCTACCAGGCTCGCTATGAGCGCTACCTGGCCAATATGCCTTCCTGATGATAGAGCACGATAGATCAATGTAAATAGTCAAAGCCGTGCCGCAAAACGCGGCACGGCTATTGCACTTGAAGCTGGGCAGGTGTTTGCTGCGGAATGGATTGCTATTTGCCTATTTGTGATGTAATCTAGTAGCAAGCACGCTTGTTGGTAAAATATTGCGGCACAGAGGGAGAAAAACAGGATGCATCGTTTATACTGGCACTCAAAGGACTTTCAGCGCTATTTTTTTACATACATCGCTTTGTTTGTATGTGTTTTTCTTGTGGGGATTTCTATTTTTTCTGCCGCCATGCGGAAAGAACGCAAGGAAGCCAACGAAAAGTCCTTTTTAGCCGAGAGCCAGAAGGTGCGGGACGTCCTGGACGATATTTGGGAAGTGGGCAGCGAAGTGAGCAACGTGCTGCAAAATTCCATTTGGGTGCAGAAGTTCACTTCGGAGAGCAAGATTTTTGAAAATGAGTTCGGCCCGATGGAAAAACAGGATATTTCGGTCAATCTCACCGCTCTGTGCAGCCTCAACAGCGCTCTGCGGGATATCGCAGTGCTCTATCCGCAAAAAGATCTGGTGGTGACGTCCAGCGGGTGGTTTTCCGTTTCGGAGTACGAAAACTATTTGCAGCGAAAATTGCAGCTGCCTGCCAATCTCGTCACCGAGCATCTGCTGAATGTGCCGGGGTGCGAGGGCCCGCTCAAACCCAGCAATTTTGCTTTTCACAATGCGGACTATCTGGTCTATGTGCAGCAGCTGGATATTCTTACTCCGCCCCGGGCAATTGCCATAAGCTGCTTTGACAAGGCAGCCATGCAAAAGCTGCTTCAGCAGGTATGCGGCGAACAGGTGACCCAGCTGCTCGTAAAGGACTGGAACGGCCAGCCCATCTGGCAGGTGGATTTTCAGCAGACCTCTGCACCGACCCAAACATGCAGCACCAGCAGCCAGAGCATGCTGGTAACCTATGACCTCACCTGCGAGGATGCCCCCATTCCCTTTGCACAGAGCGCCTGGAACTATGTGCTGGTATTAGTGCTTGCCATGCTGGGCATTTTGGCCGCCTATGTGCTGGCCAGCATTCAGTACCGGCCTTTGGGGAACCTGATTCAAAAGATAAACAAAAAGGTCAAGGGCAAAAACGAACAGCAGGATATTGACACCCTGGCCACCTGCGTGGGCAGGCTGTACGACGACCACACCAATATGGAAAACACCATTGCGGCCTATCGGTATGCCCTGCGGGAGCAAACCAATGCGCAGCTGCTGCGCGGCTATTTCAACAGTGATCAGCAATCGGTTCCTTCCTCCTGCAATTACTGGTATGTTGTGGTGGTGTTCCGCCATCAGCCTGGCAATCCCGACAACGAAATCGAGGACACGCGGATTCACCTGGAATTTTTGCTCACCTTGAAAAAATCGCTGCAAACCATCAAATGCGGCCAGAGCCACTGCGAACTGGTGGAAAATATTGATGAGTGCACCGCTGTGATTGCAGAATTTCCCTCTCTGCCGGACGAGGACATCGCAATGGAACTGGCGCAGCCGCTGTACGATGCGCTGATCGAAGAGGATATAGAATGCAGCGTGTTTGTGGCCCGCGCCCGCAGGGGCCTGACGGGAATCAGCGCGGCGTACCAGGAAATCAAAGAGAGCATGCGGGAAAAGAAGGGAATTTGCGGCATCCAGTTTGCCAGCCCCAACATGGAGTATTACTACCCGCTGGATTGGGAAACGCAGCTGGTGCGTGCCATCCGGGAGGGCAGCGAAAAAAGAGCGCAGGCGATCCTGCAGCAGCTGTACGAGGAAAATCAGCGCCTTGGGCTGAGCTATACGCTCATCTGCCGGGTTGCCACCCTTTTGTACGAAACCATGCGGCGGATTATTTTGGAAGAAAAGCTGCCGGTGCAGATGTTTTTGAAAATGGAGGAACCGCAGCATGGCATGACGCTGGAGCAGGCGTTTGACCGCGCAAGAAACACCGTCAACACGCTCTGTGAGCAGATCATGCAGAAAAAGCAGCAGGCGGCCACCAACGTGAACCGCTCGCTGGTGAGCTATGTAAACGAGCATCTGCACGACCCCGATCTGTCGCTGAATTTGCTGAGCGACCATTTTGGCGTGTCCAATGCCAGCGTTTCCCGCATCTTCAAAAATACGGTGGGACAAAATTTCTACAACTATATCACAGAAAAGCGGATGGCAAAAGCCAAGGAACTGCTGGTGCTGAAGGGATACTGTCCCCGGGAAATTGCCACAGAAATAGGGTACGACAACGAGTATTCCTTCAAGCGTGCTTTCCAGCGCACCTACGGCATCACGCCCCGCGACTTTTTGGAAAAGGAAGGGAAAAATGCAAGGTGAATATTGCACATCCGGACAGAATACAGGCGGAATCCGGAATCTGGTATTGATTTATAATGGGTATTACGACCGGCAGCAGGGAGATTGGAGCGCACAAGAGCTGCTGCCCTATCTGCTGTATCAAAAACGAAATGCCGGTTTCGGCGAGCCCTTTTTCGATGGATTTCTCTTTTTGGGGCTTTTGTCCTGCACAGGCAACCAGCTGTTTGAGGCGGTGGACCCCGCCAAGGCGGCCACCTGGGAGGATTTTGAGTGGTATCTGAACAAAACGCTGCGGCCGCAGGGGGACCTGTGTGCGCTGCACGAGGCGGTGCTGCAGGCCAGAAAACTCAGCCGGCGGCCCCAGCTGCAGGCGCGACTGGTGCTGACCATTCCCTTTCCCTCCCGGCAGACCTTTGGCGGACCGGAAAGCCAGAAAGCGGCCATTGACCGGTATATGGACCGCATGGCGGAGCTGTACCGCCCCTTTGAGCAGCTGGACACGCTGCGGTTGTGCGGCCTGTACTGGCTGCATGAGGATGCTTCCCAGACAGAACTGATTGACTATGCAGGCCGAAAAGCCAGAGAGCGCGGACTTGCCTTTTTGTGGATTCCCTACTACCGGGCTTTGGGGTTTGACCGCTGGCAGGCAATGGGATTTGATGCGGCCATCCTGCAGCCAAACCACTACTTTAATGGAACGCAGCCGGTGCAGATTCAAAATGCAGCGGAACTCGCCGCCCAAAACCACATGGGGCTGGAATTGGAGTTTGACGAGCGCGCTTTTGACGACGAAAATTTTTACCGGCGTTATCTGGATTATCTGAAAGGCGCACAACGGTTTGGGTTCAGTGGATCCCAGGTGTTCAAGGGATATTACCAGGATGTGAAGGCCATATACAACGCGGCGAACAGGGGCGGCGCCCGCGGCCGTGAGCTCTATGAAAAAACTTTCGAGGTTGCAACAGGGCATAAAGGAGAGTAAAGCATGGCGGACGCAGCTGATTTTGACCGGCAGATGGCGGCGCAGAATGCCCGGGGGGAAGAAATCCTATGGCACGAAGTTCCCAACGAAAACATTCTGGTGGAAGGTTTGGGCTTTTTTGCAGAGGAAAGGCGATGGAACCGCCTCCCCCAATCTCTTTCCGGTATGCTGCAGGCCCAGCGGCCGGCGCTGATCGAATTGTCTTCTCACATGGCGGGTGCCTGCCTGCGCTTTCGGACTGACAGCCGGGCAGTGTGGGTAAAGGCGGCGGTAAACGCGGCTCCCTATATGGCGCATATGACTCCGGCGGCCCAGTGCGGGTGCGACTGCTATTTGAGGGCTTTGCCCGACATGGCCTGGCAGTTTGCAGGGCTGACAAAGTTTTCGCCGCAGGAGGACTCCTTTTGCTGCGAACTGGCGCGGGACCTTCCGCCGCACACCGAGGTGCTGGTGTATCTGCCGCTGTATATTGGCATTCGGTCGATTGCAATCGGCCTGGAAAAAGGGGCGCAGATGCAGCCGGCATTGCCCCGCAAACATCGCAGGACCATCGCCTTTTATGGCACTTCCATCACCCAGGGAGGTTGTGCCTCCCGGCCGGGTATGGCGTATCCGGCCATTTTGTCCCGGGAACTGGACCGGGAAGTGTACAATTTGGGGTTTTCGGGCAATGGCGTGGGAATGTCAGGTCTGGCTTCCTGCTTTTGCAGCCTGCCCCGGCTGGGGGCGCTGGTGGTGGACATCCAGCCCAACGCCGGCCCCCAGGGGCTGCTGGAAACCAACCTGCCAGCCTTTCTGGATGCGGTGCGCGGCTGTGCGCCGCAGCTGCCGGTTTTGGTGCTTTCGGCAAGCTGGCAGACAAAATGCGGCTGGAACAGCACCGAAGCGGAACAGTTTGCGCGGGAAGAGCGTTTTCAGCAGCAGGAGGTGGAACGCCGGAAATCCCGGGGAGATAGCTTTATCTGGTTTGCATCGGCACGGGATATGTTGGAAACGGTTGCAAAGGAAACCACCGTGGACGGCGTCCATTTGACCGATCTGGGCTTTTGGCTGCTGGCTCAAAAACTGCGGCCGCTGCTGTGCCGGATGCTGGAACAAGGACAGACAAACGAATAAAAACCATATAAGAAACACCCCGCAGGGGAAAAGCTGCCCAATGGCTTTTCTGCTGCGGGGTGCTTTTTGTAAAAAGCGGCCAAGCAAAATTTTTGCTGGCTCTGCCGGTGAAAAAAGTGTGGAAAACAGGGCGGGCAAAGGCCCTGTTTTTCTCGTTTTACCGGCAAAAAATATTGCTGCGCATTTGAAAATTTTGTTTATTGCAACGTTGAAATCCGGTTCCCATAATGGGAATCAAATGCATGTGTCCTGTCTGCGCTGCTCCCGAAAAGGAATGCGGCTGGACGATCGGAAAATTTCAAAAAGAAAAAGGAGATGCAACCATGAAAAGCAACAAGCGAATGCAGGCGCTGCTGAGTACGGCGATGTGCGCGGCGATTCTGTTTTCCAATGCCGCCGCCGTATTTGCGGCCGAAGTTCCTCCCTTGCCGCGGAAGGAAGGCGAAAACCCTCTGGCGGAACAGTCGCCGGTCAACTTGCTCCGGCAGCCAGGCGCGGCGTCCTCCTACCAATACGGCGAGGATGCTCTGTATAATATGTCCAATCTTGACCTTTTGGGCAGTGATGTCAGTTCTCTGGACCTCGATTGCCAAAAGCTCACCGACGGCGTCAAGAGCAGCGCCGGTTCCATTGATTTTGACAGCGTAGTCAATTTTTATTCCAATTCCGCTTTCAACAATGCGGAAAATGGGGCAAAGTTCTCCAATCAGAACACGGTGGATTTTGACCTTGGCCAGCCGAAAACCATTGTGGAAGTAAATGCATACAGCTCGGCCGGGCTCACCGGCCGCTACGCCGGTTCGCTGGGCCATATCGGCAAATACAGCGTCTATGTGTCGGCAGACAAAAACCAGTGGACCTGCGTTTTGGATGGGAAAAACTGCGGAGAAGACATTTCGGAGCAGACTGGCGCCTATGTGGCCCGGTATGCGGTTTCCGCGGACAAGGTGCCGGGGCACCCCGATGCCACCGGAATCTACGCGCAGTATGTGCGGATTTTGTTTGAAACAAATGCGCTGTGGGGCAATTATTCCTTCCTCACAGCGGAAGAAGTGGAGATTCTGGGGCAGGATGGCAAGGCCCAGGGCGCCTTTGAGCCCGCCGGCGAACAAGAATCTCCCGCCGCTGAGAATCTGGCGCGGACCGCCTCCTACACCTACTCGCCTTCCACCGAAAAATATATGTTGACGGCGGAGAATGACCCGACATATTCGTCGGATGCCGACTGCAAAAAGATGAACGACGGCGTTCGGGGAGATGCCACCGGGGCGGATATGACCAATTGGACGGTCTTTGAACCCATTCCCTGGATAAATCCCGACAACGCTTCCAACTACAACAACGATCCCCTGTGCGCCATTTTTGACCTGGGCGCGCAGAAATCCATCACCGGGGTATCCACCGCTTCGCTGGTTACCCAGCAAATCAAGCAGAGTGCCAACCTTCAGATCTATGTTTCCAACGACAAGCTGGACTGGTTTGAGGTTTCCAAAAAGAACGGCTACGACCAGCAGGAGCCTGTGAACGGGGTGGTGGAACTGTCCTGGGATGCGGCTACGGACAAGGTGAAGGATCATGCCGATGCCACCGCGGTATATGCCCGGTATGTGAAGGTCGTCTTTTCTTCGGTTTCTCCCGATGCGCCCAGCCAGCAGGTGGCGTTGGACGAAATTGAAATCCTGGGCAGCAGCGACCGGATGGAGGGCGCCTATCTACATATCAGTCAGGGCAACTGCAAAACTGTTATGCTCACATGGAAAAGCGTGGCTCCAGATATTTGCGATATGCTCTTTTCAATGCCGCCAAATATGTTTGCCTTTGGTGTCCTACATTCTCGGCCTATCTTGAAAAGAAGCGTTCTGAGGGAAAGCATTACAATGTTGCCATCTCTCATGCTACTAAAAAGCTGGTAAGGCTTATTTTTGCTATGCAGCGTTCTGGGAAAGCCTTCTTAGCTGATTATTAAGCGTGCGATTTTATACGGAGCGAGTATCCGACAACGGATGCTCTTGTTTGCTATACCAATTTTTACCACTTTAAAATTTCTCTCGAAAATTTTGTTTTGGGGCTTGACTTTTAATAGTTAGTCTTTTGCCTTCTGCTTTTCTACCTACTATTAAAACATTGGAATCACCCCCCTACAGTGAATTCAGGAAATCGAGCGCAGAGTCTGGTATAGCATTCTCTGACAGTGGGCTTGGAACAGCGTTGGTTATGTTGACTGCCTGCAACTCCTCCCGCACCACCTTGCGGATGCTTTTCTCCAGCCTATCCGTCTGTTCTGCCGCAAGGATACTCTGCACCAGAAACTCTTTGCGTTTGGCAGGCGGCACCTGCTGCAACAACGCCCACGCGCGGCGGTGCTGCGGTTCGTTAAGGTTCGGGCGGAAAACATATTGCGGTCGTTTCATACCTCGCTTTTGCGGCGCGACACGGCGGCCAACGCACGCTCGAATCCGACCGCGTTCACCTTGTCGTCCAGCAGGAAAATCGTCTTACAAAGGCCGTCTTTGGGACTTAGGTGGCGGCTCACCACCGATGCGCCGCCGCCCAGCAACACGGCGGGGATGGCGTGCAAATCGAATCCCGCTTCCATCGTGGCAGACAGAAGATGCTCTGTGTACTTGCGACCTTGTTTGTTCACAATGTCGCGCACCGTATCGCTGACCGTGCATGGCTGACCCGCCAGCATATTTTCGATTTGGGCATCCGTGAGGGACAGCCCGGTTTCGCGCCGCACCTGCTCCCGGATGTCATCTACGCAGCGGATCATGCCGAGCTCCAAGCTGTGCGCAGTGTCAGCCGCAGGGATGGCGTTGTCGATGCGCATAAGGTCCACTGTCCAGCCGCCCAAATCCATGAGGAGCATGGACGGTTCGTCCTGCAACAGCCCGGTTTCGGTCATAAGGGCGGCGTAGCCTTGGGGGAAGATGGCAACTTCTTCGATAGTGATGCTGTACTCCACACCCTCGAACTTGTAGTTCACAGGCTGGTTGCTTCGCAGCAGATAATCTTTGAACTTGGGTTTGTCGCGCCCAAAGCTGGTCAGCGGCAACCCCGCCGCAATGCGCACCGAGCATTCGGGCGGCAAGCCGCGCTGCCGGATTTCTTTTGCAATCGCTGCCAATGTCAGCAGGTAGTAGTTGTCGTTTATGGTCTTGTCCCGCTGGATAGGCTGCCGCCCGGAGCCACAAACAAAAAAGCACCCGCCAAACTCTAAGAGTCCTTGGCGGGTGTAGGGTTCGTGTTCTCCGTAGCTTGTCAGCCCTGCCGGGAACGAGCAGTGGGCTGTTTTGATGGCGTAGTAACCGTGGTCGATGCCGATAATGATGCTCATGGGAAATACCTCCATTTTTTGTATTCTACAATCTATAATAAACGGTTGCCTTTTGGGGCTTCCGGAATTTTTGCATGAAAAAAGCGGTTCATTGGTATTGTACCAACAAACCGCCATTAAGGATTTGGAGAGCTTATTTTGACAGTCCTCTCCCCTTCTGATATAATTTACTCTTGATTGTCGCCTCCAAATTATGAGGGAGGTGAACGCTTGAGTTTTCAGGAAATAATTTTGCTGCTTACTTTTATTGGCAGCTGCATATATGCCACCGTTTCTCTTACACTAAAAGTTCTTGAATTTCTCTTAAAAAATAAAAAGAGCCGCTGACTTAGACAGAAGTCAGCGGCAAATGAATGCACTCCACAAAGCGGCAATCATTATGAAAATAGCCTTACGTTTCCGTAAGGCTATCTTTGGTGCACCATCGGGGACTCGAACCCAGGACCCACTGATTAAGAGTCAGTTGCTCTACCAACTGAGCTAATGGTGCATATATGAGATTTACGCGATACATCGTGAAATCTCAATTTGAATAGTTCAGTCGAAGTTCATCATTCACAGCTTAAGTGTGAGTTAATTACGCTACCAACTGAGCTAATGGTGCTTAATAAAGCAAACCCACGAACCGG
>NZ_JAQFEN010000008.1:105522-128259 GCF_027689445.1 Gemmiger qucibialis | reverse complement strand
CTACCAACTGAGCTAATGGTGCTTAATAAAGCAAACCCACGAACCGGGCTTTCCGCTCGGCCCGTGGGCTGCTTGCTTTTTAAGAGAAGCCGGCATCTACCTATTTTCACAGGCCGTTTCCAGCCAACTATCTTCGGCACAAGTGAGCTTAACTTCTGTGTTCGGAATGGGAACAGGTGGTTCCTCACCGTCATCGACACCGGCCATACCCTGACCAACGTCAGCTTCTCTTCTTAGAAGGCATATACCTTCAAAACTGAATATCGAACTGCTTTCAGCAAATGAAGTATCAATCGAAAATGGGGTCAAGCCCTCGACCTATTAGTACACGCTTGCTCAATGACTCACGCCACTTACACATTGTGCCTATCAACCTTGTAGTCTTCAAGGGGTCTTACCTGATTATCTCAGTGGGATATCTTATCTTAAGGCCGGCTTCACGCTTAGATGCTTTCAGCGTTTATCCGATCCGAACATAGCTGCCCAGCTGTGCCACTGGCGTGACAACTGGTGCACCAGAGGTTCGTCCATCCCGGTCCTCTCGTACTAGGGACAGCGCCTTTCAAATATCCTGCGCCCACGACAGATAGGGACCGAACTGTCTCACGACGTTCTGAACCCAGCTCGCGTACCGCTTTAATTGGCGAACAGCCAAACCCTTGGGACCGAATACAGCCCCAGGATGCGATGAGCCGACATCGAGGTGCCAAACCTCCCCGTCGATGTGGACTCTTGGGGGAGATCAGCCTGTTATCCCCAGGGTAACTTTTATCCGTTGAGCGATGGCATTTCCACTCACATACCACCGGATCACTAACTCCGACTTTCGTCTCTGCTCGACCCGTCAGTCTCGCAGTCAGGCTGGCTTTTGCGTTTGCACTCTCTCTCCTGGTTTCCGTCCAGGACGAGCCAACCTTTGAACGCCTCCGCTACTCTTTAGGAGGCGACCGCCCCAGTCAAACTGCCCACCTAACAATGTCCCCCGCCTTGATTCAAAG
This sequence comes from Gemmiger qucibialis, assembly GCF_027689445.1. NCBI lineage: Bacteria > Bacillati > Bacillota > Clostridia > Eubacteriales > Oscillospiraceae > Gemmiger > Gemmiger qucibialis. The sequence continues at coordinate 127,261 of NZ_JAQFEN010000008.1, read as the reverse complement.
GCGCAGGTTAGAATTCCAATGTCGCAAGGATGGTATCCCAACGGCCGCTCCATGAATGCCAAAGCACTCACTTCCTAGCGTCCCATCTATCCTGTGCATGCAACACCGAAACCCAATATTAGGCTACAGTAAAGCTCCATGGGGTCTTTCCGTCTTGTCGCGGGTAACCGGCATCTTCACCGGTACTACAATTTCGCCGGGCGGGCTGTTGAGACAGTGCCCAGATCATTACGCCTTTCATGCGGGTCAGAACTTACCTGACAAGGAATTTCGCTACCTTAGGACCGTTATAGTTACGGCCGCCGTTCACTGGGGCTTCAATTCAATGCTTGCACATCTCCTTTTAACCTTCCAGCACCGGGCAGGCGTCAGCTCGTATACGTCATCTTTCGATTTAGCACAAACCTGTGTTTTTGGTAAACAGTTGCCTGGGCCTATTCTCTGCGGCTCACTTTCATGAGCACCCCTTATTCCGAAGTTACGGGGTCAACTTGCCGAGTTCCTTAACAACCCTTCTCCCGTTGGCCTTAGAATCTTCTTCCTACCTACCTGTGTCGGTTTGCGGTACGGGCACCTTAGATATACACGCAGCTTTTCTCGCCTCTTATCCAGCCGGACTTCGGTACTAATCTTCCCTCGATCTCTACCAGAACCAACACCTGGCTCCGACCTTCTAAAAGTGTCCCTGCGCTTAAATCTTTCGGTGGGGACGGAATCTCTACCGTCTGTGCATCGGCTACGCCTTTCGGCCTCACCTTAGCTCCCGCCTAACTTGGAGCGGACGAACCTTCCTCCAAAAACCTGAGGTTTCCGGCCATGATGATTCTCACATCATTCGCGCTACTCATTCCGGCATTCTCACTTCTGTAAACTCCACAGCCGCTTCCGCTACTGTTTCTCCGCTTACACAACGCTCCCCTACCCCGCACTAAAAGTGCAGCCTAAGCTTCGGTTTGTATCTTAGCCCCGTTAAATTTTCCGCGCAGAGACGCTCGACCAGTGAGCTATTACGCACTCTTTAAATGAGTGGCTGCTTCTGAGCCAACATCCTGGTTGTCTGCGTATTTCCACATCGTTTTCCACTTAGATACAATTTGGGACCTTAGCTGTAGATCTGGGCTGTTTCCCTTTTGACAATGAGATTTATCTCACACTGTCTGACTCCCATGCATCAATATTCCGGCATTCTTAGTTTGATAGGCTTCGCTATCCTCTCGGACGCTAGGCCATTCAGTGCTTTACCTCCGGATATCTAACATGAGGCTAGCCCTAAAGCTATTTCGGGGAGAACCAGCTATCTCCGAGTTCGATTGGAATTTCTCCGCTACCCACAATTCATCCGCCGCCTTTTCAACGGAGGTCGGTTCGGCCCTCCATGAAATTTTACTTTCACTTCAGCCTGATCATGGGTAGGTCACCCGGTTTCGGGCCCATTGCACGCTACTAAACGCCCTGTTTAGACTCGCTCTCGCTACGCCTCCAGTCCTTAAGACCTTAAGCTCGCAACGTACAATCGCTCGCCGGACCGTTCTACAAAAAGTACCATATCACCCTTTGACGGGCTCTATGTGCTTGTAGGCACAAGGTTTCAGGTTCTCTTTCACTCCCCTCCCGGGGTCCTTTTCACCTTTCCTTCACAGTACTATACGCTATCGGTCACTGGGTAGTATTTAGGGTTGGAGGGTGGTCCCCCCATGTTCCGACCAGGTTTCACGTGTCTGGCCGTACTCTGGATCCTGCGCAGCTGTCAGAATTTTTACTTACGTGACTCTCACACTCTTCGGTTGGCCTTCCCATGCCATTCTGTTAACTCTTCCAGTCTTAAAAGCAGTCCGTACCCCGAAAGGATTTCTCCTCTCGGTTTGCCCTCTTCCGCGTTCGCTCGCCACTACTTACGGAATCTCGTTTGATGTCTCTTCCTCGCCCTACTTAGATGTTTCAGTTCAGGCGGTTCCCTTCCAATACCTATGGATTCAGTATTGGATAATGGAGTATGAACTCCATTGGGTTGCCCCATTCAGATATCTCCGGATCAATGGATGTTTGCTCCTCCCCGAAGCTTTTCGCAGCTTACCACGTCTTTCATCGGCTCCCAGTGCCAAGGCATTCACCTTGCGCCCTTTTTAGCTTGACCGTTTTCTCAATTGATTCTCCATTTGCCAACAAGATTTTTTACCGCTTGGTGAAATTGTTCCCTAACTTTATCAGTTAGCTAATTAATTTTACTTGGGGATCTTCGTCTATCTCTAGACTCTGATCAAAATCTTATTTCGCAGTTCTATATTCAGTTTTCAAGGTACATGTCGTAAGACTTTGTGGGTTCCCCCATCACTAGGTGAACCCCGTGGTGGGCTGAAATGGACTCGAACCATCGACCTCTCGGTTATCAGCCGAGTGCTCTAACCAGCTGAGCTATCAGCCCAAATGGTGGAGATAAAGGGATTCGAACCCTTGACCCCCTGCTTGCAAAGCAGGTGCTCTCCCAACTGAGCTATACCCCCACGCCATCGCGATCGGGTGTCGCTTCTTCGTCTTACCTGAGGTTTCCTTTTGCAAGGCCCTCAAAATTGAACAATAACTGAAACTTACTTTAACCTGTCCGAAACATCTAGACCTGCTAGATCTTTCGTCTGACTCCCTAGAAAGGAGGTGATCCAGCCGCACCTTCCGATACGGCTACCTTGTTACGACTTCACCCCAATCACCAGTTTTACCTTCGGCGACGTCCTCCTTGCGGTTAGACTATCGACTTCGGGTCCCCCCGGCTCTCATGGTGTGACGGGCGGTGTGTACAAGGCCCGGGAACGTATTCACCGCGGCATGCTGATCCGCGATTACTAGCAATTCCGACTTCATGCAGGCGAGTTGCAGCCTGCAATCTGAACTGAGACGTTGTTTTTGAGTTTTGCTCCACCTCGCGGTCTTGCTTCTCTTTGTTTAACGCCATTGTAGTACGTGTGTAGCCCAGGTCATAAAGGGCATGATGATTTGACGTCATCCCCACCTTCCTCCGTTTTGTCAACGGCAGTCTCGCCAGAGTCCTCTTAACGTAGTAACTGGCAATAAGGGTTGCGCTCGTTGCGGGACTTAACCCAACATCTCACGACACGAGCTGACGACAACCATGCACCACCTGTCTCGATGTCCCGAAGGATTTCACACATCTCTGTGCTATGCATCGGATGTCAAGACCTGGTAAGGTTCTTCGCGTTGCTTCGAATTAAACCACATACTCCACTGCTTGTGCGGGCCCCCGTCAATTCCTTTGAGTTTCAACCTTGCGGTCGTACTCCCCAGGTGGATTACTTATTGTGTTAACTGCGGCACTGAGGGGGTCAATCCCCCAACACCTAGTAATCATCGTTTACGGCATGGACTACCAGGGTATCTAATCCTGTTTGCTACCCATGCTTTCGAGCCTCAGCGTCAGTTGGTGCCCAGTAGACCGCCTTCGCCACTGGTGTTCCTCCCGATATCTACGCATTCCACCGCTACACCGGGAATTCCATCTACCTCTGCACTACTCAAGAAAAACAGTTTTGAAAGCAATTCATGGGTTGAGCCCATGGTTTTCACTTCCAACTTGTCTTCCCGCCTGCGCTCCCTTTACACCCAGTAATTCCGGACAACGCTTGCACCCTACGTTTTACCGCGGCTGCTGGCACGTAGTTAGCCGGTGCTTTCTTGTTAGGTACCGTCATTATCGTCCCTAACGACAGGAGTTTACAATCCGAAAACCTTCTTCCTCCACGCGGCGTCGCTGCATCAGGGTTTCCCCCATTGTGCAATATCCCCCACTGCTGCCTCCCGTAGGAGTCTGGGCCGTGTCTCAGTCCCAATGTGGCCGTTCAACCTCTCAGTCCGGCTACCAATCGTCGCCTTGGTGGGCCGTTACCTCACCAACTAGCTAATTGGACGCGAGTCCATCCTAAAGCGAATAAATCCTTTTCCCTCAGTACCATGCGGTACCGTGGGCTTATGCGGTATTAGCAGTCGTTTCCAACTGTTGTCCCCCACTCTAGGGCAGGTTACTCACGCGTTACTCACCCGTTCGCCACTAAGCTTAAAAAGCAAGCTCTCTAAGCTCCGTTCGACTTGCATGTGTTAGGCGCGCCGCCAGCGTTCGTCCTGAGCCAGGATCAAACTCTTTATAAATGGTATTTATCACTCATAAAGTGTTAAATCAACTTCACTCAGACACAATCGCTTGCGTCCTATATGAATTACTTGTTTGCCGATCTCTCGGCTTTGGAATTGTTTTTCGTGATTTTCCATCACGTTTAAGGTTCCACAAGTTTCAGTATTGTTCAATTTTCAAGGTCCTGCTTGCTCTCCTCTCGGACAGCTCAATCATTATATCAAAGGTCGTACTTTTTGTCAAGCACTTTTTCGATATTTTTTGAGCTTTCCAAACGCCTTTTTAAAAGCTTTTCTCCCGCACGCTATCCGGTTCCCCGTTGCGTTTTTGCTGGTACATCGCTTTTATTTAGCTTTTGAAGAGCTGCTGTCTTGCGCGACAGTTTATTTATAATACCACACTTTCGCCTAAAGTCAACACCTTTTTCAAAATTTCTTTCAAGTTTTTTCAAACTTCTTTTTTAGCCCTTCCCAATATCCATGCAAGCACCCTCCGGGCCGCAGTTCGCACACCAATCCAAAAGCAAATGTCCCCCCTGCCGCCAATAGCATCGCCAGTGCAGAATGCTGCAAATGCAGCAAGCAGCCGCCCGCAATTACTGCAGCCGGTACGCCCCACCATATACAGTAAGTCTTCAGCTTAACGGCACTCCCCTGCATCCAGCGGCAGACATACCAGTATTTCACCACCCCTTCCAGCAGCGCCTGCACACAAAGTGCATACAGCATCACCAACCGGCTGCCCCGCATAACAAACAGCAGCACCAGCATAACCCCCAGTGCAGCTTCGCGATACAGGTTATCTTTCTTTTCGTTACCCGTCATTTGCAGCACCCCGCTGCAGGGTCCAAGTGTCGCAATCAAAATAAACACCAGCGCACACCCAACAAACTGTTTGGTGTAAGGCAACAGCTCTTCCGCCAGAATCGACAGCAGCACCTGCGGATAGCCCACCAGCACAACTGCCATACTGCCGGCAAATAACATTTGAATCCGCATAATGGACGCATAGCACTGCTTGATTCCCGCTTTATCCCCTGCATGATACATGCGCGAAAATTCTGGCAGAAACACTTTTGCTGTTGGACCAGAGATGAAGTTGACAAGCTTTTTTACCATCAGCACTACACTGACAATTCCCGCTTCAAACGCGCCTGTGAAAAAGTACTGCAAAAGGATTGGCATTTGCGAAATCAACGCCTGTATCAGATCCGCCCGTTGATAGCTCCCCCATTTGCGCAAAGAAAGTTCCTTCGAGATATCCCTCCGGGGTTCTCTGTCCCGCTTTATCAGGAAAAGCACCAGGATTCCCGCGTATTGTATCACATACAGCGCCAGCAGTGTGCCAAGCGAGAGCCTTTCCGTTTTATATAAAACCAGTGTTCCCAATGCAAGGAACAGTCTTCCCAGCACATACTCTCCGAATAAGGCACATCCCGGCTGGCCTTGCGCCATCATTGTGCTGCTATGGTCCATTACCAGAAGTTCCATCCCGGTAATTAGTGCTATGACCGTGTAACCGCCCCGTCCTTTTTCCAATGCCAGTACCAACGCTAATGTCGTCAGGACTGGCAGCACATAACAGCTGTAATATTTTGCCTTGAACCGGCGCAGCTCTGTTCCCTTATTTGATAAGTAAAAAGTATTGCATTTCGTAATACCGGAAAACAATACCCAGTACACAAGATCCGCCGCACTGACCCAGGTAGAGTAAGTTCCGTATCCCGCAAGGCCCAGCATCCGGGTGATCATAACCTGCAGCAGCACTTCCAGCACTGCACCAAGCCCTTTTAATATTACACTAAGTAGAAAAACGATACTCAAAATATTTTCTCCATACCAGAACTATGCTGCCCAGAAAAACTGATACGGCATCGTCCCGCCAATATTATTTATCAGCAGCCGCAAAACATATTGGAGGCCCGCCGCCACTGCCAACCATTGGATTGTCGCAGCCCGTCTGCGCGGGCAGTTTATATACTCCAACATGCGTGGAAGCAATACGATCAGGTACGGCCCAAACAACGCAGCCATCCGCGCCGCAGAGGCTAGCCCAAGGTTCAGCCCGTACAGCGAAAGTGCCGCCATTGTGAGAAATAGTCCCTGCGGTTCCTTGGATTCCAGCTTTTTGCATTCCTCTGGTGTCATTTTGTAAAGAACAAAGGCAACCAGCAGAGCATAAAACGCACCAACCGCAACGGATTCCATTCTGCTGTTGTTCTTCGTAAAATATTTTGCCAGCGCATAGGGCAGCAAATTTGCCACGCGCCCCGCCACAACCGGATATGCTGCGCCCAAGATGCAAGCTGCCATGGTACAGTACAACACATGGCGATATTTCCACCGCCGGTTCACCAACCAATACAGCGGCAGAAAGACCACTGCACTTTTGTGGAACGATACTGCCATCAGAATTTGCAAAAAGTACGGCGCAAGTTTTCGCTCCTTGATCCAGTGGAATGCCGTATAACCCAGTAAAATTGCAATCGCATTGCGGGCCACATTCATTTCTGTCTGATAAACACCCAGCGTAAGGTAAAGCCAGATACTCAGCATAGCATTGGGGGATTCCCGCCGCAGCCAGCGGTAAAGCAGCGCTATAATCAGCGCACTGTTTGCCACTGTAATCCACTGTGGCGCAGACAAATAAATGCTGAGGAGCTTATTCAGCAGGCGGTACCCAGGTTCCAAGTCCAATTCCCATGTCCGGCGGGGCGTTGGGTAAAGCTGGGCGGTAAACAGTTCTTTCCACGAAATCTGTGGGAATTGTTGATAAATGCAGACATAATACTTGGTATCGACACCAACAGTCTGTGCCCGCATTGCCATAAAAAACCACAGCACCACACAGGACATGGCCAGTGCTACACGCTGCGCGCTCCTGCCCTGCCGCCGTGCCAACACGCAGAGGCGCGCCGGGTAGGCAAGCAGCAGGCAAAGCACAAGGTAAACACTCATTTTTTCTATCATGCTATTTCAAAACAAAGCCAGCCGTGCCCGGTAGACGGCCGCGTTGATCCCGGCCGGCAGCAGTGCCGCGCACCAAAGGCCCGTACGCAACAAAACATTCCGCAGGTTCGGCCTGCCGTTCCAACTGCTCAGCGCCTGCTTTGCCTGGTGTTTCTGCCCTGCAATCAGGCTTGTATAAATATAAACTGTCATCTTTAAATCGTATTTTCTCTGGATCGCCGCAATCTCGGCTTTGCTATGGTTCGGATTCTTCAGTTCCTCTTCCAAATCCTGCATAAATGCCTTGGCGTGGGCCACTTTTACCCGTGTTCTGGCGTTGGCTTCTGCCCCACGGTTATAATCCACGCAAACACGGGAGGCATAGGCAACACACGGGTTATTTCTCGCCAATCGCGCCCAAAGATCCAGATCTTGCCCGATTTTTTCACCCAGCCGGAACCCACCCGCTGCCAACAGTGCCGTGCGCCGCACCGTTGTGGCGGAGGTCCAGACAAAATCATAGCCCTTACCCAGTGTTTCCCAGTAGCTAGGCAAACAGCCATTCGCTTGCGGCAGTCTGCGCGATTCCTTGCAGCGGCCATTGGCATATATTACACGGTAAGCCGTAACAAAGATATCACTTTGGGGATATTTCTGCACGATGGTTTCGATATTTTGCAGATAATCCGGATGCCAGGTATCATCAGCATCCAGAAAGCAGATGTACTCCCCCGCCGCCAGCTCAATGCCCTTGTTGCGTGCAGCAGATACGCCCTGGTTCGCCTGCTGTACAATCCGGATTTTATCTGACTGCACTGTTTTGCAAGCCTGCAAAGAGTTGTCGGTTGAACCATCATCCACCACGATCACTTCATAATCAAGGAATGTCTGTGTCAGAACGGAGCGCAGGGTGCCGGCAATGTAATGCTCCTTGTTGTAAAGCGGAATCACCACGCTGTATTTCATACACAGCCCCCCACACTTTCACTATCTTTTATGATTTCATAAGGTGCTCTACGTATATCTTAGCAGTTTTCTTAAACGATGTATAGATATTTTTGGTATATTTATAAGTGTTTTTTCTGATTTTTATCTAAGGCAACACCGCACAATTCCCGCTTAGCGGCTTAAGCACCGCTCCGGCGGCTGCGGCACGGCATCTGCGTTGCCAAAATGCTCGATAATGTCGGGTTGCGGTACCCGCATCGTGCTTCGGGGGCAAAAGCCCCTCGCACTCTGCGACCGCTGCCCCTGCTTCGGTTCGCTGTTTCCGCCACTGGCGGCGCTCACCTTTGCAGCATCCTGTATTATCTGCGCTTTTGGCTTGGCATCTGCCGCACCTCGCTCGCCGTATCGGCACTTAGAATTATGCGGTATTGCCCTAAAATATCAAAAAATCATATTTTTGCCAGAATAGGCAAACTTCATTTCGGCTGCATACACACAGTCAAAAGGTTATCATATCTTCCCGGGAATTTCCATCAAGCTGCGTATTGACTATCGAGCTTTAAAAGAGTACGATAGTGCGGACAAGATGAAGGAAGGGATTTGTATGGAAGTTAGTCTTTTGCTGATGGAGCAGATTGCTCAACTATTCATTGTCCTGCTGATGGGGTACATTGTGGTCAAGGCCAAATTGCTAAAGCCCTCTGACAGCAAGGTGCTCTCTGTTGTTTTTGTGTATCTGATTATGCCTTGCGTAGTTCTGAATGCGTTTCAGATTGATGATACTCCTGAAATTCGTGCTGGGCTTCTGTATTCGATGGCGATTGCCGTGGGGATGCACGTTGTCTTTCTGGCGTTCGATACAGTGATACGCAAGCCGCTGAAATTGGATGCAGTCGAGAGAGTCAACATCATCTACAGCAATGCGGCAGCATTGGTTATTCCGTTGGTACAAGCTTTACTTGGCAGTGAGTATGTTGTATACTCTTGCGCCTTTGTCATCGTGCAGTTGATTTTACTTTGGACCCACGCAAGCGCCTGCCTGCAAGGGAGTACCAAGTTGGAATGGAAAAAGATCCTGACCAATGTCAACCTGATTGCGATTGTGACAGGAGCGCTCTTGTATCTGTTGCACATTTCTTTGCCAGCGCCAATCGTGAGCACACTCAGCAGCGTAGGAAATATGATTGGACCTATGGGAATGCTGCTGGCCGGCATGGCAATCGCAGAGGTCCCGCTGAAAAAGGTATTTTGCACACTGCGGAACTACCTCCCTGTTGTGCTTCGTCTGCTGGTGGTTCCTGTAATTGTTCTTTTATTACTCCGGGTGGTACATGCAGCAGGTTGGATTTCCGATGGCAAGGCAATTTTGATGACAGTTTATCTCTCTGCCATCACACCCTCCTGTGCAACTGTCACTTCCATGGCTCAGCTGTACAATCGTGATGCGGCACATTCAAGCGCACTGTATGTTCTCAGCACGCTTTTGTCAATCTTCACCATGCCGCTGATGATCGGTCTGTTTGAAGTACTGATTTGAAATTTCTCATACAAAAAGCCCCTTCCCGCTGCATTCACAGCCGGAAGGGGCTTTTCTATCGTGTATTCAGTCTGCCGCAGGGTACCCACGGCAATCGTTGGCAGTTGTTATTGCTCAACAGGGGTTGCCTGCTGCCCGCCGGAACCCGGCGCACGCAGTAACATTTTGCCAACTGCTAATTTCACGCTATTTTGTTGGGAAGATCTCTATTACAGCTCAGCGAAGTACTTAATGGTACGAACCATCTGGCTGGTGTAGGAGTTCTCGTTGTCGTACCAAGAAACGACCTGAACCTGATAGGTGTCGTCGTCGATCTTAGCGACCATGGTCTGGGTGGCATCGAACAGGGAGCCGTACTTCATGCCGATAACGTCAGAAGAAACGATCGGATCCTCGTTGTAGCCGAAGCTCTGGGAAGCAGCAGCCTTCATAGCAGCGTTGATAGCTTCCTTGGTGACGTCCTTGCCCTTAACGACAGCAACCAGGATGGTGGTGGAGCCGGTGGGAACGGGAACGCGCTGAGCGGAGCCGATCAGCTTGCCGTTCAGTTCGGGGATAACCAGGCCGATAGCCTTGGCAGCGCCGGTGGAGTTAGGAACGATGTTCTGAGCACCAGCACGAGCGCGGCGCAGGTCGCCCTTACGCTGCGGGCCGTCCAGGATCATCTGGTCGCCGGTGTAAGCATGAACGGTAGTCATGATGCCGGAAACGATCGGGAAAGTCTTGTTCAGGGTGTCGGCCATAGGAGCCAGGCAGTTGGTGGTGCAGGAAGCAGCAGAGATAACCTGGTCATCCTTGGTCAGGGTCTTCTCGTTGACAGAGTAGACAATGGTCTTCAGGTCGTTGCCGGCAGGAGCAGAGATAACGACCTTCTTAGCGCCAGCAGCGATGTGAGCCATGCTCTTCTCTTTGCTGGTGTAGAAGCCGGTGCACTCCAGAACAACGTCAACGCCGATCTCGCCCCACGGGCAATCCTTAGCGTCCTTAATGGCGTAGATCTTGATCTCCTTGCCATCGACGATGATGGAATCCTCGGTAGCTTCGACGGTGTGCTTGTTCTCACCGATCTTGCCCAGGAAAGAGCCCTGAGCGGTGTCGTACTTGAGCAGGTGAGCCAGCATCTTGGGGCTGGTCAGGTCATTGATGGCAACAACTTCGTAGCCCTCAGCCTCAAACATCTGACGGAAAGCCAGACGGCCGATACGGCCAAAACCATTGATAGCAACTTTAACAGCCATAGTAAAATCCTCCCAAAGATTTTATATTCGGAACGGGGTTGAACCCGCCCCACCCAAGCGGCTTATTGCCGCTTTCCGGTTTGATTCTATTGTACCCCATTCCTGCCAAAACTGCAAGAGGGGCTGTTATTATTTTAACGCAAATTGAGCAAAAATTATGTTTTGGGCAAAAAAAGCAGCGGTTTTCAACGCCAATTTGGCGTATTGTCAATAACTGTATGGCCTTTGGCGGTATTTTTCGGGCATACTATCCTTGCCCCGGCACCGCGCCGGGGTAAATGCCACAGGTTTTGCCCCATTTATCACCACACGGAGGCTGCTGCCATGGTTCCACCTTCTGCACGTTTCCCCACCCGGCGCGCCGCCCTGGCGGAAGAAGCCGCCCGCCGGGCGCTGGCCGGGCTTGGGCCGGAGCTGGTTCTGCCGCAGCTGCGGGCGCAGACCGTGCAGGAGCTGCTGGCCCAGCCGGGCGGTGCGGGGTGCGAATTATGCGGCACGCTGCAAACACTGACCGGGGCACTGACCCAATGCGTGCGCCGCCGCCCCGGCTGGCTGTACGTCATGTTCCCGTCGGGGATCACCTGCCCTGTTCCAGCGCGCCCGGCACTGGTGCAGGCCGCCGTCCTGGAAGCCTTGCGCCCTGTCTTGGCCTGCGGCGGGCAGGCGGTGCTGGAAGTAAAGCCGCGTTCCCGCGCTGTGCTGCTCTGCCTGCGGGGCGGTGCCCCCGCCGGGGTGCTGCCGCTGTGGCAGGCGCTGGCCCGGCAAAGCGGCGGGGCTGTGGTGTTTGACAGCGGAGCACAGTTTGCCGCGGCTGCATTTTTGCCCCTTTGTCCCGGCTGCCGCATACAAAAATCCCCCAGCACGCAGGAGCTGCTGGAGGATCGGTTCAGTCTGCCTTATCTTTTTTTGTCGGGTTACTGCGCGGGACCGTGGTAAGCATGGCCGCCAGCCCGCACAGGCCAATGCAGCCCATGGCCAGGCTGGTCAGCAGGGTTTGTTCAGAGACGCTGCCGCGCACCAGCTCAAAGATGGCCTGCGGCAGTTCGTGGCAGGTTGCAAAGTAAAACGCCAGGCTGCCGTACTGCTGCACCGTGCAGCCATAGGTACCGCCGGGAACATACAGCAGCTTGCACAGCATCCCCACACAAAGCAGCGCGCCCAGCGCCCCCAGCACCCGGAAGGTACAGCCAAGCCGCGCCGATGCCGCCGGGATGATGGAAAACCGCTGGATCAGCACCCACAACAGCGCCGCCGTAGGGATCAGGCACTGTACGGCGTTGGGCGGCATGGCGGTTCCACGCCCTTCCGGGGCCGAAAGAACCCGCCAGCCCATAGCGAAGAACCACACGCCCGCCGCCGTCAGCAGCACCATGCTGGGCCACACCACTGCGGCGCTCAACAGCTGCGAAAGCCCCGCCAGTACCAGCACAGTCCCCGTTACCGCCATCATAACACCCATCAGGCTTTTTCTGCCGGGGGCAATTTTTTCATCCGCCCTGCGGCCCATCACAAGCAGCGCCGCCGCGCCAACCAGCGCGGCCCCCCAGCGCGCCGCCGAGGGTCCCACCGTGGGAAAACTGGTTTCTGGGTCCGTAAACAGTGCCAGATCCACAATGCGCAGCGCCAAAAACACCAGGCACAGCGCTACCGCCGGCCACGGCGAATATTTGTTCTTTGATTTTTTCATAGGACAGCCTTTCCCGCCGGGCATAAATCCCCCTTGCGGCGAATACAATGGTAACAGGCTCCGGGGTCAAGATGCAAGACAAGCCCCGCCAGTGCTATTTATTATACGGTTCTCCGCGGCAAAATGCAAGGTTTTGCCGTGCGCCGCACCTGCCGGAATGGAGGGATCTGCCGTTTTGAAGCGCACACTGCTCTGTGCCGCCCTGCTTACCGCGTTAAGCACTGCGGTGCCGTTTCTCTGCCTGCTGTTCCCCAGTGTTCCGGTACAGGCTGCCCCCACGGTTACGCCGTCCGCCGCGCCTACTGCGGCAGCACAGCCGGAAAGCACTGCCGCGCCTTCCGCTGCACCCACATTCCCCCAAACCATCACCCTGCATGATGAAGCCAGCGATTCCGACTTCACCCTTTCCGCTGTGGATTTTATGGTCGGTGCTGCCGCCTGCGAGATGCCCGCAACCTGGCCGGATGACGCCCTGTTGGCCCAGATGGTTGCCAGCCGCAGCTATGCGTTGTACTTATCCGCTCAGGGGCAGAGCTTTACCGCCAACAGCGCTTTGTGCAGCGGCTGGACCAGCAGCGAGGTTCTGCAAAGCCGCTGGGGCAGTGATTACGCCGCCAACATGCAGCGCCTGCAATCTCTTGCCGCCCGTACCGGGCAGGCGGTGCTTTTGTACAACGGACAGCCTGCCGCTGCCTGCTACCATGCCATCAGCAGCGGTCACACCGAAGCCAGCCAGAACGTGTGGGGCGGCCAGCTGCCTTACTTATGCGGCGTGGATTCCGCATGGGATAAGTTTGCCGATGGGTACGAAGTGACCATTCAGTACAGCGCCGAGCAGGTACGCACCGCGCTGGAAGAATTGGGCCTTACCCCCGATGATTCCCCCGAAAGCTGGGTCGGTGCTTCTACCTGGGACAAAGCCGGGTATGTGCGCACGCTGGAGCTGTGCGGCCAAATGGTGAGCGGGCTGGAGGTGCGCAAGGCCCTTGATTTGCGCAGCACCTGCTTTGCCATTGCCTGGCGCGGCGGGCAGTTTGTCATCACCACACGCGGGTACGGCCACGGGGTTGGCCTGAGCCAATATGGCGCTAAAGCCATGGCCGAAGGCGGCGCGGGTTGGGAGGACATTTTGGGGTACTATTTTCCGGGAACGGAAATTGCAAGTTAGGAGTTAGGAAGTAGGAGTTAGGAGTTTTCTCAATAATTAGAAATTAGGAATGAGGAATGAGCAATGAGGAATTGGAGGTAGAGATTAGGCATTATCTTTTATTTTTTAGCCGCAATCTTCACCATTTCTGTAGGGAACGGTCTTGACCATTCCGGAAGCAAAATTGTATCCGTCATATTCTTCCCTATACAAAAATCACCACGCCCGCAACTGGTCTTTGGAACCGGCTGCGGGCGTGGTGTATTCATCTTAGGCAATACCGCATAATTCTAAGTGCCGATACGGCGAGCGAGGTGCGGCAGCTGCTAAGCCAAAAGCGCAGATAATACTGGATGCTGCAAAGGTGAGCGCCGCCAGTGGCGGAAACAGCGAACCGAAGCAGGGGCAGCGGTCGCAGAGTGCGAGGGGCTTTTGCCCCCGAAGCACGATGCGGGTACCGCAACCCGACATTATCGAGCATTTTGGCAACGCAGATGCCGTGCCGCAGCCGCCGAAGCGGTGCTTAAGCCGCTAGGCGGGAATTGTGCGGTGTTGCCCTTATTATAATGTGAACGGCGCTATCGCTTATCAGCCCAATGCCTGGATAGACTGGTTGATGTTGGCGATTTTATCTTCGCTGGCGGCGAGCTTGGTGCGGGTTTCGTTGACCAGCTTTTCGGGGGCGCGCTCCACGAACTTGGGGTTGTTCAGCTGGTTGCGGAACATATTGGCTTCTTTCTCGGCCTTTTCCAGCTCCTTATGCAGGCGCTTGAGTTCCTTTTCGCGGTCGATCAGCTCCATCATGGGGATAAAACCGCGGGCGGCCGGGGTAACAACGGTCACAACGCCATCGGTGGTGCCGGTGTACTTTTCGGTCAGGGCAACATCCGTTGCAAAGGCAAAGCGTGCCAGGTAAGCGCCGCCTTTCTGGAAGGCTGCCGGGTTGGCAGTCTCGATGGTCATGCTGGTCTTTTTGGCCGGGTGCACGTTCATATCATTGCGGATGGTGCGCACTGCCTTGATGTAGTCCATCAGCACCTCAAAGTCGGCACATTCCTGCGGCCAGGCGGTCATCTTGCCGGCGTCCGGCCATTCCTGGGTCATGATGGTCTCGGCGCTGCCGGGCAATGCCTGGTAAATCTCCTCGGTGATGAACGGCATAAAGGGATGCAGCAGCTTGAGCGCCTTATCCAGCACCCACACCAGCACCTTGCGGGCGGTGTCTGCCTGCTGGGCATCCTCGCCGTTCAGGCGGGACTTGCAGATTTCGATATACCAGTCGCAGTAGATATCCCAGATAAAGTTTTCCACCTTTTCGGCAGCCAGGCCCAGCTCGTACTTATCCAGGTTGGCGGTCACTTCGGCGGCGGTGCGTGCCAGTTCGGAAAGCACCCACTTATCGCTCATATCCAGCAGTTCTTCGGCGGGCATGCCCGGCTCAAAGTCCTCCGGCAGGTTCATCTGCACAAAGCGGGAAGCATTCCACAGCTTGTTGGCAAAGTTGCGGCTTGCTGTCACTTTCTCATCGCTGTAGCGCATATCGTTGCCGGCGGTAGAACCCACCATCAGCATCATGCGCAGGGCATCGGCGCCGTACTCGTCAATAACTTTCAGCGGGTCAATGCCGTTGCCCAGAGATTTGGACATCTTGCGGCCCTGGCTGTCACGCACAATGCCGTGGATCAGCACGGTGTCAAACGGTGCCTTGCCGGTGTAGGCCAGGCCGGAGAAGATCATGCGGGAAACCCAGAAGCCGATGATATCATAACCGGTCACCAACGTGTTGGTGGGGTAGAAGTAGTTGTAATCCTCGGCGTTCTCATTCGGCCAGCCCAGGGTGCTGAACGGCCACAAAGCAGAGCTGAACCAGGTATCCAAGGTATCGGGGTCCTGGGTCAGGTTGGTGCTGCCGCAGTGCGGGCAGGCTGTGGGGGCAGACTTGGCAACGGTGGTTGCACCGCAGTCAGCGCAGTACCATGCCGGGATCTGGTGGCCCCACCACAGCTGGCGGCTGATGCACCAGTCGCGGCTGCCGCGCATCCAGTTCAGGTAGTTCTTGGTAAAGCGGTCCGGCACAAACTTGATCTCGCCCTTTTCCACGCTCTCAATGGCGGGCTTGGCCAGGGGTTCCATCTTGACGAACCACTGCTTAGACACCATGGGTTCAATCACGGTATGGCAGCGGTAGCAGGTGCCGACCTCATGCTTCAGCGGCTCGATCTCTTTCAGGTAGCCGGCTTCCTGCAGGTCTGCCACAATGGCCTTGCGGGCTTCGGCGGCGGTCATGCCGGCATACTTGCCGCAGTCCAGCACGTCCGGCTCATCGGCGGAAGCATGGCCACTGGCTTTCAGGGCATCGGCGGCAGCCTTATCATCAGCGCCGGTCATGTGGCCGTCATAGGTCAGCACGCGGATGATGGGCAGGTCATGGCGCTTGCCGACCTCGAAGTCGTTGGGGTCATGGGCGGGGGTGATCTTCACAACGCCGGTGCCTTTTTCCATATCGGCGTGCTCATCGCACACGATGGGAATCTCTTTGTTCAGCAGCGGCAGAATGACATGGCAGCCGTGCAAGTGGGTATAGCGCGGGTCCTCGCCGTTGATGGCAACGGCGGTATCGCCCAGCATGGTTTCGGGGCGGGTGGTGGCCAGTTCCAGCATCTCACCGGTCTCCTTGACCGGGTACAGCAGGTGCCAGAAACTGCCGTCCTTCTCCTCGTATTCCACTTCGGCGTCAGAGATGGAAGTGTTGCAGTGGGGGCACCAGTTCACCATGCGGTTGCCGCGGTAGATCAGGCCCTTATCATACAGGCGCACAAACACTTCTTTCACGGCGTCGGAGCAGCCCTCGTCCATGGTAAAGCGCTCACGCTGCCAGTCGCAGGAGCAGCCCAGCTTTTTCAGCTGGCTGACAATGCGGCTGCCATAAGTGTTTTTCCATGCCCAGGCGCGCTCCAAAAAGCCATCGCGGCCCAACATTTCTTTGGTCAGGCCCTCCTCGCGCATGGCGGCAACCACCTTGGCTTCGGTGGCAATGGAAGCATGGTCGGTGCCCGGCACCCACAAAGCGGCATAGCCCTGCATGCGCTTGTAGCGGGTCAGGATATCCTGCCAGGTTTCGTCCATGGCGTGGCCCATGTGCAGCTGGCCGGTAACATTCGGCGGCGGCATTACGATGGTGAACGGCTTTTTGCTGCGGTCGATTTGGGTGTGGAAATAGCCCTTATCGCACCATTCCTGGTAAATTCGATCCTCTGTGCCTTTGGGATCATACTGCTTGGCGAGTTCTTTTGCCATGATGGCCCTCCTTGATGTGCGGGACGGAAATAAAAAATCAGGCCGCCCCATGATGTTGTAAACATGGGACGGCCTGACGATGTTCCAAAACATGTTCAGTACCGCGGTACCACCCAAATTGCCTGCCGTTTTATATATGTTTTATATAAAGGTAAGCCACTTGACCGCCCGGTAACGGGGGCGAAACGAAGCAGATTACTGCGCACACGGCGGTTCGCCTGCCCTGCTTGGGGGCGACAAACCGCCGGGCACGCCCTGCCGGTTTTCAGCTGCCCCGGCTCTCTGGAAAGAACGTCTGCCCGCGGAACTCCCCCGCACTGCATTTGGTATCAATATATTACCCCGCCGCAGCGGTATTGTCAAGTGCTGTGCGGCGTACGGTGATATTTCGGCGTTTTTATGCTTTCAGAATCTGCTTGATCTGCTCCAGGTTCTCCGCAAACCAGATTCCTTCCTGCCGCTCTTTTGTCGAAAGCCCGGTTTCGATCATATGATCCAGCAGGGTTTTCAGACCGTTATAATAGCCATTCAGGTTGTACAAAACGCAGGGAGCATCCAGCTGCTTGAGCGATACCTTGGACATGACTTCGGCGATCTCCTCCAGCGTACCCGTTCCGCCGGGGAACGCAATAAACGCATCGCCCCGCCTGATCATCTCAGTCTTGCGCTCGGTGATGGTTTCCGTCACGATCAACTCCGTCAGACCGTCATATTGCAGGTCATCCTGCATAAACAGGGTGGTCTCCACGCCGGTCACGGTTCCGCCCGCATCCAGAACGCTTTTGGCAATTTCGCCCATCAGCCCGGTTTTGGAGCCGCCATACACCAGCGCGTTCCCGCTTTGGCCAATCCATTGTCCCAGTTCCTGCACTGCCCGTTTCAGCGCCGGGTCATTGCCCCCTTTTGCGCCAAGATATACCGTGATATTCATTGCCTGCTCCTCCTGTTCTTTCTGCCATTTATAACTCAGCGGTTCGCAGCCCCAGCTCTCCTATTCCTGCCACCCTTTCAGCCGGATTGGCGAAAGTTCCAGCACAAAATGTTCCTCTTTCACACCCGTTTCAGGGTAAAACCTTGCCTTGCACACTTCCACCCCGCCAACTGTATGGCGGTAGTTTTCCTCGCAGCTGCCCAGCACAACATATTGGCAGGCGCAGTATTCCATCATTCCGTCCGCACCGGGTTCCAGTGGGGATGTTTCCAGCGGCTTTTCAATCTCCACGCCAAGCCCCGCCAGGTATTCCGCTGCCACCGGGTAGGCTGCTTTGACCCGTGCACAATAATTTTTGCAGTCATTGCAGCTGCAAAGTTCCCCCGGCCCCATGGTCTGATAATACTGCCGCGTTTTTTCTGCATCCACGTTGATGATCGTTCCCAACCCTATCATTTTGCTTCCTCGTTAAAATATGGGGCATGCGCTTTGCAATGCCCCATGTCTTGTTTATTGCTTTTTAGTCCCGGCGGAAAATGTCGCGGGTGTATACCTTTTCTTTCACATCGTCCAGCACGCTGTCGTACCGGTTGGCAATAATTGCCTGGGACATTGCCTTGAACTGTTCCAGGTCGTTCACCACTTTGCTGCCAAAGAACGTTTCCCCATCGTTCAGCGTCGGCTCATAGATGATCACCGTTGCCCCCTTTGCCTTTACGCGCTTCATCACGCCCTGGATGGAGCTCTGGCGGAAGTTATCGCTGTTGCTCTTCATCGTCAGGCGGTATACCCCGATGGTCACCGGCTTTTCCTGTGCGGCATTATAGTCGCACTCCTCACCGTAATCATAGTACCCGGCCATGCGCAGCACACGGTCCGCAATAAAATCCTTGCGGGTGCGGTTGCTTTCCACGATTGCACCGATCAGATTTTCCGGTACATCGGTATAATTGGCCAGCAGCTGCTTCGTATCTTTGGGCAAGCAGTAGCCACCGTAACCAAAGCTGGGGTTGTTGTAATGGCTGCCAATGCGCGGATCCAGGCAAACGCCATCAATGATATCTCTGGTGTTCAGGCCCTTGCTTTCGGCATAAGTATCCAGTTCGTTAAAATAGGCCACGCGCAGCGCCAGATAGGTATTGGCAAACAGCTTGACCGCCTCGGCTTCGGTAAAGCCCATGTACAGGGTATCCACATCCTGCTTGATGGCCCCCTCCTGCAAAAGCCCGGCAAATGTATGGGCGGCTTCTACCAGGTGCGGGTCGTTGGGGTCGGTGCCCACAATAATGCGGGAAGGGTACAGGTTGTCATACAGCGCTTTGCTTTCCCGCAAAAACTCCGGGCTGAACATAATGTTCTTGCTGCCGGTTTTCTTGCGGATCTGCTCCGTGTAGCCAACCGGAATGGTAGATTTGATTACCATAACCGCATTGGGGTTCACCTTCATGACCAGGTCGATGACAGATTCCACCGCAGAGGTATCAAAGTGCTGGGTCTTGCTGTCATAATTGGTCGGCGCCGCAATCACAACAAAATCCGCATCGCGGTAAGCCGTTTCCCCGTCCAGCGTGGCGGTCAGATCCAGGTCCTTTTCCGCCAGGTATTTTTCAATGTATTCATCCTGAATGGGGGACTTCCTGTTGTTGATGCTGTCTACCTTGCTTTTGA
This sequence comes from Gemmiger qucibialis, assembly GCF_027689445.1. NCBI lineage: Bacteria > Bacillati > Bacillota > Clostridia > Eubacteriales > Oscillospiraceae > Gemmiger > Gemmiger qucibialis. The sequence continues at coordinate 107,722 of NZ_JAQFEN010000008.1, read as the reverse complement.
TCAGATCCACCGCACAAACCGTGTGGTGCTGTGCAATCAGGCACGAAATTGACAAACCCACATAGCCTGTACCCGCAACTGCAATTTTCATATGGTTCCCGCCTTATTTTGTATTTTTGCTTTGCTTATATGTTAACCGTACCATCCAACCAGCCAACGGTTTTACCGTCCCTGTTCAGAACAGGGCCAACACAAACCGCTGCATATAAAATACAGAAAGTACCGCAATTTCAGACTGTCAAAAAATTTTTTGCAGGGGCGCATTGTGCGCCCGATACCATTTACCCTGTGAGCAGCCCAGCGAATGACTTTCATTCGTTGAATTATTAGGGTGTATCTGAAACGTCGAAAATATCGTCTGTTTCTACAAACGCAAAATCCTGCTTATGTTTGCGAAATATCCGTCATTTTCTTTGTTTTCAGATACACTTTCGAGAAACGTTATCCACCCCTACATACTCTATAAGAGAAAGACACCTTTTTTCGACACATTGCGCACTTTTATTTGTGGCAACACCGCACAATTCCCGCCTTACGGCTTAAGCACCGCTCCGACGGCTGCGGCACGGCATCTGCGTTGCCAAAATGCTCGATAAGACATCCAGTATTATCTGCGCTTTTGGCCTAGCAGCTGCCGCACCTCGCTCGCCGTATCGGCACTTAGAATTATGCGGTATTGCCTTGTACATATTTTTGTTTTTATTATATCATAGTCCCCGTCAAAATGAAACACCTCACCCCCGATGAACAAACCTATTTGCGTTTTGTCTGATTTTCTCTTCGCACTTGGCAGCCCCATGTTCCGCGTGCTATACTGAACCCAAAGAGACAAGATTCCTATCTGTAAAAGGTCCTGCCTGTTCTCCGCCGGATCCTTCTTGTTTGCCATATGTATTTTTATTATCATTTATACAATATGTATCTTTCATAAGCTGTATTAAGCGAGGTAACCTCCATGCCTGCTTCTCACCATTCACTTTCCCTTACCCCGCTGCGGGTTCTCGCCTGCCTGGCGCTGCTTTCTGTTGTGGCAGCTGGCATTGCCATCACTGTCATTTTGTCCCAAAGCACCAACCCCATGTTTTCCATCCGGCGGGAAGTCATCGTCCCCGATTTGTCTGGCATGGACTGGCAGCAGGCCCAGGTTGAACAGAGCGCCGCCCAGCTTTCCATCGTGTGGGATACCCGCTACTCTGCCCAAGCGGAAGGCATCGTCATCGCCCAAAAGCCCACCGCGGGCAGCACCGTCAAACAGGGGCAAAAACTCATACTGTCCGTCAGCAAAGGGCCAAACACCATCACCGTACCGGATTTGAAAAGCCAGAACCGTTCCGATGCCATCCAGACCCTGCGGGACGCCGGTTTTACCGTTTCCGTCGATTATATCCGCAACGATCCCACCCTGCAGGCCGATACCGTTATTCTGCAATCTCCTGCCGCCGGCACCGCACTGGAAGCCGGGGACTGTATTACCCTTACCGTTGCCCGTGCCGTACCAGACCCGTTCCGCCAGGTGCCGTCCCTGCTGGGCATGTCGGTCGACGAAGCGCGCCGCCGCCTTGCCATTGTGGAGCTGCTGCCCACTCTGACCCCCTCCAATCTGACCGAGGGCACCATCACCGCGCAGGATCCCCTGCCCGGCACCCTTTTGCACCGCAACGCCCATGTGCGGCTTGTTACAAAATAGTTTGTCGCACTATCGTTCAAAACAAGTTTTCTTTAGAAAAATCAAAAAAAGTCCTTGACTTTCCGCTGCCGTATGCTATAATAAATGAGCACTTGAGGTTAGGCGCTCCGCCAACCGCCTGTGAACTGAATAAGATGCGCTGGTAGCTCAGCTGGATAGAGTGTCTGACTACGAATCAGAAGGCCGGGGGTTCGAGTCCCTTCCAGCGCACCAAGAAAAGCAACGATTAAACGTTATGTTTGTCGTTGCTTTTCTTTTTATGTTAGGGTGTACCTGAAAAGTCGAAACTATCGTCTATTTCTACAAACGCAGCGGGATTTTGCGTTAAAAAGCCTTGGAATCCACAAAGGATTCCTGCGGCTCTTTGCCTTACATCCTGCTTGTGTTTGCGAAATATCCGTCATTTTCTTTGTTTTCAGATACATCTTAGCAAAACACTTTGCATTAGGCGCTTATTTGGCGCTTAAATCTTTTGAGGATATAATATAGGCAATACCGCATAATTCTAAGTGC
>NZ_JAQFEN010000008.1:0-105344 GCF_027689445.1 Gemmiger qucibialis | reverse complement strand
TGATATGCCCCCTATATAGCGAACAGTGAAATAAAACACTGAAGGCTATATAGGGGGCATATCAGTCAGGCTTTTGTGCAAATTTTTATTTGCCTGTCGGCTGTCGTGTATTGCTTGAGCAGCGCCCAAAAGCCTTTTTCTAAGGCAATACCGCATAATTCCCGCCTTGCGGCTTAAGCACCGCTCCGGCAGCTGCGGCACGGCATCTGCGTTGCCAAAATACTCGATAATGTCGGGTTGCGGTACCCGCATCGTGCTTCGGGGGCAAAAGCCCCTCGCACTCTGCGACCGCTGCCCTTGCTTCGGTTCGCTGTTTCCGCCACTGGCGGCGCTCACCTTTGCAGCATCCAGTATTATCTGCGCTTTTGGCTTGGCATCTGCCGCACCTCGCTCGCCGTATCGGCACTTAGAATTGTGCGGTGTTGCCTTAAATCTTTTGAGGATATAATATAGTAGAATGATATGCCCCCTATATAGCGAACAGTGAAATAAAACACTGAAGGCTATATAGGGGGCATATCAGTCAGGCTTTTGTGCAAATTTTTATTTGCCTATCGGCTGTCGTGTATTGCTTGAGCAGCGCCCAAAAGCCTTTTTCTAAATCATCAGGTCAATTTGTTGGCTGTTCCTCATCCTTAGGCGGGTATTTTCTGCGTAAAACCGCAAGGGTCACCGCCGTCAACAGGCTGCCCATCAGTAAGGCAAGCAGATACCGGAACGGATGCGGGTTCAGCGGCAGCAAGAACATGCCGCCGTGCGGGGCCGGTACGGCACAACCGAACAGCATGGACAGCGCCGCCGCCAGGGATGCACCCGCCATGCAGGAGGGAATGACATGCAGCGGATCCCGCAGCACAAAGGGGACGACCCCCTCGGTGATAAAGCAGGCCCCCATCAGGTAATCCGTCATCGCGGTGTGGCGTTCTTTGGTGGTAAAACGCTCCGGGAACAGGGTTCCCGCCAGAGCAACGCCCAGCGGCGGCACCATGCCGCCCGCCATAACGGCAGCCATAAATTCTTCCTGGCCGCCGGCCAGGGCAACCGTGCCAAACAGATACGCCGCTTTATTGATCGGCCCGCCAAAGTCAACGGCCATCAAAGCCCCCAGCACCGCGGCCATCACCACGCGGCTGCCGCCCTGCATACTGGCCAACAGCTGGTATATCCAGGTATTAAACCGTCCAAGCGGCGCATTGACGAGGAATACCATCATAAAGCCGACCACGGCCAGGCTGGCCACCGGATATAGCAGTACTGTTTTGATATGCACCAATGCCGATGGCAGCCGCTTGAATGCCGTCCGCAGCAGTTTTACCACAAGGCCTGCCGCAAAGCCCGCAATCATAGCGCCCCAAAAGCCGGAGGACACCCATTCCGCCTGCGGTGCCAGCGAGGTTCCCTGGATGGCCAGCATACCGCCCGCCATACCGGCCACCAATGCGGGCAGATCCCCCACCGACATGGCAATGAACCCGGCCAGCACAACGTACATCAGATTAAATGAGGTATTACCAATCGTGCGCACCAGCATGGCAAGGGACGTTCCCCGCCCGAACATTTCTGCGCCCGCATTACCGCGGTCCAAAAAGTAGCTTAACGCAATCAATATACCGCCACCGGTGATAAAGGGAATCATGTGGGAAACGCCGTTCATCAGGTCGGTGTAAAGCTTGCGCCCAAATTCCTGCGGGGCGGCAGCACCATCTTTTGCGCTGCCTGCTTTACGGTTGCCCCCCATGCCCGGCACACTTTCATCCTCCGGTTCCAGTGGAGCTGTGCCGGACAGCGCGCGGTGCAGCAGCATTTCCGGGTCTTTCAAGGCCTGGGAAACGGGCACGCGAAGCACCGGTTTGCCCGCAAAGCGGGTGGTCTCCACGGCTTTATCCGCCGCCACAATGATGCACTCTGCGTTTTCAATTTCCTGTTCGGTCAGGTGGTTTTTCACCCCGTCTGCACCGTTGGTTTCCACCTTGATGGCAATATGCATTTCTGCCGCTTCGGCTTCCAGCGCTTCGGCCGCCATATAGGTGTGGGCAATGCCGGTGGGGCATGCCGTTACAGCCAGCACGCGGGGGGCAAGCCGCGGTTCGGTCAGCGCAGCTTCGGCCACTGCCTCAGCGCGGGCCTCGCGGGCGGTCTCGCCCTGTTCCCGCTTAGCGATCACCGCCAGAAATTCTTCCGGGGTTGCTGCTTGCTTCAATTCCTCACAGAACAGCGGTTCCATCAGCAGCTGAGCCAGCCGCGCCAACACCTGGATATGCAGGTCATTTGCACCATCCGGAGCTGCGATCAAAAACAGCAGCCGTACCGGGGCACCATCCAGTGCCTGGTAGTCGATCGCCTCCCGCAGCGTTACTGCCGCCAGCGCGGGCACCAGCACCGCGTTGCTTTTGCCGTGGGGAATGGCCACCCCGCCGCCAACGCCGGTCGTGCCCTGGGCTTCCCGTTCCAGCACATTTTTTTCGTATTCGACTGCATCCCGCAGGCATCCGGTGCGGTCCAGCATGCCCACCATTGCGTGGATGGCCATGGCCTTATCCGCCACCTGCATATTCAGTGCAACGCGTTCCGGCACCAGTAGATCTGTGATCTGCATTGGTCGGCTGTCCCCCTTTGCTTCAAACATCCTATTCTGGGGCGAGCCCGAAAAGCCGAAAATACAGCCTGTTTTTACAAACACAACCGCCATTCTCTTTGTTTTCAGGCACACCCCTCGGCAGGGCTTTCCCCTGCCCATTTGCTCTTACACCCGCTGCACTGCCTCTGTGCAGCGCTTGCGCAATTGTTTGCGCTTTTGCTTTAACAAAAGGCGGCTCCGCACAAGAGCGGAGCCGCCTAAAAAGTTCAAATTACTGTTGATTAGTTCAGCAGGGTCAGCTCGGTCTCAGGATCGAACAGGTGGATCTTATGCGTATCCATAGCCATGGTGACCTTGTCGCCGCGGCGGGACTTGGAGGTCGGGGCAACGCGAGCCATCAGGTTCTGGCCCTTGTAGGTCAGGTACAGATAGATCTCAGCGCCCATCAGCTCGGAAACTTCAACCTCAGTATCGATATGGCTGGAAGGATGCTTCTCCAGGAACTCTTCGTCATCCTTCATATCCTCAGGACGGATACCAACCTTCAGGCTCTTGCCAACGTAAGCGGCCAGTTTGCCATCGGCGGTCTTTTCCTGCGGCAGGGGGATCACGGTGCCGTCCAGATCGACGACATAGGTATCGCCATTCTTCTGCAGGGTGCCGTCCAGGAAGTTCATCTGGGGGCTGCCGATGAAGCCGGCAACGAAGATGTTGCAGGGGTAATCGTACAGGTTCTGCGGAGTATCGACCTGCTGGATGACGCCATCACGCATAACAACGATGCGGTCGCCCATGGTCATAGCTTCGGTCTGGTCATGGGTAACATAGATGAAGGTGGTAGCCAGCTTCTTGTGCAGCTTGATGATCTCGGTACGCATGCTGGTACGCAGCTTAGCATCCAAGTTGGACAGAGGCTCGTCAAGCAGGAAGACGGCCGGGTTACGAACCATTGCGCGGCCCAGAGCAACACGCTGGCGCTGACCACCGGACAGAGCCTTCGGCTTACGGTCAAGCAGGTGCTCGATTTCCAGGATCTTAGCAGCTTCACGAACGCGCTTGTCGATGTCGTCCTTGGGCATCTTGCGCAGTTCCAGGCCGAATGCCATGTTCTTGTACACGGTCATGTGCGGGTACAGAGCGTAGTTCTGGAACACCATGGCGATGTCGCGGTCTTTCGGGGGAACATCGTTGATCAGGCGGTCACCGATGTACATTTCGCCCTTGGAGATTTCTTCCAGACCTGCGATCATACGCAGGGTGGTGGACTTACCGCAGCCGGAAGGACCGACGAAAACGATAAATTCCTTATCAGCGATTTCCAGGTTGAAATCCTTAACGGCAGTAACATTGCCCGGATAGATTTTGTAAATATGACGGCAACTAATGCTGGCCATGGGTCATTACCTCCAAATTGGTTTTTATGATTTTATTGATACGCTCAGCACGTATTTTTCTTGACAAATCTATAATAGCAGGGTACGATTGAAAAAGATATAGCACTTTATTGATATTGGAGGTCAGAAATTGATATTTGATCCAACCACCTGCTGCGCCTGCGCCGCAGTGCAGGAACTGCAGGGCGAAGCGCCGCTTACCCTTTCCGGCGAGGGCCTTTGGGCAGGGGTACTTTCCAGCGGGCAGTGCGTGCTGGAATGCCCCGGCAGCCAGAGCGCGGCGGGCTCCTCCGGCGATTTTTTGCTGGGCTTTGGCACCTTCACGCTGCGGCCCGTTACCCCCTGCCATCTGCTGTGCGTGCGGCTGACCGGGCTGGCCGTGCAGCAGTTTTTGGCCGGGCTGCCGCAGCCGCGCTTTGCGGATGGGGCTTCCTGCCCCAGTGCAGCGGAGCTGCTGGCCCGCGTGTGCGGTGCCGGGAATGCCGACGATGCCGCCAGCGCCGCCGCCCCCTACACCCTGCTGTGCGCCCTTGTCCACGGGGACGAGGAATCCCGCCGTCTTTCGCCGTTGGTAGCCCGCGCGGTGGAAGCCATCCGCGATAACTACATGGCCCTGTACGGCGTGGAAGAGCTCAGCGCCCAGCTTGGGGTCAGCAAGTGCCACCTTGTGCGGGTCTTTTCTTCCGAGATGGGCATGCCGCCGGGCCGCTTTTTGACCAGCGTGCGCATTGAAGCTGCCAAACTGCTGCTGGCCGAGCGGGAGTACAGCCTGGAAATGATCGCCGGGCTGTGCGGTTTTTCCGGTGCCAACTACCTGTGCCGCGTGTTTAAGCGGGAAACGGGTTTAAGTCCCGCCGCCTGGCGTGAAACCGCCGCCCACAAAGCCGTGGTGCAAAAGCTGCCCGCCCGCAACAACGAAATCTATGTGTAAAAGCAGTTCATTTTGTATCCTTATGGCAATACCGCGCAATTCTAAGTGCCGATACGGCGAGCGAGGTGCGGCAGATGCCAAGCCAAAAGCGCAGATAATACTGGATGCTGCAAAGGTGAGCGCCGCCAGTGGCGGAAACAGCGAACCGAAGCAGGGGCAGCGGTCGCAGAGGGCGAGGGGCTTTTGCCCCCGAAGCACGATGCGGGTACCGCAACCCGACATTATCGAGCATTTTGGCAACGCAGATGCCGTGCCGCAGCTGCCGGAGCGGTGCTTAAGCCGCAAGGCGGGAATTGTGCGGTGTTGCCTTATATAAAGAAGAAACATTTGTGTATCCAGAAACAACCTATTTCCTATCGAGACCGTAGGGGCTATGCTTCATAATAAAAGACGCTTCCCCCCTGTTCGGCTGTATTCCCCACTTTTTCGCGTTTTGCGTTGACTCAACCGTTCCCGTCCTATATACTGAAAGATACGGCACTTTTGCCGCCGACCGGGCTGCCCGGCTGTATTCCTGCAAGGAAAAGGAGGAAATGCCGTGATTTTCGGCAAGTACATCAACCGTTATTACCTCAAAAATGCGCCCGTGCTGCTGCTTGGGCTGCTGGCCCTTTTAATGGTTGACTATATCCAGCTGTTGATCCCCCAGTTTTACCGTCTGGTCATCAACGGGGTCAACCTGGGGCAGGTGGTCGTAAACGGCCAGCCCCTGCCCTTTACCAAAGAGGTTTTGCTGCAGCACATCTGCCTGCCCATGATCTGGATCGTGGTGCTCATGGTCATTGGGCGCTTTTTGTGGCGTATCTGCTTTTTCGGCTCCGCTGTGCGGGTTGCTGCCAACCTGCGCGAGCGGATGTTTGACCACAGCCGCCAGCTTTCGCAGCAGTATTACCAGGTTAACAAGGTCGGCAACCTGATGAGCCTTTACACCAATGATATTGATACCATCCAGGAATGTTTTGGTGATGGTATCCTGATGTTCTTTGACGCTTTGGTTCTCGGCCTGATGGCCCTGTACAAAATGTGGCGCATGGATTATAAGCTCACCCTGCTGGCTTTGATCCCTGCCCTCATCATGTTCGGCATCGGCACCGTCATGGGCACCGCCATGACCAAGCGCTGGGAAGAACGCCAACAGGCATTCTCCGATCTTTCAGACTTTGCACAGGAGAATTTCTCCGGCATTGCCGTTATCAAGGCGTTTGTCAAAGAGCTGAAAGAGCTCATGGCGTTCCGCAAGCTGAACAAACAGAACGAGGAGATCAACGTCATCTACACCAAAATTGCCACCCTGCTGGAAGTGCTCGTGACCCTGTTTGTCGAATCCGTCATCTGTGTCATCCTGGGGTATGGCGGTTATCTGGTCTACCAGGGCCGGTTCAACGCGGGCCAGCTGGTAGAGTACATCGGCTATTTTGAGGCCATCGTCTGGCCCATCATGGCAATTTCCATGCTGATCGAAAAGACCTCCCGCGGCAAGGCTTCCCTGAACCGCATCACCGAGCTGCTGAACGCCCCCATTGATGTGGCCGACCGCCCCGGCGTGCAGGAGCTGCAGAACCCGCAGGGCAGTGTGGAATTCCGCCACCTGACCTTCCGCTACCCGGACGGCGAATACGATGTGCTGCAGGATATCTCCTTCACCATCTACCCCGGCGAAAGCGTGGGCATTGTGGGCAAGACCGGCGCGGGCAAAACGGCGCTGGTGGACCTGCTGCTGCGCACCTACAACGTGCCGGACGGCACCCTGTTCGTGGACGGCAAGGACGTGAACACCCTGTCCATCCATTCTGTGCGCGCTGCCTGCGCCTATGTTCCACAGGACAACTTCCTCTTCTCGGATACCATCGCCCACAACATCGGCTTTGGTGTGGACGATGCCTCCCCCGAAATGATCGACCACGCCGCCAGCCTGGCCGATGTGCGGGACAACATCGTGGACTTTAAGGATGGTTACGAAACCGTTCTGGGTGAGCGCGGCGTGACCGTTTCCGGCGGCCAGAAGCAGCGCATCTCCATTGCACGCGCCCTGCTGAAAGACGCCCCCATCCTGATTCTGGATGACTCTGTTTCCGCTGTGGACACCCGCACCGAAAAAATCATTCTGGACAACCTGAAATCCAGCCGCGCCAACAAGACCACCCTGCTGATTGCCCACCGCATTTCCACGGTGGAGCGGCTGGACAAGATCATCTTCCTGGATGATGGCAAGATTGAGGCCGTCGGCCCCCACAATGAGCTGTACACCAGCTGCCCCAAGTACCGCCGCATGGTGGACCTGCAGCGGCTGGAAGATGAAGCCGGAGGTGATGACAATGCTTAATATAAACCCGCTTTTGCTGGTTGGCGGCGTCATCGGTGCCGTTACGGCGCTGCTGATTTTTGCTTACGCTTCGGTCAAAGATAAAAAGACCGCCATGGGTTTTGAGCGCACCATGGCAGACGGCGAGATTCTGCGCCGCCTGTTCGCCTATGCCAAACCGTACTGGGCCAAGTTTCTTCTGGTTCTCTTCCTGATGCTCTTCTCCATCGCTTACGACATTATCTCTCCCCTAATCGTCGGTGCGATCGAAGAACTTGTCGCCGCCGATTTTGCCCTCAGCCGCCTGTTCGCTTCGGTCGCGGTCTATGCGGGGATTCTGGTGTTCTCGATGGCAAGCACCTATTTTCAGGCGGTCATTCTGCAGCGGGTCGGCCAGCGCATCATCTCCGATCTGCGCGAGGATCTGTTCACCCACATTGAGTCCCTCTCCCACGAGCAGCTCAACGAGATCCCGGTTGGCAAGCTTGTTACCCGCGTTACCAACGATACCAACGCCATTTCCATGATGTTCACCAACCTTTTGGTGAACCTGACTAAAAATGCGTTCGTCATTTTGGGCATTCTGGTGGCCATGCTCTGCCTGAACTATGCACTGACCCTGATGGTGCTCTGCTTTGTTCCCTTCATCGTCATCTTCACTGTCATCTTCCGCAAGTTTTCCCGCCGGGCCTACCGTAAGGTCAAGGATGCCACCACTGACATCAACACCTATCTTTCGGAGAACCTTTCCGGTATCAAGGTCACCCAGATTTTTGGCCGCGAGGACGAAAAGATGGCGGAGTTCTACCAAAAAAGCCAGACCCTTTCCAAGGTCACGCAGGAACAGATTTTTGTGTTCGGCGTATTCCGCCCGCTGGTCTACATGCTGTACATCAGCTCTATTTTGTGCCTGTTCTACCTGGGCGGCATGGGCCACCTGAACAATGTTTCTTTCCTGGGGCAGACCATCACCGGCGGCACCATCGTCACCTTCTACATGTACATTTCCAAGTTCTTTACCCCCATCCAGAACCTGGCCGAGCAGTTCAACTGGCTGCAATCCGCGCTGGCCTCGTCGGAAAAAGTCTTTTCTATTATGGACATTCAGCCCAAGCTGGTGGATGTCCCCGACGCCATTGAGCTGACCGATGTAAAAGGCGAAATTGAGTTCCGCGATGTCTGGTTCAGCTATATTCCCGGCGAATGGGTGCTGCAGGGCGTTTCGTTCCATGTTTCCCCGCGGGAAACCGTGGCTTTTGTCGGTTCCACCGGCTCCGGCAAAAGCACCATCCTGTCCCTCATCTGCCGCAATTACGAGTTCCAGAAGGGCGAAATTCTGATTGACGGCATCGACATCCGCAAAATCAAAATTTCTTCCCTCCGCCGCCATTTTGGACAAATGCTGCAGGATGTTTTCCTCTTTTCCGGCACCATCCGCAGCAACATTGTCCTGCGGGAGGATAACATCTCGGACGAAGAGATCATGCAGGTCTGCCGCTATGTCAACGCTGACCACTTCATCAACAAGCTGGACCACGGCCTGGATGAGGAAGTGCGCGAGCGCGGCAACAACTTCTCCGCCGGTCAGCGCCAGCTGCTCAGCTTTGCCCGCACGATCATCCACAAGCCCAGCGTGATGATTCTGGACGAAGCAACCGCCAACATTGATACCGAAACCGAGCTTTTGATTCAGGATTCTCTGGAAAAAATGCGCACCGTCGGCACCATGCTGATCGTTGCCCACCGCCTTTCCACCATCCAGCACGCGGACAACATCATCGTGCTGTCCCACGGCAAAATTCTGGAGCAGGGCAGCCACCAGGAGCTGCTGGCCCGTCATGGGCGGTACTATCAGCTGTACACCCTGCAATACCACAAAGAACAGCTCAGTTCCTGATTTTATCTTCCATAACAGCAGTGCCCCCTGCAGCAATGCAAAGCTGCCGGGGGCACATTTTATTTTGTTATTTTGTTATTTTGCTTTTTTGTCCGCTTCGGCGGTTGTTTTGGGCTGTGCATCCGCTGCCTGTTTCAGGGCTTCCTGCTCAGAAAAATGCTGGATAATTTTATCTTTCGCCAGCTGCAAATGGCGCTTGTTGATGGCCCTTGCCTCGTCCGCATTGTTGGTCAGCAGGCAGTGCACAATATCGCGGTGCTCTTCCATCGATTCATTAAAGCGCTGGGTACTTGTCAGCGAATAAATACGGAACTGCTGGTTCAGCGAATGGATCCTTGCATACATGGATTCCAAAAGGCTGTTGCCGCACAGTTCAATCAGCAGCCCGTGCAGCTTAGAATCCATATCCGTGTAGGCACGCAGGTTTTTTTGGGCGTGCAGCCGCTCCATCTCGTTCAGGCAGTCGATCAGCTGCTGCATATCCGCCGTGGTCAGGTGGTGCTGCAGCTTGCTGATGGCGTAATCTTCCAGCAGAACGCGCAGGTCAAAAATTTCCTCAATGTCCCGCGCGGTAAACTCTTTTACAAACACACCCTTGTTGGGGATCTCCACCACCAGCCCGTCCGAAGCCAGCTGGCGCAGTGCTTCCCGGATGGGGCTGCGGCTCACGCACAGGCGCTCTGCCAGCTCGTTTTCCTGCAGCCACTGGCCGGGAGCAAATCTTCCTTCGCAGATATCATCCTTCAGGATCTGATACACCTGATTGCGGATCGTTTTGATTGGGCGGCGTTCCATAGCTCTTTCCTTCACTTTCCCTTGTGCGGGTTGGCCCCCGCAGCGCATCCGTATTAACCGGAGATATTTCTATTATTCTATCACACGTTTTGCCCTTGTGCAACGCAGTCTCCCTTATTTTTCTGACTTTTTACCTATATTTTTATGTGTTTCACAAAAGTTCTTCTTGCAATTTGTATAATCTATTACTATAATAAAATTGTTTTTATCTTGCCCGCCGCTTTTGTCCCGGCAGGGTATCCCATGTTTTCCTGGGGTGTATCTGAAAAGTCGAAAATTTAGTCTATTTCTTTGTTTTCAGATACACCTTACAAAGAAAGGGTCGTGTGATCGTATGAAAATTGGTTTTATCGGTCTTGGCATCATGGGCCGCCCCATGGCCAAAAACCTGCTCAAAGCCGGCTATGACGTTACGGTGGACAGCCACTCCCCCGCCGCCGCAGCTGAGCTGGAAGCCTGCGGCGCCAAAGTAGCCGACCAGCCCACCATCGGCTCCACCTGTGATCTTGTGCTGACCATGCTGCCCAACGCCCCGCAGGTCAAACAGGTCATGCTGGGTGCAAACGGCGTTGCCGCCCACATGCAGCCCGGCTCCACCTTTATTGATATGACCTCCCTGAACCCCATCGCCAGCAAGGAGATCGCCGCCGAGCTTGCCGCCCGCGGCATCCAGATGCTGGACGCCCCCGTTTCCGGCGGCGAGCCCAAGGCGATTGACGGCACCCTTTCCTTCATGGTCGGCGGCGAAGAAGAGGTCTTCAACACCTTCAAGCCGGTCCTGCTGGCCATGGGTTCTTCCGCTGTGCGGTGCGGCGGCATCGGCGCAGGCAACACCACCAAGCTGGCCAACCAGATCATCGTGGCGGCCAACATCCAGGCTGTGGCCGAAGCCCTGACCCTGGCCCAGAAAGCCGGTGTGGATCCCGACCTGGTGTTCCAGGCCATCAAGGGCGGCCTGGCTGGTTCCACCGTCATGAACGCCAAAGCCCCCATGATGATTGAGGGCAATGATAAGCCCGGCTTCAAGGTTGACCTGCACATCAAGGACCTGAACAACGCCCTGGACTGCGCCCACACCGTGGGTGCCCCGGTGCCGATGACCGCCGAAGTGCAGGAAATTTTGCAGTGGCTGCACAGCAATGGCAAGGGCCAGGCAGACCACAGCGCCATTGCCCAGTATTACGAGCACCTGACTGGCATCAAGCTGGGCCGCGACCTGTAAAACCTCAAAATTCTGTTTTTTTGGCGGTGCGGGCATCCCCGTGCCGCCAAAATTTTGCCGCCAATTCTGTACGTTCTGCCGATTGCTGAATGATTGATTTACATGTTATAACAGAAATTAAAGAACCAACAAACAAAACAGAAAAGAGTGTGATCCCTATGTCTAAACTCCGCCAAGATGCTGATGCCATCATTCAGGCCGCCATCACCGCCGCCCAGCCGGACGAGGCCGTCCGCAAAGCGCTGGAAGGACGCGATTTTGGTTCCGGGCGCGTTGTGCTGGTTGCCGCCGGCAAGGGTGCCTGGCAGATGGCCAACGCCGCCAGCCGCATTCTGGGTTCCCGTATTGATACCGGCATTGTCATTACCAAGTACGACCACAGCAAAGGCCCCATTGCCAACTTTACCATCCGGGAAGCCGGGCACCCCATCCCGGACGAGAACAGCTTTACCGCCACCCAGCAGGCGCTGGACCTCGTCAGCGGGCTGACCGCACAGGACACCGTGCTGTTCCTGCTTTCCGGCGGCGGTTCCGCTTTGTTTGAAAAGCCGCTCATCCCCGCCGCGGATCTGGAAGAACTCACCCACAACCTGCTGGTCTGCGGAGCGGATATTGTAGAGATCAACACCCTCCGCAAGCGCTTTTCCGGCGTAAAAGGCGGCCGTTTTGCCCAGCTGTGTGCCCCGGCCCATGTGGTTTCCATCGTGCTTTCGGATATTCTTGGCGATCCGCTGGATATGATTGCCTCCGGCCCCGCTTACCCGGATAGTTCTACCTGTGCGCAGGCCAAGGAGATCGTGCAGAAATACCACCTGCCCATGACGGATCAGATGCTGACCCTGCTGGAGCAGGAAACGCCCAAAGCGCTGGACAACGTAGAAACCCAGATTACCGGCAGTGTGCGCCAGCTGTGTGCCGCCGCCGCTGCCACCGCCCGCACCCTTGGCTATGAGCCGCTGATTTTGACCGACTGCCTGAGCTGCGAAGCCCGGGAAGCCGGTGTGTTCCTGGCCAACATGGTGCGCTACCAGCGCACCGCGGGCCGCCGTATTGCCCTGATTGCAGGTGGCGAAACAGTGGTGCATCTGACCGGCCACGGTAAAGGCGGCCGCAATCAGGAGCTCGCCCTTGCCGCTGCTCCCGGTATCGCCGGGCTGGATGGCTGCGCGGTGTTCTCCGTTGGCTCTGATGGCACCGACGGCCCCACCGATGCCGCAGGCGGCTTTGTGGACAGCACCACCCAGGCCGCGCTGAAAGCCCAGGGCTGCGATATCTTTGCCACGCTGGCTGATAACGATGCCTACCATGCCCTGCAAAAATGCAATGGCCTGATCATCACCGGCCCCACCGGCACCAACGTCAACGATGTCTCGGTCGCTCTGGTCCGGGCGTGATGTTTCCATCGTACCGTGGAGAGACCTTGCCGATAGTGATAAACTCTGCAAATCATTTGTAGGGGACGATGCTCGCATCGTCCCGGACGGGCCTTGCCCTCTAATTCACCCCATCATCCTCCGCAAGGTAACGTGCGCACATTGTGCGCCCCTACGGGTGGGATGCATGTTTTATGTCCGTCACACATTATAAACCAACCTGTAGGGAATGGTCTCGACCATTCCGGGACTTTGTGCTAGATGACCTAAGGCAACACCGCACAATTCCCGCCTTGCGGCTTAAGCACCGCTCCGGCGCGGTCGGGTGACCGCGCCCTACCGATTGTTTCACCATCAACAGCATATAATAAATTATTCCACGTAACTTTCCTATCAGGCGCACCCCCGATGCCACATCCGGGTCTGCGCCTGATTTTTTGCCCATTTTGCTCCTTTCACCGCTATTTTTTAACACATTCTCCCTGAATTGTTAATTTTTTATTGACAGCCCCACTATTCCGTGTTATACTGCCCCCAGCGCAATAAACACACTTACCAAGTATGTTTATTGCATTTGCTTTTTCCTGCAATGTCACATATAGGAATTGTTTTATTGTGTTTTTGAACATTCTGTGAATCGTTTTCCTGTTGCATTGTACAAATTTGCATGTTTTTTTTTACTATTTTGGTTTAAACTATTGACTTTATCCAATCTCAAAGCTATTATCATAGTATTAAACGTATGATGTATACAATCAATATTTGTGATTCGAAACATAGAGCACCCACAACCAAGGAGGCATTTGTATGAAAACCATCTCGATTCCTTACTATACTTCCACCTTGGACCTGCATGTTGACGAAGCCAACCTGAAAGCTGTTGTCACCGCAAAAATGCACGAATACAAGGCCGGCAAAACGGAAGTAGAACTGGTTCATGAGGCATTGGAGCATCCCATTGCCTCCCCGCGCCTGCGTGACCTGGCCAAGGGTAAACAGAAAGTTGTGCTGGTCACCAGTGACCACACCCGCGCCGTCCCCAGCAAGATCACCCTGCCCATCCTGCTGGATGAGATCCGCCAGGGCAACCCGGACGCCGATATCACCATCCTGATTGCCACCGGCCTGCACCGCCCCACCACCGAGGAAGAGCAGCGCCGCATGTTTGGCGATGCCATTGTGGATCATGAGAAAATCGCCATCAACAACGCATTTGACCCGGATCAGTTCATCCACATGGGCGTGCTGCCCTCCGGTGCGGACTTCAACGTCAACAAGCTGGCCGCTGAATGTGACCTGCTGGTGACTGAGGGCTTTATTGAGCCACACTTCTTCGCCGGCTTCTCCGGCGGCCGCAAGAGCATCCTGCCTGGCATCTGCTCCCAGGAGACCGTCAACGAAAACCACAGCTACAAGGCCATTTCCAGCCCGTATGCCAACACCGGCGTGCTGGAGCACAACCCCATCCATGAGGATATGCTGGCTGCTGCCAAGATGGTCAATGTCCAGTTCATCTTCAATGTAGCGCTGGACGGCCAGAAAAAAATCATCGCCGCCTGGGCAGGCGACCTAGAAAAGGCCCACGCCGAAGGCGTTGCCTTTATCCGCAAATGGAGCCAGTGCCCCAGCATTACCGGCGATATCGTGGTCACCAGCAACGGCGGCTACCCGCTGGACCAGAACCTGTACCAGAGCCCCAAGGCCGTTGCCACGGCGGAAGCCTGTGCGGGTGAGGATGGTGTCATCATCATGTGCTGCAGCTGTGCCGACGGCATGGGCGGCACCCACTTTGAAAAGCTCATCACGATGGGCACCGTGGACGAGATCGACGGTTACCTTTCCAAGATCCCGCCCAAGGAGACCATTCCCGAACAGTGGTGCCCGCAGATTTATGCCCGCATCCTGAAAAAGCACCCCGTCATCCTCGTCACCACCTACCTCAAGCCGGAGGAAGTGCGCAAGGCCAACATGATCCCCGCTTCCACCCCGGATGAAGCCTTGGAGATTGCCTACCAGATGAAGGGCCGCGATGCAAGCGTTGTTGTCATCCCCGATGGCGTCAGCGTGCTTGCTGTTAAGGAATAACCGGCAAAACCGGAACCAATAGAAAAAACGCAAAAGGAGAGTGAGCGTAATGGAAATAAAGCTGGCACTGAAAGTCAACGATAAAGATAACGTCGCCACCATTTTTGCCAATGGCATTACCGATGGTACCGAAGTTGAGATCCGCGACAAAAAAGGCAACGCTGAAACCGTTACCGTGATTGGCGATGTTCCCTATGGCCACAAAATTGCTGTGCGGGACATCAAAAAGGGCGAATTGATCAACAAATACGGCGAAGAGATCGGCATTGCCACCAAGGACATCAAAAAAGGCGAGTACGTGCATGTCCACAACCTGGACAGCATGCGCGGCCGCGGTGACTGGGCCAAGGAAGGCAAGTAAGGAGGGTAAACTGCTATGGAATTTATGGGTTATGTGCGCCCGGACGGCAAAGTTGGCGCGCGCAACTATGTTGCCGTCATCCCCAGCGTTACCTGTGCCAACGATGTTGCCAACGCCATCTGCCACCAGGTACAGGGTACCATTACATATCTGCACCATCAGGGCTGCTGCCAGATGCCCCCTGATCTGGAGCGCGTGACCGATACGCTGATCAGCCTGGGCATGAGCCCCAATGTTGGCGCTATCCTGATCGTGAGCCTTGGCTGTGAAGGCACCGACCACGAGCGCATGTACAAAGAGCTGAGCGCTACCGGCAAGCATGTGGAGATCATCCACATTCAGGAGCTGGGCGGCGTCAGCAAGGCGATCCAGCTGGGCACCGATATTGCCCGCAAGCTTGTCATTGAAATTTCCGGCCTGCAGCGCCAGCCGGTGGATGTTTCCAAGATCGTTATGGCCATCAAGTGCGGTGCTTCCGATACCACCAGCGGCATGGCTTCCAACTGTGTTATCGGCTATGTAGCCGACAAGCTGGTCGATCTGGGCGCTACCGTTATCTTTGGCGAAACGACCGAGTTCCTGGGCGGTGAGCACCTGCTGGCCCGCCGTGCCGTAAACAAAGAAGTGGCCGATAAGATCTATGAGATCGTAACCAACATGGAAAACCGCGCCAAGAGCATTGGCTGCGATATGCGCAAGGGCCAGCCCACACCGGGCAACATCGCCGGTGGTCTTTCCAGCATTGAGGAAAAGAGCCTTGGCGCCATCGTCAAAAGCGGCACCCGCCCCATCCAGGGCGTGCTGGAATACCCGCAGCATGTTACCGACCAGAAAGGCCTGTGGATCAAGGATACGCCGGGCCGTGAGCCTGAGATTTTGACCGGCATGGCTGCCACGGGCGCCCAGTTCATGATGTTCTCTACCGGCCGCGGTGCCCCGCAGGGCTTCCCCAGCATGCCGGTCATCAAGATCTGCGGCAACCCCAATACCTACCAGCGCATGGAAAATGATATGGACCTGAACGCCGGTCTGATCATTACCGGCGATAAGACCATTGAACAGGTTGGCGAGGAAGCCTTTGCCAAGCTGCTGCGCGTACTGAGCGGCGAAATGACCAAGAACGAAGCCATCCAGTATTTCAGCGCCATTGATATCCATTGCCTCGGCCCTGTGATCTGATTCTTCTTTTGTAACTCTTCTACACATTCCGTTCCTTCCGGAGAGTCTGTTGAAGGTGCACCCGATGCACCCATGAAAAAAGTAAAGGCAAGACCGCATCATTCTAAGTGCCGATACGGCGAGCGAGGTGCGGCAGATGCCAAGCCAAAAGCGCAGATAATACTGGATGTATTATCGAGCATTTTGGCAACGCAGATGCCGTGCCGCAGCTGCCGGAGCGGTGCTTAAGCCGCAAGACGGGAATTGTGCGGTGTTGCCTAAACGTTAAAAGCAAGGAGATGTTTTTATGAATCCAGTCATAGCCATGTTGATCGGCGTTGTCGTCATGATGGTTCTGGTTATCTGCACTAGAATGCACGCGTTCCCATCCCTGATTATTTCTGCTATCCTGATCGCTGTTCTTTCCGGCAACTACCTGCTGGTTGGCACCGGCAATGAAGGCGGCAACCTGTTAAGCGTTGCCATCAGCACCGTGACCGGCGGCTTTGGCGGTACCATGACAAGCATTGGTATCGTCATCGGCTTCGGCTGCATCATGGGTATCTTTTTGGAAAAAAGCGGCGCTGCCAAGCGTATGGCTATCACCATTCTGAAGCTTGTCGGCGTTAAGCGCGCAGACGTTGTTCTGGGCCTGACCGGCTTTGTTGTTTCCATCCCGGTCTTCTGTGACTCTGGCTTCGTCATCCTGTCCTCCCTGGCAAAAGAGTTCTCCCGTCTGACCAAGAAATCCATGGTCGGTCTGGGTGGCATCCTGGGCATGGGCCTGTATATCACCCACTTCATGGTTCCCCCCACCCCCGGCCCTCTGGCTGTTGTCAGCACCTTCCAGAACGAAGGCATCAACATTGACCTTGGCATGTTCATCATCGCCGGTCTGCTGTTCTCCATCCCCCTGTTCATCTTCTCCGTGTTCCTGTTCCGCTGGTTCGGCAACAAGTACCCGCAGTTCATCGTTCCTTACGAGATCGACCGCAGCAAGTACACCGAAGCTCAGCTGAAGGTTCTGGATAAGATCGACGCCAAGATCAAGGCCGGCAAAGAGCTGGAAAACGAAGACTTCACCGAGCTGCTCAGCACCGAAAAGCTGCCCAGCGCCGGCCTGTCCTTCACCATCCTGCTGCTCCCCGTCTTCCTGATCCTTGCTAACACCCTCGTCAGCCAGACCGCTTTCAAGGCCACCCTCGTTGGCGAAATCATCACCTTCCTCGGCAACCCCGTTATCGCTCTGTTCATCTCCCTGTGCCTGGGCGCATTCCTGCTGGCCAAGGATCTGGATAACAAGACTGTTGTTGGCATGATGAACGACGCTCTGCGCGATGCAGGCCCCATCGTTATGATCACCGCCGGCGGCGGTGCCCTGGGCGCAGTCGTTAAGGCTACCGGCGCTGCCGGCATGATGGCCAACGGCATCGTGGCAATCGGCATCCCCGGCATCCTGGTTCCCCTGCTCATCGGCACCATCATGCGCTTCCCGCAGGGCTCCGGCACCACCGCTATGATCACCGGTTCTGCCATCATCGCCCCCATGCTGGCTACCCTGGGCATCAACCCCTACCTGGCTGGCCTGGCAGTCTGCCTGACCTCCATGTGCCCGTCCTTCCTGAACGATAGCTACTTCCACGTGGTTACCAGCTTCAGCGGCATGGATATCAAGACCAGCTTGAAGACCTGGACCATCGGTTCCATCCTGGTTCCCATTTTCGGTTCCGTCATCATCTGCATCCTGAGCCTCTTCATCCACTAATTCAGCTTTTTGCGGCATGTAGCGTTCCCTGGCTGCTCTGCCGCATGGAATGTGTAGTTACAAGCAAGCAAACAGGCCCGAACCCCGGCACCGCAATGGTGCAGGCAGGTTCGGGCCTGTTTGTTTTGATTTTAGGCAACACCGCACAATTCCCGCCTAGCGGCTTAAGCACCGCTCCGGCGGCTGCGGCACGGCATCTGCGTTGCCAAAATGCTCGATAATGTCGGGTTGCGGTACCCGCATCGTGCTTCGGGGGCAAAAGCCCCTCGCACTCTGCGATCGCTGCCCCTGCTTCGGTTCGCTGTTTCCGCCACTGGCGGCGCTCACCTTTGCAGCATCCAGTATTATCTGCGCTTTTGGCTTAGCATCTGCCGCACCTCGCTCGCCGTATCGGCACTTAGAATTATGCGGTATTGCCTTTACTCAGATTTTGCCGTATATGATATGAAATATCTCACAAACCGTCTCCGCCGGATATTTTGTCTCTTTGGCGGTACAGGAAGCATCACAAAAGCACCGTAAGCTGCCTTATCGGCATCAGCTCACGGTGCTCTGCTGTATCTTCGTGTTATCTTGTTGTTTCCTGTTCCAGCGGGAACTTCTGTTTGTCATGCACGCTGATTTCTTTGCCCAGCTGTACTTCAATCAGCTGCAGTTCGCTGTCTGCCAGAACGGTATGGCGGCAGCCAGCCTGCATCTGCACCACATCGCCCACATGCACGGGGCGCTCCACGCCGTCCACCACGGTGCGGCCTGTGCCGGAAATCACCACCCACACCTCATCACGGTTCATGTGGCTGTGGTAATTCATGCTGTGGCCGGGGTTCAGCGTCACCTTGATGGTCAGGCTTTCGTCCTCCACATCCAGTACGCGGAAGCTGCCCCAGGATTTTTCGGCAAACATGATCTGCTGGTCGATCTTATCCACATAGGGCTTGATGTAGCTGGACTGCTCTTTATCCGATACCAGAATTCCCTCCGGGCTGGCAGAGATCACCACATCATGCAAGCCCATGGCCAGCACCGGCACGTTCAGCTCGTTCACCACATGCACGTTGGTGCAGGTATCGTTCATCATGGCCTTGCCCACGCTGGGCTCGCCCATCGCTTCGGTCAGGGTGTTCCAGGTGCCAAGGTCCTTCCACTGGCCTGCAAACCGCATAACCTGGATCTTGGGTTCCTTTTCCACCACAGCATAGTCAAAGCTGATTTTGTTCAGCTCGGCATATTTATCAAACAGGTCCTTATAATCGGTAAAGTCGATCAGCTCATGGGCCTTATCCAGCACATAGCGCAGCTTGTAGGCAAACACGCCGCCGTTCCACAGCGCCCCCTGGGCGATGTAAGCCTTTGCCGTTTCGGCGTCCGGCTTTTCCTTAAAGGTTGCAACATCGCTCACGGCGCTGCTGTTTTTGGGGATAATATAGCCGTATTTTTCGCTGGGGTAGGTCGGCTCAATGCCCATCAGCACCAGGTTGGCTTCGCTTTTGGCAGCCTGCTCACTCAAGGCTTTCAGTGCCTCAAAGTAGTCATCCTCCACATAGGGGTCCACCGGGCAGACCACCACCGGCTCCTCCGGGTCCACGCCCTGCACATCGGCCAGATAAGCCGTTGCCAGCGCAATGGCGGGGAAGGTATCGCGGCGGCACGGTTCCACCGAAATGCCCACTTCCTCCCCCAGCTGGTTGTGGATGGCGGAAACCTGGGTCTTGCTGGTGGCAATGGTCACAGTCGCCCCTTTGTCTACCTGTTTGATCTGGCGGTACACCCGCTGCACCATGGATTCATAGCTTCCGTCCGGGCACTTGAAAATTTTAATGAACTGCTTGGAACGGATATCGTTGGATAGCGGCCACAGGCGCTTGCCGGACCCGCCGGAAAGCAGCACAATATTCATAATGGTTTCGCCTTTCTCAGCGCTCAGCACGCATGGGGTTATTCAAAAAGTCCTCATAGGCAAGGCGCAGGCCGTCCTCCAGCTCGGTCTTGTAGGTCCAGCCCAGGCCCGCTGCCTTGGAAACATCCAGCAGCTTGCGCGGTGTTCCGTTGGGTTTGGTGGGATCCCACTTAATCTCACCGGTATAGCCCACAACCTTGGCTACCAGCTCGGTCAGTTCCTTGATGGTCAGCTCCTTGCCGGTGCCTGCGTTCACCGTTTCGTTGCCGGAGTAGTTGTTCATCAAAAATACGCAGAGGTTTGCCAGATCGTCCACATACAAAAACTCGCGCAGCGGGCTGCCATCGCCCCAGCAGGTCACGCTGGTCACCCCGTTGACCTTTGCTTCATGGAAGCGGCGGATCAGCGCGGGCACCACATGGCTGTGGGTGGGATGGTAGTTATCGTTGGGGCCGTACAGGTTGGTGGGCATCACGCTGATGTAGTCGGTGCCATACTGGCGGTTCAGGAACTCGCAGTATTTCAGGCCGCTGATTTTAGCCAGAGCATAAGCTTCGTTGGTTTTTTCCAGCTCGCTGGTCAGCAGGCAGTTTTCCTTCATGGGCTGCGGTGCCATGCGCGGGTAAATGCAGGAGGAGCCCAAAAATTCCAGCTTTTTGCAGCCGTTTTTCCATGCGGAATGAATCACGTTCATTTCCAGCGTCATGTTGTCATACATAAAGTCCGCCAAAGCGTTCTGGTTGGCAACAATGCCGCCCACCTTGGCTGCGGCCAAAAAGACATATTCCGGCTTTTCGGCGGCAAAAAATTCTTCCACGGCATCTTGGCGGCACAGGTCCAGCTCTTTATGGGTCCGGGTAATGATATTGATATATCCCTGGCGTTCCAGTTCCCGCACAATGGCGGAACCTACCATACCGCGGTGGCCTGCCACATAGATCTTAGCGTTCTTTTCCATCATAACAAATGGCCTTCTTTCTTATTTTACAACGCCTTTTTCCAGGTATTCTTCCAGGTTGCAGCGGATGTTTTCCTCTGCGCGCTCTACAGCTACTTTTTCCATGTCATGCTCCACCATGATCTTGACCAGTTCCTCAAAGCTGGTCTTGGTGGGGTTCCAACCCAGTTCCTGGCGTGCCTTGGTGGGGTCACCCCACAGGTTGACCACATCGGTGGGGCGGTAGAAATCCGGGCTTACCTCAATCAGCACCTTGCCGGTCGCCTTATCAACGCCCTTTTCGTTCATGCCCTCGCCAACAAATTCCAGCTCAATACCGACATAGTGGAACGCCAGCTGGCAGAATTCCCGCACGGAATGCTGCACGCCGGTGGCGATGACAAAATCATCCGGCTTATCGTTCTGCAAAATCAGCCACATGCACTCCACATAGTCCTTGGCATAGCCCCAGTCGCGCAGGCTGGACAGGTTGCCCAGGTAGAGCTTGTCCTGCTTGCCCTGCTTGATGCGGGCGGCGGCCAGCGTGATCTTGCGGGTCACAAAAGTTTCGCCGCGGCGCTCGGATTCATGGTTGAACAGAATGCCGGAGCAGCAGAACATGTTATATGCTTCACGGTACTCCTTGGTGATCCAGAAACCGTACTGTTTGGCCACCGCATAGGGGCTGTACGGATGGAACGGCGTTTTTTCGTTCTGGGGCACTTCCTCCACCTTGCCGTACAGCTCCGAGGTCGAAGCCTGGTACACCCGGCAGGTATCCGCCAGCCCGCACAGGCGCACGGCTTCCAGCACGCGCAGCACGCCGGTAGCGTCCACATCGGCCGTGAACTCCGGAACATCAAAGCTGACCTGCACATGGCTCTGGGCCGCCAGGTTATAAATTTCGTCCGGGCGCACCGAGCCGATCACAGCAACCAGGCTCATCGAATCGCCCATATCGCCGTAATGCAGGTGGAAATGCGGGTTGCCCTCCAGATGGGCAATGCGTTCACGGTAGTCAACGGAAGAACGACGGATGATGCCATGTACATCATAGCCCTTCTCGATCAAAAACTCTGAAAGATAAGAGCCATCCTGGCCGGTAACACCGGTGATCAATGCCTTTTTCATAAAAAATGCAGCCTCAACTTTCCTTTTCTATCATCATGCGCCGCCGGTCTGCTGCAGCATGGGCGGGAATGTAAATTCAGCTTTCAGGGGGCTTTGCGCAGCCTTGCCCTGTATTATATTAGTATACCCTGTTTTGCGTTTCTGCGCAAGTATACGCTGTATCCAACCTGTCGCCTGCTCTTGATTGACCTGCCCCGCACCGCGAATTATAATTATAAGGGTAGTATTTCATCATCCGGGCCGCTGCCCGTTCAAGAAAGCTGGAATCACATGCAGGATCTCAAACACATTTTTTCTTACTTAAAGCCCTACCGGCGGGATTTATTCCTTGCCATCGGGCTGGTTTTTGTGGAATGTATTTTTGAAATGGTCATTCCGATGCTGATGTCTGACCTGGTGGACCAGGGCGTGCCCAGCCATGATATGCAGGTCATTATGCTGCAGGGCAGCAAGATGATCATCTGCGCTGTGCTGGCCCTGATCACCGGCCTGCTGTACGCCAGGTTCGCCGCCCGCGCCGCCAACGGCTTTGCCGCTGCTCTGCGCGAAGCTGAGTACCGCAAGCTGCAGCAGTTCGACTTTGCCAACCTGGACCATTTTTCCACCCCGTCCCTCGTTACCCGCATGACCACCGATGTCACGGTCATGCTCAACGCCGTGGCCACCGGCCTGCGGCCTTTGGTGCGCAGCCCGGTCATGCTGTTCATGGGGCTGGGCATGGCGTTCTTGCTCAATGCCAAGCTGACCATCGTTTTCCTTATTACAACACCCATCCTGGCCGCTATTCTGGCCTGGATCGTAACCAAGGTCGGCCCGCTGTATGACCGCCAGCAGACTGCTGTGGACCATCTGAACGGCCGCGTACAGGAAGCCTTAACCGCCATCCGCGCCATCAAAGCGTTTGTGCGCGGCGATTACGAGAATGAGCAGTTTGAAACCGTCAATGACGAGCTGGCCGCCGCCAGCACCAACACCTTCCGGTATGCCGTGCTCAACCTGCCCGCGTTCCAGGCCGTTATGTACACGGCCATTGTCTGCATCATGTGGTACGGCGGCAATTTTATTCTGACCGATCGGATGACGGTCGGCGAGCTGACCGCCTTTTTGAGCTATGTTCTGCAGGTGCTCAACTCGGTCATGATGTTCTCTGGCGTGTTTTTGCAGCTTACCCGCTCCCTGACCAGCGCCCGGCGCATCCGTGCCGTGCTGGAGGAGCAGCCCGCGCTGGCCACCCCGGCTGACCCCGTTGCCGCCGTTGCCGACGGCAGCATTGATTTTGCGGACGTCAGCTTCAAATACAGCGCCGCTGCGGCCAGGGATGCCCTTTCCCACGTTACGCTGCACATTCCCGCCGGGGCAACGGTGGGCATTATCGGCGGCACCGGCGCGGCAAAAACAACGCTGGTACAGCTGATTCCCCGCCTGTACGATGCCACCTCCGGCACCGTCAAGGTCGGCGGGCAGGATGTGCGCCGGTATTCCCTTGCTGCCCTGCGGGATGCCGTGGGCATTGTGCTGCAGAAGAACCTGCTGTTCTCCGGCACCATCCGTGACAACCTGCGCTGGGGTGATCCCAACGCCGATGACGAAACCCTGTGGGCCGCCTGCCGCGCCGCCTGCGCTGATGAATTTTTGGAGCGGATGCCGGACGGCCTGGATACCGACATGGGCCAGGGCGGCGTGAATGTTTCCGGCGGGCAGAAGCAGCGGCTCTGCATTGCCCGAACCCTGCTCAAGCACCCCAAAGTGCTGATTTTTGACGATTCCACCAGCGCCGTGGATACCGCCACCGAGGGCAAGATCCGCCATGCGCTGGCCGCCCTGACCGATGTAACCAAGCTTATCATTGCCCAGCGCATCACCTCGGTGATGGATGCCGACATGATCGTGATTCTGGATGATGGCAAAGTTCACGCCGTGGGCACCCACAAGGAGCTGCTGGCGAATAACACCATCTACCAGGAAATTTATGCATCCCAGATGAAAGGAGATGACGCGGATGGCAAAGGCATTCAGCGGTAAAAAGCCGCAGCATTTTGGCAACACCATCCGGGTATTTTTGAACTACCTGGGCCGCCACAAGTTCATGCTGGGGCTGGTTGGGGTGCTTACCGCTGTCAGCGCACTCGCCAACCTGCTGGGTACCTACATGATCAAGCCGGTGGTCAACGGTATTCTGGAAACCGGCAGCATTCCCGGCCTTGTCCGCGGTGTTGCCCTGACCGCCGCCATCTACGCGGTGGGCGCGCTTTCTACCCTGGGCTACACCCAGACCATGGTGCGCGCCGCGCAGAAGGTCTTGCATGATATCCGCCGGGACCTGTTTGCCCACCTGCAAACGCTGCCCCTCTCCTTTTTTGACTCCCGCCGCAACGGCGAACTGATGAGCCTGTTCACCAACGATGTGGACACCATCTCGGACGCGCTGAACAACAGCTTTGCTCTGCTGATCCAGAGCTTTATCCAGGTGGTGGGCACGCTGGTTCTGCTGTTTGTGCTCAACTGGCGGCTTTCGCTGCTGGTCGTGGTGGGGTACGCCGTCATGTTCTGGTACATCCGGTTCAGCACCAACCGCAGCCGTTTCTTCTACGCCCGCCAGCAGCAGGCTCTTGGCGATCTGGAAGGCTATGTGGAGGAGATGGCCGCCGGGCAAAAGGTGGTCAAGGTGTTCAACCATGAGCAGACCAACCTGGAAGGTTTTCAGGCATTGAACGCCCGCCTGCAAAGCGCCGGAACCAGCGCCCAGGGGTATTCCGCCACCATGATCCCCGCCGTTGTTTCCATCTCCTACATCAACTATGCGGTCATTGCCGTGCTGGGCGGGCTGATGGTTATGAACGGCCAGTCCAGCCTGGGCAGCCTGGCCAGCTATCTGGTGTTTGTGCGCCAGTCTGCTTTGCCCATCAACCAATTCACCCAGCAGGGCAACTTTCTGCTGGCCGCCCTTGCCGGTGCCGAGCGCATTTTCAATGTGCTTGACGAACAGCCGGAAACCGATGAGGGTACCGTCGAGATCGTTCGTGTGGAAAAGTCTGCGGACGGCACCCTTGTGCCCAGCGCCGGCGGCCGCCGCACCGGCCTGTGGGCCTGGCGCGACAGTGCCGACCCCGCCGCCCCTCTCGTTCCCCTGCGCGGGGATGTACGGTTCCGGGATGTCAGCTTTGGTTACATTCCGGGCCAGACCACCCTGCATGATGTTACGCTGTACGCCAAACCGGGGCAGAAGATCGCCTTTGTCGGTTCCACCGGCGCGGGCAAAACCACGATTACCAACCTCATCAATCGCTTTTATGATATCACCTCCGGCACCATCACCTATGACGGCATTGATGTGCGCAAGATCCGCAAAAGTGATCTGCGCCGCAGCCTTGGCGTGGTGCTGCAGGACACCCATCTGTTCACCGGCACAGTGGCGGATAACATCCGCTTTGGCAAACTGGATGCAACCGACGAAGAGATCATCGCCGCCGCAAAAATTGCCAACGCGCACTCCTTTATCGAGCGTCTGCCCCAGGGGTACAACACCAAGGTATCGGGCGATGGTGCCAACCTGAGCCAGGGCCAGCGCCAGCTGCTGGCCATTGCCCGCGCTGCTGTGGCCGACCCGCCGGTGCTGATTTTGGACGAAGCGACCTCCAGCATCGATACCCGCACCGAAGCTCTGATTGAAAAAGGTATGGACCGCCTGATGGAGGGCCGTACCGTCTTTGTTATCGCCCACCGGCTTTCCACCGTACGCAATTCCAACGCCATTATTGTGCTGGAACACGGCGGCATTGTGGAGCGCGGCAGCCATGATGAACTGCTGGCCCAAAAGGGCGAATACTACCAGCTGTACAACGGCATGTTTGAACTTGCATAAAGGCAACACCGCACAATTCCCGCCTTGCGGCTTAAGCACCGCTCCGGCAGCTGCGGCACGGCATCTGCGTTGCCAAAATGCTCGATAAGACATCCAGTATTATCTGCGCTTTTGGCTTGGCATCTGCCGCACCTCGCTCGCCGTATCGGCACTTAGAATTATGCGGTATTGCCTAAAATTCCTGCCAAGAAAAGTTCACATCCTTGTGGTAGAATAAATATTATGATGTTCAAGCAATATCGCCCATGGAAAGGGGACTACCCATGTCGCAGATGACAAAGCGCGCACTGGAAGCTTCGCTCAAGGAACTGCTGCGCCACAAACCGCTGGACAAAATCACGGTCAGCGACTTGACCGACCATTGCGGTGTCAACCGCATGACCTTTTATTACCACTTTAAGGATATTTACGACCTTGTGGAATGGTGCTGCGAGGAGGACGCTGCCCGCGCGCTGGCCGGGCAGAAAACCTATGATACCTGGCAGCAGGGCTTTTTGCAGATTCTG
Source organism: Gemmiger qucibialis (assembly GCF_027689445.1). Lineage (NCBI taxonomy): Bacteria > Bacillati > Bacillota > Clostridia > Eubacteriales > Oscillospiraceae > Gemmiger > Gemmiger qucibialis. The sequence continues at coordinate 79,150 of NZ_JAQFEN010000008.1, read as the reverse complement.
GAAGCCCTGCGGAAGGACAAAGCGTTTTTTACCAGCGTCTACCGTTCCATCAGCCGCGAACAGCTGGAAAATTATCTCTACCGCCTGACCTATGACCTGATGATGGGCGTTGTGGAGGAGCGCGCCGCCGGTATGACGGTTCGCCCGGAGGATAAAGAGTTTATCGCCAACTTTTATAAGTTCGCCTTTGTGGGGCTGACACTGGACTGGATCAAAAACGATATGCGTCAGGACCCCGCCCAGCTGGTGGAACAGCTTTCCACCCTGATTCACGGTGATGTAACCAAGGCGTTGGAAAAATGCCGCATTGATAAAAGCTGATGTACATCTTGCGTTAAGGGCCGAACCATGAAATACACGATCTGCGAAAAACTAATGTAGGCCGCCATGGCCCCCACCATCTTCCGCTGTTTTCCCGCCCCTGTAACAAAAACTTCAAATTTTATACAAAACAGCCGCCGTGATAAAAATTTAATCACGGCGGCTGTTTTGCTGATTGTGAACCCCGCCTCCGCTGGTTATACTATAGATATTCCAAAAGGAACACCACAGATAAACAAACCAACGCAAGGAGGCTTTTTTATGTATTATTCCAGCGGTAACTATGAAGCTTTTGCCCGTCCCGAAAAACCGGAGGGCGTTGACCACAAGAGTGCCTACCTTATCGGCAGCGGCCTGGCCGCGCTGTCCGCCGCATGCTTTATGGTGCGTGACGGCCAGATGAAGGGCGAGCACATCCATGTGCTGGAAAAGGACCCCATCCCCGGTGGTGCCTGCGATGGCTACAAGTACCAGGACATCGGTTACGTTATGCGCGGCGGCCGTGAGATGGACAACCACTTCGAGTGCATGTGGGATTTGTTCCGCTCCATCCCCTCCATTGAGGATGAGAACGTCACCGTGCTGGACGAGTATTACTGGCTGAACAAGCACGATCCCAACTACAGCCTGTGCCGCGCCACCGTCAACTGCGGCGAGGATGCCCACACCGATGGCAAGTTCGGCCTGTCTGACAAGGGTGCCATGGAGATTTTGAAGCTGTTCATGACCCCGGACGAGCAGTTGTACGATAAAAAGATCACCGACTTCTTTGATGACGAAGTCCTGAACACCAACTTCTGGCTGTACTGGCGCACCATGTTCGCCTTTGAGAACTGGCACAGCGCCCTGGAGATGAAGCGCTACCTTCAGCGCTACATCCACCACATCGGCGGCCTGCCCGACTTTACGGCGCTGCGCTTCACCCGCTACAACCAGTATGAGTCGATGATTCTGCCCATGGTCAAGTACCTGGAAAGCTATGGCGTGCAGTTCCATTACGGCGTCAAGGTGACCAACGTTGCCTTTGACTGCGCCAACGGCAAAAAGCAGGCCACCCGCATTGATACTCTGCGCGACGGCCACGAAGAGTGCATTGACCTGACCGAGAACGACCTCGTGTTCATCACCAACGGCGGCTGTGTCGAAAACTCCACCATTGGCAGCCAGACCACCGTTGCCCCCCTCAAGTTTGATCTGAAGGAAGGCGGCGGCTGGGATCTGTGGCGCAAGATCGCCGCCCAGGACCCCAGCTTCGGCCACCCGGACAAGTTCTGCTATGACCCGGAGCTGAGCAACTGGATGAGCGCCACCATCACCACGCTGGACCAGCGCATTGTGCCCTATATCAAAAAGATCTGCAAGCGCGATCCCTTCACCGGCAAGGTCGTCACCGGCGGCATTGTCTCCGTCAAGGATTCCAGCTGGCTGCTCAGCTGGACCCTGAACCGCCAGCAGCAGTTCCGCGACCAGCCCAAGGACCAGCTCTGCGTTTGGGTGTACAGTCTGTTCAGTGATAAGCCCGGCGATTACGTCAAGAAGCCCATGCGCGAATGCACCGGCGAGGAGATCTGCCAGGAATGGCTGTACCACATTGGTGTACCAGTTGACCAGATCGAGGATCTGGCTGCCAACAGTGCCAACACCGTGCCCTGCATGATGCCGTATATCGACGCTTTCTTTATGCCGCGCGCTGCTGGCGACCGCCCGGATGTTGTGCCCGAAGGCGCTGTGAATTTCGCTTTCATCGGCCAGTTTGCCGAGACCAAGCGCGATACCATCTTTACCACCGAGTATTCCATCCGCACCGGCATGGAAGCGGTTTACACCCTGCTGAACGTTGACCGCGGCGTACCGGAGGTCTGGGGCAGCGTATATGATATCCGCGACCTGCTGGATGCCACCGTAAAACTGCGCGACGGCAAAAAGGTCACCGATATGGAGATGAACGTTGTGCAGAAACTGGCCCTGAAAGAAGCTTTGAAGAAGCTGGAGGGCACCGAAATTGAAAAACTGCTGAAAGAATACAATGTGATCTGAAGCGTATCATCATTCTTCCATAAAAAACACTGCCCCGGCGGGATATCTTGTCCCGCCGGGGCAGTGCTTTATATGATTCTATTTAAGGCAACACCGCACAATTTCCGCCTTACGGCTTAAGCACCGCTCCGACGGCTGCGGCACGGCATCTGCGTTGCCAAAATGCTCGATAATGTCGGGTTGCGGTACCCGCATCGTGCTTCGGGGGCAAAAGCCCCTCGCACTCTGCGACCGCTGCCCCTGCTTCGGTTCGCTGTTTCCGCCACTGGCGGCGCTCACCTTTGCAGCATCCAGTATTATCTGCGCTTTTGGCCTAGCAGCTGCCGCACCTCGCTCGCCGTATCGGCACTTAGAATTATGCGGTGTTGCCTTAACATTTGCGTTTGCAATCTATTCTGCTTACCCCAAAATTGCAAAGCTCTGTGCACCCAGCACCAGCTCATCGCCCTTCACTTCGGCTTTGCCGATCACATGCAGCACGCGGGTACCGTCTTCCAGCTTCAGGGGCAGTTCTGCTTCCTCGCGGGCGGGGTTCACCGCGCAGATCAGCTTGCCGCGCTCCCAGGCAAACGGGCGGTAGCTGCCCTTTGCCTTGGGGGCAAACCGCACATGGAACGGCGCATCGGAATCCAGATCCCGGTGGCTGTGGCGGAAGTTCAGCACCCCCTGCACGGTATGCCACAGGCTGTCAGGGTCTGCCTGCTGGGCAGCCACGGTGGGGGCGTCCGCAGTATCGTCCACCGGCAGGTACAGCTTGTCGGCTGCGGCGGTAGAAAATCCCTTGTTGGCGCTGTTATCCCACTGCATGGGGGTGCGGGAACCGGTGCGGAAATAGCCGCCCTCCTTGGTGGGCAGCGGCAGATAGCGCATGCCGATCTCATCGCCATAATACACAAACGGTGCACCGGGCAGGGTAAACAGCATGGCGTAAGCAATTTTCAGCTCATCCGGGGTCAAACCGGCGGAGGGGCGGATGGTATCATGGTTGCAGGTAATCAAGCAGTACAGGCCGTCCTTGCGGGTCGCCTTGTAGCTGGGCAGCCAGTCATCCAGGAACTTGTCAATACCCGTGCCGGAATCCGCACAGAAATACGCCTTGCCGATGTTATGCGGGTCAGAATCTATTGCGCCATCATAATTGCGCATCAGCCAGCTGTAGCCATTGCCCTGCCATTCCAGCATAAAGTCCATATCAAAGCCGTTTTTCAGGGACTGACGCGGCTGGTTCCATTCGCTCAACAAAGCGGCTTCGGGGTATTCCTTGTCCAGCATAGCGGCAATATCGCGCCAGATGGCACAGGTATACTTTTTGTGGTGGGTATCATTCTTGACCAGGCTGGATGCCATATCCACACGGAAACCATCGCAGCCCATATCCAGCCAAAAGCGCATCACATCCTTCACGGCTTCCACCGTTGCGCGCGGGCCGGGGGCGTCGGTGGGCATTTGCCACTTTTCGCGGCACTTGCCGTAACCATAGTTCAAAGCAGGCTGGCACTTGAAGAAGTTCAAAATATAAGTACCGTTGCGGTCGGTCTCGCCGCCAATGAACGGCATACCGTCACCGGCGCTAAAGCAGGAGTCTGTCCAGATATAGCGGTCGGAATACTCATTCTTTTCCGGCTTGCTGCTCTCCTTAAACCATGCGTGTTCCTCGCTGGTATGGCCGGGCACCAGGTCCAGCAGCACATGGATGCCCTTGGCATGAGCTGCTTCAAACAACGCTTTGGCATCCGCGTTGGTGCCATAGCGGGGGGCAATCAGCTTATAATCGCGCACATCATACCCGGCGTCCTTGAACGGGGAATCAAAGCAGGGGTTGATCCAAAGGGCGTTGCACCCCAGCTCTTTGATGTAATCCAGCTTTTCGATAATCCCCTTCAGATCGCCGATGCCATCCCCGTTGGTATCATAAAAGCTTTGGGGGTAAATTTCGTAAAAAACTGCGTCTTTCAGCCATTGTTTCAAAACAATCCCTCCTATTATTTTCTGTCCCTCTGCGCGGAATCCGGCGCACCGTATGGTTCCCGCTGCACCGGGCAAAGTTCCACTTTTATCATACGGTTCCGCACGGCAGTTGTCAATCACCTTTCACAAAAACAGACGCAGATATTTTTAATTTTCTGGTGTCGGTGCACAATTTTGTCTGCTTATGGTGCATTCTGCTGCGTAACGCTGCTGTTCAGCATCCGGGCAAATTCGCGCGCAGCTGCGTTGGGAACACGGCCGCCATCCTGCACCAGCACAACATGACGGGTGGGGATTTCCTCTTTCAACTGGATGGCAAACACATCCCCCGCGGCCAGGGCGTCCTTGGCAAAATTCTGCGGCACATACCCCAGCCCCAGCCCGCTTTTGACCAGCGGCACCACCTGGTCGGTGGTAGCGGCCTCAGTATCCGGCTGCAAAACAAGATTGTTGCTTAAGTAAAACTGGTTATAGAACGCATAGGTCATCGTCTCGCTGCCCAGGCAGATCAGAGGGTATTGCTGCAGTTCTTTCAGCGCCCAGCGGCGGCCCTGCAAAAATTCAAAGTCCCTGCCGGCAATCAGAATTTCCTGGAACGGCATCAGCAGGGTACGGCGCATCGTGGATTCCAACCGGGCCGGGGTGGTGATCACACAAAGATCCACCAGCCCGCGCCCCAGCGCACGGATGGCCTGCGGGGTGGAATGGTTGGCAATGCGCAGCCGCACGCCGGGGTAACGCCGGTGGAATTCCCGCAGCTTATCCAGCAAAAACACATTCAAAGCGGTCTCGCTGGCGCTAATGGTCAGCGCACCGCTTTCCAGCGCGGTAATGCCCGCCAGCTCGCTTTCCCCCGCCTGCAGCTGCTCCTGGGCGATTTCCACGTGGGCAAACAGCACCTCGCCCTCCGGCGTCATCGTCACGCCGCGGGTGCTGCGCACCAGCAGCTTGCAGCCCAGCTGTTCCTCCAGCCGGTTCAGGGCGCGGGTCACATTGGGCTGGCTCATGCGCAGCACATTGGCCGCGCGGGTTATACTGTGATATTTGCAGACATAGTAAAATAAGCGGTAATATTCATAGTTTACATTCACAGTTTTTCCTCTTTTCCTGCGTTTTGCCATATCAAATACAAATATTTTGCATGCGAAACATATATTTTACAAATGTGTTTTCCGACAGTATAATACAAACCGTTCCAGAAAACAAGGCATACCGGCAGGGTTCGTGCATACTCCCCCCAGGGTGTACCTGAAACGTCGAAAATTTAGAAACGCAGCCGGATTCCGCGTTAAAAATCCTTGGAATCCACAAAGGATTCCTGCGGCTTTTTGCCTCGAATCCATCGCACATTTGCGAAATCTTCGTCATTTTCTTCGTTTTCAGCTACACCAGGTAAGCAAGCGGCCCTGCCGGTATTGCCCAGGAAGGATGACACCATGCAGTATCAGGATATGACAAAAAAAGAAATGCAGCGGGAATACCACCGTCTGTGCCAGCGCTACCAAGAGTACGAACAGCAGGGCCTGCAGCTGGATCTTTCCCGCGGAAAGCCTGCGCCGGAGCAGCTGGCACTTTCGCAGCGCATGCTGGGTGAACTGAACTCCCGCAGCGTGCTGGACAGTGAGGATGGCACCGACTGCCGCAATTACGGCGGGCTGGACGGCATTCCCGAAGCAAAAGCCCTGCTGGCCGGTATGATCGGCGCGCGGCCGGAGCAGGTCATGGTGGGCGGCAACAGCAGCCTGACCATGATGTTCGATATCCTCAGCCACGCCATGCTGGACGGCCTTCTGGGCGCAGAGCCGTGGGTGCAGGTCAAGGACCGCAAGTTCCTTTGCCCCGTGCCGGGTTATGACCGCCATTTTGCCATGACGGAGCATTTCGGCTTCCAGCTAATCCCCATCCCCATGCACAATGATGGCCCCGATATGGACATGATCGAAGACCTGGTCCAGCGGGATGCTTCCATCAAAGGCATCTGGTGCGTACCCAAGTACCAGAACCCCACCGGCATTGTGTTCAGCCCCATGGTGGTGGAGCGCTTTGCCCACCTGCAACCCGCAGCGCCGGATTTCCGCATTTTCTGGGATAACGCCTACTGCGTGCATGACCTTTACCCCAACGCCCCGGCCGTCCTGCCAGACATCCTGTCCGCCTGCGCCAATGCCGGGCACCCGGATATGGTGTATGAGTTCTGCTCCACCAGCAAGGTTTCCTTCCCCGGTGCAGGCATCAGCGGCGTGGCGGCAAGTTCCGCCAACCTGATCGATCTGCGCAAAGTGTGGAAGTTTGCCACCATCGGCCCCGATAAGCTCAACCAGCTGCGCCAGGCACGTTTTTTCCGCAATGAAAGCGGCATTGAAGCCCATATGGCACGCCATGCCCGCCTGCTGCGCCCCAAGTTCGAGCAGGTCATCTCCATTTTCCGCGAGGAACTGGACGGCAGCGGCATTGCCAGCTGGACGGAACCCCGCGGCGGCTACTTCCTTTCCTTCGATACCATGCCGGGCTGCGCGGCCCGCACGGTGGAGCTTTGCCGCCGGGCCGGTGTCAAATTCACCCCCGCCGGTTCCACCTGGCCCTATGGCCGCGACCCGCAGGACAGCAACATCCGTATTGCCCCCAGCTTTGCCAGCGCCGAGGAGATCGAACCTGCGGCCCGGCTGTTTACCATCTGCGTGCGGCTTGCCACACTGGAAAAGCTGGCGGCTACCCGCTTTGCATCCGAAACCGCCCTTGGCGCGGAGCGCATCGCCTGAATTTCCGCTCCTTGGCAGTTTTGCACAAACACCGTTCCTTTCCCTCACCATCAAAACCGCACAGAACCGCAAGATTTGTTTGAAATCAAGAACTTTTCCGCATTTTTGGTCATTAAATTCGGCAATTAGCTCAATTTTCAGTGTGCTTTATTGTGCATCATACACAGTATTTTTAATCTGTCAGAATCACGGAATATCCAAAAGGCAGAATGTGCGGCAAGGGACTTACAAATGGCGGGGAATGGTGGTATTATGGCGGCATAAAGAACGCAGCAAGGAGGGTGCGGAAGCGGAACATCGCCGTTTCCCCCTTCTGTTTTTCTCCTTGGTGCGCTTTTTATCAGATAAATTCAAAACATAAAGCCAGCCCGGCGCACAAGCTGCCCCGCTGGCCAGAGGAGGCGGAATAATGAACGAACTGACCGCCGCCTTAAAAGAGGAGCTTAACGTTGATACGGCGTTTACCCTTCCCATTTTTGGCGGCATCGACATCCCGGAATCCATCGCGGTAAGCTGGGGCATCATGGCGTTTTTGGTGATCGTTTCGATTTTGCTCACACGCAATCTCAAGGTCAATCATATCAGCAAGCGCCAGGCCATCCTGGAAACCGCTGTGGTAACCATGGATAACTTCTTCAAAGATCTGCTGGGCGAAGCCGGCAAACAGTATGTGCCGTACCTGATCACGGTTGCACTGTACATTGCCTGCTCCAACCTGATCGGCATCATTGGTCTCAAGCCCCCCACAAAGGACCTGAATGTTACCGCAGCGCTGGCTATTATGAGCATTGTGCTGATCGAATATTCCGGCATCCATGCAAAGGGCGGCAAGCGATTTGTACACAGCCTGGCGGAACCCATTGCCCTGATGACCCCCATGAACATTCTGGAAATCGCCATCCGGCCCACCAGCCTGTGCATGCGTTTGTTCGGCAACGTTCTGGGCGCATTTGTCATCATGGAACTTATCAAACTGGTGGTTCCGGTTTTTGTCCCCGCAATTTTCAGCCTGTATTTTGATTTGTTTGACGGTCTGATCCAAACCTATGTGTTTGTCTTCCTGACCTCCCTGTTCATGAAAGAAACGATGGAATGACCTGCGTTTTCTTTCCCACTTTTACATTATTATAAAAAGGAGTAATTTATTATGGCAAGTTTGGTAGCTTTGGGCGCTGGCATCGCAGCACTGACCGGCATTGGCGCCGGCATCGGCATTGGCATTGCAACCGGTAAGGCAGCGGAGGCCATCAGCCGCCAGCCGGAAGCTGAAAGCAAGATCAGCAAGAACCTGCTGCTGGGCGCCGCCCTGGCAGAAGGCACCGCCATTTTCGGCTTCGTTGTTGCCCTGCTCATCATCCTGTTCCTGGGCTGATAACGGAGGCATAAACGATGCTGACACTGAATTTGAATATTCTGTGGACGGTCGTCAACATTCTGGTTCTGTTTGTTCTGCTGCGCAAGTTTTTGTATCGTCCCGTTATGAACGTGATTGAGCAGCGCCAGAAGCAGATCGATGATGCGATCGCCGATGCAGAAGGCAAAAAGAACGACGCACAGGCTGTTTTGGCACAGGCGCAGGATAAACTGCAGAATGTGGATACCGAAGCTGCCCAGCGCCGCGAAGCCTACGAAAAGCAGGCTGAAAAAGAGAAAGAGCAGCTTTTGCAGGACGCCCAGCGCCAGGCAGATGCGATTGTGGCCGAAGGCAAAGCCGCTGCCGAAGCAGAGCATGCCCGCCGCCTGCGCGATGCCAATGCTGAAACTTCCGCCCTGGCCCGCGATATGTGTGAAAAGCTGCTGGCGCGCAACCTGACGCAGCAGGACGATGCACGCCTGCTGGATGACCTGCTGCAGAAAGCGGGGGACAGCAATGGCAAGTGAATTCAGCCGCGAGTTTTTCTCCGCCAACCGCATTGTAAAGGCCGACCTGCACTGCGCCCGCCAGCCGCGGGAACAGGACCTTGATAAGATCAAGGCCGAGCTGAAATCCCTGTACGATGCAACCGAAGTCCTGCTGGATGTCAGCGTGGATGAAAGCCTGCTTTCCGGCTATGTATTGCAGGTGGGCGACCGTGTGTTTGATAACTCCGGCCGCCATGCCCTGGACCAGATGACCGGCGACAAGCCCGACCTGGCCACCCTGAAGACCCGCGTGGAGGATTACAAGCCCGCCGCCAACACCGCCGAGGGAGGCACGGTTGTGTCCGCTGCCGACGGCATTGTTACCGTTGAAGGCATGGACCGCGCCGTGTACGGCGAGATTGTCACCTTTGAAAACGGTGCCAAGGGCATGGTGGAAAGTGTTGAGCCTTCCCACCTGGGCATTATGCTGTTTGATGGTGCCGAATCCGTCGGCGTGGGCACCCTGGTGACCCGTACCGGCAAGCGCGCCGGTATCCCCGTCGGCGAAGCTTTCCTGGGCCGCGTCATCAACCCGCTGGGCGAGCCCATCGACGGCAAGGGTGCCATCGAAGCCGTTGGTTACAACCCCATCGAGAAGCAGGCCCCCGGCATTCTGGAGCGCCAGAGCGTGGACACCCCGCTGCACACCGGCATTCTGTCCATCGACTCAATGTTCCCCATCGGCCGTGGCCAGCGTGAGTTGATCATCGGCGACCGCCAGACCGGCAAGACCTCCATCGCCACCGATACCATCCTGAACCAGAAAGATACCGGTGTGCTCTGCATCTACGTTGCCATCGGGCAGAAGGCTTCCTCCATTGCCCGCGTGGCCGAGGACCTGAAAAAGCATGGCGCTATGGGCTACACCACCATTGTGGCCGCCACCGCCAGCGACAGCGCCCCCCTGCAGTACATTGCCCCGTATGCCGGCACCGCACTGGCCGAATATTTTATGGCCCAGGGCAAGAGCGTGCTGATCGTCTATGACGACCTTTCCAAGCACGCCGTGGCATACCGTGCCATTTCCCTGCTGCTGCGCCGCTCCCCCGGCCGTGAGGCTTACCCCGGCGACGTTTTCTACCTGCATTCCCGTCTGCTGGAACGTTCCTGCCGTATGCGGGACGACCTGGGCGGCGGTTCCATCACCGCACTGCCCATTGTTGAAACCCAGGCAGGCGATGTTTCCGCCTACATTCCCACCAACGTTATTTCCATCACCGATGGCCAGATCTTCCTGGAGACCGCACTGTTCAACGCAGGCAACCGCCCGGCTGTCAACGTTGGCTTGTCGGTTTCCCGTGTCGGCGGCGCTGCCCAGACCAAGGCCATGAAAAAGGCCAACGCCAACCTGCGTATCGAGCTGGCCCAGTACAAGGATATGGAATCCTTCTCGCAGTTCAGCTCTGACCTGGACGCTGAGACCCGCCGCCAGCTGGAACACGGCAAGGCTTTGATGGAACTGCTGAAACAGCCGCTGTACCAGCCCAAATCCGACGCCGAGCAGGTCGTTTTGCTGACCCTCGCCGCCCACGGCGTGCTCGACGAGATCAAAACCGGCGAGCTGCGCCAGAAAACCTCCGCATTTGTGCGTCAGTTCCGTACGGACCCGTCCGGCGTGATGGACGAGATCCAGGCTTCCGGTAAGCTCAGCCCCGAACAGGTGCAGACCATCCTGAACGCCTGGAACGCATTTGCGGGAGGCGATGCCCATGCCATCCACTAAGCTGCTCAAGGAGCGTATTGAGAGCATTCAGGACACCATGAAGATCACCAATGCCATGTACCTGATCTCCTCCTCCAAGCTGCGCAAGGCACGCAAAAATTACCAGGCGGTTTCGCCTTACTTTGAGCGCATGCAGATGACGATGACCCGCGTGCTGCCCCACCTGCCGGAAGAACCGGTCCACCCGTTCTTCCACACCCGCAACCCGGAATCTCCGCGCCGCGCCTATCTGGTGCTGACGGCGGACAAAGGCATGGCCGGTGCGTACAACCAGAACCTGCTCAAGTTTCTGAAATCGCACTGCGGCGATGACCCCAAGGCCCGCTTTTATGTGGTGGGCCAGACCGGCTACCGCGCCCTGCTGCACAAGGACCCCCGCCTGGTGGAAGATTTTCTGTACAGCGGCCAGGCCCCCACATTGCAGCGCGCGCGTGACATCACGGCGGACATGATCGATACGTTCAAGGCGGATGAGGTGGATGAGGTTTACCTCATCTACACCAAGATCCAGAACGCCCTGACCGCTGAACCGGTCATGCTGCAGCTGCTGCCGCTGGAACGCTCCCACTTTGCGCCGCTGCCGCCCGCACTGGGCGATCCCCATGGCGAGGTTGAGCTGTTCCCCGATGCGTGGTCGGTGTTCAAGCAGATGGCCCCCATCTACATGCACGGCATGATCTTCGGTGCCATGACCGAGAGCTATTGCGCCGAGCAGAGCGCCCGCATGACCGCCATGGATTCCGCCACCAAGAGCGCCACCGATATGATTCACGCGCTCCAGCTGGAGTATAACCGCACCCGCCAGGGTGCAATCACCCAGGAGATCACCGAGATCATCGGCGGTGCTTCTGCTGTGCAAACCAGCGACTATTAAACTTTTTGCACTGTATCCCCTATCGGGATACAATATTCAAACATTTATCTACTTCTGAAATTAAGGAAGAGGCTATCGTATGACACAGGGAACAATTATTCGTGTAGCAGGCCCCGTGGTGGACGTTCAGTTCACCGAGGGCAAGCTGCCTGCCCTGCAGGAAGCGCTGACAGTGACCGCTGAGGGCACCGAGCGCACGATGGAAGTAACGCAGCATGTGAACGAAACCACCGTTCGCTGCATTATGCTTTCTGCCAGCGAGGGTCTTGGCAAGGGGATGACCGTGAACGCACTGGGCCACGGCCTGACTGCCCCGGTGGGCGAAGCCACCCTGGGCCGCATGTTTGACCCCCTGGGCCGCCCCATTGACGGCAAAGGCCCCATGGCCGCAGACGTCCCTACCTGGCCCATCCATCGCAAGGCCCCCGGCTTTGAGGACCAGAAACCTGCAACCGAAATTCTGGAAACCGGCATCAAGGTCATTGACCTGCTGGCACCGTATGCCAAGGGCGGCAAGATCGGCCTGTTTGGCGGCGCCGGTGTTGGCAAAACCGTGCTGATCCAGGAGCTGATCCACAACGTAGCCACCGAGCACGGCGGCTACTCCATCTTTACCGGCGTTGGCGAGCGCAGCCGTGAGGGCTGTGACCTTTGGGGCGAAATGAACGCTTCCGGCGTTCTGAACAAGACCGCCCTGATCTTCGGCCAGATGAACGAACCGCCGGGAGCCCGTATGCGCGTTGCCGAAACCGGCCTGACCATGGCAGAATACTTCCGCGAGGAAAGCCACAAGGACGTGCTGCTGTTTATTGACAACATCTTCCGTTTTGTGCAGGCCGGCTCCGAAGTTTCCGCCCTGATGGGCCGTATGCCCTCCGCCGTTGGTTACCAGCCCACGCTGGCCAACGAGCTGGGTGCCCTGCAGGAGCGTATCACTTCCACCCGTGATGGGTCCATCACCTCGGTTCAGGCCGTTTATGTGCCTGCCGACGACCTGACCGACCCCGCCCCGGCCACCACCTTTGCCCACCTGGATGCCACTACCGTTCTGTCCCGTAAGATCGTGGAACAGGGTATCTACCCCGCCGTGGATCCGCTGGATTCCACCAGCCGCATCCTGGAAGCGGACATTGTGGGCGAGGAACATTATCGCGTGGCCCGCAAGGTACAGGCTACCTTGCAGCGCTACCAGGAACTGCAGGACATTATCGCCATCCTTGGCATGGACGAACTGGACGACAACGATAAGCTGACCGTTGCCCGCGCCCGCAAAATCCAGAAATTCCTGTCCCAGCCGTTCTTCGTTGCCGAGAACTTTACCGGCCTGCCGGGCAAATATGTGCCCCTGGCCGAAACTGTCAAGGGCTTTGCCGCCATCGTGGACGGTCAGGTCGATGATCTGCCCGAATGGGCGTTCTTCAACGTGGGCACGCTGGACGATGCTCGCAAGAAGGCTGCCGAAAAGGGCGGTGTAGCCTGATGGAAAAGTTCGTTCTGAACATCACGGCCAGCAGCGGCGAGTTTTTCCAGGGCGAGTGCGAAAGCCTGACCCTGCCCACCGCTGACGGCCAGTACGGCGTACAGGCCGGACACAGCCCGGTGCTGGTTGCCCTGGAAATGGGCATCATGCAGTTCACCGTGAACGGCGAAACCCGCAACGTACTGGTGGGCGATGGCATTGCCGAAGTGACCCCCGCTTACGTTGTGCTGCTGGTCGACAGCGCCGAGCGCCCAGAGGATATCGATAAGAACCGTGCCGAGGCCGCCCGCATCCGCGCCGAGGAACGCTTGCAGCACAAGCAGAGCATGCACGAGTATTACCAGAGCAAGATTGCCCTGAACCGTGCCATGCAGCGCCTGCAGGCTACTGCAAAATACAACCGCTGATTACCTTCCAACAAAGTTGCCACCCGTTCTGTGCAGGGGATCCCTGCGCAGAGCGGGTGGCTTTGTTTTATCCTGTATCTGCTTTTCGTCTTAATTTGCCTTACTTGTTATAGTAATTTTATGTCAAAATTAAGATTCAGTCTTTTTCTTGTTGACAAAGCAGCCCAAACTGTGTACAATCAGCAGTAAGGGAATGTCTTTCCCCCTCCCGGCCCATACTATGGTGTAGATACGCCATAACCATGTCCGGCAAACAGCAGCGGAACACGCTGCTTTACAGTCATAATTAAAGGAGGGAACCTTTTTATGGTTACCAAAATCAGCAATAATGATCTTTCCCAGGCCAAAGCACAGGGCGTGGCCGTTCTGGATTTTTCTGCAACCTGGTGCGGTCCCTGCCAGATGCTTGCCCCGGTCCTGCATGAGCTTGCCGATGAAGTTGGCAGCAAAGCCGCATTTTACAGCATTGATGTGGACGAAAACCGCCAGCTTGCCACCGAATACGGCATTTCCAGCATCCCCTGCCTGGTCGTACTGAAAAACGGCCAGGAATCCGCCCGCAGCGTCGGTTTCCTGCCCAAGCAGGCTTTGCAGGATATGTTGGATAAGTATATTTGAGAGATACGCACGGCCTAAAAAGGAGCAGTTCCCCTTCAGCGCAGCGGGCGCACATTGTGCGCCCCTACGGGTGGGGGTGCACCATAAATATTGCCGCACATTATAAAATGCACTGTAGGGAACGGTCTTGACCGTTCCGAAAGCATGAGGAGAATACCATTCTTACTTTTGCTGCTACCTACAACACGATTTGGCTTCCCTTGAGGGAAGCTGTCCGCGCTGCGGACTGAAGGGTGGTTCCTTAAGCAGGGCCTAAATATTTACATTGTCCGCCACCCCGGCGGCCAGAGGGCTCTGTGTCCGCAGATGCATTTCGGAGGCCTCGCCCTACCATGTAATTACCAACAAATGCTCAGTAAATTTTACGCCCGTCCGGGGCGTCGGAGACGCCGCCCCCTACAAGCGTTTATTGCTTCGTTGCAAATTTCCAATGCTCAACGTTGCAATGTTCCCGGCGGGGTCGGGTGACCCCGCCCTACCGGTTATTTTATGTCCGCAATGCATAATAAATTGCGCTGTAGGGAACGGTCTTGACCGTTCTGGCACCACAAAACATCTGCTCAAACCAACCTCGCCGCTCCCTTTCCCCACCTCCAATTCCTAACTCCTAACTAAAAAACGCCATGCTTTCTTCGGAAAGCATGGCGTTTTTCTTATTTCACTTTTTCCTCAATTGCGCAGGCATCATAGGGTTTCAGCTCCATGCTGCCCAAAACGTTTTTGCCGCTCAACAGGTCTGCACCGGATTCCACCTGCACCTTAACTGCGCTCTGGGTGGTGTTGATGTAGAAATGGTAGCGCGCGTTCTCGCTTTCGCGGCAGTGGTATTCCACACCCTGCGGCAGGTCACGCAGGTGCACCTTGGCATCGGCCAAAGCTGCACGCAGCACAGCGGCGTTGCCGGCATCATCCAGGCGCGCACCGATGTAATAAGCGTGCCCCTTGCCGAACACATGGTGGGTCACAGCCGCATGGCCGGAATAGAAATCCTGTCCATACACAGCCACCACCTCGGTACCCTCGGCAGGCTGCAACAGTTCGCAGTAATCCTTGATGCTGCTCTGCTGGCTGCTCTTGACCCAGATGGCACGGTTGCCCTCGCCGGGGTACAGGGTGTCCAGTTCGCTTGCGGTCACGCCAAACACTTCGCGCAGGCCGTCACCGGGGAACCCGCCCAGCCAACACAGGGTGCTTTCATCCACATAGCTCAGCAGATAGGTGGCCACAACGGTGCCGCCGTTTTCCACATATTCGCGGATCTTTTGTGCAAAACCAGGCTTGGTCATAAACAGCATGGGCAGCACCACCAGCTTATAGCGGTTCAGGTCTGCATCCACGCCCACAACGTCGGTTTCCACACCGCAGTGGTTCAGCTGGGCGTACAGCTGGCAGCAGGTTTCGCGCAGATTCTTCTGCTTGATCTGCATGCCCCAGGCGTCATCCAGCGCCCAGCGGTTGTCCCAGTCAAAGATCATGGCCGCGTCCGCTTTGGGCAGGCTGCCGCACACCGGGGTCAGGGCGGCCAGGGCTTCGTTGGTGGCGGTCACTTCGTTGAACACGCGGGTATCATCGCGGCCATCGTGGTCCACAACCGCGCCGTGGAACTGCTCAGAGCCGCCGCGGCCCTTGCGCCACTGGAAGTACTGCACGCCGTCCGCACCACAGGCCACTGTCTGGATAGCGCTCATCCGGTTCACGCCGGGGCGCTTGAGCTTATTATACTCGTGCCAGTTCACCAGGCTGGGGGTGCTTTCCATCAGCAGGAACGGCTTGTCCGGCTTGCAGCCGCGGATCAGCGCATGATCAAACGCCGTCATGCCCGCCGTCACGGTGGTGCTGCGGTCGGGGCGCCCCCAATGGGGGTAACTGTCCCAGCAGACAAAATCCAGCTCTCTTTGCAGCTTGTGGTAGTCCAATCCGGGGAAGTACTCCATCAGGTTCGTGGTAATGGGCACATTGGGGGTTCGCTTGCGCAGGATCGCCGTTTCGCTGTGTACATAGTCCATCATGTTCCAGGTGGTAAAGCGCCGCCAGTCCAGCTTCAGGCCGTTCAGGCTCTGCTCCCCGTTATCAAACGGCGGCTCCACCTCGTCAAAGCTGTCGTAGTGGTGGCTCCAGAAGCTAGTCCACCAGGCATGGTTCAGGGCATCAATGGTATGATACTTTTCTTTCAGCCAGCCGCGGAAGCGCTCTTGGCACAGCGGGCAGTAGCATTCGCCGCCCAGCTCATTGGAAATGTGCCACAAGATCAGGCCGGGGTGGTCGCCCACAGCGTCGATCAGGTGGTTCAGCAGCTCCTCTACCTTCTGGCGGTAGATGGGGCTGGTCAGGCAGTGGTTGTGGCGCATGCCCTGGTGGTCCCGCACACCGTTGGACTGCACGCGCAGCACTTCGGGGTATTTGCGTGCCAGCCAGTTGGGCTTTGCACCAGTGGGCGTTGCCAGCTCGGTATAAATGCCCTGGTCATACAGTCGATCCATGATTTCGCGCAGCCAAGTAAAGTTATATTCCCCCTCGCGCGGCTCATATGCTGCCCAGGCAAACACACCCAGCGTAACGCTGTTCATTCCGGCCTTTTTCATCATGCGGATGTCCGCTTCAAGAATATCCGGGCGGTCCAGCCATTGATCCGGGTTATAATCGCCGCCGCACAGCATCACAGGGGCTTTGGTGATAAAGTTCATCGTGGATTCCCTTTCCTCTACACTGTAAAACATAAAACAAAAATTAGGAATCGGAAACCCGAAAGACGGAACTGGCGGTCTGCACCGAAATTCCTCATTCCTGATTTCCAATTCCTAATTATAGTAGATTCTGCAACTATTGTGCCATGTGCAGTTGATGCAAAGGTTTAGCCCTTTGCTGCACCGGAGGTAATGCCCTCAACATAGAACTTCTGCATGATGACAAACAGGATGGAGATGGGGATAGCCACCAAAACACCGCCTGCGCAGAAACGGGAGAAGTAGCTGTTGACCAAAGCCTTTTGCAGCATGTTGTACAGGCCGATTGCCACCGTCCAGTCCGTCGAAACGCCGGAGTTCAGGATCATCTTTGCCACAACAAAGTCGGTCCACGGCGTCAGGAAGGAGTTGATAATGGTGTACACCAGGATCGGGCGGGACATCGGGATGACGATCTGGAAGAAGATGCGCGCTTCCGAAGCGCCGTCCAGCTTGGCGGCCTCACGCAGTGCCACAGGCACCGTATCAAAAAAGCCCTTACAGATCAGGTAGCCCAGGCCGGAAGAGCCCGCGTATACCATGATCAGACCGGCGTAAGAGTTGGTCAGGTTCATGTACTTCAAAACAAAGTACACAGCGATCATGGCCAGAACGCCGGGGAACAGGTTGACGGTAACGGACAAGTTCTGCAGCAGCTTGCGGCCCTTGAAGCGGCAGCAGCTTATGGCGTAAGCCACCATCAACACAAAGCAGGTGGAGATCACACAGTTAAAGCATGCCACAACCAGGGTGTTCATGAACCAGCGCGGGAACTGTGCAACAGAGTCCGGCTGTGTCATAATGCTGACGTAGTTCCACATGGTAAAGTTTTCCGGCACAAAGCGGGTAAAGTTGATGCCCTTATCGGTGGAGAACGAGGTCAGCAGCAGCCAGGCGATGGGTACCAGCCAGATAAAAGCCAGCAGCGCCAGCACCAGATGGCGGATGACGGAGAAGATGCCTTTTTTCACTTTGCCCTGCTTGAGCTGCTTTTGCACAGCGGCAGAGGGTACAGCAGTGGTACTCAAGAGAACATCGCCTCCTTCTTATTGATAAAGTGGAAGCATACAACCGTAAACACGGCGCACACAATGAACACCATAATGCCCAGCACGGCAGCCATCTTGTAGTTGTAGTAATCCTGCGTCAAGCGGAACAGCCAGGTAACCAGCAGGTCAACTTCCTTTGCGTTGGACTGTGCAAGGGCCTGGTTCTGGGTTACAAACACGTCCTGCGTGAGCAGGTAAATGACGTTGAAGTTGTTGACGTTCTTGACGAAATCCGTTACCAGAGAGGGACCCTGCACGCTGAGCAGGTAGGGCAGCTTGATGCGGAAGAACATCTGCACCGGGTTGGCGCCGTCAATGCGGGCGGCCTCGATCATGTCAGCGGGAATGTTCATCAGCACGCCGGTAGCGATCAGCATCTGGTACGGCACGCCGATCCAGATATTGATCATGATGATGGTAAACATGGCCCAGCCCGGCTGGGTCAGGAACGGAATGTAAGAAAGGCCCTTGTCTACCAGACCAATGTTCTGCAAAAAGCCCGTCACACCGGCATTGCGCATCATGGTGTTGAAAATGCCGTTGTTGGAGAAGAAGTTACGCACCAGAAGCAGCGTAACGAACTGCGGCACCGCAATGGTCACCATGAACAGGGTACGCCAGAACTTGGGGAACTTGGTCTTTTTGTCGTTGATGAACATTGCCATCAAAATGCCGCCAAAGAAGTTGGTAAAGGTGGCAAAGAATGCCCAAACCAACGTCCAGGTTAAAACCTTGGCAAAGGAATAACCAAACGTGGAGGTCATTCCGCCGCCGCCAAACAGGGTAAAGAAGTTGTTCAGCCCAACCCAGGTAAACAGTTCATTGGGCGGCATGTGCTGCTGGTCATAGTTGGTGAACGCAACGGCGATCAGGATGAACAGCGGCACAATGGTGAACACCACAACGCCCAGAACCGGCAGGGTGAGCAGGGTCACATAGAACTTTTCGTTCAGGTAAACGTTGATGTCCTGCACAAAGTTGTTGGTCTTTTTGCCAGCTTCACGGATCTTCTGCAGCTGATAGTTGGAAGATACCACCATCATGGCCGCCGCGATCAGTGCCGCGATCACGATAAAGGAGATCATGCTCATCAGCAGGATCTCAAACGAATTATCGTAATCGTTTACAACGTTTTTCATCGTGGCAACATCGAACACCATCTCCATTTTTACGGTGCCAAGGGTGCCGAACTTTGCCAGGTTGGGTACGCCAAAGAATGCCAGGAAATACAGCGCAAAACCCTGTACAAATGTGACCAGAAGCGCCTTCATCAGCTGGCCGTGGCCAATGTAGCCCAGACCCCATACAAAGAAGGATAGTTTGGTAAAGATATCGCCGTGCACAAAGTCATGACCAAATTTCTGCAAAAAATTGGGTTCCTTTGGTTCCGTGTGCAGGGCCGCAGCAGCGGATTTTGCCACAGGAATCTCTCCTTTCCAACGCGGTTACGCCAAGCGGCCCACACGTGCCCGGCAACCGTTCCGGACCGTTTGTGGGCCGTTGTTTTAGTGTATCAATGCAGCTTTTTTCGTCTTAACAATTACTGGGTAACCGGTGCGGTGATGCCAGCAACAGCATCTTCAATCAGGGTCTGGGTATCCTTGCCATCGGGGTTGCCGTTGACACAGATCTGGCCGAGGGTTTCAGCAGAAGCCCAGTAGTTGCCGCCGACGCGCTGCAGGTTAGCGTACTCAGACTGAGCAACAACAGCGGTCAGAGCCGGAGAAGAAGCGGCTGCCAGAGCATTGGTGTTGGAGGGGCCCTGTGCACGCTGCTGGAAGCGGAGGGTCTCGTTCTCTTCGTTGGTAACGTAATCAGCCAGCAGCATGGCAGCACCAACGTTAGAGCTGTGGGGGTTGACACCGATCAGTTTGAAGCCGGAGAAGGAAGCCATCTGGACCTGCTCACCGTTCAGGGTGTAGGTGGGCAGCTTGCAGGCGGCGTAGTTGTCGCCCCAAACTTCAGCAGCGTCGTTTGCACGCCAGGTACCGTTAACGCCGGCAACCAGGGTGCCGTCCTTCAGCTTGCCGGTGAACTCTTCGTCCTTCAGGGCAATGAAGCCGGGGTTCTTGCAGATATCAATGACAGCCTGGGTAACATCAGCACCCGGTGCTTCGTTCCAGTTGCAGACAGTGTTCACGCCGTCATCAGCCAGGCTCAGGTTCAGGCCAGCGCCAGCATAGAAGCTGTACAGGTACCAGCCGTTAGCAACGTCCATCGAGACTTTCTTGCCTGCGTCGGCTGCCTTCTCCAGCATCGTGTCAAGGCTCTTGACGTCATCCTCGGTGAAGAAGGACTTATCATAGAACATGAAGTATCCGTTATCAGCGGTCAGGGGGTAAGCATACAGCTTGCCGTTCAGGGTTGCAGCGTCAACAGAAGCTGCAGTGTTGCGGCTCTTGATGTCGTCAGCGTTCAGCTGAACTTCCTGCAGGGCACCTGCCTGAACCAGCTCGTTCAGCTGGTCATCAGCAAATGCGTAAACGTCAGCAGCGGCGGTGGGGTCGGTCAGGACGGTATCCTTAGCCTCCTTTTCGGACTGAGCGCCCAGGTTGATGGTGATCTTGCCGCCGTAATTGCCGTATTCTTTGATAAAGTTATCAGCGATGGTGCGCAGCAGTTCCTGGTCTTCCTCGGCGCCCCACATGGTCAGGGTAACGTCGTTGGCGAAAGCAGCGGCTGCAGCCTGCTGCAGAACGTCACCATCGTCAGCTGCGGTGCTGTCGGTGGAGGCGGCTTCGCTGGAAGCTGCAGTGCTGGTAGACTCTGCAGCGGAAGAGGCAGTTGCGGTGTTGCCGCATGCTGCCAGGGACAGTGCCATCAAGGCAGCTGTTGCAAGTGCGAGTTGCTTTTTCATAATCATTCTCCTTCATCTGCTATATCACAAGCTTCTCAAGGTTGCGCATTATCGTTGCGCAACTTTGTTTCACGACTTAAGAATACACGATTCTATTTTCAGTGTCAATGTTCATAACCAACATGTTTTACCATATTTTCTTGTGCATTTTTCACAGTCTGTTACACTTTTGTAACAATGTCGAATTTTGTATACGCAACGCTGCGCAACTTTAGTACAGGCTTTTTAACAACAATCAGCCTTTCCCGGTGCACATGCTGTGCGCGCAGGAAAGGCTGTATCAATCATCATATTTTACAATATTGGTAATATTGTCTATTTTGTGGACTCGCGCAAAATCACCTGATATCCCTGCATCTGGCGCAATGCGATTTGCTTGCCCGCCAAAATATCCAGCAGCATCCGGCATGCCGTGGCGCCCAGGCGCTCGCCGTCAAACTGAGCGGCCGAGATCTGCGGGGTTGAGCTGGTCAACAGCTCACTATCATAAAAGCTGGCCAGTTTCACCTGTTCCGGTACCTTGATGTGCCGGGCGCGCAGCTCCTGCAGCACCGCGACCGCCATGCTGTCGTCCGCGCAGAGCAGGCATTCGGGCTTTTGCTCCAGCGCACCTTCCAATGCATCGATCCGCTGTTCGCTGGTTTCAATGCCCGTCCAAATCAATTTCTGGTCCACCTGCACCCCACAGTCGGAAAATCCGCGCAGGTAGCCGCGCAGCCGGTCCGCGTTGACGGTATAGTCGGTGCAGCCGCCCATATAGGCAATGCGGCGCATGCCCAGCTGCAGCAGCAGGCGGGTCATCTCGGCAGACGCTCCTACCTGGTCGTTATCCACCTGGGGCACCTTATCGTCATCCACGCGGCCAATGGCCACAAAAGGCACATTGTGGCGCTGCAAAGTCTGCACACATTCATCGTGCAGCATCGTACGGGACAAAATCACGCCATCCACCTTGTGGGATTCCAGCTGGCGTTCCAGCTGGCCAACATCGGTTTCTCCCGCATAGCACAGCAGCAGGTCATACCCGCGCTGGGCTGCCATGTTCCACACACCGCCCATGCACTTGCGCAGGAACGGCAAGTCCAGCCGCATAAAATGCTTGGGGATCACCAGCGCAAGGTTGTTGGTTGGGCCCTGCTGCGCAGTGCGCAGCGGCGCAGTTGCATCCTGGCGGCCCTTGCCGATATAATCGAACACACGCGCGCGGGTAGCCTCGCTCACGCGGCCCTTGCCGGATATTGCGCGTGATACCGTTGTTTTTGATATATTCAATGCCTCCGCCACTTCCGCGATGGTCACTTCATCACGCTTACCCGCCATTCAGCACCCTCCTTTTCCCATGTTGCGCAGGCATTGCGCACTAATAACAGCATATGTGTTTGTTGTACATTTGTCAATCTGCAAACAGCACAAAAAAAGCCTGCCAGATTTGGCAGGCTTGCCGCGCAGTACAGCCGTTCCAAGCATAGGCGTATGGCCGCCGCCCGGAATCTCTCCCGAAATTTTTCGTGTATTAAAAATTCTGTTGGGAGCATAGGGGCGCACATTGTGCGCCCCACGCCTTGACATAGCAACGCATATTTATGTCATGCACATGGCAAACGTCCGTTGGTGAACACTGTTCACCCTTACGGAGCATCTTTGTTTTCCTGACGTTTTCGATAGGTGTTGTGCTGCTTATGGCAACACCGCACAATTCCCGCCTTGCGGCTTAAGCACCGCTCCGGCAGCTGCGGCACGGCATCTGCGTTGCCAAAATGCTCGATAATGTCGGGTTGCGGTACCCGCATCGTGCTTCGGGGGGCAAAAGCCCCTCGCACTCTGCGACCGCTGCCCCTGCTTCGGTTCGCTGTTTCCGCCACTGGCGGCGCTCACCTTTGCAGCATCCAGTATTATCTGCGCTTTTGGCTTGGCATCTGCCGCACCTCGCTCGCCGTATCGGCACTTAGAATTATACGGTGTTGCCCTTATTTTTTCTGCGGTTCGCCGTTGGCAATATCGCGCACAACCTCACCCGCAATGATCAGCCCCGCGGCGGCGGGCACAAAGGCGTTGCTGCCGGGAACCTGGCGGCGCTGGGTACATTTGCGGGCCGTGTTGGGCGGGCAGATGCAATGAGTGCGGCAGCTGATGGTCATATCTTCAATGGGGGTCAGTGCAGGCTCTTTGGAGTATACCACCTTCAGGTGCTTGACCCCGCGCTTGCGCAGCTCGGCGCGCATTACGCGGGCCAGCGGGCAGACGGAGGTATCGTAAATATCCGCAACCTCCAGGGCGGAAGCATCCAGCTTGTTGCCCGCGCCCATGCAGCTGATGATGGGCGTGCCCGTTGCCTGCGCCTGCATGACCAGTTCCAGCTTGCCCTTTACCGTGTCGATGGCATCGACCACATAGTCGTACTGGCTGAAATCGAACTGGTCGGCGGTGTCTGGCATGTAGAACGTCTTGTAGGTGTTCACCACGGCGTCCGGGTTGATATCATGGATGCGCTCTTCCGCCACATCCACCTTGTATTTGCCCACCGTTTTGCGGGTGGCCAGGATCTGGCGGTTCAGGTTGGTCAGGCAGACCTTGTCGTCATCAATCAGGTCCAGCGTGCCAATGCCGCTGCGTGCCAGTGCTTCCACCGTATAGCCTCCAACACCGCCAACGCCAAACACGGCCACACGGGCGTTGTACAGGCGCTCCATTGCCTCCTTGCCAAACAACAACTGCGTTCTTGAAAACTGATTCAGCATACTGCCTGCTCCCCCACGGTTTTGTAAATTAACAAACAAATGGGCGGGTTCGCGCCCGCCCAACCTATCAAATCGGTAGTCTTTTCAAATTATAAAGCGCAGCATACAAAAAGTCAAGGGGAAGCCCTGCGCAGAGCTTCCCCCCTGACATATGTTTTGCATTTTACAGCTCGCTGCCGTTTGTGGCGATCACATGGGCGTACCACGCAGCGGAATCCTTGGGGATGCGTTCCATGGTGCGGTAGTCCACATAAATCAGCCCAAAGCGCTTGCTGTAGCCTTCGGCCCACTCATAGTTATCCATGATCGACCAGTAGGTATAACCGATCAGCGGGTAGCCCTCCTGCAAGGCACGGCGGGCGGCCAGCAGGTGGCGGTGCACATAATCAATGCGCTGCGGGTCGTGCACTTTACCGTCCAGCATCACAAAATCTGTGTTGGCCATGCCGTTCTCGGTAATCAGGATGGGCCGGCCATACCGCTGGTTCAAAAAGCGGATGGCCCAATAGATGCAGTCCGGCGTGATGGGCCATTCCATCGCAGTGCGCGGGCTGCCCTGCCAGGTGTTGGCGGTATACTCGCTGCCCGGCTGCTGGGCCGCGCAGGCATTGTAGACGTTAAAGCCCAGGTAATCCAGCGGCTGGTGCAGCAGCTCCAGTTCCTGCGGGGTGAACACATCCGCCCCCAGGGCTTTGGCCATCGGTTCCGGCACCCTGCCCAGCAGAACGGGGTCGCACCACCAGCTGATGGAATAGCAGCCTTCCACCTCCATCGTCCGGCGGTAAGCTTCGGCGATGGCGGCTTCGCTTTCGTCCCCGCAGGGCGAAAACACCGGTCCGGTGGGAGCATACCCCACCTTAGGCGGCAGCTTTGCATACTGGCGGATGGTCTGTACCGCTTTGGCATGGGCCAAAAGTACATGGCGGGTCACGGGGCGCAGGCTGGCCGGTTCATCAAGGAACGGCGCATGCCGCCCCTGCAGATGGCCGATGCCCACAAAGCACTGCGGCTCGTTCAGGGTCATCCAATACTGTACCTGGTCAGACAGGGCTTCCACCACAATTTTGGTGTACGCTGCAAACCAATCCGGGATCTGCGGGTTTTTCCATCCGCCCTGCAAATACAGCGCATACGGCAAATCCCAATGGTACAGCGTTACCATCGGCTCAATGCCCGCGGCTTTCAGCTCCCGCACAAGGCTTTGATAGAACTCAATGCCTTTCTGGTTGATTTTTTCCGTGCCATCGGGCAGGATGCGGGACCAGCTGACCGAGAAGCGGTAGCTTTTCAGCCCCATCTTTTTCATCAGGACCACATCTTCACGGTAGCGGTGGTAGTGGTCACACGCCTGCAAAGGGCCCTCGTTATATTTGGTGTGGCCGGGGTACAGCATATCCCAGATGCTCGGTCCGCGGCCATCTTCATTCCAGGCGCCTTCCACCTGTGCCGCTGCCGATGCCGCACCCCACAAAAAGTCTTTCGGGAATTCCATTTTGTCACCTCTGTGGCTGAGATATTTTATCAATCTATTTTGTGTATCCTAGGGTGTATCTGAAAAAGTAAAAGCATCAAGAAGTCAAAAATTCATAGAGAAATCAGAAATCGCGAAAACCGCATTAGAAATTGTATTTAGGGCAACACCGCACAATTCCCGCCTGACGGCTTAAGCACCGCTCCGGCGGGAATTGTGCGGTGTTGCCCTAATTACTCATTCCTGATTTCTAATTTTTCCTTCCAACTCCTAACTTCCAACTCACTTCATGAGCATTTCCGCCGCCTTCGCCAGCTCCGCGTTTACCGCATCGGCTTCCGCTTCGCTCTTGCCCACGGCGGACAGATACACTTTGATTTTCGGCTCGGTGCCGGAGGGGCGCACCATCAGCTTGTGGCCGCCCGCCAGGTGGTATTCCAGCACGTTGGCGCGGGGCAGGCCGGTGCCATCGGTATCATAATCCGCAACACGCTCCACCGCATAGCCCGCAATCTCTTTGGGCGGGTCGGCGCGCAGAGTCTTCATCAGGTTCTGCATGGTGTACATGCCGGTTTCGCCCTCAAAGGCAAAGCTACACAGAGCGTTGCGGTAATAGCCAAACTCTTTGTACAGCGCTTCAATGGCATCCAGCAGCGTCATGCCCTGCTGGGCATACCAGGCGGCGGCTTCACACACCAGCAATGTGGCGTTCACGGCATCCTTATCCCGCACATGTCCGCCGGACAGGTAACCATAGCTCTCCTCAAAGCCAAAGATATAGCGTTCCACATGGCCCTCTGCTTCCAGCTTGCCGATCTGCTCGCCGATGAACTTAAAGCCCGTCAGGGTGCGGCGCAGCTCCACGCCGTACTTTTTGGCAACCGGCGTTGCCATATCGGTGGAAACAATGGTGGTCACGGCCACGGGATCCTTGGGCATGGTGCCGCGGGCCAGGCGTGTGCGGCAGATATAATCCAGCAGGATAATGCCCATCTCGTTGCCGGTGATCAGCCGGTAGCCGCCCTTGCCGTCCGGCACAGCGGTGCCGCAGCGATCACAGTCGGGGTCGGTACCAAGCAGTAGATCCGGGTGTACTTTATCGCACAGTTCCAGGCCCTTCTGCATGG
The DNA here is from genome assembly GCF_027689445.1 of Gemmiger qucibialis. Lineage (NCBI taxonomy): Bacteria > Bacillati > Bacillota > Clostridia > Eubacteriales > Oscillospiraceae > Gemmiger > Gemmiger qucibialis. The sequence goes on along the minus strand of NZ_JAQFEN010000008.1, from coordinate 53,096 downwards.
CTTCGCGGATTTCCGGGTTGGGATACGGGCAGGTGGGGAAGTTCCCATCCGGTGTTTCCTGCTCCGGCACCACCGTCACATGGGTCACACCCAGCTTGGCCAGCAGTTTTTTTACGCACTCCAGGCCGGTGCCGTTCAGCGGGGTGTACACCAGCTTGAGCTGCTCAATGCCGGTGCCATCGCCAACGCGTTGGTCATATACAGCCTGTACAAAATCATCCAGGCATTTGTCGTCAATGCTCACAATGCGGCCTGCCTGCACACCGGCTTCATAATCCACCAGCTTTACGCCGTCAAAGCAGTCCACTTTTTCGATTGCGGCCAGAATTTTATCTGCCACTTCCAGCGTGATCTGGCAGCCATCGGTGCCATACACTTTATAGCCGTTGTACTTGGCCGGGTTGTGGCTGGCTGTAATGCAGACGCCTGCCCCGCAGCCCAGATAGCGCACCGCCCAGGAAAGTGCGGGCGTGGGCTCCAGCCGCGGGTACACGCAGGCGGTAATGCCGTTTGCCGCCAGCACGCGGGCAGCTTCGCGGGTGAACAGTTCGCCGTTATTGCGGCTGTCATGCGCAATGGCGATCTTTTTGGGCAGGTCGGTCGCGTTCAGGTAATCGGCCAGGCCCTGGGTGGCCTTGCGCACCGTGTACAGGTTCATGCGGTTGGTGCCCGCCCCCAGCACACCGCGCAGGCCGCCGGTGCCAAATTCCAAGTCACGGTAAAAACGGTCCGTGATAGCGGCATCATCCCCGGCAATACCGTGCAGTTCTTCCGCCACAGCGGTATCCAGTTCCGGCTGGGCCAGCCAACGGTCATACAGTTCTTTCGCTGTATTCATAACAGCACCTTCTTCCTCAAAGTCAGTTTCAGGAAGTGTTCGTTATTTATCAAACATTTACACAGCCTTTATTATAGCAGATACTTGGCCGCAAAAAAAGCCGCGGCAGGTAAAAATTTTACCAGCCGCGGAAATTATACATTTTGTATTATTCTTTTGTTTACACCGTATCACGCAGCACACCGGCGTGTTCCAGCCCCACCATCACCACGGGGATCAGCACCAGCTGCAACACAATGCCCGGCAGCGCGGTGGCAAATGCACCGGCAATGAACATCTGCATGGTAAAGCCATTGCCGCCAAGGCCCAGCAGCACGGTTTGGGCCACGCCCCACACAGCGCGCCCGGCCAGCATGGCGGGCACCAGCGCCATATAAACGCCCGCCACGCCGCGCTTGTTCAGCTTGGCATACAGCAGGCCGATCACCGCGCCATAGGCAGCCAGCTCAAACGCCATGCCAATGCCGGTGGGGTACAGCACCGGCATGCCAAACAGCAGCCCGCGCAGCAGCGGCATTACCGCGCCAACGGCCAGGCCATACGGCCAGCCGCATACCATGCCGCACAGCAGCACGGGAATGTGCATCGGCAGCAGCATTTTGCCGATCTGCGGGATCTGCCCGGTGATAAGCGGCAGCACCAGGCCCAGGGCCAAAAACAGAGCGGAAAGGGTCAGCTTACGGGTGGATGTTTTCATGATTCAAACTCCTCACATTCTATTTTTTTATTTGATTCCACAGTTTGACAGCAGCAGAACACCATGATACGATGATGGTAAAACAGAGATAAGGCAATACCGCATAATTCTAAGTGCCGATACGGCGAGCGAGGTGCGGCAGATGCCAAGCCAAAAGCGCAGATAATCCCGGATGCTGCAAAGGTGAGCGCCGCCAGTGGCGGAAACAGCGAACCGAAGCAGGGGCAGCGGTCGCAGAGTGCGAGGGGCTTTTGACCCCGAAGCACGATGCGGGTACCGCAACCCGACATTATCGAGCATTTTGGCAACGCAGATGCCGTGCCGCAGCTGCCGGAGCGGTGCTTAAGCCGCAAGGCGGGAATTGTGCGGTGTTGCCCTAAAGAAAGAGGTTTTCTTTTATGGAAATTCTTGTGATTGACGGACAGGGCGGCGGGCTGGGCCGCCAGCTGGTTGCCGCCGTTAAAAAGGCCGTTCCGCAGGCGGTGGTAACGGCCATCGGCACCAACAGCGCGGCCACTTCCGCCATGCTGAAAGCCGGGGCTGACCGCGCTGCCACCGGCGAGAACGCCGTGGTGGTGGGCTGCCGCCGGGCGGATGTCATTTTGGGGCCCATCGGCATTGTGATGGCCGACGCCCTGCTGGGCGAAATCACCCCCGCCATGGCGCAGGCCGTAGCCCAAAGCGATGCCCGCCGCATCCTGATCCCCGCCAACCGGTGCGATACCCTGGTGGTTGGGGTGAGCGCCCCCATCGGCACCCTGGTGGAGCAGGCCGCCGCGGCCGTGCTGGACGGCTGCCGGAACTAAAGCGTATCGGAAAACCGCATAAAAATCCACAAAAACAAAATGCAGAAAATATCCCGTCCCCCTGCTGGGGAACACGATACCTTCTGCATATCTATCATCAAAGCAATATCAAGTTGTCATCTACCATACGGTGCAGCATGCACCAGGATGTTGGGCGCTTCTGCGCCGCAAGGCCGGTTTCCTGCCGGTCGATTGATATTATTATAGTATAAGGCAGTGTGCTGCGTCAAGCCCACCGCCGGAGGAACTGCCATGAAACTGATGATTGCATCCGACCTGCACGGTTCGGCTTTTTATTGCAGGCAGCTGCTTGCCGCCATGGAGCGCGAGCAGCCGGACAAGCTGTTGCTGCTGGGGGATATTCTATACCACGGTCCCCGCAACGACCTGCCGGAGGGCTATGCCCCCAAAGAGGTAATTGCCATGCTGAATCCCCTGCGGGAGCGGCTGCTGTGCGTGCGCGGCAACTGCGATACCGAGGTGGACCAGATGGTGCTGGGCTTCCCGATTTTGGCCGACTATGCCCTGCTGTATGCCGGTTCCCGCACAGTGTTTGCCACCCACGGCCACCATTACAACACGGCCTGCCCGCCGCCGCTTGCCAAGGGGGATATTTTGCTGCACGGCCACACCCATGTGCCCGCCTGGCAGGAATTTGGCAGCGGCAATTTGTATCTGAACCCTGGTTCCGTTGCCATCCCGAAGGAAAACAGCGCCCATTCCTATATGATGCTGACCGATTCCGGCTTTGCCTGGAAAGATCTTGAAGGCAGCATATACCATACACTCGCATTGGATTGCCCAAACTGCGGTTGAATCAATCGCTTGTGCGGTGTAAAATAAAGTGGGGTGGGATTCTTTTGTCCCACGCGCCAACAACCATACAGATTTCATCATATAAAGGCAATACCGCATAATTCTAAGTGCCGATACGGCGAGCGAGGTGCGGCAGATGCTAAGCCAAAAGCGCAGATAATACTGGATGTCTTATCGAGCATTTTGGCAACGCAGATGCCGTGCCGCAGCCGCCGGAGCGGTGCTTAAGCCGTAAGGCGGGAATTGTGCGATGTTGCCTAAACATAAAAGGATGGTTCTATCCCATGCAAATTGAACAGCTTTTTGATTTTCTGCACCGGTCAGTGTCGCCGTTCCACGCGGTACACACTGCAGCCCAGCTGCTGGATGCCGCCGGTTACACCCGCCTGGAGGAAGCCGAATACTGGAATTTGGAACCGGAACACGGTTATTATGTGACCCGCAACGAAAGTTCCATCATTGCCTGGCGGGTGCCTGCCCACGCCATTGGCGGCTGGCGCATTGCTGCCAGCCATTCCGACTCCCCCACCTGGCGCATCAAGAACACCAACGTGAACGCTGCGGGCTGCATCAAGCTGAACGTGGAAGGCTACGGCGGAATGATTATGTCCACCTGGCTGGACCGTCCGCTCTCCGCCGCCGGGCGTGTGCTGGTGCGGGATGAAGCCGCCGGTACGCTGGAAAGCCGTCTGGTGGACCTGGACCGTGATCTGCTGGTCATCCCATCGCTGGCCATCCACATGGACCGCACGCTGAACAGCGGCCACGCCTTTAACCCCCAGGTGGACATGCAGCCCCTATACGGGCTGGAGGGTTCCAAGCCCTTCCCCGCCCTGCTGGCTGAGGCCGCCGGTGTGAAAGAAGAGGACATTGTGGACTTTGACCTTTCGCTTTACACCCGCCAGGCACCCACCCGCATTGGGCCGGACGGCGAGCTGTTCATGGCCCCCCGCATTGACGACCTGGAGTGCGCCGCCACCACCCTGTACGGCTTTTTGGACGCCGCCCCTGAGACCGACAGCGCTTGCGCCCCGGTCTGGGCAATGTTTGATAACGAAGAAGTGGGCAGCAGCACCCGCCAGGGCGCAGACAGCAGCTTTTTGCGCGATGTGCTCGACCGCATCCTGAATGCGATCCCCCACAGTGCCCAGGCACAGGCCCAGGCATTTGCCAACAGCTTTGTGCTCAGCGCCGATAATGCCCACGCCGTTCACCCCAATTTTGCTGATAAGGCTGACCCCTGCAACAAGGTCATTTTGGGCAAGGGTGTTGTGGTCAAAGTCAATGCCAGCCAGAAATACACCACCAGCGGCCTGACCGGCGCGATTTTTAAGGAGATCTGCCGCAAGAACAACGTTCCTGTGCAGGTGTTTGCCAACCGTGCCGACCTGCCGGGCGGCAGCACGCTGGGCAACCTGCAAAGCCATACCGTGCCAGTTCCCATGGTAGATATTGGCCTGGCCCAGCTGGCCATGCACAGTGCGGTGGAAACCGCCGCGGTGGCCGATGCTGACGCCATGGTGCGGGCCGTTGCCGGGTTCTACCGCGTCCACCTGCGCAGCCTGGGCGATGCCCGCTATACGCTGGAATGAGCAGCACAGTCGGGCGCTATGCGCCAAGCCCCAGCGGGCGGATGCACCTGGGCAACCTGTGCTGCTGCCTGCTGGCGTGGCTTTCGGCCAAAAGCAGCGGCGGCAAGGTTGTGCTGCGCATTGAGGATCTGGATGCCGTGCGCTGCCCGCGCGAATTTGCTGATCTGCTGGAAGCCGACCTTGCCTGGCTCGGCCTTGCTGCAGATGAAGGCGGCAGCAAGGGCGGCCCTCGCGGCCCCTATTACCAGAGCGAGCGCAGCGCTATCTATGAAGAATATTACCAAAAGCTGGTGCGCAAAGGGCTGGTTTACCCCTGCTTTTGCAGCCGCAGCCAGCTGCACGCCGCCGATGCCCCCCACCGCTCCGATGGGAAGGTGGTATACGCCGGGACCTGCCGGAACCTGACGCCGGAAGAGATCGTTCTGCGCACCGCCAGGCGCAAGCCAGCCTGGCGGGTGATGGTGCCGGACGAAACCATTTCCTTTGTGGACGGCCACATGGGCCCCTATGCTGAGAATCTGGCGCAGGACTGCGGGGATTTTTACCTGCGGCGGGCGGACGGTGTGTTTGCCTACCAGCTGGCCGTGGTGGTGGATGATGCCCTGATGGGCGTTACCCAGGTAGTGCGCGGGGCAGACCTTTTGTCCAGCACGCCGCGCCAGCTGTGGCTCTACCGGGAACTGGGCCTGCCCGCGCCGGAATTTTATCACATGCCGCTGCTGCTGGCCGTGGATGGGCGGCGGCTTTCCAAACGGGATGGGGACGAAAGCCTGGAGCATTTACAGGCGCGCTATACGCCGGAGCAGATCATTGGCCGTTTGGCCTATGCCTGCGGGCTGCAAAACGCCCCGGACCCCCGCACCCCTGCCGAGCTGGCCGACGGCTTCAGCTGGCAGCGCGTGCCGCAAAACGACATTATTCTGCCGGAAGGTCTGTTTTAATGGTAGGGGTGTGCCGTCAGGCACCCCGGCCCAATCATCGGCTTTCTTCCACCAACATCTCCTGACGCTTGCAACTCTTATTTGATACGGGAGTGTTCCAATGCAAAATTTTGAACCTACCGGGGCCGCTGCCGCCATGCCGGGCAGCGCTGTTCCCCAGATCAAGCGGCGGCTGGTCATCAGTGCCTGCCTGCTGATTCCGCTTTTTTACCTTGGCCTTGGCGCTGCTTTCGGGTTGCCACTGCCGCCGTTCCTGACCGGTGATAACGCCATGTGGTGCGGCATTGTGCAGCTGGTGCTCACCGTGCCGGTCTGCTGGCTGAACCGTTCCTATTTTATCAACGGCTGCAAGAGCATCCGCGCCCCCGGGCCGGATACGCTGGTGGCGCTCAGTTCCGGGGCGGCGCTGGTTTACGGCATAATCGCCATTTTTACACAGGATGCCCCGCAGGAGCTGTTCCTGCCCTCTGCCGCCGCTATTTTGATCTTTGCCGCAGCCTGCCAGCTGCTGGAAGTACGGTTTAAGGCACAAGCCATGGCCCCTCTGCACAGTCTGGCAGAGCGCCTTCCCGAAACCGCCTGCGTGCTGCGCAGCCGCCAGCAGTACACCGTGCCGCTGAATGAAGTCGCGGTGGGCGATATCTTCCTGATTCGTCCCGGCGATGTGATGCCGGTAGATGGCGTTGTCATTGAGGGCGAAACCACGGTGGATGAATCTGCCCTGACCGGTGCCGCCGCCCCCGTGGCCAAACACAAAGGCAGCACTGTTTACACCGCCACCGCCAACCAGGGCGGCGCCCTGATCTGCCGTGCCACCCGCATCGGGCCAGATTCCACCGCCGCCCAGCTGGTACATACCGTGCAGACCACTGCCGCTGCCAAGGTGCCGTTGAGTTCCCTGGCCGATAAGGTACGCAGCGTGTTTGTGCCCGCCGTTATCGGCGTTGCCTGCGTGGTGCTCATCATCTGGCTGCTGCTGGGGCAGAGCTTTGCTTTTGCGCTGGCCCGCGCCATCAGCGTGCTGGCTGTCAGCAGTCCCTGTGTGCTGGCGCTGGCAGCTTCGGCTGCCATCATGTCCGGTGCCAGCGTGGGTGCCAAGCACGGCATCGTGTTCAAAACAGCCGCCAGCCTGCAGTCCATCGGTACCCTGCACACCGCCGTGCTGGATAAAGCCGGAACAATCACCAACGGCGAGCCGGAAGTGGTCACCATTGTGGGCACCCGCAGCGTGCCCGCCAAGTTCCTGCTTGGCATGGCTGCCGGGCTGGAAAGCCAGAGCCAGGACCCACTGGCCCGCGCCGTGATGCGCAAAGCCGCTGCGGAGAACATCAAGCTGAGCGCCGTTAAGGACATTACCATTCTGGACGGCCAGGGCCTGACCGGCAAAATGGCCGGCAAGGTGATGGCAGGCGGCAGCGCAGAGTTTATTGTCGCCCAGTGCGAGCTGACCCCCGATTTGCAGCAGGCTGGCGAGCAGCTGGCCGCTGACGGCATTGCCCCGCTTTACTTTTCGCTCGACGGCCACGCAGCCGGTTTGATCGGCGTTGCCGATGCCGTAAAGCCCGCCAGCAAAGCCGCCCTTGACGCGCTGAAAGCCCTTGGGCTGGATGTGATCCTGTTGACAGGCGACAGCCGCACCAATGCAGACCGCGTTGCCGCTCAGGTTGGGCTGGATGACGCCCACGTGGTATCCGGCCTTGCCCCCGCAGAGCTGGAAGCCGAACTGCGCCGCCTGCAAACAAACGGCCCTGCCGCCATGATAGGCAGTACTTCTGCCGCCGCGGCACTGGCCTGTGCCGATGTCGGCATTGGCATGGGAGCCGAGCCGCTGCCCGCCGCCGATGTGATGCTGCTTCGGGACGATTTGGCCGATGCCGCTGCCGCGGTGCGCATTTCCCGCGCGGTGGATGCCCGCATTGCCCAGAACACCCGCATGGCGCTGGTTTACAGCGCGCTGCTGCCGCTGCTGGCCGCCGGTGTGCTTTACCCGCTGAACTTTGTGCTGCACCCGATCGATTCCGTCATTCTTATGACGCTGTTTGTGGCGTGGCTGCTGTCCGGCACGGCCCGGCTGAACAGCTTTGACCCAAAACCCGCCAGCCAGAGCGAACCGCAGAAGGAGCCCGCAGAATGAGCGCCGCCGTGGAACGCCGCCACTGGCATTTTACCGGCAGCGTGCAGGGGGTTGGCTTCCGCTACCGTGCGCAGTATGCCGCCCAGCTGCTGGATCTGACCGGCTGGGTGGAAAACAACTGGGACGGCACAGTGGACCTAGAAGCCCAGGGTTCCGCTGCCCAGCTGGATCGCCTGGTGCCCACCATTACCGGCACCAGCCATTGGATCCACATTGAAACCTTTACCTGCAAATCCATCCCCCCGGACCCTGCCGAGCGCAGCTTCCGCGTGCGGGGATAAGCATAGAAAAAGGCGCGTGCCTTGCCCCCATGGGCTGGCACGCGCCTTTTTGTTTTTATTATCCGCAATTTTAAGGCAATACCGCATAATTCTAAGTGCCGATACGGCGAGCGAGGTGCGGCAGATGCCAAGCCAAAAGCGCAGATAATACTGGATGTCTTATCGAGCATTTTGGCAACGCAGATGCCGTGCCGCAGCTGCCGGAGCGGTGCTTAAGCCGCAAGGCGGGAATTGTGCGGTGTTGCCTTAATTTTGGCGGCAGGGAGCCACCCCTCACCGGCTTTCGCCGGAGCTCCCCTCCAGGGGAGCCAATATCTTACTTTAGGTATGCGATGGCTCCCCTGGAGGGGAGCTGGACGCGAAGCGGCCTGAGGGGCGGTTTCCCGCTGCCAGGCTAAAAATTTGCAGGGAACGACACCTGCATCGTCCCGCATGACGGGCTTTGCCGGGTATTTCACTTCATCACCCGGCGCACACCTGCGGGCGCACACTGTGCGCCCTTACGGTCCCTACAGAGGAAAACGGCATTTGCTGAACGGTGCCCCTGCTCATTTTCTCAAAACGCCTTCAATTCCACCCCGGCTGCCTGCAGGGCCGCGCCGATCTTTTCTACAAAGGCCAGAGCCTTGGGGCCGTCGCCGTGTACGCAGACGGAATCCGCCTGGATGGCAATGTCCGTACCGTCGTTGACGGTCACTTTGCCCTCGGTTACCATGCGGATCACACGGGCAATGGCTTCGTCCTCATCCTCAATCATGGCGCCGGGGGTTCCGCGGGGCACAAGGCTGCCATCCGGGCGGTAGCCGCGGTCGGCAAACACCTCGTTGGCAACCGGCAGGCCGATGGCCTGGGCCGCCTTGACCATCTCGCTGCCGGAAAGCGCCAGCAGCACTGCGCCGGGGGCGCTTTCCTTCACCGCGGCGCAGATGGCATCCGCCAGCGCGCGGTCCTTGCCCGCCATGTTGTACAAAGCGCCGTGGGGCTTTACATGGTGCAGCGGCACACCGGCGGCATCGCAGAACGCTTTCAGCGCACCGATCTGATACTGCACACAGGCCTTGGCTTCCGCCGGGGTCAGCTTCATCTGGCGGCGGCCAAAGCCCTGCAGATCAGGAAAACCGGGGTGCGCCCCCACCGCCGCGCCGCTCTGTTTGCACAGCGCCACGGTGCGCTGCATCACCAGCGGATCGCCTGCATGGAAGCCACAGGCCACATTGGCCGATGTGATAAACGGGATCACCTTTTCATCCATTCCGATGGTATACGCGCCAAAGCTTTCGCCCAGGTCACAGTTCAAATCAATATACGGCATGGCTCAATCCTCCACTTTCAGGCATAAGGCAATGCTTCTGCCCCGCAGGGGCGCACAGTGTGCGCCCCTGCGGTTTTTACTATCTGCTCTTAATATTTCAGCTCCACATTTTTTACGTCGGTCACAAACATGTGCCCCGGCGCATGGGTGATGCAGAACTCCGGCTTGGAGTGCATCACAACGTTCTGCGGGGTCACGCCGCAGGGCCAGAACACCGGTGTTTCGCCGGGGTTGATGGTCACGGCATCGCCGTAATCCGGGTGAGCCAAATCATGGATGCCGATGGCTTCCGGCTCACCGATTTGCACCGGCATACCGTGCACGCGGGGCATGCCCGCTGTAATGGCAGCTGCCGCCGGGACCTGCCGGTACGGGATGGGCCGCATGCTGACCACCATGTTTCCGCTGAACACCCCCGCCGGGGTACAGGGAATGTTGGTGTTGTACATCGGCACATTCACGCCCTCTTCGATCTGGCGCACCGGGATGCCCGCTTCCAGCAGTTCAGATTCAAAGGAGAAGCTGCACCCGATCAAAAAGCTGACCAGGTCGTTCCTCTCCTCAAAGAATTTGCTCACATCGGTGTATTCCCCGGTCAGCTCGCCGTGTTCGTACACCCGGTAGCGCGGGATATCGGTAGCAATATCGCTGCCTTTGCCAAATTGGGCAAAGGTTCGCTCGCCTGCGTCCGCCACTTCCAGCAGCGGGCAGGCTTTGGGGTTGCGCTGGCAGAACAGCAAAAAGTCCCACGCCAGCGCCTTGGGCAGCACCACAAGGTTGCCCTGGGCATAACCGTTGCACATGCCGGTGGTCGGGCCGGTCAGTTCGCCCTTGCGGATCAGCCCGCGCAGGTCGGCCGGTTTCATGGCTGCAAAGTCCATTATTTCATCCGCTCCCTGATTTTGTCAAGCACGGCCGCCTGCGCCCTGGCTCCTGCAACAGCCTGCGCCGCGGTCACATATTGGAACGCCAGCTTTTCGCCGGGGCGCAGCTGCGCCATGGCCGAAAGGTCAGCGCTGATGACGGTTGCAATTTTGGCATACCCGCCGGTGGTCTGGTGGTCAGCCAGCATCACAATGGGCTGCCCGTTGGCCGATACCTGCACCGAACCCGCCACAATGCCGTCCGATACAATGTCCGACCCATCCACAGTCTCGATCTGCGGCCCCTGCAATTTGCAGGCCATGCGGTCACAGTCTGCTGTCAAAGCATATACCCCGTGTACAAATGCGGCCTGCCCCACTGCGGTAAAGGCATCGGTCTGGGGGCCGGGCACCGCACGGAACAGCGGCAGCTTCCGCCCGCCCAAAAAGCGCCACGGCCTTGCGGGGGTGCGCGCCGTGCCCAGCGGGCGGTTTGCCCCTTTGGCGCAGATCTGCTGCCAGCGCTGTTCCACCATGGCGGGTGCCGCCCCAATGGGCAGCACATCCCCAGCTTTCAGTGCGCGGCCATCCAGCCCGCCCATCCGGCATTTTAAGTCGGTGGAGCGGCTGCCCAGCACGGGCGGGGTATCCACGCCGCCAAACACAGCCAGGTAGCCGCGCAGCCCGCTGCGGGCCGCGCCGATTGCCAGCACCTGCCCCGCGCGGGCCAAAAGCGGCGTATAGGCGGGCACCGGGCAGCCATCCAGCGCGGCGGGCATATCGGCCCCCGCCAGGGCAAAAACAGCGTCCCCGTCAAACTGATACTTGCCGCCCTGCAGGGTCATTTCCAGCACGGCGGCAACGGCTGCCTGGGGGTTGCCCGCCAGCAGGTTGGCGGTCCGCATAGCGTAACCATCCGCCGCTCCACAGGTGCGGAACCCCCGCGCGGCATAGCCGGTGCGGCCTGCATCCTGCACGGTGGTCAGCGGGCCGGGGCTTATCACATGCAAGTTCATAGTGCCGCCCCCTGTTCTTTCTGGATGGTTTCAAACTTTTCCGGGCTGATGGGCACAAACCGGATGCGGTCCCCCGCCGCGTAAGGCAGTTTGCCGCCGCCAGCCGGGTCAAACAGGCGCAGCGGCGTGCGGCCGATCAGCTGCCACCCGCCGGGGGAAGCCAGCGGGTAGATGCCCGTCTGCTTGCCGCCAATGCCCACCGCCCCCGCGGGGATCTTGGTGCGCGGGGTCTGCAACCGGGGGCAGACAATGCGTTCATCCATGCCGCCCAGGTACGGGAACCCCGGCAGAAACCCCAGCATAAAAATGCGGTAGTCCCGCCCGCAGTGGATGTCGATGACCTGCTGTTCGGTCAGCCCGGCGTGCTGTGCCACAAAGGCCAGGTCGGGGCCGTAATCTCCGCCGTAACACACCGGCACCTCCACCAGCCGCCCGGCCGCGGTGCTGCTGACCGGGGGCAAAGCGTCCCACAGACGGCGCAGCGCGGGGATCAGGGTATCGGCATCGGTCTGCAAAGGGTCCAGCGTGACCAGCAGCGCCGCATAGGTGGGCACTGTTTCCACCACGCCGGGCAGCTGCGCCGCCTGCACAGCGGCATCCAGCGCCATAACCTGCGCGTTCACCTGTTCACTGATCTCACTGCCGCAGACGGCCAGCACGCCGCTGTCCCCCACGGGGGTAAACTGGATCATAACAAAAATCCCCTTTGCGTCCGGTATTTTGGGGCTGGTCAGGAAGTGTGCTGTACCTTTAGGTTAGCGGGCGCACATTGTGCGCCCCTACGTTCTCTATAAGGCAAACATATCGTTTTGAGTATACCGCTCTACCCCATTTGTAGGGGACGATGCTTGCATCGTCCCGCATGTCGAACCGATACGTTTTCGCAGGGGCGGGCATTGCTCGCCCGCCGACGTTTGGGCTGCGAAACGCTTTAAGGGTTCGCGGGCGCACATTGTGCGCCCCTACGGTCCCTAAACGTGCCGTTTTGGGTTCACTGCTTCCTGACCAAGGCCAATGTGCCTATTATAGCACAACCTGCTTTATGCCTGCTCAAAAAATTTCTTTGCCAGCACCGGGCCGAACCAGTGGTCCGAATTGTGGGAATACCGCACCGCATACGCCGTGCACTGCCGCATCATGCTGACAATGCCAACGTTCATGCGGGTATCAAACCCATCCACACCCGGCAGCAGCGAGCCTGTCATATCGATCATGCCATTGCGGGAAAGCACCCGCATGACCTCGCTTTCCATCTCCTCCCGGTGCAGGATGTCCATATCCTTTTTCAGGTAGGCCAGCGCGGCCATCAGCGCATAGCAGCCCCAGTCAGAGCAGGTTGCCGTGATGATGTTATCGGTGCTGCTTGCGGCCAGAATGCCGCCGCAGCAGCCGTCCTGGCATTCGCCGGGGGCGGTGAAGGGCACATATTTTTTAATGTGCTCCCCAATGGTGCCCATGCCGATCTCATTGCCCAGATCGCCGATGGCCACATTGGGCACGCCGCGGGCGCGCAGTTCGTTCCACAGCACATCGCTTTTGGCTTCCAGTGCGGTCACATCCTTGCCCACCGCATTGTGGTAAACACCCTTGGCGTTGCCGCCGCAGGCTTCCACCGAGATTACCGCTGCTGGTAAAATCTTATCCGCCAGCGCTTTGGCCTGGGCGGGGGCTTTGGCCTTATCTTTGGTAAAGGCCACAACGCCAAGGCTCAGCGGCAGCTCCATGGCGGTATCCAGGTCCTCATACACATGCAGACCCACCACATTGCCGCATTTCTTAAAGGCTTCCACGCTGTCCTGCGGGCAGACGATGATCGGCTTTGCCCCAAAGGCCAATACCAGAGACCGCGCCAGCAGAATTGCGCTGACAGAACCGTCCATTTCCGGCACCTTGTGGGGCAGCAATACAAACCCGACCAGGATATACACCGGATCGCCGGGGTGGATAGCTTTGCACAACGCTTCGGCTGCGTGCATAGCGGTCGGCTCCCCGGTATATGCCCGGCTGCCCGCGTACAAAATGCGGCACACCCCGTAACCGCGGGGGTCCAGACACATGATGGCATCCAGGTTTTCGCCTACATTGCGTTTTTCCAGTTCGTCACGGGTCATGGTGTTTTCCCCCTTTTCAGCCCCACAGACTTTCGCAGCCGGTATAGTCATAGAACTCTTTCAGCACTTCATCCTGGATGGCTTTCAGGGTAGCGGGGTCCTTGCCGCCGGCGGGCTTGCCCTCAAACTCGCAGGCATGCAGGCAGAAGTTGGAGGAGGAGGTCACGATGATCTCATCCGCATCGCGCAGGAAATCCACCGTGAACGGTTTTTCCATCACGGTAATGCCCAGGCGGTAGCAGGCCTGCAGCATATGGGTCTTGGCAATGCCGCGCAAAATCAGTTCATCGTTCGGGTGGGAATAGAAAATCCCGTCTTTCAGCACTGAAACGTTGGAATGCGCACATTCCGTTACAATATCCCCGCGGTGGAACACGGTCTCGCTCATGCCGGCCAGCTTGGCGCGCTGGGCGGTCATAACGCTGGGCAGCAGGTTCAGCGTTTTGATGTTGCAGTGGTAAAAGCGAGTGTCCTCCTCAGAGTTCAGGCGGATGGGCTTGTCGGGGTCGTTCAGGGTGTTGGGCCGGATGGAAACCCACAGCTTGCCGGGCACGCCTTCCTCATACACATGGTTGCGGGGCTCCACACCGCGGGTGACCTGCCAGTATACAAAGTTGACCTTGCTGTCCACCTTGGCCAGCAGGTCGGTCAGCAGCCTGCCCAGCTCGGCCTTGCTCATCGGGATGTTGATATCCAGTGCCTTGGCGCTGGTAAAAAAGCGGTCCAGGTGGTCCTGCAGCAGGTATACCTTGCCGTTCGCGCCAACGGTGGCATCGTAGCAGCCATCGCCAAAAAAGTGAACGCGATCATTGAACGGCACCATCAATTCTTCCGGTGCGCCGATTTTGCCATCATAATATGCAATGGATTCCATTTTCCCTTACTCCTCTCATCTTGGTTGCCTTTATGTTCAGCCGTTATTTGGCTTTCCCATCAAATTTCAGTTCAATCACTTTTTTAATCAGCTCCACGCAGTTATCCAGCCCAATGGCGGCGGAATCCAGGCAGAGGTCATAATTTTCCACCCGCTTCCACTGGCGGCCGGTGTGGTATTTGTAATAGCTTTCACGGTAGCGGTCCAGCTTGTCAATATAGTGCTTGGCCTGGCTGCTGCCAATGCCCTGGCGCTTCATCTCGCGCTCCACACGCCAGTCATAGGGGGCATCCACATACACGGTCAGCACGTTGGGCTTATCCCGCAGAACAAAGTCCGCCGCGCGGCCCACGCAGATATAGCTTTCCTCGTTCAGCAGCTCCCGCAGCACCTTGGCCTGGTAGTTGAACAGGTTTTCATCGCTGATAAAGTTGCCGCTTTCCGGCGGGATGATGCTGCCGTCATACACCCGTTCCGAAACCCGGTACAGCATGGTTTTGCGGGTGTTCTCATCGGCGTGGGCAAACAGTTCCTCGCTGATGCCGCTGTCCTCTGAGGCAAGGCGCAGCAGCTTGCGGTCATACAGGTCAATGTCAAATGCCTTTGCCAGCTGCTTGCCAATGTAGCTGCCGCCGCCCGAACCACAGGTGCGGGTAATGGCGACTGCAAAATACGGATAATTGGGATACATTTTCCACCCCTCCTTACTGGCCCAGATAGGCTTTCTTCACGCGCGGGTCGTTCAGCAGATCCGCGGCGTTGCCCTCAATGCTGATGTTGCCGGTTTCCAGCACATAGGCGCGGTCCGAGATGGCCAGCGCCATCTTTGCGTTCTGCTCCACCAGCAGGATCGTGATGCCCTGCTTGTTTACTTCCTGAATGATGGCAAAGATCTCTTTGACCAGCAGGGGCGAAAGGCCCATCGAAGGTTCATCCATCAAAATCATTTTGGGCTTTGCCATCAGGGCGCGGCCTACGGCCAGCATCTGCTGCTCGCCGCCGGAAAGTGTGCCCGCCAGCTGGCGGCGGCGCTCTTCCAGACGGGGGAAGCGCTTATACACATCCTTCATCGTCTCTTCCATCCCGGCCGGGTCGGCATAAGCGCCCATTTCCAGGTTTTCTTCCACCGTCATCTGGGGGAAGATATGCCGCCCTTCCGGCACATGGGCCAGCTTGTAGGTAATGATCTTGCTGGGTTCCGCCTTGCGCAGGTCGTGCCCGTCAAACATCACGCTGCCGGACGCAGCTTTTTCCAGCCCGGTAATGGTGCGCAGGGTGGTGGTTTTGCCCGCGCCGTTTGCCCCGATCAGGGATACGATCTCGCCGTCATCCACATGCAGCGATATGCCGTTCAGCGCGTGTACCGCGCCGTAATTGACATGAAGGTCTTTTACTTCAAGCATCCGCTTCGACCTCCTCCTCTTTGTCTTTGCCCAGGTATGCTTCAATCACATGGGGGTCATTGGCGATCTCTGCCGGTGTGCCGGAAGCGATCGTGGTACCAAAGTCCAGCACCTGGATTCGCTCGCAGATTTTCATGACCAAACTCATGTCATGCTCGATCAGCAGCACCGATACCTTGAATTCGCTCCGGATATAATCAATAATCTCCAGCAGTTCCTCCGTTTCAGTCGGGTTCATACCGGCGGCCGGTTCGTCCAGCAGCAGCAGCTTCATGTTGGTGGCCAGCGCGCGGGCAATCTCCAGGCGGCGCTGCTCACCATAGGGCAGGTTGTCGGCCTCCAGGTCCTCCTTGCCGGAAAGGTGCACCACCTGCAGCAGCTCTTTGGCGCGTGCGGTGGCGGCGGCTTCCTGCTGCCAGTACGCCTTGGTGCGGAAGATGGCCTGCGGCATGTTGTAGGTCAGTTCTTCCAGCATGGCAGCTTTGACGTTTTCGATCACCGTCATTTTTTTGAACAGGCGGATATTCTGGAAAGTTCTGGCAATGCCTGCATGAACGATCTGGTGGGTCTTTTTGCCGTTCATCCGCTCACCATTCAGGTAAAGGGAGCCTTCGGTCGGCTTATACACACCAGTGATCAGGTTGAACACGGTGGTTTTGCCTGCGCCGTTGGGGCCGATCAGCCCCACCAGCTCGGATTCGCCGATTTCCATATTAAAATCATCCACGGCTTTCAGGCCGCCAAACTGGATGCCAAGGTGCTGGCATTTCAAAACGGGTTGTGCCATGGTTCAGGCCCCCTTTTCTGCTTTTGCTTTTACCGTGCCGCGGCCGGTCAGTTTTTCCAGCGCGCGGGTCAGGCTGAACTCCCACCGGCCAAAGATGCCGCCGGGACGGAACAGCATGACCAGCACCAGAACCACCGAGTAGGCCAGCATGCGGTAGGTAGAAAATTCACGCATCAGTTCCGGTAAAGCGCTCAGGAACGCTGCGCCGATGATGGAACCGGTCAGCGAACCGGTGCCGCCGATGATCACTTCGCTCAACAGCTCTGCGGAATAGTTAAAGTTGAAGTTGGTGGGGATCATTGCCGTCATGTAATGGGCATAAATACCGCCGCCGATGCCGGCAAAGAATGCGCTGATGGCAAAGGTCATGACCTTGTAATAGGTCACGTTGATGCCGGAAGCCGAAGCCGCGATGTAGTCCTCACGGATGGCCTGCACGGTGCGGCCATATTTGCTGCGGACGAACAGGTACATGATGGCAACGCAGACCACCATGATCCAGAATACCCGCGGGAAGGTGGACAGCTTGAGGATGCCGCTCATTGTTTTACCGCCGCCGGTGATGGAAAAGTTGCAGAAGCAGACGCGGATGATTTCGGCAAACGCCATGGTGACAATGGCGAGATAGTCGCCGCGCAGGCGCAGCGCCGGGATGCCGACCAGTACGCCCATGATGCCCGCAGCCAGGCCGCCGACCAGCAGCGCGATCAGGAACAGCCCCAGATCCGAAAGCCCTTTGCCTGCCAGCGCGCCGGATACAATGGCGGAGACATAAGCGCCGACCGAAACAAACCCCGCATGCCCCAAGGAGAACTCGCCCATAAAGCCAACTACCAGGTTCAGCGATGTGACCATGATGATGGTGTAGCAGGCGGTGGTGCAGATGCCCTGAATATAGGTGGTGGAGGTGCCGAACGCATTGGCGGCGAACAGCCCTGTCAACAGGGCAAACACCAGCGCCACGCCCACAGCGTCCAAAAGATAGGAGCCTTTTATTTTTTTACTCATTGCTCTGCTCCCTCCCTTACACTTTTTCGCCGGTGTTCTTGCCCAGGATACCGGCGGGCTTGACCAGCAGGATCACGATCAATGTGCCGTAAGTAACGGCTTCGTACCAGCCGGGGGCAAACAGCTTGACAAAAATTTCAATCAGGCCGACCAGAATGCCGCCGATCATGGCGCCGGGGATGATGCCAATGCCGCCCAGAACTGCGGCGATGAAGGCTTTCATGCCCATCATGGAGCCCATATCGGTGGTAACGCGGGGGTAGGTAGAGCAGTACATCAGCGCTGCCACCGCCGCCAGACCGGAGCCGATGGCAAAGGTCAGGGTGATGATCTTGTTCACGTTGATGCCCACCAGGGTGGAAGCATCCTTATCCTGCGGGACGGCGCGCATGGCCTTGCCCAGCTTGGTCTTTTTTACAAACAGCTGCATGCAAAGCATCATCGCAACGCCGATGCCAATGGTCAGCAGCACGTTCAGCGGCAGCGATACCCCGCCGACCGTAATGGTGGGCAGGCTGAAAATAGCCTGCACGTTGTGCGGCTTGGCGCCAAACAGCACCATGGCCAGGTTTTCCAAAAAGATGCTCATGGCCAGTGCGGTAATCAAGGCGGACATGGGCCCGGCCTTGCGCACCGGGCGGTAAGCCAGGATCTCAACCAGCACACCAACCAGCGCGCACACCGCAACGGCCACAATCACGGCCATCCAGGCGGGCATTCCCGCATCGACCATCAGCGGGATGGTGTAAAACAATGTGTAAGCACCGATCATGATAAAATCGCCGTGGGCAAAGTTGATCATGCGGATGATACCGTAAACCATGGTGTAGCCCAACGCGATCAGCGCATAAATAGCGCCCTGGTTCAGGCCGTTGATCAGGCCCTGAACAAATAATGATGCAGTCATGGTCCATTCACCTTTCCTATCATTTTTTGTGAATGTTTGATTCGGGGGAATCAAAAAAAATAAAAAAGTGCGCGCGGCTGCTTGCATTGCCGCGCGCACCATTGCGCCTTTGCTCTGGAGGGGGTGTTTAGGGAAAACTAAAAAACTTTACTCAGCGGAGGAAACCAGGTTGCCATCGGAATCCAGCGTCTCAGACCACTTGACCTTGCCGTCAACAAAGGTGTTGAATGCAATGCTCTTGATGGCGTCGCCGTTTTCGTCCAGCTTGATCTTGCCGCCAACGCCGGTAAACTCCATACCGGTCATGCCTTTTACCAGGCTTGCGGTATCGGTGCCGCCACCATTCTCGGCAGCTTGCAGCAGCATGTAGATGGCGTCATAGTACAGGGCCGCGCAGGCGTTCAGGCTTTCGGTGCCGTACTTTTCGGTGTACTTCTGTACAAAGTTCTGAACGGCGGGGGCGGTATCCTCGCTGGAGTAGTGGTTGGTAAAGTAGCAGTCATCAAACTTGTCTTCCAGGCCGGTGGTATCCGCGCCATCCCAGGCATCGCCGCCCATGATGGTACCGGTAAAGCCCGCATTGCGCGCTGCGCCTACAAACAGCGGTACCGTATCCAGGAAGCAGGGATAATACAAAAACTCTGCGCCGGAAGCCACGGCCTGTGCTGCCTGGGAGGAAAAGTCAGTATCAGTGCTCATGCACTCGCCGGTATAGGTAATTTCAATGCCGTTGGCCTCGCAGTTTTCTACAAAAGCGTCCTTCAGGCCGTTGGAATAGTCATCATCCTTGGCATAAATCACGGCTACCTTGCTGAATCCCTTGCTCTTAACAAACAGGGCGGCCATCTTGCCCTGATACGGGTCAATGAAACAGTTACGGAAGATCGTGGAGCCTTTCTGGGTCACATCCACGTTGGTAGCGCCGGTTGCCAGCAGCAGCATTCCGTCATTGGCAGCCTGGGTCGCCATAGGCAGTGTAACGGAAGAGAAGAAGCTGCCCACGATAGCGGCCGGGGAATCTGCCATGACCTTGTTGTAAGCGTTCATGGCCTGCTTGGCGTCCTTGGCATCGTCAGCCACCTTGCCGCCGTTGACGATCTCGACCGTGTAGCCGGAATCGCCGGAGTTGATCTCCTCCACAGCCATATCCACCGCGTTCTGGGCACCCTCGCCGTAAATAGCGGAGCCGCCGGTCATGGAGCAGACCACACCAACGCGGATCACATTACCGCTGTCCGCGCTGGATGCTGTGGTGGAAGCGGCACTGGAAGTATCTGCCGTGCTGGCTGTGCCGCCCTGTGCGCTGGAAGAACAGCCGCCCAAAACGCCTGCCGCCATCGCCGCCGCCATGGTAAGAGAAAGAACCCGTGTTGCCTTTTTCATCGTAAGCCCCTCTTTCTTTCATGTTCGTTCTGCTTTCTTCTCTCAGGGCAATACCGCATAATTCTAAGTGCCGATACGGCGAGCGAGGTGCGGCAGATGCCAAGCCAAAAGCGCAGATAATACTGGATGTCTTATCGAGCATTTTGGCAACGCAGATGCCGTGCCGCAGCTGCCGGAGCGGTGCTTAAGCCGCAAGGCGGGAATTGTGCGGTGTTGCCTCGGATATCTCCTGACCAAACAAAAAGCGCGCAGCCCCGCCGTCAAGCGGGTGCCGCACGCCTTTGTGCAAAAGCAAAATCTCTTTTGTTCTTTTTATGCTTTTGTCTCCAGAATCAGAACGGGGTCCGCAGCTTTTGCACTGCGGACCCCGTTGTCCTTGCTCCGTGTTTGGATTGTTCTGATTATAGCATACTGCCAAAATTTTGCAAGCACTTTTTGTCGGCATCAGGGGGATTTTTGCCGCCGATCGCCTTATTCTATTAAGCTGTTTCTTCGTTTTTCATCTCGCATCCCCGTTTTTGCTTTCTTTTTTTCCGTCAAATTGTCCTTTGGGCTAAATAACTTCAAAATCACAGCTTTTCCCCCGCACCACTGGGTCATGCCGGGCAGCGGACGGCCCAGTTCGGCAGCCTTATTCCGCTGTTTCTCCCCGCCTTACGTTGTCACAGCCTTGTTTATCGAATAGTTTCTCTGCCAATTTTTTATGTTATCCAAAATCCAGCATTGTTTCTCGCTTTATCGCACCATGGTTTTATATCGAATGTTCGTCTTATTTTGTGGCGGGTTTTTCCGCCATTTTCCAATATTATATATTTTGTGAACAATCATTGCATAGGTTGTAAACATTAGCACTCTGCTATTGACAGTGCTAATTTTAGGGTTATAATAAAAGCGTACCTTGAAAGAGGGGGTGCGGAACGCAAGAGCGTTCCGGGAAACACCGCCAAGGAGCCGCAAGGCTCGGGAAGCGTCAGACTTCCCGGAGAGGCACCAAATAAAATTCCAGATTTTTACAAAGTGAGGTTATGACTTATGTTGCCGACTGTTTTTGGTGAAAATCTTTTTGATGATTTCTTTGACGATTCCTTTGGTATGATGAACGCACGCAACCCGCTGTACGGCAAGCATGCACGCAACCTGATGAAGACTGATATCCGCGAGACCGATACCAACTATGAGCTGGCCATTGATCTGCCGGGCTTCAAGAAGGATGAGATCCACATTGAGCTGAAAAACGGCTACCTGACCATCAGCGCCGCCAAGGGCCTGGATAAAGACGAAAAGGCCCCCGAAGGCAAGTATATCCGCCAGGAGCGTTACACCGGCGCCTGCAGCCGCAGCTTCTATGTTGGCACCGACCTGCAGCCCAAGGATGTCAGCGCCAAGTTCACCGATGGCATCCTGGAGTTGACCTTCCCGAAGGAAGCTCCCAAGAAGGAACCTGATGTGACCCGCGTTGAAATTGGTGAATAACCGATCTGCCTTTGCGGCATAACTGAATAAGTCTCAGCGGTGCCCCGCCCTTGACCCCAATCGGTCAGGGCGGGGCACCGCTTTTTTTGTTTTGTTGCACCCCTGTGGTATAATGGTTTTAAGGCAATACCGCATAATTCTAAGTGCCGATACGGCGAGCGAGGTGCGGCAGATGCCAAGCCAAAAGCGCAGATAATACTGGATGTCTTATCGAGCATTTTGGCAACGCAGATGCCGTGCCGCAGCTGCCGGAGCGGTGCTTAAGCCGCAAGGCGGGAATTATGCGGTATTGCCTTATAATAAATCCAACTGGGGGGCTGCTGTTTGTATGGTCGATCATATTGAGATCCGCGGGGCACGGGTACACAACCTAAAAAATATTGATGTCGATGTGCCGCTGAACAAAATCGTCGGCATTGCGGGTGTATCCGGTTCCGGCAAATCTTCGCTGGCGCTGGGCGTGCTGTATGCCGAAGGTTCGCGCCGGTATCTGGACGCACTTTCCACCTACACGCGCCGCCGCATGACCCAGGCCCCCAAAGCTGATGTGGACGAGGTTCTGTATGTTCCCGCCGCGTTGGCGCTGCACCAGCGGCCGGGGGTGCCGGGCATCCGCAGCACCTTTGGCACCGGCACCGAGCTGCTGAACAGCCTGCGGCTGATGTATTCCCGCCTTGCCAGCCACCGCTGCCCCAACGGGCATTATCTTGCGCCCACCCTGGCCGTGGCCGCCGGGCAGGAGCTGATCTGCCCCGAATGCGGGGCCCGCTTTTACGCCCCTTCGGCGGAAGAGCTTGCCTTTAACAGCCAGGGTGCCTGCCGCACCTGCGGCGGCACCGGCACCGTACAGACCGTTGACCGCGCCACCCTTGTGCCGGACGAAAGCCTGACCATTGACGAGGGCGCTGTGGCCCCCTGGAACTCTTTGATGTGGTCGCTGATGACCGATGTCTGTCGCGCCATGGGGGTGCGCACCGATGTGCCGTTCCGCGACCTGACCGATGTGGAGAAAGAGATCGTCTATGACGGCCCGGCTGAGAAGAAGCACATTTTCTACCACTCCAAAAACAGCGAGCAGGCCGGGGAACTGGATTTTACCTATTACAGCGCCGTACGCACGGTGGAAAATGCACTCTCCAAAGTCAAGGACGAAAAAGGCATGAAGCGGGTGGAAAAGTTTTTGCGTCAGGATATCTGCCCGGACTGCGGCGGTTCCCGGCTGTGCGCTGCAGCCCGCGCGCCCAGGCTGCAGGGTATCCCGCTGGATGAAGCCTGCCGCATGACCCTTTCCGACCTGGTTGCCTGGGTAAGCGGGGTTCCCGCCGCCCTGCCGGAAGAAATGCGCCCCATGGCGCAGAGCATCTGTGAATCGTTCCAAACGGTGGCCAAGCGGCTGATGGACCTGGGGCTGGGCTACCTGGCGTTGGACCGCGCCGCGGCTACCCTTTCCACCGGCGAGCGCCAGCGCATGCAGCTGGCCCGCGCGGTGCGCAACCGCACTACCGGCGTTCTGTATGTGCTGGATGAACCCTCTATTGGGCTTCACCCCGCCAACATCACCGGCCTGACCGGCGTGATGCAGGACCTGATCCACGATGGCAACTCGGTCATTCTGGTGGACCATGATACCCAGATTCTATCCGAAGCCGATTGGCTGATTGAGATGGGGCCGCAGGCCGGTGCGGGCGGCGGCCAGGTGATTGCCCAGGGCAGCATCCTGGCCATTGAAGCAAACGCCGCTTCCCGCATTGGGCCGTTCCTGGCGGGCAAAGCGCAGTGCCTGCGACCCCAGGCCCCGCAAAGCGAGTTGTTCGCGCTGGGGCGCATTCAGCTTTCCACCAATGCCATCCACACCGTAAAGCCGCTGGACATCGAAATTCCCAAGGGGCGGCTGACTGTGGTGACCGGGGTTTCCGGCTCCGGCAAGACCACCCTTGTGCTGGAAAGCCTGGTTCCCGGCCTGAACGCCGCCATCCACGGCCAAAATCTACCGGAGCATATACGCTCTATTGTGCCGGACGGCATCACCCAGGTCAAGCTGATCGATGCCGCACCCATTGGCATCAATGTGCGCTCCACCGTGGCCACCTATGCCAATGTGCATGATGAGCTGCGCAAAAAGTTTGCCGCCACCCCGGATGCCAGGCAGGCCGGGTATAAAGCGGGCGATTTTTCCTACAACACGGGCAAGCTGCGCTGCCCCGTGTGCGATGGCACCGGCAGCATCAGCCTGGATGTACAGTTTTTGCCGGATGTGGAGATTCCCTGCCCCGAATGCCGCGGTTCCCGCTATGCCAAGGAGGCCGGGCAGATTTTTTACACCAGCAAGTCCGGAACCAGATATTCCCTGCCGCAGCTGATGGATATGGATGTGAACACTGCCCTGACCGCCTGTGCCGACTGGCCGGTGGTGCGCCAGCGGCTGACTGTTTTACAGGAACTCGGCCTTGGCTACCTGACCCTTGGCGAGGAAACGCCCGGCCTTTCCGGCGGCGAGGCCCAGCGCCTGAAGCTGGCCAGCGAAATGGGCAAAGCCCAGTCGGACTCTCTGTTTGTCTTTGATGAGCCCACCATCGGCCTGCACCCCGCCGATGTGCAGGTTCTGCTCGGCGTGTTCCAGACCCTGATCGAGCACGGCGCCACCGTCATCGTCATTGAGCATGACCTGGATGTGATCCGCAACGCAGACTACATCATTGATATGGGCCCGGGCGGCGGTGCCCAGGGCGGCACGGTGGTGGCCGCCGGCACGCCGGACGTTATCCGCCACACCCCCGCCAGCCAGACCGGCAAATTTATCTGATTTTATATCTTTATAAACAAGCACATCCCTCGGCAGCGCCGTATTGGGCGGCCCGCCGGGGGATGTGTTTTGCTTTTATTCGGTTTTATCTGCTTCCTGCTTCTGCTTTTCTTTTAACTCTTTTTGCAGCTCTGCTTCCACGCGGTCAAAGCGCTCCAAAAAGCTATGTTCCTGCCCTTCGGTCTTGTAGCCGGGCATGGTATCCAGCGCAACGCCGTGGATGCTGCGGAAAATGCTGTTCTCAATGTTGGGGTTATCCCGCTTTAGGCGGCGCAGCAGCACCTTGACTTCCTGCCGCTTGGAGCCACCGCCGCCGTTGTCGCAGGTGGTGCAGTTTTCGGTAAAGCGGCAGGCGCACTGGATGAATTCCAGGTCGTTATAGCGTTTCCAGGCAATGATATCTTCCTCCCGCACGCAGTACAGCGGACGGATCAGCACCATGCCGGGAAAGTTGGTGCTGTGCAGCTTGGGCGGCATAGCCTGCAGCTGGGAGCCATAGAACATGCTCATCACGGTTGTTTCGATCACATCATTAAAATGGTGCCCCAGTGCAATTTTGTTGCAGCCCAGCTCCTGAGCCTTCTTGTACAGGTAGCCGCGGCGCATGCGGGCGCACAGGTAACAGGGGGATTTATCGCTGTTGTTGGCGACCGCAAACACATCCGTCTCAAAAATTGTGATGGGGATATTCAGCAGTGCGGCGTTGCTTTCGATCTTCTGGCGGTTGATCTCATTATAGCCGGGGTCCATCACCAAAAACACCAACTCAAAGGGCACATCGCTGTGGCGCTGCAGCTCCTGCATCAGTTTAGCCATCAGCATGCTGTCCTTGCCGCCGGAAATGCACACGGCAATTTTATCTCCCGCCTGCACCAGTTCATAGCGCTTGACCGCCACAATAAAAGGGGTCCACAACTCTTTGCGGTATTTTTTGATAATGCTGCGTTCAATCAGCTGGCAGGGTTCCATCTGGCGTTCCAATGGTCATTTCTCCTTTTGCAAATCCTTCAGGCAGCGGTCAAATGCTGCCAAAAATCCGTTCAGTTCCTCTTCGGTGGTCAGGTGGCTCAGGCTGATGCGCCATGAGCTGAGCGCATTTTTGCGGTCCCGGCTGACGGCAAACACCGCCTTGGACGGTGTGCCGTCAGTGGAGCAGGCCGATTTGACGGACACACATACCCCCTGCCCGCTCAACGCCTGCTGGAACACCCCGGCCTTGATGCCCGCCACGCTCACGTTTACAATGTGCGGCACCGCACCCGCCGGGCTGTTGATGCGCACGCCGGGGCGCTTTTGCAGCTCTGCGCACAAAGTATCATGCAGTGCCTGTACACAGGCGCAGCGCTGGGGCTGTTCATCCAGCGCAAGGTCCAGCGCCGCCTGCAAAGCCGCGGCAAGGCCCAGGGTGGGGGTGCCGCTGCGGTAAATGGTAGTGCTGGCCCCGCCGTTCATCTGGGGTTCGATCACCAGCCCTTTGCGCTTGTACAGCACGCCAATGCCGTTGGGGCCGTAAAACTTGTGGGCGGTAAAGCTCATGGTATCCACACAGTCCAGCCAGAGGGCCGTTTTGCCCACGGCCTGGGTGGCATCCACATGCAGGCAGCAGTTGGGGCAGCGGTGCACCAGCGCGGCGATCTCCCGCACCGGCTGCACGGTGCCCAGTTCACTGTCCACCCCGCAGATGGAAACCAGTACGGTATCCTTGCGCAGCAGCTCTTCCAGCTGTTCCAGGTCAATTCTGCCATCCCGGCCAATGTTCAGCAGATCGATCTCGTACCCCTGCTGCTGCAAGGCCGTCAATGTTGCCCCCACGCTGGAATGCTCCAGCGGGGTGGAGATGATATGCCGCCCCACATGCCGGGCCGCGCGGGCCATGCCCTTTAAGGCAAGGTTGTTGGCTTCCGTTGCGCCGGATGTATAAATGATTTCCTCCGGCAGCACCCCCAGCTGTGCCGCAATCAGGCCGGTCACACGGTTCATCTCCTGTCGGGCGGCCTGCCCGGCGCAGTGGGTGGAATTGGGGTTGCCGATAAAATTCTGCTCGGTGCGGCAGTATACTTCCAGCACACGGGGGTCCACCGGCGTGTTGGCCGAATAATCCAGATATATCATGCGCAAATCCCCCTGTTTCGTTGCCTGAAATTTAAGGCAACACCGCACAATTCCCGCCTTGCGGCTTAAGCACCGCTCCGGCAGCTGCGGCACGGCATCTGTGTTGCCAAAATGCTCGATAAGACATCCAGTATTATCTGCGCTTTTGGCTTGGCATCTGCCGCACCTCGCTCGCCGTATCGGCACTTAGAATTATGCGGTATTGCCTTAATTATACCACCATTTCCTACCGCGTCAATGGGTTGCAATGCGCCGTGCCGGATCCCTCGCCGAGCGTCAGCTTTTCATAAAGGCGATGATGTCCCTTGCCATCACATCCAGGTGGCCAATGATGTCGCCGTGGCCGTACCCGACAAAGGGGTGGTCCTGCGCGTTGGGGTAGGCGCGTTTTAATTTCTGCATCGCTTTTTTCATGTTCGGCTCGTTGGAACCGTACCAGATGGCCACCTTCGCTTCCGGGTCAGGGGCAAAAGTGTCGATCACGGGATACAGGCGCAGGGCTTCCTTGGTGGCATTTTCCAATGTAGCAAGCGAGATATTTTTTGCCACATATTGGAACTGGTTCAGCAGCTTTTGGTCGTCCCCGCGGGTATACAGCCGCAGCATCCACGGCAGCTTATCCACAGACTGAATCTTCTTTGTCAGGTTATACTGGCTGCGCGGCACAATGGCGGTCAGCACCCAGCTGAACATACCAAGGTTCATGTACTGCGGGCCGCTCAAAATCATAGCGCCTACCTTAACTTTTTGCCGGTGGAACAGCATACCTGCCGTTGCGCCGCCCATGGATTCGCCAAGCACCAGGTCGATGGCACCATCCTGTTCTTCTTTGATATACTGTTCCAGCTTTTCGGCCATTGCTTCCGCCGTGGTAAAGGTAGTTTTGCCGGTATCATCATAGCCGTCCGTGCTGACGGCGATCACATGGTACTGCTTTTCCAGCAGCGGAATCACCGCTTCAAACTAGCGCCAGCTCATCATGTTGCCGGGCAGCAGCATAATTTTGCGGCTGTTCTGTTTGCCAAATTCCTGTACTTCCATATAAACGTTCCCTCCTCAGACCCCTGCGTTATTTTTGACTAACTCCTATCTCCATCATACCAGAACCCGCCTCAAAAATCCACAAAAAAGAACCTGGGAAGTTTGTTCTTCCCAGGTTCTCTGTTGCATTATTTATCGCGTTCTCAGTCTTTGTCGCGGTCGCGGCGGTCCGGCTTTTTGGTTTCCGGCTCCGGCGGGCGGCTTACCAGGCGTACTTCCTGCACGCGGCGGTTGGTGGCACGGGTCACGGTACCGTCAAAGCTGCCCCACACAAAATGGTCTCCCACTTTGGGCAGGCGGCTGAGCTTTTCCTGCACCAGGCCGCCGATGGCCACCGCGTCGATTTCCTCTTTATCGCGGATATCCAGCTCCTCGGCCACATCGTCCACGCTGGCACCGCCGGCAATCAGCCAGCTGCCATCGCTCTGCTGGCGGATATCCTCCACCACTTCATCATGTTCATCCCAGATCTCGCCAACCAGCTCTTCCAGGATATCCTCCAGCGTGATGATGCCCGCAGTGCCGCCGTATTCATCCACCACAACTGCCATATGGTGCTTGCTTTCCCGCAAAGTGCGCAGCAAAGCGGAGATGGGGGTCACGCTGGTTGTGTACAGCGTGGGGCCGATCAGGCTTTCCAGCTTGACATCTTCATCGCCCTTGCGCATGGCGGCAAAACAATCTTTTTCATGTACCACGCCAATGATGTTATCAATGGTTTCGTGGTATACCGGCAGGCGGGAATAGCCGCTGTCGGCAAAAGTTTCGGTCACTTCGTCCATGGGGGTATCATCCGCCACGGCGATCACATCCACACGCGGGGTCAGAACGTCCTGGGCTTCCACATCGTCAAATTCAATGGCGCTGCGGATCAGCTCGCTTTCGCGGTTGGTCAGCTCACCGTCTTTTTCGGCTTCGCTCACCATGGTTACCAACTCACCTTCGGTAATGGTGTCCTTTTCGTCGGTATAAAAGCGGCCGGCCAAAAAGCTTTTCCATTTGCCAAAAATAAAGTTCAGCGGCCCAAATACCGCCACAAGGGCACCAAGCGCCGGCGCAAAGGCCATTGCAATGGATTCCGGCATTTCCTTCGCCATGCTTTTGGGGGTGATTTCGCCAAACGTCAAAACCAGTAAGGTCATGACAATGGTGGAAGCCGTGGGGCCGTAAGCATTGCCCAACAACCGGCTGAACAGCACCGTTGCAAGCGAAGACGCACCGATGTTTACAATGTTGTTGCCGATCAGAATGGTGCTCAGCAGGCTGTCATACCGTTCAGCCAGGGCCAGAACCTTGGCTGCCTGCTTATCGCCATCCTCCGCGCGGCTTTTTAAGCGGATCATGTTCAGCGAGGAATATGCTGTTTCCGATGCCGAAAAAAAGGCCGACAACATGATCAAAACGATCAGTGCGGTGATCATAAATATACTACTGCCATCGTCCATTGGAGAACCATCAACTCTTTCTTTTGTTTTTTGGCTGCCTGTGCGGCAGCGTTATCAGTATTGTATGCAGGGTATACTACACACATTATAGGTTATTATAGCATACTGTCTCCAAAAGCGCAAACGCTGCAAAGGCTTTTTGCACAAAACAGTCGTTTCAGCCAAAATGTGTGCCCATTTGGCCGCCCGCTTTGCTATACCTGCATACAAAAAGGCCCCCGCCTTACAGCAGAGGGTTTTGCACACAATACCGGAAATTATTCCTATGGCAACACCGCATAATTCCCGCCTTACGGCTTAAGCACCGCTCCGGCGGCTGCGGCACGGCATCTGCGTTGCCAAAATGCTCGATAATACACAAAGTATTATCTGCGCTTTTGGCTTAGCAGCTGCCGCACCTCGCTCGCTGTATCGGCACTTAGAATTATGCGGTATTGCCCTATACTTTTTTGCTTCCCTCTCCGGGAAGATGATTTTGTTGACAAAGAAGAAGATCAGCATCAAAATGTCACCGTTGAGCATCGTGGTTCCGATGTTATAGATAAAGTCCGGCACCAGCAGGCCCGCAACCGCCGCTCACACGCGGTTGATGAAGTTAACGAAGCAGGTGATCAGACAGAATGGCCCGCTTTTCAGTTGCATGAAAAGCGGGCCTTGCTGCTATTTATAGACCTTTGTGCAGGGATAGATTTTTCTTCGGATGATATCTACCCGCATTTCCTTTTTGCATTTCGGGCAATACATCGGGAAACGAAGCGCCAATGTATCTTGATAAATCTTTGTTTTCGTCTTATTGTGGCAAACTGGGCAATTAACCCATACAGATTTTGCGGTACATTCATTTGCCAAACAGTCTACTCTTTTTTTGGTGCCGCCTTTTACTACAAACATCTACGGTTTTGCCTTCTCCGAACGCAATGCACACACATTTTGATATATGTTTCCATAGAAAAACGCACTACCCGCCACAATGCTCCGTGCCCCGGCCACATAGGCGCCGGGCAGGGTACCGGGGGTGATGCCGCCATCCACCTGGATGACGGTATTGCTCCCCTGCCCTTGCAGCAGACTTTTGGCAGCAGCGATCTTCTCGTTGCTGCCGGGCAGATAGACCTGCCCGCCGCGACCGGGGTATACCGTCATCAGCAGCAGCTGCGAAATTTGGGCCAGGTACGGCAGGGCCGATTCCACCGGCGTTTCGGGGTTGAGTACCAGCCCGGCTTGCATCCCGGCGGCGCAGATGGCCCGCAGGGCCGCTTCCGGCCCGCCCGGAATCTCGTAATGGACCGAGACCCGCTTTACCCCCAGTTCCTCCAGTTCCGGCAGAAAATCCAGCGGCTTTTCCACCATCAGGTGAACGTCTAGGGGTTTGGTGGTCAGGCGTTCCATCGTACGCACCATGCCCGTACCAAAGGAGATGGCCGGCACAAAGTGCCCGTCCATCACGTCGATGTGAAAGGCATCCACACCGGCGGCATTGGCCGCCCGCATGTCCCGCTCCAGATTGGCAAAGTCGGCGGCCAGAATGGATGCACACAGTTCAAACATTATTCTTCCTCCAGCTGGGATACCCGACGGCTGTGACGCTCCTCCTCCGAGAAAGGCGTGTCCAGGAAGATGTCCACGATTTCCAGCGCCAGGCCGGGTCCGGTGACCAGCGCGCCCAGAGCAAGCACGTTGGCGTTGTTGTGCAGGCGGGTGGCTTTGGCAGAGAAGCAATCCCCGCACAGCGCGCAGCGGATGCTGGGCACCTTGTTGGCGGCGATGGAGATGCCGATGCCGGTACTACAGATGACGATACCTTTTTCGCACTCGCCCGATGCCACGGCATGGGCCACCGCCTTGCCATAGACGGGGTAATCCACCGAAGCGGTAGAATCACAGCCGAAGTCCCGGTATTCCAGTCCGCGCTGCCGCAGGTGAGCCAAAATCTTCTGCTTGAGTTCGTATCCGCCGTGGTCGCAGCCGATGGCGATCATCTTACACCAGCTCCTTTACAGCGGCGATGATGGCGTCGGAACGCAGGCCGAACTGCTCCAACAGTTCCCATGCGGGGCCGGAGTGGCCGAACACGTCCTTGACGCCCACGCGGCGCATGGGGACGGGGCACTGTTCGCCCAGCACGGCGGCCACGGCCTCGCCCAGACCGCCCAGGATGCTGTGCTCCTCGCAGGTGACGACGGCACCGCACTCTTTGGCCGCTTTGACGACCAGTTCCTCATCCAGCGGCTTGATGGTGCACAGGTTGATCACCCGGGCCTGGATGCCCTCGTTCTTCAGCTGCTCGGCGGCAATGAGGGCCTCGTTCACTTCCAGGCCGGTGGCGATGATGGCCACATCGCTGCCCTCGGTGAGCTGTTCGCCCTTGCCGATCTCGAACTTGAAGGTAGCTTCATCATGGAACACTGGCAGGGCCAGGCGGCCGAAGCGCAGGTAGACGGGGCCTTCGTGCTCATAGGCAGCCTTGACGGCAGCCTTGGCCTCCACATCGTCGGCAGGGCAAAGCACCGTCATGCCGGGGATGGAGCGCATAAGGGCGAAATCCTCGCAGCACTGGTGAGAGGCGCCATCCTCGCCCACCGAGATGCCGCCGTGGGTGGCACCGATCTTGACGTTCAGGTGGGGGTAGCCGATGGAGTTGCGGACCTGCTCAAAGGCGCGGCCTGCGGCGAACATGGCAAAGCTGGAGGCAAAGGGCACCAGCCCCATAGCCGCCATACCGGCGGCGGTGGCCATCATGTTGCTCTCGGCAATGCCGCAGTCAAAATGGCGGTCGGGATAGGCTTTTTTGAAGACGCCGGTCTTGGTGGCGGCGGCCAAATCGGCGTCCAGCACCACCACGTCGGGGTGATCTTTTGCCAGTTCTACCAGCGCGGCGCCGTAGCTGTCGCGGGTGGCAATTTTTTTGACCTCACTCATACCTGCGCCTCCAGTTCTGCCAGTTGAGCGTTCAGCTCGTCCATGGCAATCTTGTATTCCTCGTCGTTGGGGGCCTTGCCGTGCCAGCCTACCTGGTTTTCCATGTAGCTGACGCCCTTGCCCTTGGTAGTATTCATCAGGACGGCTGTGGGGGCGCCTGTCTGGTTGTGGAAATACTGGAACGCATCTTCGATTTGGGCGAAGTCGTGACCGTCAATGGTGACGGTACGGAACCCGAAGTCCCGCATCTTGGCATCCACCGGGTCGGTGGGCATCACTTCGCTGGTGGGGCCGTCGATCTGCAGCCCGTTCAGGTCAATAATGACACAGAGATTATCCAGTTTGTACTTGGCGGCGAAAAGGAACGCTTCCCACACTTCCCCCTCCTCGATCTCACCATCGCCCAGGAGAGCATACACACGCACATCATCCTTGTGCAGGTACTTGGCGGCTTTGGCCATGCCTGCCGCACAGGAGATGCCCTGGCCCAGGCTGCCGGTGGACATATCCACACCGGGCACCGTGTTCATATTGGGGTGGCCCTGCAGATAGCTGTCAATGTGGCGCAGGGTGGGCAGGTCCTCCACCGGGAAAAATCCCCGGTAGGCCAGCGCGCTGTACAGCCCCGGCGCGGTATGTCCCTTGGAGAGCACGAACCGGTCCCGGTTCTCCCATTTCGGGTTGGTTGGGTCGACGCGCATTTCCTTATTATAAAGGTAAGTAAACATATCGGCGGCGGACAGGCTGCCGCCGGGGTGCCCGGCTTTGGCACCGTGGGTGGATTCAATCACGCCCATACGCACCTTGCAGGCTGCGATCTGCAGCTTCAGACGTTCTTTCTTTGTCATATCACTCACCAAACACCTTGCAGTAATCTTCCTTGAACTTCTCGATGCCGGAATCGGTCAGCGGATGATGCAGCATCTGCTCAATGACCTTGTAGGGCACGGTGGCGATGTCGGCACCGGCCAGGGCACAGTCGGTCACGTGCATGGGGTTGCGCACGCTGGCCGCGATGATCTGGGTCTCGATGTCGGGGTAGTTGAGGAACATGTCGTGGATGGTCTCGATGAGCTCGATGCCCCGCTGGGAGATATCGTCCAGGCGCCCCAGGAAGGGGCTGACGTAGGTGGCACCGGCGCGGGCGGCCAGCAACGCCTGGTTGGCGCTGAAAATCAGGGTGCAGTTGGTGGGGATGCCCTTGGCGGACAAGGCTTTGATGGCCTTGAGGCCCTCGGCGGTCATGGGGATTTTTACGACCATGTGCTTGGGGTCCAGGGCGTAGATGGCCTCGCCCTCCTTGACCATCGTCTCGGCATCGGTGGTGGTGGCTTTCACCTCACCGCTGATGGGGCCGTCCACGATGGTGGCAATTTCAGCCAGCGTCTCGGCGTAGTCCCGGCCCTCCTTGGCGATGAGGCTGGGGTTGGTGGTGACGCCTGCGATGACGCCCATGTCGTTTGCGGCGCGGATCTCGTTGACGTTCGCGGTATCAATAAAGAATTTCATAACAAAAGACTTCCTTTCTAATCAATCAACCCCAGGGATTCTCGGTGGGATAGGGCAGGCTGTCGGGCTGGTTGTAGGCAATGTCGCCGATGCCCAGGAACTTGAACACCTCAAACAGCGCCTTGCCGTAATGGCCGAAGGCCACGGCGCCGTGGTGGGGGTAGCGCTTCTGGATCAGCACATGGCGGTAGAAGCGGCCCATCTCGGGGATGGCAAAGATGCCGATGCCGCCGAAAGAACGGGTGGCCACAGGCAGAACTTCGCCCTGGGCGATGTAGGCGCGGAGGTTGCCCTCGCTGTCACACTGCAGGCCCAGAGGTATGCATCGTCCCCGCCCTTGATGGGCATATTCGGCTTGTCGGTGTTGGTTCCCTTGGGAAGAGCCACCAGCACCTTGAATCCGTTGGCGGGGTCGGTGTGGCAGGGGGCGTAGTGCAGGGTGGTGGCGTAGACTTCCAGCAGAGCCGGGATGCCATCCAGGCATGCCTGCCACCAGGAGGAAGGATCCTGTTCGCTCCATCCCGTATGAGGCATACTTAGAGGATATTCCCGGGAAACCTGGTTGCACACCTTGCCGGTTTCGTCCACCAGAAGAAATTTACACGCCGAGGTACCCAGATCCACGGCTTGCGCATTCGGCTGGCGATCATGTCCTTGGAAGAAATTTGCACGCCGAGGTACCCAGATCCACGCCGATATACAACATAAGAATACCGCCTTTCCAGCCATTCTTTCGTAAAGAACATTTATATAAGTTCTTTACACAAGATACTGCAAGTATACATCACTGTCAATCATCAAAACCAACAAAAAGCAGTCGAAAAATATTGCCATATATCCACATGAATTTCTGATTCGGTTGACTTTTTTGTTGTGGTTGGGTAAGATGAAAGTGTTTTACATTGATTTCACTTTTGAAAAGTTAAGGCAATACCGCATAATTCTAAGTGCCGATACGGCGAGCGAGGTGCGGCAAATGCTAAGCCAAAAGCGCAGATAATACTGGATGTCTTATCGAGCATTTTGGCAACGCAGATGCCGTGCCGCAGCCGCCGGAGCGGTGCTTAAGCCGTAAGGCGGGAATTGTGCGGTGTTGCCTTAAAGGAATTATATATAAAAAAGCTTTCTCTTCCGCCTACCGAACGGCGTCGCTTGACCCGGAACCAGATTTATCAATATATTTACAAGGCACCCGGATGTTCTAAGCAGGAGATTGCTGACAGCCTCAATTTCAGTATGCCAACTGTACATCAAAATCTGAACGAACTGACACAAGCGGGGTTGGTGCGCATCGATGGCGTTGGAGAATCTACGGGTGGGCGCCGGCCTCTTCAATTGACCATTAATGAAAATGCGCATTTTTTCTGTAGGAATTTCTGTCACCGACGATCATTTTCGGATCATTGCTGCGAACCTCCGGCTGGATGAAATCGCACATCAAAAGTATCCTCATCCCCATTGCAACAACATGAAGGAGATGGGGCACTTCCTTGCAGCCGATTTGGAAAATTTTCTAAGGCAACACCGCACAATTCCCGCCTTGCGGCTTAAGCACCGCTCCGGCAGCTGCGGCACGGCATCTGCGTTGCCAAAATGCTCGATAATGTCGGGTTGCGGTACCTGCATCGTGCTTCGGGGGCAAAAGCCCCTCGCACTCTGCGACCGCTGCCCCTGCTTCGGTTCGCTGTTTCCGCCACTGGCGGCGCTCACCTTTGCAGCATCCAGTATTATCTGCGCTTTTGGCTTGGCATCTGCCGCACCTCGTTCGCCGTATCGGCACTTAGAATTATGCGGTATTGCCCTAAACAGATTTGGTCTGAACCGCGAAAAACTGCTGGGGGTCGGGATCGCGCTACCAGCCATTTTTAATACCGACAGAACTTGTGTGGTCACAGCACCGACACTTAATTTGAGGGATCAAAGTATTCGTCCGCTGATTTGCAGCATTCCTTACCCTGTTTCCGTTTGCAATGATGCGACCAGCGGCGGGTATGCTGAATGGTACGTTCAGCAAGATTCCGATTGCATGGCATATATTTCCTTAGAAGGTGGCGTAGGTGGCGCTATCCTTATGAACGGTGTTCCTTATACCGGTCTGAATGGCCGCAGCGGCGAGTTCGGGCACATTTGTGTGCAGCCGGAAGGGCTTTCCTGTAAGTGTGGTTTGCGTGGCTGTCTGGAAGCTTACTGTTCTTCTGATCGAATTTCTACCGATTTGGGTATCTCCGTGGAGCAGTTTTTTGCTGGCTTGGAAGCCGGGAACTTAGCGTACCAAACGTTATGGAAAGATTATCTCAACCATTTGGCATCAGCGCTTGCCACGATCCGTATGGTTTTTGACTGTCGCATTGTGCTGGGCGGGTATATCGCTCAATATCTCACGCCTTTTTTAAAGGAGCTACGGGGGCTGACGGCCAGCCGCGATCCGTTTGATGAGGAAGCTGAATATATTTCCCTTTGCCATTACCTCAAGCACGCGGTTCCGCTTGGTGCAGCATTGCATTTTATCAATCTTTTCGTTGAGGAGTTATGATTGCGGCTGCCGTCACGTTTAAGAGGAATTGGCTATGATTGAAAAATTGAACGGTACCACCGAAACTGTAAACTTTACACTCGCTTCCAACATCCGGTTATATCACAACAATTCAGCGGAAGACTTCCCGTTACACTGGCATGTCCCCGGGGAGATTATCTGCCCGATCCAAAACACCTATAATGTGACCGTTGCAGACGAAATTCTTTATTTGAAACCCCATGACATACTGTTCATCGGCTCAGGGGAATTGCACAGCATTACAGCTCCAAAGGAGGGCGAGCGGTACATTTTGAATTTTAGTACCGCAATGTTTGAGCCGTTCCACGAGCTTGCGCTTTTTTTTGCCACCCTGCATCCCTTCAAGCTGTTACGCTATCAGGATCAACCGCAGTTCAACGACCAGCTTCTGGCCCTGATGACCCAGATGGAAAAAGAATACTTTGGTGCGGCGGTCTTTCAGGATTGCGAGTTGTCTTCGCTGATGTTGCACTTTTTCGCAATCATAGGCCGCAAGCTCCATCAGAATGCACCGCATGAAAACATCTCTTCCCTGCGGCAAAAAGAACAGCAAGAGCGTTTTTCCATGTTATGCAATTACATTAATGCTCACTGCACAGAAGATCTGTCTTTGGACGAATTGGCCAATGAAGCAGGATTCAGTAAGTACCACTTCGCAAGGCTTTTTACTCAAGCAAGAGCGTGCGATCATTGCGTTATACTGCGGCGTATCAAATTCAACCGGCGGATCCGGATCAAATCGCGGCGCATGGTATCCGTCATGAAGGTAAAATTTGACCGTCACAAGGGCCGTGTCTTCTTCACAGGGGAGTTCTATCAAGAACTTGCCGGGAACAGCATCCGTATCTTGTTCCTCTACGCAAGCCATTTCCAGGATCGTTTCGACGCCGTTGGTACGCAGAGAAATCTTGCCGCTGCCTCCTTCTGTGCCATGTTCCCCCGAAAAATACATGCTAAAGACGGCCGCTTTATCAGGCGCATCACTGACAACGCTCACACCAATGCTGTGAACCAACCGGCGGAAGCCTTTAGCTGTCTGCAGCATTTGCAGAATGTTCTCGTCCTGAACGCCACCCACGATTTTTGCGAATGTTACCAAACGCTCATCGTTCAAGAAAACAGGAAATCGGTTGGCTTCTGCATCGGAGCCCCCGCCGCCGACGGGCTTATCAACCAGAATATACAGAGCCTCTCGCTGAGGGATGGGATCCCGTGGAGCAATTCGTTGATCTCGCATATTTCCTTTACCTTTTCATGATAAAATTTTTGCTTTCTGGCAATTTTTCTCTATCATAAATCCTTATGTATGAGTGCGCTTCTCATTTTTTGCTATACGAATTCTTGTATTTTGCTTTTTTGTTTTCCGTAGCGGATTAACCGCTCTGATTGAAATGTCAGCAATTTTTGATCAATTTGCTTATACCGCCAAGAAGACGCCACAACCCTGCCGCCATTCATAGTTGATTCTGATTTTGTAAAGTTGTTTCCCGTTTGCCCTTACTCCGCTACTGTTGCTACCATTTATTATTTAATTTAGGGCAATACCGCATAATTCTAAGTGCCGATACGGCGAGCGAGGTGCGGCAGCCGCTAAGCCAAAAGCGCAGATAATACTGGATGCTGCAAAGGTGAGCGCCGCCAGTGGCGGAAACAGCGAACCGAAGCAGGGGCAGCGGTCGCAGAGTGCGAGGGGCTTTTGCCCCCGAAGCGCGATGCGGGTACCGCAACCCGACATTATCGAGCATTTTGGCAACGCAGATGCCGTGCCGCAGCTGCCGGAGCGGTGCTTAAGCCGTAAGGCGGGAATTGTGCGGTGTTGCCTTAGAGAACCATGATGAAAAATAAGGATAGGCGAATGTTGCGGTTTCTGTTTGTTTCTCTGATTCTTGAAAAAGATATAGGATGAAACAGTCTTCCTCATTTATTGCTGTATTCCAGAGAGTTTTCAAATGGCTGACAGCTTTTCGCCATACCCGTGCCATTTTTGCACTTGCCATGCAATCGAAAAACTGCTATAGTGAGTTACAAGAACAGCAGACCGAGTAAATCGGTTGCGCCTTACACGATTCAAAAGGAGCTGAAATTATTATGGAAGGTGCCTACTATAACGGGCAATATTTGAACAGACTGGAACGGCTTGGATATTCGCAGGCCGAAATTGACAACAAGCTGGAAAGCACATTTGAGGAGATGTTCTATGGTCCGGAGGGGGTTCGCCTTTGCCATTGTGCCGGACCTGACATGATGTACATAGAGGATACGGGGAACCATGACGTCCGTACCGAGGGCATGTCCTACGCAATGATGTTCTGCGTACAAATGAATCGCCAGAAGGAATTCGACTGCCTGTGGCGATGGGTCGTGACCCACATGTACCTCACCGAAGGGGAAAACGCCGGCTATTTTGCCTGGTCCTGTCATACTGACGGCAGCAAAAATTCCGATGGACCCGCCCCTGACGGCGAAGAATTTTTTGCCATGTCCCTGTTTTTTGCGGCCAACCGCTGGGGTTCCGGCGAAGGAGTACTGGATTACGCTTCCTGGGCACGGCGCATCTTGCACGCATGTGTACACAAAGGCGAAGAAGCCGGTTCCGGATTTCCCATGTGGAACCCCGAAAACCATCTCATCAAATTCGTTCCCAACTGTGAATTTACCGATCCCTCTTATCATTTGCCGCATTTCTATGAACTTTTTGCTCTGTGGAGCGACGAATGCGACCGTCCTTTCTGGCATGCAGCCGCAGCGGCCAGCCGCCAGTACCTGCGCAAAGCCTGCCACACCCGTACCGGATTGAGTGCCGAATATGCCGAGTACGACGGCCGCCCGCATCGGGGTGATCAGCCGGACCGTCACGACTGGTTCTTCAGCGATGCATACCGCACGTTGGGCAACATTGCTTTGGATGCCCAATGGTTCGGGGACAAAGACGGTTGGGCCCAAGAAACAGCTGCACATATTCAGCAATTTTTTGAAGAAAAGGAACACGGGCAAACAAACGGCATCTATCTGATCGACGGCACACCCGTTGAAGGAAATGCTCTGCATCCTGTAGGGCTTCTGGCTACCATTGCGCAGGGTTCCCTGATTCTGGATGACGCCTGCGCGGATGAATGGCTCCGCCGGTTCTTTAGCACTCCGCTCCGTTCCGGACCGCGGCGTTATTATGACAATTGCCTGTATCTTTTTGCGCTGCTTGCTTTAAGCGGGCATTACCGCATCTGGTTCCCGCAAGAAGCAACGGTATAATGTACCCTTGTGCCTGTTGAAATTCACTGGGATGGCCTGAGCAAGTTTACTTCCATCACTGGTCAGGTGCTTAGCGGTGATGGTGCCGGCGCGGCTGCCTACAATACGTTCGATAATCCCCATCAAGTCGAGCCGAAGCCGTTGACAAACATAACTGTTGGTACCAACAGTTTTACTTTCCTCTTGCCCGCATGCAGCGCTGCTGCCTTTACGTTGAAAGCCTGATTTCCAGACCAAAGCAAAAGAGCGCCGAAGATGACTTCTGCGCTCTTTTGCTTTTTTCTATGCCGTCAAACGGTTACTTTTTGCCGTCTGAATTCTCCGTAGTATCCTGAGACTGCTCCTGATTTATCTGAGAAGAGTACTGCTCTGAGCACTTCATGAAAACGCCATTTAAAACAGATGCATTTGCATAAGCGATCGAAGAGAACCCCAGCGCAAACCACAAAAACAATCCATAGCGCAATGTGGTCTGTGTATACAGGGTAAGTGCTACACATGCGCCTATCAACAACAACATGGAAAAGGTTTGGGGCAAAGAGGTCACAGACATGATAAACGCATTCCGTATGGTACCTAAAACCGTATTGTTGAATCTTGCAAGCAGCGGGAAAGCATATACGAAGGTCATCATATAAGCGATTGCTGCCACGGGAATCAAAATCTTAAAGATGCTGTTTTGGAAATTTCCGGAATGCCATAGAAGATAGATATCATAGCCCAGAAATCCCCCTGCGGCCCCAAAAAGAATTCCCATCAGCACGCCCTGGCGGAAATTTGCCCGGAATGACTTGAAAAAATTGCCGACCACCGGAGTGCCGTCTTTTTCACCCGCCATTTTTGTGGTGACATAATGTAAAGCCG
This sequence comes from Gemmiger qucibialis, assembly GCF_027689445.1. Lineage (NCBI taxonomy): Bacteria > Bacillati > Bacillota > Clostridia > Eubacteriales > Oscillospiraceae > Gemmiger > Gemmiger qucibialis. The sequence goes on along the minus strand of NZ_JAQFEN010000008.1, from coordinate 13,358 downwards.
TGATGGCAGGGCCAATGGTGACCACCGGAATGCAGCAAACCAGGAACAGCAGATTCAGGACAATAAGATCCCACACAACGCCCAGGGCGCGCATCATGGGGCTGTCCGGATTAAAAACGCCTCTCAATGAGTTCTCCTCCTTTTTTCAGGATGTAAATATTCACAAAAAACAGCGATTCAGATTGTGCACTATTCAATCTGTTATTTGATTGACAATGGTTCTGTGGCTGAATTATACTGATACTGGCATTATACTTTGCACCGCTAAAAATAGCAAGGTCATTTTGCAACATTCACCGGTAAGGAGCTTTGTATGAACCGGTTTCATCATGTCAGAATCAAGCTGGAAAGTTTTCTCAATAACTTAAGCCTGAAGAAAAAACTTAGATATCTTTATTTTTTATGTATTCTGGTCCCCATATTTTTGACCGATATTGTAATTTTACATGCATTAACCAAGAACGAGCATGCCGAGCAGCTGCACCAGATGGAAAAAATAGCCAAATCAGTGCAGTCGATGCTTTCCGCCGCCACAGAAGATTCCGCGCTGATTTCTACCAGCCTGTATATGGATAACTCCCTTCAGGATTTTGTGAGCCGGCAATATGCCAGTCCCCAGGACTATTTTTCAAGTTACCGAGAATACATCCACAATTCTTTGCTGCAGGGTGTTTCCCGGATCACAAATTCTGTCATACGGGTGTATGCAGACAATGAAACCCTGATAAACGGCAGTGAATTTGCACGGTTATCCACCGTTTCGCAGGAGCCCTGGTATCAGCAGTATACTGCGGATGGCTACAGCCCGCGGCTTCTTTTTTCTTATGATGAAACAGATGGGCGCCAGGTGTTGTTTTTACGTGGGATGAATGGCCTTTACAGCGATAAGGCGGAGTGCCTTTTGTGTATTGGAATCAATTACAGCACGCTGGACCGCGATTTTCAGAACATGGGGTATAACGATTCAGTTTATGTATGCAGCGGTAACCGGATTTTGTTTACGAACGCAATGCCCAATTATCGTTGGCAGCCTTATGACACATTCTCCCCGTCTGATTCGGTAGGCTTGTCCCAGCATGTTACCCTTTACGGGGAAGATCTGGACATCTATGTGATGGAACCAAGCGGCAACGTTTTAGCCCTGATTCGCCAAAACATCTATATCCTGATCCTGCTGCTGATCCTGAACATTATTCCCCCGCAGCTTTTGATGAATCTGCTGGAGAATTCCATTACTTCTCGTCTTTCCCGTCTGGAAAAAGTCTTCAACCAGATAGACAGCGACGTGTTGATCAAGATTTCCGGGCCAAGCGGTCAAGATGAGATCGGCAGTCTGATGGACAACTACAACCGCATGGCTGACCGGATGAACAGCCTGATTGACACCGCCTACCGATGCCGACTGAAAGAGCAGAAGATGGATATTGCCCGGCAGAACGCAGAGCTGATGGCTTTATACAGCCAAATCAATCCCCATTTTCTGTTCAACGCACTGGAAAGCATCCGTATGCACAGCATCCTGAAAAAAGAAGAAGAAACCGCCGATATGATACAGAAATTGGCCATAATGGTGCGCCAAAACGTGGATTGGTCCTCGGATTCCAATACCATTAAGCGTGAGCTGGCGTTTGTTGAAGCGTACCTGTCCTTGCAAAAATATCGCTTCGGGGAGCGCCTTTCGTATCAAATCAATGCGCAGGAAGATTGCCAGAACATCCTGGTTCCGAAATTGACCATTACCACCTTTGTGGAAAATGCCTGTGTGCACGGTATTGAAGCAAAATCTTTTCCCGGTTGGATTTTTGTACGCGTGTATACAGAAAACGATGCGCTTTGCATGGAAATTGAAGATACCGGTGGCGGTATGGACGAGGCCGAGGTAGAACGTATTCAAGACCGGATGCGCAACGCCAGCCTGAAAATGTTAAAAGAAAAAGGACGCGTAGGCATGGTGAACACCTGCCTGCGCATCCGCATGATGACGGAGGATACTGCACAGTTCTCGGTGGAAAGCGAGCCGGGCATTGGAACACTTGTTTCGATTCGGTTCCCTCTAAACAAAGCAATAAGGGCGGAGTGACATGTTAAAAGTTATTATCGTAGATGATGAGCAGTTTATTGCGCAAGGTTTGCAGGCGTTGATTGACTGGAACGCCGCAGGCTATGAAGTGGCTGCCGTTTTGTCCGACGGACAGGAGGCTTTGGAGTACATAAAAAAGTTACCCGTTGACCTTGTCATTACCGACGTTATGATGCCAAAAATGACCGGACTTGAATTACTGGAAACTGTTCGCCGGGAGAATCTTTCCAACGCCGGTTTCGTGATTCTGAGCGGATACAGTGAGTTTTCCTATGCTCAAAAAGCGCTGCGCTACGGGTGTATCGACTATCTTCTCAAACCGGTGGAAAAGCAAGATCTGTTATCCATTCTCAGCAAATACAATAACATCTCGCAAAACAGCAAAATGGAGGAGCAGTACGAACTGGCCTATCAGGCCCGGTGTTTGATCTCGTTGCTGTTCGGCAAATATGATCCCAACGGCGTGGATTATCTGCATAAGCATCTGGATTTTTCGGGCGGCGTTCGTTACATTGAAATTTCCGCTTGCCATTCTTCGGACAACGAAGATGACGATGATGAGAACCACTTCCGTATGGTGCAGCGTGACCTGTACCAAAGCTGTGTGCAAATTTTAGGCGAGGACCGGAGCCGGTGTTTCTATGACGCTTCGTTGGATCGCGTTGGGTATGGGATTGCTTTTGTTTACAGCGGTGCGCTTGCCCGAAATGCCGGCTGTTCCGAAACACAGTATATCCAGGATTTTTATAAGAAATTGGGTGTTTCGACACAACACGAATTGCGATTTCTGGTTGGCAAAAAAGTGGACGATATCACCACTGTTTCTGAATCGTATGATACCGTCTGCGGGCTGAAAAACCTTTGCGCCTTCCGCCAGCAAAAATCAATCTATTATTACGAGGAAGAGTTATCGGTTCCGCAAGAAAGAGCCGTTTTGTGCAAAGATACCCTGGATCAGTTGATTACCGCCATTGAACTGAATGAGCAGGAACGCATCGGCTCCGAAATAGACGATTTGTTTGCCGAAATGCAGCAGCGTGGCGTACATGACAAAGATATCAACCTGAACTTAAATTATCTTTTGTTCCGGCTTATGCATCTTGCATCCAATTTGGACAACGAAGCCAACCAGAAGGAAATGCTGCAATTTATCAGCGCGCAGTCTTTCCGGGAAGGAATTTCCCGCGGGAGCCGACAGCATCTGTTCCGCTTTGCACGCGAGTATGCAGACTATCTTTCCCTTCTGCGAAAAAATATCTCCATCGATATTTTGGATTCTATCGACAAGGAAATTCAGGAACACTACTCGGAAAACCTGACGTTGCAGGGCTTGGGCAAAAAATACTATATCAACAGTGCATACTTAGGGCAAATCTTCCGCAAAAAATACGGACAGTCCTTTAAAAACTATTTGTGTTCTTACCGTATTAACGAAGCGTGCCGCCAGCTATTGTACACAAACAAGCAGATCGGCCACATTGCCGAAGATGTGGGCTATAAAGATGTGGATTATTTCCTTTGCAAATTTATCGAGCTGAAAGGCTGTACGCCTTCCCATTTTCGGAAGAGCAAAACCGAGAAACCACATTCTGAATTTCCCGGGAAATAATTCACACCAGAATAATCATACACTTGCTTTTTGTTTTTGCATTCTTAAAAAACAACGATAAGCCAAACAAAAGTGCAGGCATGTTGCCTTCCAAAATACTTCAAGGATGGGGGACTGCCTGTCTTTTTTGTATCATTGTTTCGCTGTTTAGCGCGATTTCCTCTTCCGTTGAATTTGCAAAGCTATAATTTTCAGGGGTTTTTACTGGAATTTGTCGGTTGTGTAAAACATTTTTGGTATATATACTTAAATCAGGAAGCCCACAAGGGGCGGAAAATCTATCTACAGGAGGCCAATTATGAAAGTAAAATTGTGGCGGCGCGTATTTGCGGCAAGCATGTCTGCGGCCATGCTGCTGGGCTTAACAGCATGTGGCGGCTCTAATTCCACCGAATCGTCCGATGGGATCAAATCATTTACGATGTTTACCGCAATGCCCGGTTCCGAAATCAATGATGACAACGATGTTATGAACATCATTGCCGAAAAGACCGGTGCCAAACTGAAAGAGACCTGGCTGACCGGCCAGACCGACGCAGAAGCCATCGGCACAATCATCGCGGGCGGTGAGTATCCGGACTTCATCAATGGCGGCGATGCCATGATGTCTCTTTACGATGCAGGCGTCTTGGTGCCTTGGGATGATTACCTGGAAAAGTATCCCAACCTGAAAGAGATGTACACCGACGAAGAGTGGGACAACTTCCGCCAGGCGGACGGCAAAATCTATTGGGCCAACGTATTCCAGAACACCTATGGCGAAGATCGTGCCACCACCCATAACGATGAAGCCTTCTGGATTCAGGCGCGTGTTCTGGAATGGGCCGGTTACCCCGAAATCAAAACCCTGGACCAGTATTTCGATCTGCTGGAAAGCTATGCCGATGCCAACCCCACCATGGCAAACGGTACCAAGAACATTCCCTACACGGCACTTTGCGAAGACTGGCGCTATTTCTGCATCGAGAATGCACCCCAGTTCCTTGATGGTTATCCCAACGACGGCTCTGTCATTGTAGACAAGGATACGATGCAGGTGGTTGACTACAATACCACGCCTACTGCCAAGAGGTATTTCCAGAAATTGAACGAAGAATACCAGAAAGGCTGCGTGGACGTAGAATTCGCCACCCAGACCTACGATGAATACATCGCCAAGCTTTCCACCGGCGCTGTGCTGGGCATGTGCGACCAGTGGTGGGACTTCGCGAACGATGTCAATGATGTTTTCAAACAGCAGGGTTTGGACGAGCAGGGCTGCAACTACGTTCCGCTGGGCCTGACCATTGACGAAGGAATGGAAAACCGCTGGCACACCTACGGCGATACCCTGAACAATTCCAGCGGCGTGGCCGTTACCACCAGCTGCTCCGATATTGACGGTGCATTTAAGTTTATGAACGATCTGCTGGATCAGGAAATCCACGATCTTCGCTTCTGGGGCGTTGAAGGTGAGGATTACCTGGTTGATGAAAACGGCCTGTATTACCGCACCGATGAAATGCGGACGAAATGCGCGGATCCCACCTACCAGGCCTCTCACCTGTGCAGCTATTCCTACATGCCGCAGTGGCTGGGCACCAGCCGGGACGGCAAGAACGCCATGAAGCCCGAGCAGCAGGCAAGCGAATTCCTGGACGGCCTGTCCACCCCCCTGCAGAAAGTGTTTGATGCCTACGGCGTAGACAGCTACGTCGATATGATCGGTTCTGTGGAAGAAGAACAGGGTCCCTGGTTCCCGATGTATTCTTACTCCGGTTCAATGACTACCGCAACCCCCGGTGGTGTTGCCTGGGTCAAGATGGGCGAAGTCAAACACGAATGGCTGCCCAAAGTTGTTATGGCGCCTGATTTTGAAAGCACCTGGAATGAATACATGACTGCGTACAACGCAGCCAATCCGCAGGATTTCTTGGCAGAAATGCAAACTGAGCTTGAGCGCCGTGCCGGTCTTTGATGCCCGTTATTGCAGGCGACATAGACGTTGACACATACAAGTGGCCACGGTTGCACGGTGTAGCTGTGGCCACTTTTTTATGAAATGCATTCAACCCGCAAGCTCCTTAAACGTTAGTTTGCAACACATGATTCGCCATACACGTTCCTTAGGAGGACTCTCCAATGAAAAATCCATCAAAGCGTATTACATGGAAAGAGATTTCACGCCAGAAATTTCTGATGGTCTGTGCGGCTATCTTTTTTGTATACGGCATCGTATTTTATTACGTTCCACTGGCAGGCTGGGTAATGGCCTTTCAGAACTACAAACCCAAAGACGGCCTCTTCGGATCTAAATTCGTAGGACTGGAAAAGTTTAAATTCCTGTTCTCTGACGACGTCTTTTTGCGTGATATCCGTAACACTCTGGCCATGGGCGTTCTCAATCTGGTGACCACCTTTTTAATGGCCATTATCTTCGCCATCCTGCTGAACGAAGTACGCAACATGTTCGGCAAAAAGCTTGTTCAAACGATTTCCTATCTGCCCCACTTCCTTTCCTGGATCGTTGTCACCGGTATTCTGCACGATGCGCTGTCTTCCACCGGTATCGTCAATGAGCTGCTGGCGAACCTGGGCATTCTGGATTCGCCCATCAACTTCTTCGCCAATCCGGGTTATTTTTGGCCAATCGTTGCATTTGCCAATGTTTGGAAGGAAACCGGCTGGAATGCCATTGTCTACCTGGCCGCCATTACCTCCATCGATCCCAGCCTGTATGAGGCAGCCACTTTGGATGGTGCCGGCCGGTGGGGCAAAATCTGGCACGTCACGCTTCCTGGCATCAAGTCCACCATTATGATTCTGCTGATCATGAATATTGGCAACGTATTGAATGCAGGCTTTGAAGTCCAGTATCTGCTTGGCAACGGCCTGGTCAAGAGTGTTTCGGAAACCATTGATATCTACACCTTGACCTGGGGCATCAGCCAGAACGATTATTCTTTGGGTACTGCAGCCGGTATCTTCAAGAGCGTCGTTGCAATTATTCTGATTCTCGGCGCAAACTGGATTGCCAAACGTGCCGGTGAAGACAGATTGTTCTAAGGGGAGGGTACACATGAAAATCAAATCATCCACCATGGACAAAGTCTTTGTTACCTGCAATACCATTTTCCTGGTTTTGTTCGTCACCATTACGCTGTATCCTGTTCTGAACACGGTGGCGCTTTCTTTCAACGACGGTGTCGACGCCGTACGCGGTGGCATCCATCTGTGGCCGCGCATCTTTACGCTCTCGAACTATAAAACGGTTCTGCATCAGCAGAACATCCTCACCGGTGCAGTGGTTTCGGTGGCCAGAACTGTGTTGGGAACCATCTTCGCCCTGGTAACGAACGCACTTTTGGCCTACATCATCAGCCGCAAACGCTTTTTGTTCCGTTCCCAGTTGTCTTTGTTCTGGGTCATCACCATGTACGTGAACGGCGGTATGATCCCCACCTTGATTTTGTACCGCAACATGAACCTGACCAACTCTTTCTGGGTATACGTCATTCCGGGCATGGTCAGCGCATTTAACGTTCTGGTTATGCGCACTTTCATGGAAGGTCTGCCCAGCGCGCTGGAAGAATCCGCCATGATTGACGGTGCCAACGATTTCACCATCTTTACCCGTATCATCTCGCCCCTGTGCAAGCCGGTATATGCCACCGTCGCCCTGTTCGTAGCTGTCGGACAGTGGAACTCCTGGTTCGATGCTATGTTGTACAACCGGATGAACACCCAGTATACGACCCTGCAATATGAGTTGATGAAGCTTCTTTCCTCTGTCATGCAGCAAAGCGGCAGTGCCACCACCGGCGGCAACACCGCTACCGCAGCCGTCACGCCGGTTACCGTGCGTTCCGCCGCTACTGTGGTGACGATGCTTCCCATCATTCTGCTTTATCCCTTCCTGCAAAGATACTTTGTATCCGGCATGACCATTGGCAGTGTAAAAGAGTAAAATCCTTTTCCTGCCATCCGCCCCTGTTTTCCAGTGCCTGTAATCCGAAAAGTCAGTTCGGCGGCACCATCCAATAGCTATGGCCGTTGCATCTGTTTTTCCTCTTGGATGCAGCGGCCATAGCTCTATATTTTTGCATGCAGAATATCACACCTTTATACCTGGAGGTTTTCTATGCTTTCCGTTAAAAATCCTATCATGACAGGCTTCTTTCCCGACCCTTCGATTTGCCGGGTAGGGAACAAATTCTATACGGTTCATTCGACATTTGCGTATTTTCCCGGCGTGCCGGTTTTTGAGAGCGAAGATCTTGTCCACTGGAATTTGATCAGCAATGTGCTCGATCGTGATTCTCAGGTTCCTTTGTCCGGCTGTCAGCATTCCCAGGGGATTTTTGCCCCTACCATTCGTTACCATAAGGGCACCTGGTATATGATTACCACCAACGTGTCCGACCAAGGAAATTTTATCGTCACTGCAAAAGATCCGCGCGGCCCCTGGTCCGAGCCTTACTATTTGGGTGAGTCTACCGGCGGCATTGATCCCAGTCTCTTTTTTGACGATGACGGTACCTGCTATTATATCGGCCAACGGCCGCGTTCTGCCGGGTACCGCTACAATGGCGACTGCGAAATTTGGATTCAAACTTTGGATCTGGACACGATGCAGTTAAAGCCCGATGCCACCATTGTACTTACCGGATTCCAGCGCAAAGCCATTTGGCCGGAGGGACCTCACCTGTACAAAAAGGACGGTTACTATTACATTTTGCATGCGGAAAGCGGTACTTCCATCCACCACAGCGTCATGATCGCGCGCAGCAAAAATGTGTTTGGTCCCTACGAGTACTGCCCCTGCAACCCCATTCTGACGCATCGCCATTTGGGAGCCCAATATCCTGTTACCTGCGTCGGTCATGCCGACTTAGTGGATGACGGAAACGGCAACTGGTATATGGTTGTATTGGCTTGCCGGCCGAACCAAGGGTACACGTTGTTGGGGCGTGAAACCTTTTTGGCAAAGGTCACCTGGGAAGATGGTTGGCCGGTTGTAAATGCGGGGGTCGGTCATCTTGAAGAAGTAGTCACGCTGCCTTACGAGGGGCAGCCTTCTGACGACGTACCCCAATGTAAAACCTATACGTTTGATACACCTTCTCTGCCGCTGGAATTGCTGACTTTGCGCAATCACCGCGATCACGAACTGGAACTGCACGCAGAAGAGCATATTGTTCGTCTTTTCCATCGTTGCGACAGCTTGAAGGATTGCGGTGAGCCTGCATACCTCGCGCTGCGTCAGCAACACTGGAATTGCGAATTTGAAACCAGCTTTATCCCGCATTTCTGCAAAGAGAGTGATTGCGCCGGTATTGCCATGGTTCAAAGCAACGAAAACCATCTGCGGGCAGAGTGCTATCCCCAGGATTCGGGGGTCAAACTTGTTGTTTCTCTTTGCAAAGATGGTAAAGACAGCTGTTTGGCGCGAATGGATCTGCCGGCTGCACTCCCCATCAAACTGAAGTTGCGCGTAGAAGGGCTTGTGGCCAGTGTTCTTTACCAAAGCAATAGTGAATGGAAACCGGTTATCTCCGACATTGATCTGCGCTCTTTAAGCACGGAACATGCCGGCGGTTTTGTCGGCTGTACACTGGGGTTATACGCTTCCGGCAATGGAGAGGACGCTGGTGGTTATTCTGATTTTGAAAGAATGACCTATCGCGAACTTCCCACCAATTAATCCTTCACGAATCATTCGGTAGCGGCTGCCAAATGGGGAGAGAATGTCCAGCCGGTGAGGAGCCCGCCCACAAATAAAAAGCCATACGAATCCGCGAAAAGCCCAGCGGATGTGGGTGTTTGGAAACCGAATCTCCCGGATCGATACCTGCGTAACCCGTCCATACTCTTCCCTATCGCAAATACAAAAAGCAGACCCGTGGACTCACGGGTCTGCTTTTTGTATGCACGATTCATTTACAAAACGAAACGCTTGATTGCTCCGCAACACAATAGGCTTATAGTTTTCAACTCATCTTTTTCAAAGTTGTACAGAGACGTCGGTATTTTCTCCGGTCAATCCAATATACCTTGCATGGGAATACGATGCATTGTGTGATGCCTGGAGGGCTGTGTAACGTCGTTTTTGCTTCTTGTAAACCCCTTTGTCATCTGGCACTGAAACGTGCTGTATGGTGCCTTAAAATCGATCCTGTGGCATGGCCGGAATTGATTCGAGAAGAAGTGTTTATGGTTACACAGTTCAGACATAAACGTCTGATGGGCAAACTGTTCATCCTGCATGGCGATCATGGCGATTCGCATTTCGTCGGAATTCTGGTCGATGACATTGCGGAGATTGCCAAGACGTTCCTTCAGACAGAACCCACTGGCAGAGACCCCGATAATCTTCTGAGATGGATCATCTCGCACTTTTTGAGCAATGTTTTTGCTGGTGTTCCCAACGAAAATAAAATCCGCAGAAAAGGCTGCACGCAACGATCCAGGTAATAGGATTGGTTAGACAAATACACCAGAAACCGAAAGGTTGAAGCAGAAAATGAATGCACAAAAAACGGCAAAGAAGCTCGGCCACGCCACCAATTATGGTGATAAGGCCGTTCCCGAGCCCAACCAAAGCATTGCGGAACAGAAAAATCCATGCCAAAAATAAAAGGAACCACACGCTTGTGTAGAGATATTGCAGTGCATAATGTACCATTTCGGGCGAGGGATCACTCAAAAATATCCGCAGAATGGCTTTGGAGGCAATTCCATACAAAGCCATACCCAGAATTGCAGCACCAAGGGAAAGGAGCATCGTGCTGCGTACACCAGCAAAAATGCGTTTTGTTTTCCTGGCTCCTATGTTTTGTGCGCAATACGTAGAAATGCCCGAGCCCAGTGCGATCATAGGTTGCATCACCAAGGATTCAAGCTTAGAAGCGGCAGTATAGGCCGCCATTACGGAAGAACCGAATTGATTGATGCCGCTCTGCAGAATCATAATTCCAAACGCAGTAACGGTTTGGTTTAAAGCCATGGGAATGCCGCTTTGTATCATACACAGAATCCGATAAGGATCGGGGTACAGATCGCGGATACTGAGACGTAGATTGTTGTAGTTGTGAAACATGTACCAAAAGCATAGCAGTGCAGAAATTCCCTGTGACAACACCGTTGCCCAAGCGGCGCCTGCAGTTCCCATATGTAGTGTCGCGATAAAAAATATATCCAAAACAATATTCAAGAATGACGACAAAATGAGGAAATATAAAGGTGTGCGGCTGTCACCCAAAGAGCGAAGGATACTGGCTGCAATATTGTAGGCCATCGTACACAGGATACCGCCAAAGATGACGCGAAGATATTCGTGTGCGTAGAGGAGTACGTTCGAAGGGGTGTGCAACGCTAACAGAATCTGGCGGCTAAAAGAAACGGTAGGAATCGTGAGGATAACTGAAAACACCACTGTGAGCAAGAGTGCTGTGCCAACTACCTTCTTTAGTTCGTTCAGACGGTGCCCGCCAAATGCCTGTGAGACTAAAATACCGCAGCCCTGGGTAAGGCCGGAAGCAAAGCCAATTACAAGATATACAGTGCTTCCGGTCGCCCCCACGGCAGCAAGGGCGTCTTCACCCAAAAATTGCCCGACAATGATCGTATCGGCCATGTTATATATTTGCTGGAATAGGGTTCCAAGCAAGACGGGTACGGAGAAAAAGAAGATGGTTTTGGTGGGGCTGCCTACGGTCATATCTTTTGTCTTGTTCATGGCATAATCCTCGGATCAATCCCAAACTCTGTGTGATCCACATTCAGGGTGCAGATAGAGCAAAAATTATTCGAGGCGGCATCAAGCTTGTCCGGCTGCCGTCTCGTTGGCATCATAACACCGAGGGGGGTGGATGTCAAGGGGGGAAAATATAGTTCATTTCACCCTTGACTTCTGACCCCGACAGCATTATTGAGCATTGATGATTTGGTACGAACCAACACCAGAAATCACTCCTTTTAGGCTACGCTTTGGCCCACAATAAAGCTCCCAACTGCTAAGCAGCCAGGTTTTTCGTTCTGGGTCAAATTGTTTTGAAACAAAAAAGAGAAGGCTTGCGCCTTCCCTTTACAACTGCATATTACCATGCAACAAGTCTACACCAACACCTTTACACAAATAACCTGCCTTTGCGTTTTTATTTTAGCAGTTTACTTGATGTAGATTAAGTACAAGTTTTGAAGTCAAGAATTACTTCGGTCTTTTCGTCGTAAGGAGAAACATCGAAGCCATCTACGATTTTCAAAAGTTCTTGTAACAGCTTGTGTTTTGATTCATCATTCTAGGTGCTGAAATAACTAGAAAAGGCGCAAGGGCAAAGTATATTCCAATGGACAGAGTATAACACATCACAAAAACGCACGCGTACGATTCTTAACGCGCGCGTGTTTTTTGACGCGTTCTATGTGTGCTATGCCTCTTGACAACCATCTGACCACTCTTTTCTCCCTAGCCGGTTTTATTTGCCGTTTTTCACGCTCCAACGTTTTATTACAACCACCATAAACAGCGCCGGAAGTTGTGCACACCACACAATTTCCGGCGCTGGTTCATTGTATTTTCCTGGCTGTCACAGTTTTCCCTTCTCGGTAGCCTGCAAAACACCGTCCAGCTTGGCGGATTTTAGTTCCGATTTTCATGATACAGCGCTGCCTCCATTTTGTAGACACATTCGAAGCCCTGATATACTATATTCGCTGGTATAAACTAAAAAAGGGAGGCCCGACACTAAGTGTCGATTCTCCCAATATAGATCAACATAAGAAAAGCACCCTGCTTTGCAGCAAGGCGCTTTCTGGTGCACCATGTGGGAGCAAACCCGAACACTTTTGTGTATCCGGGCGGCATTGGCATCACGCGGCTGCTCACCCGGAAGTGATGCCTGTTGTTCCTCCGCGCGAGGATAAAAGAGGGGTGTTGAAACATCAAGGGGCTTTTGCGGCATATCCTCGCTTTGCAAACTGGGCTGCGGTATTCCACAGTCCCCTTGACATTTCCCCATCCCTCTTTTTTAGGCTAATCGCGGAACAACCCACATCTCCTTATCCCGGTGGGATAACAGAATCCAAAATCAAACATGGAACTTGCTTAGTTCAATAGCATCATAGCGATATTCGCACCAATTCCGACACATGAAAAAGCCGCGAAAAAGTAAATTACCGCCTTTTTAATAAATGTTAATGCTACATTATCTCCACTTTTAGACGGATTTGCATTGTAAAAATCAGAATATCCATTCCAAAATATAATCGCTATAAGGCTGCTAACAGGCGGGATTACCACCGCCCATATCTTCGGCAAATAGTTTGTTGCCCCCGCACTGTTCCATTGCACAGCTGCTACATCTGGCAAATACATAAAGGCAACAATGCTAAGAATCACTGTCACTGCAAGAATGAGCAACTGGATTTTTGTCCTCGTATTCTTCATATCTTATCACCTCGATGTCATTCTATCACACGCATCATTCCAATTCAATTATATTTCTGTTAATTGATACGAGCAACACAAAAAATGACCGTCCTGCTAAATACGCAGAACGGTCAAGAAACTGTCACATTAAACGACCTTACACAGTAGGAAATGGTGCAACAAAAAAGCCGCAACATTCGTTGCGGCTTTTTCTGGTGCACCATCGGGGACTCGAACCCAGGACCCACTGATTAAGAGTC
>NZ_JAQFEN010000007.1:0-145377 GCF_027689445.1 Gemmiger qucibialis | reverse complement strand
GTGCCTCGCTCGCCGTATCGGCACTTAGAATTGTGCGGTATTGCCCTTGTAATCTACCGGCAGGCTGGTCCAGCGTGCGCGGAAGTGGAAAGCGGCATCCTTGGGCTGGCGCTGGCGGGTGAAAATACCCTTTTTGTTGCCGTTGGCACGCATAATGCCCTCGGTGGTCTGGAAGTCGGCAAAGTTCCACACCAGTTCGCCCTGCACAAAGTCGTAACTGTCAAACACATTGTGGTTCATATCCAGGTACTCGTTCTGGTACTCCTGGCTCCACATCACGCTGGGCAGTTTGTGCTCGCTGGGCATGGTGTCAGCGCCGTACTCGGTAAAGATCATCGGGCGGCCGTTCAAAACCTGTGCCCAGCCGTCCATCTCTTTGCGGAACGCCGTCTCGGCGTCCACAATGCACATGCCGCCCATCACATACCAGCCGTAATAGCGGTTCAGGCTGATGAAATCCGCAAACTGCTGACCCTTGCTGTTGTTGGGCAGGCTCATCATCACGATGGCATAGGTGCGGGGGCGTTTCTGGGGGTCAAGCTCGTGGGCCAGGTCAAACAGCGGCTTAAAGTATGCTTCGGTACCCTCGCTGGTGCACTGGGGTTCGTTTAGGATGCTCCATGCGATGACCGATGCGTGGTTCTTGTCGCGGGTGATCATATCGGTCAGGGCAGCCTTGTGGTTTTCCAGCAGCTTGGGGGTGGTTTCCTTTTCAAAGTAGCCCACCTTTTTGCCGTTGCCCTGGTTGGCAGCCAGGAAATTCATCGTGCTCTGCATAAAGCCGACGGCAGGCACTTCGTCAATGATCAAAAAGCCCTCTTCGTCTGCCATCTGGTACAGTTCTTCGGCATAGGGGTAGTGGCTGGTGCGGAAGCAGTTTGCGCCGATCCACTTCATCAGCTCGTAATCGCGCTTGACGGTAGCCAGGTCCAGGCCGCGGCCGCGGATGTCGGAATCTTCGTGCTTGCCAAAACCGCGCAGATACACCGGTTTGCCGTTGAGCAGGAAGTGGCCATCCTTAACTTCAAAGGTACGGATGCCGATCTTGTCAAAATATTCATCGATCACGGCGTGGCCATCGGTAATGCGGATGACGAAGTTGTACAGGTAAGCGGCGTGCACATTCCACAGCTTAGCATTGGTGATTTTCAAAGTGCCGGTTTTGCCGCTGGCTTCGGCCACCTTGGTGGTGCCATCCAGCACTTCCACCGTCACATCATGGCTGCCATTCGTGGTTACGGTATAGTCTACCTCGGCACCGCCGTCCACCAGGCGGTGGGTCACCTCAAAATCCAGAACACGCTCTTTGGGCAAGGCCAGCAGCTTGACCGGGCGGTGGATACCCGCGTAATTGTAGAAATCAAAGTACGGTGCCGCAACCTTTTTTCCGTTAGAAAGGGTGTTGGTCTGGCCTGCGGGCAGCATGTACTCGTTCAGTTCGTTGTTGGTCAACACAGTCAGCTTGTTGTACTGGTTGTACCGCACAATCTCGGTCACGTTGGCATCAAAGGGTAAAAAGCCGCCCTCATGGTTGGCAACTTCCACGCCGTTCACAAACACGCGGGCGCGGTGGGTGACAGAACCGAAGCGGATGGCAACATCCTTGCCGCTCCATTCACCCGGAACAAAGAAATCGGTTTCGTACCAGAAATCGCCGCAGTATTCGCGGGACTCCTTATCGGTAAAGAAATCGCAGAACGAAGCCGGGACCGGCATCGAGATGGGTTTGGGCAGTCCGACGCCCCAGCCGGCATCCATACCGTTGCTTTCGGGGTCGAACTCAAAGCGCCACATGCCATCCAGGCTGATAACGCGGCGTGCAGCGGAAGCGCAGGGGTACAGCAAAGATTTATTTTCCATAGCGTTGTTTCTCCTTGTTTCAATAAAATGAATGTTTTGCTCCAACAATTTTTCCGGGAATGTGGGGCCATTCGTTCAGTTTGGGTGGGGTTGGATACCAGACTGGGTGAAGTGTTTCCCTGAAATACGTTGGGCTTGCGTCATGTTGGTTCCGTGTTTTACAAAGGGCAATACCGCATAATTCTAAGTGCCGATACGGCGAGCGAGGTGCGGCAGATGCTAAGCCAAAAGCGCAGATAATACTGGATGCTGCAAAGGTGAGCGCCGCCAGTGGCGGAAACAGCGAACCGAAGCAGGGGCAGCGGTCGCAGAGTGCGAGGGGCTTTTGCCCCCGAAGCACGATGCGGGTACCGCAACCCGACATTATCGAGCATTTTTGCAACGCAGATGCCGTGCCGTAGCCGCCGGAGCGGTGCTTAAGCCGCAAGGCGGGAATTGTGCGGTGTTGCCAAAGGTTTTTGCGGTTCGGAAGTTGTTCGATGATTCTATTATCACATAAAACTGCCGGTATCGTTAGTAGATTTTTTGGGAAAACCCGCAAAATCTGCGAATAATTGTGGTGCCTGCCATTCGGCCCGGCCTGGGGACCGCACCACCATCGTAGAGTACGGCATGATACAATTTTGAAAGCTGCAATGCAGATAGGCCCACGGGACGATGGCAAGCATCGTCCCCTCACAAATCAGCTTCATGTTTCATCGCATACTTTCAGCACACAACAAACTTAATATTTTTGAGCGGCGCACCGCGCCGCGCTCCACCACCATTATTCTTTATTCATTATTCTTTATTCTTTTAAGTAAAGCGTCCGTCTTACCTTATAATTGCTATAATTGCTAATTTCTCATTCCTCATTTCTAATCGCAAACCCTCCCTGCCCATCGCTTCCCCCTGCATAATTTATGCTCCGATTTTCCTGTTTTACCTGTAAAATTTACTAACGCCATTCTTCCTGAACGTTCATAATATAGACACAAAGTTGTGGAACTGCGGTGAACAGTGTGGGGCTGGGTGCCGGAACGTTCCAGACAAGCGGAGGAAGAAATTCCATAAAGTGTACCTGAACAAGCCGCATTTTCAGCCTTTCAGATACACCCCAAGTAAGGAGAAAAGAAATGGCTAAGACAAGAACCCTGCCCGACAAGTATTATGACAAGGATTACGAAACAAACGGCATCCACCGTGTACCCCTGTGGCGCATTGCAGGCTTTGCGCTCAACAACACCGCAACCAACCTTTACCTGATGTTCATGAACTATGTCAGTTTTTATCTACTGGGCTTTGTTGGCGTTGGCATGGTTATGGCATCCAGCTTTACCATGGCTATGCGTATCTGGGACGGCGTAACTGACCCGTTCATTGGCTACATGGTGGATAAAACCAACGGCAAGTTCGGCAAAAACCGCCCGTTCATGGTCATTGGCAACATCATTCTGGCGGCTTCCAGCTTTATCATGTTCCACTTTACCCACAAACTGCCGGAAGGCCCCGCCCGCTTTATTTTCTTTGTTGTGTTCTGCTGCGTTTATTACCTGGGCTACACCTGCCAGTGCGTTGTTACCAAGAGCGCCCAGAGCTGCATGACCAACGATCCCAAACAGCGCCCCATGTTCGCTTCTTTCGATGGCGTGTTCAATACCATCCTGTTTACGGTGCTGGCTATTGTCGTTGCCAACATTGCCAACAAGTATGCTGATGTTGGCAACTATACCTCTACCCAGTTCTTCCATGAATTCTGGATGATGACCGCCATTATGTCCGCCATCTTTACCGTGATCGCCGTCATCTCCATTGCACCCAAAGACCGCCCGGAATTCTTTGGTACTGGCAAACCCATCAAGGTCGGCCTGAAAGACTACTGGGATACCCTGAAAAACAACCGAGCCATCCAGATGCTGGTGCTGTCCGCCTCCACGGATAAGCTCGGCTCCACTGCCAAAACCAGCGCTGTTTCCGTTGCTATGTTTGCCTGCATTGCCGGTTCCATCAAACTGCAGGGCAGCGTGACCGCCGTTACCACCATCCCCAGCGTCATCCTCACCTTCCTGGTTATCTCCATTGTTGCCACCCGCTTTGGCCAGAAAAAAGCCATGGTCATTGGCTCCATCGGCGGCATTATCTGCAACGTTATCCTGTCCGCCCTGTGGATTGTTGGCGATCCCACAACAATGACCAGCAACCCCGAAACCGGTGCATTGAACTGGGGCTACTTCCTGATCATCTATGTTGTGTTCAGCATCCTGTATGCCGGCTGCCAGGGTATTTCCGGCAATATCGTAATTCCCATGACCGCCGACTGTGCCGACTATGAAGTATACCGCTCCGGCAAGTATGTTCCCGGTCTGATGGGCACCCTGTTCAGCTTTGTGGACAAGATGATTTCCTCTTTCGCTCCCATGATCGCCGGTCTGGTGTTTGCTGCCTGCGGCTTTACCGACCACAACCCCAGCGTGGGCGATATCGTTACCCCGCAGCTGCGTGTTGGCGTTGTGTTCCTGGCATACGGCCTGATCACCATCGGTTTGATCTGCAACCTGATTGCCATGAAGTTCTATCCGCTGAGCAAAGAAAAGATGGCCGAGATCCAGGATGAGATTGTCAAGATCAAGGCAAAGGCTATGGCCGAAGCATAACCCCAAACCGAACCACATTCCCCGCGGGGCCGCCCGTCCATCGGGCGCACCCGTTGTTACAGTGAGGTACCTGTATTGGAAAAGCAAATGGAAATGGCTTCCGAAACCACCCAGAACTCTGCACTGCGCACCGATGAAGCTGCTAGCCACGGCCCCCTGTGGCGGCTGATTGACTGCGCTGTGACCGCCCACGCTAACCGGGCCAAAGTGCCGGTGAACCGCAAGGCCTACCTGCGGTGGTGCCTTCTTGGGGTATTTGGCGCCCAGCGCTTTTATGCAAAACAGTGGAAGATGGGCTTGCTCTACCTGGTCACCTGCTGGAGCGGATTTTCCATTGCCATGACAATGATCGACGCAATGATCGCCGTGCCGATGAAACCGGACGAAAACGGCATCATTTACCTGTAAAAACCTCCTCCCTCCGCCGCCCCGCAGGCTGCTGTTTGCCTGCGGGGCTTGCTGTGGATTCAGGGAAACAGCGCATGTTGGCAAAATTTCAGGGTAGCACCTGCATAATATGCCGAAAAGCAGCTATTGCTTTTGGTTATTATTTCCGGCAAAATTGCTTCCCATTTCCGCGCAGACATGTTAAACTAGAAGCAGTAAAGTCACACTTTTTAACGCCGATACGGCACACAAGAAAGGCGACCCGCCATGGATCAGATCGTTCAGCTGTTGTTCAACCCTAACCACCAGGCCCCCAGCCCGCTTGTGTTGGCGGTGTTGGTAGCGCTTGCCGTGGGCATGCCGCCCATCATGCGTTACCTGGCCGGGAAAAGCAACAACGATAACACGCGGGGCAAAAAATAACCCCTTTACCCGGTGGGCACGCGGCAGCGCCGCCCGCCGCTGAAAAAACGAGGTGCCTGATGCAAGCAGATTTACTGGACGTTCTGACCCGGCTGGCCTCCGCCAGCAACATCCGCTGCATGCGGGTAACGCCGCCCTTTGATGGGCTGGACCAGTTTGATTACGGCCTGCGCAAAGCGCTGGACCCCTATTTTGACTGGCAGGAATTCGGCAGCCTGTTGCTGCAAAGCACCCCGCCCAACACGCTGCTGTTTGCCGAAGGCACCTTTGAATTGCAGTTTGCGCTGTTCCGCATTCCAGACGAAGAAAATGCTGTGTTCATGATCGGCCCGTGGGCCACCGCCGAGCGCAGCGAAAAATCCCGCAGCTGGGCACGCCGTCACATTGGTGAGAAAGGCGATGACGCTGTACAGAGCTACTATAACGGGGTGCGGATTCTGTCGGACAGCGGTTTCCAGGCTTCCATCGTGGCAGTTGTTTCCATGATGTTCCCCAAAGAGGAATTCCACCTGGACCAGCAGAAAGAGTTTCTGCCGTTCCATTTTACCACTGACCTGCGCTATTTTACCGAACCGGAGTTCCAGCGGGAGATCCCGATCCAGATGCTTGAACAGCGCTATGCCAACGAAAATGCCATCTGGGACGCGGTGGCTTGCGGCAACACCGAAGCTGCGCTGAAATCCTGCCAGCAAATGGCACGCTTTACCTATGGCGGGCGTTTTTTCGGCTCACTGTACCAGACCAAGATCATGCTGACCGTAATGAACACTCTGCTGCGCAAAGCCATTGAGCGCAGCAACATCCACCCGTATTACATTGACGAGATTTCCTTCCGTTATGCCCTGATGATCGAAAACATGGTGGACGAGGAAAGCTGGCCGCTGGTGCAGACAATGGTAAAAGAGTACTGCGCATATGTGCGGCGGTATTCTTTGCAGCAATATTCACCGCTGGTGCAAAAGGTCATCAATACGATCAACCTGAACTTGTCGGACCAGCTTTCGCCCAAAAGCCTGGCCGCTATGTACTATATCAGCCCATCGTACCTCTCCAGCCTGTTCAAGCAGGATACCGGAACCACCCTGACAGATTTTATCAACACGCAGCGCATCCAGCGCGCGGCCAATCTGTTGAGCTCCACCGAGCAGAATATCTCGGTGGTGGCGGAGCAGGTGGGCATCCTGGATGTGAACTATTTTACCAAGATGTTCAAAAAGTCGATGGGCAGCACCCCCACCCAGTACCGCCGCCAGAGCCGCGCACGGTAACCCCAGAAAATAAAAGAACTACAAAAAGCCCATACCGAAAAGCAGAGACAGGGAAATCCCGCTTTTCCGGTATGGGCTTTGCCATAGGGAAAGGTGCAAGTAGGAGGTTATTGTGCAGAGAAGAAAAGCTTGAACAAGTAAAAAATGAGGAAAAGAGAAAATACAATGACAAAAATCAGTCCAGCACCAGCGCGCAGGAAGCACCAGGCAGCGCAAGGCTGGCGGTTTCGGTAGGGGCGCGGTGGGGCAAGGGTGAACAATAGTAACAATGCACCGCGCCCTCTCGTTGGCAGGCAGCCAACAGATACAGGGTGCCCGGCACCGCGCACAGCGCCCGCGGCCAATCGCCGGTGGGCCATTCGCAAAGGAAATGGCGGGTCGGGCCGCTGCGCTGCCACGCCGAGATGGTGTTGGGCCCACGGTTGCTGACAAACAGGGTGCCATCCGCCGTGGCGCAGGCACCACCCGGCCAGCTGCGCGGCTTGGGCACAGTGCTGGCTTGCACAGTGGAAACGGTGCAGCCGTCATGGTTCAGCACCCGCATGTGGCCGTCCAGCTCATACACACAGTCCAGCATGCCGTCCCCGGCATCCAACACCTGGCGCGGGCCGCTGCCGGTGGGCTGGGGCAGAGTCTTTACGCTGCCGGTGGGCAGATTATTTTCCAACGCAAGGCGGTACAGGCGGCTGTTGCCCAAATCCGCCAGGAATAACGCGTGCCCCACAGACTGCACCCAGTGGGCGTTGGCCCCTGCAGGCTGGAATTGCCACAAAATGCGAGTCAGGGCACTATCCACAGCAAAATATAGGCCGTTTTCAAAGCAGCTGCCATAAATCACATCGCCGCAGGCATACAGATGGCACAAGCCGCGGCCGGTAGGAATTTCAATGCGGGCGATCTCGCGCAGGGTCGTGCCGTCCAGCACATAGGCGGTCACATCCGCGCCATCCCCGCGTTCCGATGCGGCATAAATCCAACCATTTTGCCCCCGGCAGCAAAAGCTGGGGGCACGGCCATGCCGCAGGGTAGATAAAGTTTCCAGCGTTCCGTCCGCCGTTAAGCGGCACACCGCCAGATCATCGCACCCCGGCGCACCATAGCCGGAAAATAAAAGAGTGTGGGCCATTGGGAACCTCCGGGAAAAGTCAGGAGTCAGGAAGCAGGGGGAGAAGTTAGAACAATTAGGGCAATACCGCATAATTCTAAGTGCCGATACGGCGAGCGAGGTGCGGCAGATGCCAAGCCAAAAGCGCAGATAATACTGGATGCTGCAAAGGTGAGCGCCGCCAGTGGCGGAAACAGCGAACCGAAGCAGGGGCAGCGGTCGCAGAGTGCGAGGGGCTTTTGCCCCCGAAGCACGATGCGGGTACCGCAACCCGACATTATCGAGCATTTTGGCAACGCAGATGCCGTGCCGCAGCTGCCGGAGCGGTGCTTAAGCCGCAAGGCGGGAATTGTGCGGTGTTGCCTTAGGAATGAGGAAGTAGAAAGTAGGAATTGGTAGGGTGAGAGGTAAGGGAAAGAAGATGATCAGCATTAAGTAAAACGGCAGTTCCCGCTTGAAAACAACAAGCTTGCGTGATGGTTTTTTGGTGGTTTTAGGTTCCATGGTGTTTCCTCCTTTTTTGGCTGGGGGTTACGGTGCAAAAAACAAAGGCAAGCAGGCTGAACAGCCGCTTGCCTTTCCGGTAGGTTCCTGTTTTGTTATCCGTCCCCGATCGCCAAGCTCAGTGTTTGCTCTGCACAATAAACAGTTTTCAGTCTGTTTCTATGCTTTTATTGTACTCTTTGGCAAGGGGATGTTTCAATCCATAGGCTTTTACTTTGAATGGTGTTCTGTTTACATCATTGTTCGGTGTTGACGTTGAGGAAAAGCAGTCATCCTATCCCGATGAATGCCAATAATCAGCTTGCTGTCATTTCTAATTTTCCAAAAGTTCTTTCATCGCTCTTCCCAGCGCATCGTTCCAGAAAAACCAGTTGTGGTCGCCGGGGGCTTCGTACCAAGTCAGGGGCCAATTCGTCGCCTGCAAGGTATCGCGCAGGCGTAGGTTGGCGGGGTACAGACTGTCCTGCTGGCCGCAGGCCAAAAACAGGCGGGGCATGGGGCACGTTCCGTCGCGGAATTTCTCCACCAAGTCAAACAGATCATCCTGTGGCGGCACAATGCCGTGCGGGAAAATTGCCTGATCTTCATGCCAGCGGCAGAGCTGGGGCAGTTCGGCCTGGATTTCCGCCACCGAGGAAAAACCGGCGCACCCGGCGTACTGCTGCGGCGCAGTAAAAGCGCATTTCATAGCACCGTATCCGCCCATCGAAAGCCCCATAATATAAGTGCGCTCCGGTACGGGCTGAATGCCGAAAAACCGGCGGCAGAGCGTTGGCAATTCCTGATTAATGTAGGTGAAATACTTGGGGCCGCAGGCCATATCGGTATAAAAGCTGCGCTGCACTTCGGGAACGATCAGAATAGCCCCGTGGGTGCGGGCCAGGTGTTCGGCCTGGGTATAGCGCAGCCAGCCGGTGCAGTTGTCAGTCAGGCCATGCAGCAGGTACACCACTGGCGCGGCGGCCAAATTTCCGGTATCTGGCATGGTAACAAGCACCGATGTTGCCATGCCGAGAGATTCCGACATGACGTCACAGCGGAAAAATGCCATGGTTTGCCCCTCCTTCAAATTTGTGGGTTTGCCAGCGCGCGGCAGACGGCACGCATGGCGGGCTCGGTGCGGTCCCAGGCGCTCACGGTACTGGCAGCAAAGGGATAGTGCTGCAAAGCGTCCGGCTCGGCCAAGCAAACAGCACAGAAGCGCGGGTTGTGCGCAGCCAGCGCTTCGGCGGCCTGGGCGGCAGCGGCGGCTTCCTCACGGGTGCCAAAGGCGAATACCACCGCGGGCGCCGCGGCGCAGACATCCGCCAGCTCCGGCAGTTCTTCCACCGTGTGGTAGACAGCGCACTGGCCGCCCAAACGCCGTGCAGCCAGTGGAGCAAAGCTTTCCGTAATGCGATCGCCCTCCGTCACGCCAGTACCGGTACCGGACGCCCGCGCAATAAATAATGTCCCTGCGGGCAGCGGCAGCAGGCCGTGGGGGTCTTGTACCGTCACGCCGGTTTCGGCCAACGCATCCGCAAGGGCAGCATGATTGCTCCAATCCTGGCTGGCGGCATCGCGGGCGGGCATAGTCCAGCCCAGCGCCAGCTTGCATGCCAAGATCCGCCGCACCGATTCATCCACCCGCGCCATCGGCAGGGTTCCATCGGCCACAGCATCGCACAGGGCATGGATGCAGGGGGTCTGCACATCTTTACCGGTGGGGTCGGCGTTATCGCCGCCATTGCCAATAATCAGCAGGTCGCACCCGGCCAGTGCCGCCTGCACACAGCCCTGTGGTGCGCCGTACTGGTCCAGAATGGCGTGCATCTGCAAGCCGTCACTGATGACAAGCCCCTGGTACCCCAGTTGCCCACGCAGCACGCCCTGGATGACGGGCGCGGACATGGAGCAGGGCGTATCGGTGTCATCCAGCGCGGGGAAGCAGACATGCGATATCATCACGCTGGCAAGGTCCTCTGACATCGCGCGGCAGAAGGGCGTTAAACAGCTATTCATCAATGTGTCACGCGGGGTATTGTCCACCACAAAGCCGAAGTGTGTATCGGCACCGGTCTGCTCATGGCCGGGGAAATGTTTGCCGCAGGCCAGCACCCCGGCATCCCGCAGGCCGCGGGCCATGGTGCAGCCATAATCCGCGATGGATTGCACAGTTTGCCCATAATAACGGCGTTCCGCAGGGCCGGAAAGAGTATCCAGCACCGGCGCACAGTCCAGGTTAATACCCAGTGCCCGCAGCTCACCGCCCATCATACGCCCAACTTTGTAGGCGTTGGCGGGATCGCCCGTGCGGGCAATGACCATGGCGCTGGGAAAAACCGTGGCTTCGCTGCGCAGGCGGGTAACACAGCCACCCTCCTGGTCGATGGCGATAAGAGCAGGCAGACCGTTTTCCGCCATGACGGTGTGCTGGATCTCAGCGTTCAACTGCGCCAGCGCGGCCCGCCCGGCACAGTTTTTGCCAAACAAAATAACGTTGCCGATATGATTTTTGCGTAAAAATTCCCGCGTGCCCGCATCCATGCGGGATACCTCGATACTGGCCAGGATCATCTGGCCGATCTTTTCTTTCAATGTCATGCGGGAAAGGAGATTATCAATCGTGGTAGGCATAGAGCACCTCGAAAACAGGTAGGAGTTCGGAGTTGATGTGAATTAGAAATTAGCAATGAGAGATTAGGAATTGGCGGTAGGAAAAAGTCTAAATCTGAAAAGAATAAAGAATAGAGAATAATGAATAATTGTGGTGGACCGCGGCGCAAAGCGCCGCTCAGGAGATATTAGGTTTGCCGGTTGTTAAAAAGTGCGATTGGCTATTAAATGTTTTGTAGGGCGCGATGACCTCATCGCGCCGGGGCTTGCCACGAGGTAATCAAGAAATATGTACTTACCTTGCCACACCTCAAATTACTAATTTCTCATTCCTCATTCCTAAGGCAACACCGCACAATTCCCGCCTTGCGGCTTAAGCACCGCTCCGGCAGCTGCGGCACGGCATCTGCGTTGCCAAAATGCTCGATAATGTCGGGTTGCGGTACCCGCATCGTGCTTCGGGGGCAAAAGCCCCTCGCACTCTGCGACCGCTGCCCCTGCTTCGGTTCGCTGTTTCCGCCACTGGCGGCGCTCACCTTTGCAGCATCCAGTATTATCTGCGCTTTTGGCTTGGCATCTGCCGCACCTCGCTCGCCGTATCGGCACTTAGAATTATGCGGTATTGCCCTAATTATTTTGTATCAGGCCTTAATGCATCGTAACTCCTAACTTCAAACTTGCAATCGCCCCGCCAATGATTCCTGCGGTGTTGCGGTGGGCGGCAAGGCGGAGGGTGGGTTGGGGGTTGGCGTGCAGGCGGGCCAAAGTGGTGTGGCAGGCATCCAGCAGAAAATCGCCTGCCTCGCTGATGCCGCCGCCCAGGGCTACGACCTCCGGCGCAAAAATGGAGTTGAGGGAAACAATGCCGGTGCAAAGCTCGTGCACATACTGGGCAAACACGGCCTGCGCCGCAGCATTGCCGCTGCGGGCGCGGGCAATCAGGTCGGCGGGGGACTCGCCGCCGGCCATGCGGATCAACGCGGTGGCCGAAGCGTACTGTTCAAAGCAGCCGCACTGGCCGCAGGGGCAGGGCAGACCGTCGCTGTGGGTGATGATATGCCCCAGTTCCGGGGCCAGCCCGGTGGGGCTGCGCCAGCACTGCCCATTGATGACAATGCCCCCGCCAATGCCGGTACCCAGGGTGAGCAGAATACCTGTCTGTACATTTTGCAGTGCACCGGAACGCATTTCGGCCAACATTGCCGCGTGGCCATCGTTAATGACCACCGCGGGTAGACCGGACGCCCGGCGCAGCAACGCAGCAAGGGGCACATCTACCCATGCCAGATTATCCGCCGTAATGGTTTCGCGCGCAGCGTTCAGCGTGCCGGGCGCACCGGCCCCAATAGCCGCAACGTGATACGGTTCCAACTGCGCCGCAATCAGCGTGGCGGCTTCGGCAGGTTCTTTGGGTGTGGGGCGGCTCCACTGCTGCAAAAGGTTCAGCTGTTCATCAAAAATGCCGAACTTAATGCTTGTACCGCCAATATCAATACCGGAAAGAAACATGGTTGAACCTCGATGGAGCGTTGTGGAGAATTAGAAATTAGTAATGAGAAATTTGAGGGTGAGCGGAGCGAAGAGAAAAAAGAATAGTGAATAAATAATAAAGAATAATGTTGGTGGACCGCGGCGCGCTGCGCTGCTCAGGAGATATCAGGTTCGTTGTTTATTAAAACGTACCTTGGCCCACAAAACGTTCTGAATTCGCGGGATAGATGTCACAACATCTTTATAACGTGGAATAGGGCACTGTCTCGGTGGGGTCGGGTACCCCCGCCCTACCGTAAGACAAAGCCTTGCACCATTCTGCAAATTGCGGTATAGCGTCCCCGTTAGCCGATGACGAATCTCATCCTCACAAGCAATTCCTAATTACTCATTGCTAATTTCTAATGATTTCATACCGGACCTTGCCGCGCCACCAACTCCTAATTCCTCCCTCCTAACTATCTCGCCATACCATCTCCACCTGCCATCCTTCGCTCCATCCCACCAGCACGGCGGGGTGGCCGGGGTGGATGGTGCGGGGCAGGCCGAGCAGGGCGGCGGGGGTGGTAGATGCCATCAGGCAGGCGTCCTGTGCGGGGATCCCAATGCTCTGCAAATTGCGCACTGCACCGTCCAGATAAACACCGCCACCGTCCAGGGTGCCGTTTGCGCAGCGGCTCACACCGTTTTGCACAATATAATCTTGCCCGGCCACGGTGTAGCGTCCATCGGGCAGACCATGGGTAGCCACACTGTCGGATACGGCAATCATCGCTTCAGGGCCTTTCATATGGTAGACAAGCTGCAAAGCGGCGGGGTGCAGGTGAACCAGATCGCAGATGCACTCGGTGGTCACATTAGGATCCAGCAGAGCGGCGGCCACCACACCGGGGTCGCGGTGGCGCAGGGGGCGGCAGGCGTTGAAGGTATGGCACAGACCTGTAAATCCAGCAGAAAAAGCACGCTGGGCGGTCTCGTAATCAGCATCGGTGTGCCCGGCCTGCACCCGGATACCTCGCGCCGCCAGAGCTGCGCCAAGTTCCAGCGCACCGGGAAGCTCCGGGGCAAGGGTCACCTGCCGGATGACGGATTCATACCCCTGTACCAGCGTCTGGTACGCGGCGAGGGTTGGCGGCAGCAGCGCGGCGGGTGGCATGGCACCGGGACGCTCGGGACTCAAAAAGGGTCCTTCCAGATGAACACCCAAAATATGCGCGCCGGGCAGTTTGCCTGCGGCCTGCTGCTGCATGGCGGTTTGTACCACCGCCAGCGCCCGGCGCATGGTGGGCAGCGGCTCCGCCCCAAGGGTGAGCAGCACATCCGTTACGCCGTGGCACAGCAGGATGGTCAGGAACTCGGGCAGGGGGCGTTCATTCAGCTCCGGGTCAAAGCCCTGGCCGCCGTGGCAGTGCAGGTCAACCAGTCCGGGTGTTAAGGCCCAGACAGAAAAATCGGCCGGACCCCCGCCACCAATGGCAGTGATCTGGCCGTCTTCGACCGTCACGGTCTGATTGGCTAGGAATGTACGGCCCACCAGAAGTTTTTGAGCAAAAATTTTCATGGTAAGCACCAGTGTTAGTTAGGAGTTAGGAGGTAGGAGTTCATATGAATTAGAAATGAGCAATGAGAAATTAGGAATTTGTGGTGGAGTATAGGCGTATTACAATTTTTGATTGTCGTACCGTGAACGCCAGCGCGATGAGGGCATCGCGCCCTACAGGATGTTATATGGTTCATCACTCAGCTTCAAATAGCAGCAAACCTAATATTTCCTGAGCGGCGCAAGTGCGCCGCAGTCCACCAACATTATTCTTTCATTATTCTTTATTCTTTTTTAATTATTCATTCAATTCCTAATTACTCATTCCTAATTGTTAATTCTGAATTATAGGTTGTTCAGCGCTTCCGCAATTCTCCCGTGTGTTTTTTCCAGTCTTGCTTCCGCGGTGGGGGCGTCAATTTTACAGAGAATCATCAGGATAGCGGTTTTGGCGCTGTAACCGCACTGCTCAAGGGCGTTGCGGGCGGCAACACTGTCGGCACCGGTGGCGGTGCGCACAATGCGTACACAGCGCTCCACCAGCTTTTCGTTGCTGGCGCGCACATCAACCATCAGGTTGCCATACACTTTGCCCAGCTTGATCATAGTGGCGGTGGAAAGCATGTTCAGCACCATTTTTTGGGCAGTGCCGCTTTTCAGGCGGGTGGAACCGGTAATAACTTCCGGCCCCGGCATGGGGGAAATGCCAATGTCAGCCCGGGTGTCTATCTCACTGCCGGGGCAGCAGGTTACACTGATGACCGCTGCGCCAAGGCTGTGGGCATACTCCATCGCACCCAGCACATAGGGGGTGCGGCCGCTGGCGGCAATACCGCACAGAACATCCTTCTGGCTGAAATTCAGCTTTTCCAAGTCCTCTTTGCCAAGGTCGCGGTTGTCCTCGGCGCCCTCCACCGGGATCAGCATGGCGCGCTGGCCGCCCGCAATAACGGCATCCACCATATCGCGCCCGGCGCTGAATGTAGGCAGGCATTCGGCTGCATCCAGCACGCCAAGACGGCCGGAAGTACCACATCCGCAATAAATCAGCCGTCCGCCTTTTTGCAGCGCGGCGTAAATCACATCCACAGCTGCAGCGATCTGCGGCAGAACCACTTCCACCGCTTCGGCTACTTTTTTGTCCTCCTGGTTCATCAGGCGGACGATCTCAAGCGTTGAAACCTCATCAATATGGCTGGTTGCCGGGTTCCGCTGCTCGGTTGAAATATGATCCAGTTTTACCATAAACAATTCCTCGCATTTGGCAGGTGTAGAGCCCTGCCTGCTGTGCGGCGGGCATTAACCCTTGACGCCGCCGACAGTAAGGCCCTTGACGAAGTATTTTTGCAGGAAGGGATACAGGATGATGATGGGCAGGGTGGAAACAATGATAACGGCAGACTTGATGGCAATACCCAGGGAGGATTTATCCGCAGAGCCTGCACCATCGCCAACCATGGCAGTGCCGTTGACAATATTGCGCAGGAACAGCATAACGGGGTACTGCTCCTTATTGAGGTAGATCAAAGAATTGAACCAGTCGTTCCAGAAGAACACCGCATAATACAGGCCGACCGTTGCAATGGCAGCGGTGGAAAGCGGCACAATGATGCGGCGCAGAATGCCCCAATAGCCCAGGCCGTCAATAAGAGCAGCTTCCTCCAGCTCGTGCGGGAGAGATTTGAAAGAGTTGATCATGATGATCAGGTTGAACTGGCTGATGCAGAAGGGTAGCAGCATAGCCCAGCGGGTGCCGGTCAGGTGCAAAGAGGATACCAGCAGGTAGTTGGGGATCATGCCGCCGGCAAAAAACATCGAGATAACAACGATCTTCATGAAAAACTTGTGGCCCATCAGGTTGTCTTTGGACAGGGGATAGGCGAACATGATCGTCATCAACATAGCGATGGTAGTACCGCCGATGGTATAAATAAAGGTATTGCCATATGCCTGGAAAAAGTTGGGGTAGGTGAAGATCTGCTTGTAAGCATCCAGGTTAAAGCCGACTGGCCAGAACAGGACCTGGTTGTTGATGATGGCCTTGGAACTGGAGAAGGACAGCGCTGCCATATACACAAACGGCAAAAAGCAGACAAGCAGGGTAAAGATCATGACCAGGTTGACAATGGTGTCAAAAACGACGTTTTCTTTTGTTTTATAATACTTGCTCATCTTTTTGCCTCACTTAATACAGGCTTTCGTCCGTCAGCTTTTTGCTGATTGCGTTGGAGCCTGAAACCAGAATCAGACCAATGATGCCGCCAAACAGGCCAATGGCCGTTGCGTAAGAGTAGTTCTGGTTCTGCAGACCGGTGCGGTAAACCAGCGTATCAATGATATCGCTGACGCCGGAGTTAGACGGAGTGTACATCAACAGGACCTTTTCATAGCCAATGCTCAGCATACGGCCAACGTTCATGATCAGCATGACCATGATGGTAGGCATGATGGAGGGGATGGTCACGTGGAAGATCTGCTGCAGGCGGGTAGCGCCATCCATCTCAGCGGCTTCATACAGATCGCTGCTGATGCCGGTGATAGCGGCCAGATAGATGATGGCGGTCCAGCCGGTGTACTGCCAGGATTCCGACAAGATGTACAGCGGGCGGAACCAGCCTGGCTCGTTCATGAAGTAGATGGGGGTCATGCCGAAGACGTTGTGCAGAAGGTTGTTCAGCAGGCCGGTGCTGGGAGAAAGAATCTCGTTCATGATGGCGATAACGACCACCGTGGAGATAAAGCGCGGCATGTAGGAGATAGTCTGCACAACTTTTTTCAGGTGCTTATTGCGCACTTCGTTCAGCAGGATTGCGAAGATAATGGGCAGCGGGAAGTTGATAACCAGGTTTTCCAGCGAAACCACTAACGTGTTGCGGAATGCGCGCCAGAAAGCGGGGTCTTTCAGGAAGCGCTCAAAGTAGCGCAGGGTCCATTCGGTGCCAAACATACCCTGGCCGGGGCGGTAGCGCCGGAATGCCAGAATGTTGCCGAACATGGGAACGTATTTGAAGATGATGAAATACAGCAGCGGCAGAATCATCATGGCATATAATGCGCTGTACTGCTTCAGGTGCTTGATGGTATGCGAACGCCGCTGGGCCTTTTCGGCCGGCGTAAGCTTTGCTTTTGCCTTACCCATGGATTGCGCTCCTTTGGTTGGGGGCGGCGCGAACCGCGCCTGCCCTTAAAAATAAAAGCAGGGGGTATATCCTCCACGGATATGCCCCCTGCTGAGGATCAACTGGTCAATATTTTACTTATTGTTGTCGTTGTACATCTGCAGGTACTGGTCAATGCTCAGGTTCTTCATTTCAGCAACGTAAGCATCCCAATCGGTGTCGGTGCTCTTCTTGCCGGTGATGAAAGCATCTGCCCAAACTTCAAAGGTATCGCCCAGCGGGGTGCGCAGGCTGGCGGCATCCTCAGCGGTCAGGTCGTCAAACTGCGGAGTGGGAGGTACGGGCTGGATAGCATTATCCATTGCAGCAACTTCGGTGTTGATTTCGGCATAGTTCTCGTCGTATTTGGACATTTCACGCTCGTTGATCCAGACCATCTGGGTAACGTCGGAACCGCAGCCGTACTTGAGCTGCATGCTCTTATAAATGCCGTCAGCACTGTTCACAATGTCGTCAGAGTAAACGATCTTGTCGCCGTCCATGGTGTAGGTCTCGCCTTCAACACCCAGGCACCACAGTTTTGCATTCTCCTCAGAGTAGAACATTTCATCGATGGTGCGGACAATGCGCTCGAAATCATCGCGTTCAGCAGTCTTTTTGGGGAACATGATGCCGGAACCGGTGCGGGACTTGGGCTGGTGGTGTGCACCTGCGGGGCCTTCCAGCGGCGCATACATCTGCAGTTTAAAGCCGTCGATCTCGCTGGCAGCTTCCACGCCGCCGATCTGGTCATAGTAAGCGTAGGTGGCCATGGAAGAACCGGTAGCCATCTTCTGGCTCCACTTATCACCATCAATGGGGTCAGCCATTTCGGGGTCAAGCAGGCCTTCGGAGTAGAGCTTGCTCAGGAATGCGAAGTATTCTTTGCACTTATCATCAATTGCGCCAGCAAAGAAATCCTTGTTGTCGTAATCATAGCTCAGAACGTAAGAGCCATCGGCGCTGTTTTTGCCCACGCTGATGCCGAAGGAAGGCATCGTCATACGGAACAGAACGCGGGGACCAGCCAGAATGGTGAGCGGGTAAGAATCGGGATAATCAGCTTTGTAAGCCTTCAGGATCTCGTACAGGTCATCAAAGGTCTTGGGGGCTTCCAGACCCTTGGATTCCAGATAATCCTCACGCAGGATCAGGCCGCCATCGTAGAACGGCTTATCGGTCAAAGACGGCATATAGTAGCGCTTGCCGTCCTGCAGGTTCAGCATATCCACATCGTCCTGCAGGTCCATTTCCTCAACGCGGGCGTTGAAGTTGGGGGTCCAGTCGCTGTAGTCGCTGATGGGAACCAGAGCGCCGTTCAGAGCCAAAGAAGCATTCTCACCGGTGGTGGACTGGTACAGGATGACATCGGGAACGTTCTCGCCGGTATTCAGTGCCAGAGAAACCTTGGTAGAGTAGTCCGCAATAGGAATGGCCTCAACGTCCAGGTTGACGTTGCAGCGCTTCTGCACTTCGGTAAAGGTGAGCCAGTCTTCTTTATAAGGAAGGGTAGCATTATCCGACAGATAAATTCGGATGTTGATGGGGTCCTCATTGGAGTAATCCGGGGTGCCGGATTCGGTGGAAGCGGCAGTGGAATCTGCGGTAGACTCAGCTGCGCTGGAAGCGACCGCGGAAGAACCGCTGCTTCCACAGGCGGCCAAAGTGCCTGCTGCCATGCAGGCGGCCAAAGCCATGGCCAAGGTACGGCTGACTGACTTTTTCATGGGGTATCCTCCTTAATATGGTTTCCCTTTTTATAATGCCGCTATCAGGGTTGCAAGCGAAAGCGGCGTGTTCCACAAAAATGGGTAAACCAAGGCCAATACTGCCTTGCGCCCCGGTTACCCGGCAACAAATACCCCGCGGCTGGCTGCCACACGAAGACGGTTTCGAACTATTGTTTCTCAAATTTCATGTTTGCCGGAATATTTGTTTCAATATCTGTATCATACGCCAAACCTGCCCCATCGTCAATACATTTGTGATAAATTCATGATTATTTACAAACAAGTGTGTGAAAGTTTGGAGAAAACGGAAAATAGCAAGTTTGACGAAAGAAAATTAGGCAGAGAGACCGTTAGGAGTTGGGCGCGAAAAAAAGAATAAGTAATAAAGAATAATGAATCATTATGGTGGCCTGCGGCGCAGAAGCGCCGCTCAGTAAATATTGGGTTTGATGTTATTTGAAAAGCAGCTGCAAAGTATATCGATCGTGCGGCACGATGCGGGCATCGTCATGGGCGGGCTTTGCTGAATTGTTAGGGCAACACCGCACAATTCCCGCCTTGCGGCTTAAGCACCGCTCCGGCAGCTGCGGCACGGCATCTGCGTTGCCAAAATGCTCGATAAGACATCCAGTATTATCTGCGCTTTTGGCTTGGCATCTGCCGCACCTCGCTCGCCGTATCGGCACTTAGAATTATGCGGTATTGCCTTAGCTGTAAAATGGAGAGGGTAGAAATGTGCTCCATTACCAATTTCGCTAAAGGCAGGTTTAGCGAAATATAGAGCAGGGTAAGTAACAGCCTATTAGAACTCATTCAAACACTGTATTTTGTTCAGCAATGCGAGTCACGCCAGCCACTTACCGAATGGCTTCCTTAAATAAAATAGATTTGTCCTTCACATTAAGTAGATTATACTGTATCTATTAAGCACTATATTCCTGTGTTCATGCGTTTTCTCGCGCATTCTTGTTTGCAAGACTAAACACCATATACACACATCAGAATACATCTCGCACCGACAAAAGCATGATTTTACCATAAAATCTATTCCACCCGGGGCACATGCCTTTGAACGGATCCGACTTTGTCAGCAGCAAAAGTCCGGTTTCTGTAAAAAGTCGGATTTGTTCAAGAAACAGGTCGGATGCGTCCATTCTCAAATTGTGGAAAAATGTGTATGATAAAGACAACGAAAGGGGCACACGAGAAAGCGCCCCAGAGATTGAAGGAGGAAAATCAAAATGAAAAACAAGCGCATGATGAGCGCCGCCATAGCCGTTCTGATGGCTGGTTCTCTGGCAGCCTGCGGCGGTTCCACTACCGCCAGCAGCACTGCTGACAGCACCCCTGCTTCCACCGCATCTCTACCGCTCGGCGTTTACGAACTTCCACATGGGTTATTCCTGCGCACTGGCGTGGATCCTGGTGGTCATCATCGGCCTTGCTACCGCTATCCTGTTCAAAACCCAGAACGCATGGGTCCATTACGAAGCTGAATAAGGAGGTTTTTCCATGGTTGGCGAACAGAAAAACAAAAAAATGGCTTCCGTTGTGTTCCATGTTTTTTCCTGCCTGTTGGGTTTTATCATGATTTACCCGCTGCTGTGGCTGGTGGCGAGCTCATTCAAATCCAATGATACGATGTTCAAGAACACCTATTCCCTGTTGCCGGAAAGCTGGGGCATCATCAAAAACTACAATTCCGGCTTTGCCAGCACGGCGGGGTACAGTTTCGGGCATTTCTTTATGAACTCTGCCATCGTTACGGTCATCGGCGTTGTCTGCACGATTTTCTCCTTCCTGCTGGCAGCCTATGCGGTATCCCGCGTCAAGTTCTTCGGTGCCAATTTCGGGTTTGGCTGCATCATCATGACCATGATGATGCCCGCACAGGTCATGGTCGTTCCGCAGTACATTATCCTGAAAAAGCTCCACCTCAACGATACGCTGCTGGCCATGATCCTGCCGTGGGCATTCGGCGGTGCGTTCTTCGTCTTTTTGATCGTGCAGTACATGCGCGGCATCCCCAAAGAGCTGGATGAAGCGGCCATGATCGATGGCTGCTCCAAAATCGGTATCCTGTTCAAAATTCTGGTGCCCGTTGTTCAGCCCGCTATCGTTTCGGCGGCCATCTTCGCGTTCTACTGGATCTGGCAGGACTTCTTCCTGCCGCTGATTTTTGTCGGCAGCCCGAAGAATTACACCATTCCTCTGGCACTGAACATGTACACCGACCCTAACAGCTGCAACAATTACGGCGGCCTGTTTGCCATGTCGGTCATCTCGCTGCTTCCGGTCATTCTTGTGTTTATCAAATTCCAGAAATATCTGGTAGAGGGTATTGCCACTGACGGCATTAAGGGTTAAAATAAAATAGTATATGGAAACAAAATTATAGGGGTGGTCATTGACCGCCTGCCAACGGAACGCTGCGCCGAGATCTTCCAGAAAGCGGCCGAAAATTATGCCGTCTACCTGCGCCAGTGCGAAAAAACTGCCGCGGAGCTGGCGGAAGAGCGGTTTTTATAAAACGCGGCGGGGATGGCAGGGATGATGAGGCTGCCAACTCCGTTTCGTTTTACATCAGTATATTCTTTTTTCCTATTTGGCAAGTAGGTAGATCGCACTTTTACCAAATTCCGCATATTTCACAATTTGAAACCGCGCAGGTCCAGTGCGCCTGTGCCGCGGTAGGTGAACCACAATTCCTGTTCGCCATCCAGCTGCAAAGTGCCCATCGCAGTCTGCCAGGTATTGCTGGCAGTTACCGGGAATACAAGGGCCGAGGCACCACTTTCCTTTGCGGCAATTTCCAGCGTACCATCGCCAGTGCAGCGATAGGTAACTGTAAGATTGGTACCGGGATGCAGCAAAAAGCTGCGGTAGCCCGCGTTGGAGCCATCGCGCAGGTTGGCAACATACTGCTGGGCAAAAATATCGCCGTCAGGGCCATCCTGGGTGATGTAGGGGTGCTCTTCGCCGATGGTGGTTTTGGCGCGGTAGGGGCCGGCACCGTTGGCGGTTTGCAGGCAACAGGCAATGCCCGCGGGGTAGCTGTATCCGATTTTCAGCGGGCCATCGTTCAGCCCACAGGAAGTGACCCGCACCTGGGGAATGCTGCCATCCGGCAAAAGCGTGATCTTTTCGGCGCAACCCTGGCGGGAATAGGGCGTGCGGTTGGTCTGACGGTGGTAGAACACATACCACTGACCGTTGATCTCCACAATACTGCCATGGTTGGTACCGGTATAATTGCAGGGCACCGTGCGGCCATCCAGCCCAATATCGCCGTTAGAAACAATGGTTCCGCCGTAATGGTAAACGCCCTGGGGCTTATCCGCCACAGCATAGCACAGTTCGTGATTCTGGGTGGAAGAATAGATCAGATAATAACGGCCATTCGCTTTGCGCAGGGACGGTGCTTCAAAAAACGGGTGCTCCGCAAATTCGGTTTCCTCAGCATCCGCCTGCTGGGGCAGAACGATCTGTGGGGCTTCGCGCACGGTACACATATCGTCTGCCAGTTCAATGAGCTGGCAGCCCTTGGTAAACAGATGCATGGCAGCAAACTTGGGGTTGATGCCTGGAATGGGGCAGAAACCGCTGACAAGATATACCCGACCATTATCGTCCACAAAAATGCCGGGGTCATACTGGAAAGCGTCCCCTTCTTTCGCGCCCAACAGGGTTCCATCCGGGTAATGCACATGGTCATAAAATTGGAATGGCCCCACCGGGGATTCCGACACCGCCACCGAGATGCGCCCGCAGAATTCCAGTGCATAGAACAGATAATAGCGGCCATCTCCGCCGCGCTGCACATCGGGGGCAAACAGGCGCATGGCGGTACTGCCTTCAGCACACAGGGGGTCCTGCACGCTGCGGTAACTGGTGCCCTCGTACCGCCAGTTGGCAAGGTCATCCGCGCGGGCAGACCAACAGACATAATCGTTCAGGCAGAAATCATTCCCGCCAAAGCGGTCATGGCTGCCGTATACATACACTCGGCCATTGAACACATGAGGTTCGCCGTCCGGCACATACTCATAGGATGGCAAATACGGGTTGACTGCCTGTTTGGCTTGGTTCATCTTGCTCTCTCCCCTATCGGGCAGCTTTCGCCGCCCGTATTTTTATTGCATTGTGGTTACACCATCAGGGTCTGCCAGATTGCCGATGCCGGCAGCACCAGCAGCAGTGCCGGGATCATGTTAGCGATGGGGTACTGCTTGATGCCGCTGACCCGCATACCGGCCACAATGGTCAGCACACCGCCGCAGCTGATAAAATCCTGCAGCATTTCGGGCGTGACAAACGGTGCAATGGCCCCGGCCGCAAAGAACAGCGCCAGCATGACCGCCAGCATGGGCAACGCGATCACTGCCACCGCCACGCCTAGCGTAACGGCAAACACTGCAGCGGTGCACAGATCTAACACAGCCTTGGATTGCAGCACGGCGGGGCTGCCGCTCATCCCCTCTACCAGCACGCCATAAATGCCAAACCCGCTGGCGCAGAACAGCACCACAACGGTGATGTAACGCTCCATATCAAAGTTGGCTTCATCGTGCGGCAGTTTGCGGGTGACAGCGCCAAACACATGGGTGATGTGCTCTTCCAAATGGAGCAGCTCACCCAACAGAGTACCAAAAATCACGACAATGACCACGGGGGTCATCTGGTTGGCTTTCACGATGGAGTTAATGCCAATGGCCATAGAAGCAAAACCAAGCACCATCGTCAATTTTTCCCGCGGGGCGGGGGTAAAGCGGCTGCCAAGCACAGTGCCCAGCAGCCCGCCGATCAGCACGCAGCTGCAATCCGTCAATACTCCAACCGGCATCATACGTTCTCCAGCTTCTGCAGCAGGTCGTTCACCGTCACGTTGGCAAAACCGGGGATGACCAGTTCAGCCTGGCCCAAAATTTCGGGGCTGCCAATGCCAACGGCTTTCATGCCCGCATTGTGGGCGGCCTGAACACCGGCCACGGCGTCCTCAAACACCACGCAGTATTCGGGGTCGATACCAAGATCTTCGGCACCGGTCACAAATACTTCGGGGTCGGGCTTGGCGCGGCTCACGCGGGTTCCATCCACCACAGCGTCAAACAGTTCGGTAATGCCCAGTCGGTCCAAAATCATCGGGCTGTTTTTGCTGGCGGAGCCAAGGGCTATCTTGATGCCTGCCGCATGTGCCTGCTTCAAAAAGTTCTCCACACCGGGCAGCAGTTCGCTTTTTTCCAGCTTTTTGATGTACTCCACATACCAGTCGTTCTTGCGCTGGCAGAGGGCCTGCTTTTCATCCTCGGTCATTGTGCGGTTGCCGATCTCCAGGATGATCTCCAAACTGGCCATCCGGCTGACGCCTTTCAGGCGCTCATTGTCCTGCTCGGTAAAGGGAATGTCCAGCTCATCGGCCAGGCGCTTCCAGGCCAGAAAGTGATATTTGGCGGTGTCCACGATGACGCCGTCCAGGTCAAACAAAAATCCGTATTGGCTCATTTGTATCCTCCTGTTGTTGGTTGGGGTCAGTTGTTTACATCCGGCAGGCCGTAAAATTCATAGGTCTGGCTTTTTCCGGGTGCGCTGGTCAGGTTGGTCACGCAGTATGGCGGGGCTTCCTTGGCGGCGCTGGGATAATCGCGGTAGCGCTCACGGTCATCACCGCCGGTCGCAATTTCCGCTTTGGCCAGCACAGCAGCGGCAGCAGCATGGCGTTTTTGCAACGCTTCAGCGGCGGAAAAATCCACTCTGCGGGCGGCAGCTGCGGCAAAGGCGGCGGTTTCGTCCAGCTGGGCATCGGCCAGGTTGGTGGTTTCGTCCGGGTCAGCAATCACATCAAACAGCTGGTTGTGGATTTCGTCCCGGTGGCAGGTGATGAACTTCTGCTGCCCATGGCGGGCCATGCAGCTGTAGGTCCAGCCGCCCTGCGGCAGCTTGTCCACAATTTCACTCCACACGGTGCGGTCAGCATCGGCGGATTCACCGCGCAGCACGGCAACAAGGCTCTGGCCATCGGGTTCCGGCAGCGGATCTGCCCCGGCCCAATCACACACGGTGGGGCCAAGGTCCAGCAGGCTGACAGGTGCTGTTATCCGCTGACCAGCCGCCACGCCGCTGCCCGCAAACACCATGGGGATGCGGACGGACTTTTCAAAAAAGGACTTTTTGCCATAAATTCCGTGTTCGCCCACGGTATCGCCGTGGTCGGAAAGATAGCCGAACAGTGCAGGGGTACCGCGGTTTTGGGTGAACACATCAAAGGCGGCGCGCGCACGGCCGATCAGGCCATCCGTGTGCTCCACCAATCCTTTATAGGCAGCCTGGCAGGCCAGCACGATTTCCGCACGGGTGTTGGGTTCCTGCAAATTACGCTGCTGGGCGTTCAGCCAGGGTTCATTCCCCTGCCAGGTGGCGGGCAGCTGGGCGGTTTTCAGGTACTTCAAAAACAGCTCCGGCGGTGCAACATACGGGAAGTGCGGGCCATAGGTGCCCACCACAATGAGCTGCGGTTTGCTGTGGGGCTGGGCAAGGTACTGTTCCAGAGCATCCAGCACCATATCGTCATAACACACAACGGGCGAAGCGCCGCCGCCAACCACATCAATGCACCATTTATAGCCCATCGTCTGGGTATGCACGCCGAAATCCTGTTCCAGCGTTTTTTGTGGGCGCACCCATCCGCTGTTGGTAAAATCCGGGGCCACACGGCGGGTAAAGCCGTGGCGCTGGTCGGGGCCGATAAAGTGCATCCGGCCCACCAGCACGGTTTCGTACCCGGCAGCTGCCATCGCATGCAGGAAAGTAGGCGTTGTTTGAGGCAGGGTATCGTTATTGGTAAAAATGCCGGTATGGTACGGAGACAGCCCGCTGAGCATGGCCATGCGCGCCGGAACGCAGAGCGGGCAGGGGGTATATGCAGCGTCAAACGCGGTGCCCTGTTCCCGCAGCGCTGCCAAGTTGGGTGTATCCACCGGCATCTGCCCGCCCGCCTGATACTGCGGCGCGTGCTGGTCACTGATAAAAAGTAAAATATCGGGAGACATGAGGGACTCCTTTCGTTGAAGTTAGGAGTTAGGAGTTGATTAGGAATGAGGAATTGGAAAGCGAATTAAAAAAGAATAGAGAATAATGAATAATGGTGGTGGACCGCGACGCGTTTGCGCCGCTCAGGAGATATTAGGTTGGCAGATGTTTGAAAATAGATGAATGACCCATAAGCCGATCCGTAGAGAACGGTCTTGACCGTTTCGAAACGATTGGACCAATGCCATAATGGGATTTGCGGAAAGGCCCACGGGACGATGACGAGCATCGTCCCCTACAGATCAAGGATTTGGCTTGCGGCATATCCTTCATGTTTCTCCCCGGCGCGATGAGCGCATCGCGCCTTACAAAAGAGTGGCCGTCTGTCCTAATTTTTCAACACCGAACCTTCCCCTAGCCCCAATTCCTAACTTCTCATTCCTAATTCCTAATTAAACTCCTCCCTCCTACTTCCTAACTCCTAACTATCTCACAAATTCCGCTGCCATCTTCAGGCTGTCATCGGCCTGGGGGTACACGCCGCATTTATCCACAAAGGCGTGGCCGACGCCGCAGTAGTTCACCCAGGTAACGGGCACATGGGCGGCGGCAAGGTAATGGGCATAGGTTTTGGCCTGGCTGGTCAGATAGTCGTACTGGGCGGTGATCAACAGCGTGCGCGGCAGGCCGGAAAAATCGCTGTCCCACAGGGGCGAAACGGACGCCATGTGGGAGTTGACACCCTCCGGCAGGTAGTTATCCTCGCTGCGCTTGCCTGCGTTCCAGATGGCCAAGATGCGCGGCACGATCCACTCACTCTGCGCATCATCGTAAATATAATCTTCCAACCCAAAGTGATAGTCCTTCAGGCCGTCGGTTTCCCGCACGCTCAGCGCGGGGTAATACAGCACCTGGCTGTTGACCATGCCAAGGCTGCGGTCACGGTCGCGGTGGGCGCACAGAGCGGCCAGGTTGCCGCCGGCGCTGTCCCCTGCCACAGTGATTCTTGCGGGGTCAATGCCCCTTGTTTCGGCCTGGGCATGCAGGCGGCAGAGCAGCTGCCAGCAATCTTCCAGCGCAGCAGGCCAGCGGTGTTCGGGGGCCAGATGGTATTCCGGTACCGCCACAACAGCGTTGGCCTGCTCGGCCAGATAGCGGCAGAAAGGCAGCACAACCTTGCGGCTGCCGTACTGCCAGCCGCCGCCATGCAGGTACAAAATGCAGGGGCGGCCCTTGGGCGGGGTGGGGGTTTTGGGTTGGCAATAGGTCACATCAAATGGACCAGACGGTCCGGCCATGCTTTCTTCCCACTCTTCTAGTTCGGTGGTGGCAAGTTCTTTGCCCTCGATGTGTTCATTTTGCAGCTGGCGCACCAGCTGAACGTTGCCGCTGCGGATGGCTATGATCTTGACGTCCGGTTTGCCGTTGGATTCCCGGATCTCCGCCAGAATTTCATCGCTCAGCGCACCAATGCGCCCACCGGGCAGCAGCTTTACAATATGATTCACGCCGTTCTGTTTCCATTGCAGCGCAGGCAGCGGGATGTTCATGGGGACCTCCTTTGGTTAGGTAGGAGTTAGGAGGGAGGAGTTAGGAGTTGGTGACGGGACAAAGCCGTGCGTCGGGAGAATTAGGAATTTGTAATGAGAAATTAAAAATTGGTGGGGCAGCATGTGTGATAGACATTGATTGCACATTATAAAATGTTCTGTAGGGAACGGTCTTGGCCGTTCCGGGGCGGTGGAATAAATGGCGTGATTGAATTTGTGGCAAGGTCCGTCCGGGGCGTCGGGGACGCCGCGGTCCACCACAATTATTCTTTCTGATTTATTCATGATTCTTTTCCGGCACCGGGGTCCTCTCCCCTGCCCCAATTCCTAACTGCTCATTCCTAATTTCTAATTGAAAAAACTCCTACCTCCTAACTCCTACTTCCTAACTAATTTACAGGTGTGCGTCCCACTTGCCGCAGAAGGCATCCACGGGGCTGTGGCCCTTGAAGGTGCTGCGGCCGGTGAGTTTTTCTATCAACTGGTGCAGGCAGTGGTCGTTATTGCTGTAGCAGTTGATATAGGTCTTGACGCGCGGGAAATCCTGCAAATGGTAGGGGTTTTCCAGCGAGACAAACACAGTGGGAATATCATTCATATAATGCCCGCAGTCCGCGCCCATGGGCTGCTTCCATTCAATGCGCACCACGGTCTGGTTGCTCTTGGTGGAAAGGTTCGCCACGTATAAAATCAGGTCGTAATTGTTCACGACTTCTTCGTACTTGGTGGTAAAGCCTTCACCATAAGGCTGGGGCACAAAATCGTCGATCTCAAAGCCTTCTTTTTCCAGCATGGCGCGCAGCTTGGCGCAGGCCGGGGCAACCTTATAGTTGCCCTCACCGCCCGCTGCGGGCTCGATGGTATAGAACAGGATCTTCTTGTAGCGTTCCGGGGTGATGGGCAGCACACCAGGCTGCTCTTTAACCAGAGTGATGGCCTTGTCGGCACATTCCTCGGCCCACTGCTGGTGCTTGGCACAGCCGACAATGGTTTTGGCTTTTTCCACATCCAGCTCCGGAGCGCCGCGGTTCAGGCCCAGGGCAGCCTTGGTGGCCAGGATGCGGGTCACGGCTTCATCCAAGCGTTCGGGGGTGATGATGCCATCCTTGATGCCCTGCAGCATAAAGCCATAGTCTTCTTCCAGGTTGCGGGCAAACAGGAACATATCGGCACCGCGGGCAATGCTTTCGGGCACAGCGCGGCGGCGGCTCATGGCCAGGGTGTAGCCCGCCATCGTGGTGGCATCGGTGCAGATCAGGCCGTTGAAACCCAGTTCCCCGCGCAGCAGGCCCTGCATCATCTCACGGCTCAGGGTACCGGGCATGATGTCCTCATCCTTGATACCGGGGTTTAGGCGGCGAGTCCAGGCGGGCTGCATGATATGGCCCACCATGGCGGTCAGGGCACCGGCTTCAATACCAGCTTTGTAGGCTGCGCCATAGGTGTTCATCCAGGGATCGCAATCCATGCTGTTGATAGAAGTGACCAGGTGCTGGTCGCGCTCGTCCTGGCCGTCACCGGGGAAGTGCTTGATGGAAGCGGCAAGGCCCATCTTCTGCACTTCTTCCACATAAGCACGGCCCATGCGGCGCACCCGCTCCGGGTCGCTGCCAAAGGTACGGGTGTTGGTGATGGGGTTGCGGTAGTTCGTGTCAATATCAATAATGGGAGCAAAAGCCCAGTTTGCGCCAACGGCGCTGGCTTCGGCGGCACAGGCATGGGCCATCTTGGTGGCCATGCCGATATCATCCGTTGCGGCAATTTCCATCGGTGCACCGACCAGCGTACCCTCGTTCACAATGCCGTTGCCGCCTTTTTCCAAGTTGGCGGCGATCAATAGTGGCACCTTGCTGCGGCTATAAATGTTCTGGGTGGCGGCGATGGCGCGCTCGGTGGGCACCACTCGGTACATACATCCGCCCGGTTTGAGGATATTGAACACATACTCAAACTCCTCGGGCTTACATTCCTTGAACAGCACACAGAACAGCTGGCCAGCCTTTTCTTCGGTGGTCATGCCGGCCAGGGTAGTGTTCACCCATTCAATATCTTCCGGTTTGAGGTAAAATGGTTTCGCAGCCAGGTCGATCATAATTCTCTCCCTCTCTCAAATAGTATCGTCATCGTTCACAAACAGTTCGGTCAGGGGGTCGGTGGGCAGGCCGTCTTTTTCGTGCTTACGCTTACCGAAGTAGGCGAACGCGCCCACGCACGCCCCGCCGGCCAACAGGCCCAGCACGGGCAGAATTGCTTGGAGTACAGTCATTTATTCCGCCTTCTTCCGGTACTGCTTCAGGCCGTAACGGCTGTACATTTCTTCGGGGGCATCGTTCTCTTCAAACGCAGCGGTCATGGCGGTCAGCAGACGGTCAGACTGTTCAGCATCCTCTAACACATGCTCCTGATGGGGGTCGTTCTGCAGATCAAAAAGCATATCGCCGCCTTTCAGGGTGTGCAGGAAACGCGGGTTGGGCCGTGCCTCGATCTTCATCACCGGGGTACCCTTGGTGTAGCTGAAGCCCGGTGCCATGGTGGCGGTGCGCATCTCCTCCACACTGAACATAGCGCGCATGTGGGTGGGCATCTGGGTGTATTCGTAGGTCTTTTCGTCAAAGTCCTTCACATCGCGCAGCAGGGTGTAGCGGCCATCGGTAATGCCAACGGGCATGCTGTGGTAGCCGAACAGCGCGTATTCCCGCACGGGGGTATCATCGGCCAGGGTCTGGGTCAGCGGGCGGCCCAGCATGTCGGCGGGGATCTCGATACCAAAGTAATCCAGCACGGTGGGGGCCAAATCAATGGTCTGCACCAGCGCGGGGCTGTGTACGCCCTTGCGGCCGGAGCGCGGATCCCAGATGAACAGCGGCGTGTGGACCAGTTCCTCATAGTTGGGGCTGCCGCCCTTGCCCCAGTAGCCGTGCTCGCTGAGGAAGAAGCCGTGGTCAGTGTTGACGATGAGCATGGTATCTTTCCATAGATCCAGCTCATCCATCAGATCCAGCACGCGGCCCAGCTGGCGGTCGC
This sequence comes from Gemmiger qucibialis, assembly GCF_027689445.1. Lineage (NCBI taxonomy): Bacteria > Bacillati > Bacillota > Clostridia > Eubacteriales > Oscillospiraceae > Gemmiger > Gemmiger qucibialis. The sequence continues at coordinate 115,083 of NZ_JAQFEN010000007.1, read as the reverse complement.
AGAAGCGAACGGAGGCTTCATACTTGGTGCGTATTGCTTCAATCTCTTCGGGGCCTTCGGTCACATCTGCATACGGCGGCCAATCGGGCTGGGTAGCACAGTCAGGGTCAAAGTGGGAGGTTGGAGAAGTAAACGGTTCGTGCGGGTCAAACGTTTCGATCTGCAGGAACCAGTTATCGTACCGGCCATTGCGGTTGAGAAAGTCGATGCCGTCCTCAAACGTCTTGCTCATCGGGAAGTCCTCTTCACTATGCAGGCGCTCGCGGTTGTGCATGTTCTGCCAGCCGCCATGGCGGCGCATTTCACGCAGCGTGCCGGTTGCTCCTTCAGGGCTGAGCTGGTTGGGTGCAAACTCGGTGGGGGTGGGGGCCAGATCGGCCACCCAGTTATCACTTTCCTGGCCACGGTAGCAGCTCCAGCTGGAATAACGGCTGTGATAGGTGCAGCCGCCATCCTCGACATAATGGTAATGGTCGGTAGCAAGGCGGCTGTGGATGCCGTGCTTTTTCAGGATTTCCGGCATGGAATCATCATACGGTTCCATGGGGCCCCAGCTGCGGTGCAGGAAGTTATAGCGGCCGGTGTGCAGCTCTCTGCGGGCAGGCATGCAGGGCAGACTTCCCACATAACTTTTGTCAAAGCAGACGGTATGGGCTGCCAAACGCTCAAAGTTGGGGGCCGGGATGGGGCCGCCGTATACGCTCAACAGGTCCCGGCGCAGGGAGTCATACATGACCATCAATGCTTTCATGGGTGTTCTCCTTATCTTAAAAACTCAATGGCGGAAGCTGTAGGGACGCATGCGGTCCAGCACTTTCGGATGTTCGTCAATCACGTTGTGCAGTTCCTGGGGGTCGGTTTCCAGGTCATACAGTTCATCGGTGTCGTTATAGTTGCGGATCCACTTGTAGCGGCCGTCAAACAGCATGGTGCAATTGTGCAGTTCGCTGCGCTGCACGGGGCGCAGGGGTTCGGTGCTGCCGTTCAGCACCGGCACCAGGGAAACCGCATCCATCTCGCGGCGGTTCCAATCCGCACCGGCCAGTTCCAGACAGGTGGGAGCCAGGTCCATCAATTCAGCCAGGGCATCACTGTCCCGCCGCTGGGTCATACCCGGCAGGTGAACCAACAGGGGGATGCGCAGGCAGCCTTCGTACATGCAGCTCTTTTCCAACAGGCCGTGGTCGCCCAGCAGCTCGCCGTGGTCGGCGCAGAAGATGACGACCGTATCATCCTTATGGCCGGAGGTTTCCAGCCAGTCCAGCAGTTTGCCGATCCACCGGTCGATGACCCGCACGCTGCCGGCGTAGCAACGTTTGACCTGCTGCAGATCAGCCTGGGTCATGCCGCCGGTCTGCTGGGCCACGCGCCGGCGGATCCAGGCGGGCTTGCCTTCCATATCATTGGGGATGGGATCCGGCCACAGGGTATCGCCCACAGCGTCATAATCCTCCTTCGGGGGATCCCAGGGGTTGTGCGGCCCGGCAAAGCTGACGGTCAGGTGCCAAGGAGCACCGGTGTTATCGTGTTCGTTCAGCCATTCCAGGGATTTTTCACCAATGAAGGTATCCAGGAACACCTCATCTGGCAGCACGCTGGGCTGGGCGTGATAGCGGGGCTTCTGGCGCATATAGCTGCGGTAATCTTTTTCCAGGGTGCGCATCAGTTCCGGGTCTTTATCCATCAGGTATTTCTGATAGGGACCCATGGGATAGATGCTGCCGTCCGGGTTGGTACCGTACCAGGCGCTGTTCATTTTGCCCTCGGTTTCCACCGGGTCGGTAAAGCCGTAATGGTACATGCTGGGCAGATCGCCCTTTACGCCGCAGTATGTATCGCGCTTATGCAGGTCAGTCTTGCCCACAATGCCAACGCGGTAGCCGCTGTCCCGCAGGGCCTGATAGAAAGTAGGCTGCTCCGGCGGCAGCACCGCATCATGGATGGGCACGCCGCAGCGGCTTGGGTACCGCCCCGTTGCCAGGGATGCCCGGCTTGGGGTGCAGAGCGGGCAGGTGCAGGATGCACGGGTAAACAGCACGCTTTCGTCCATCAGGCGGCGCAGGTTAGGGGTCTGGATGCCATCCCCCATCCCCTCCAGCGTTGCCGTGCGGATCTGGTCGGCCATCAGAAATAAAAAATTGTAATGTTTCATAAAGCACCTCTGGGGGTAGGCAGGAGTTTGTTTCAATGAGAAATTAGAAATTGGAGGTTGTTTTGGAGGTTGTCTTGTCCCGCCTTAAATTACTCATTGCTAATTTCTAATTCCTAATTTTCTTCCCCTCCTACTTCCTCCCTCCTAACTAAAAAATGAGGCGCGGGCCTTTTTTGACCCGCGCCGCTGATGTTTGGTTATGCCGCAACGGCGCGCTGTGCGCGGGTCTTACGAGCCAATGCGATGCGTGCATGCTTTGCTTTGATGTGGTCGAACTTGTCTTCGTTCATACGGTAGATCATAAAAATCAGCCATACGCTGTACTTGATGCAGGTCTGCATATAATCGCTGACGCCGATGGCGGTGAACTTTGCCAGGCCAAGGATCAGGAACTGTACGCTCAGGGAGCCAGCCAGGATGCCAACCACCGGGTTGGATTTTTTAGCCAGCCAAACACCGACTGCCATGGGGAACATGTTGGCGAACACAGTGCTGTTGGAGTTCATGCCCAGCACAGGGACCAGGCTGCTTTTGTAGGCGGTGTCAAACACACCGGCGATGGCAACCAGCGCACCGGCTGCAACGTAGCACAGGAAAGCGTTCTTGTAGATGTTGATGCCTGCATCGTGGGCCAGCTTCTGGTTGCCCTGGATGGCGCGGCGATTGTAACCAAAGCCGCTGTACTGGAACAGGTAGGTCATAACCAGCATGACCAGCAGGGTAACAACGATGATGAAGCCCCAGTTGGACAGGATGGAAACGCCCGGCTTACCAAACAGGTTCAGGCCCTGCTGGTTGTACATACTGAAAGAGATGCACTCGTAAACCAGCGAGATGCCAAGGCCGAGAACCATGGGCAAGATGCGCATGTTGATGAACAGGAAGCCAACGAAACCGCCGGCCAGCATACCGAACAGCATGCTGAAAACCAGAACGCCAACACCGCCAAGGTTCAGGGACAGCGCGATGTTACCGCCGATGATACAGGCCAGGTACATCTGGGAGCCGGTGGAGGTATCCATACGGCCAACGGGAAGGTTGCAGTTCAGGCCCAGCGCAAAGCAGAAGGACGTGACCAGGTTGCGCATCAGGGTGGTGTAGTCTACCGTGGAATTCAGGGTGTGCACGCCGCAGAAGGCGAGGTTCAGCAGCTCCATGATAAGCCACACCGCTGCCGGAATTGCCACAGTAAATGCAGCGTTCATGAGCAGAACGTGTTTTTTCTTAAAGGATTGCCAGTTGCTCATTGTTTTTCTCTCCTTATCCGTTCAGGCGTGCCGCCGCAGACCTTTTGCGGGGATCAGCCCATCATCTCTTTAATCTTTTCATAGCTCAGGCTCTGCATGATGACATTGATGTCATCAGAAGTAACGTCAGGGTTGACGGTAACAAGCATCTGATCAACGAAGTCCTTGTTGGCAATCCAGTTGCCGGTTTCTTTTGCATCCCAGCCGGACATTTCAGTCAGCTGCTCAGCGCTGGTGATGGGGATGAAGTTGAAGGTGAAGTAAACGGGCAGGCCGTCTTCGCCGCGGCAGGCGCGGCACTCAGCACCGGAAACCAGTGCGTTGTAGGTAGCGGCAAACATAGCTGCGGTCTGGGTAGACACGGTCTTGATAGCAACCAGGTCAACGCTGGAGTTGCCGGAAGAGTCTTTGGTGTTGAATGCGGTTTCCAGGGTGGTGCCCAGGGCGCCAACGCTGGCAACCTTGATGTTGATGCCGAAGCTCTTTTCCACTTCGTCAACCACGGTAGCGCTCTGGTTGTAGGTCTGGCCGGAGCTCAGGAACATCTTGTAGTTGCCGGTCTGCAGCAGGGTGGAGATGCCGGGCAGCCAGGTATCCTTGTTGGGAGAACCAGGGTACAGGGTGATCAGGATGTTTTTATCGTTCTCAACATTGGTGGTTTCGCTGGAAGCGATCAGGTCATCGATGCTCTTGGTATAGGTGATGCCGTACTTCTGCTGCAGACCTTCCAGGATAGCGCGGGTGATCTCAACGTGCTGGGTGTTGCCTTGGGCAGCCAGGCTGGTGGAGATCAGGAAGCCTTCGCTGCCGTCCTCGCTGGCATTCTCCTCCAGCCAGTCTCCAAACAGGGAACCGACCTGAGCGTTGTTAGCGCCGATGCAACCTGCAAAGTTGGTATAATCAGTTGTGAGCAGCTCCGGATGCTGGGTGTAGTTGCCGTTGATGGTGTAAACCAGGCCGTTATCCATGCAGAGCTGAGCCATCTGACCGGAGGCAGACTTCATATCGATGATGGCGTCTGCGCCGGAGTCGATGCAGTTTTCAATAAAGGTCTTGGTGGCTGCATCGTCCTTCAGGGTCTCGGAGAAGATGAACTTGACGTTGTAAGTGGGGGCGATGAAATCTTCCAGGTAAGCGCGGCGGGTGGTAACTTCGTCGTTGGCCTGGGCTTCGGCAATGCCGATGACATACTGCTTGGTAGCAGCCGGTGCAGCGGAGTCGGAAGCAGTGGAGGCTGCAGTGCTGTTACTGCCGGTAGAGGCAGCGGTGGAAGCTGCCGTAGAGGAAGCAGAGCTGCCGCAGGCGGTCAGCATGCCGCCTACCAGCATCAGCGAAAGCGCGGACTGGAACAGTTTGCTCTTTTTCATGGTGTTTTCTCCTTTGAATTTGTTTTTCATGTGTGTTCAAGGGTGCCAGGCACCCGATATACAATTTTGCAGTGGGGAATCAGAACTGCACGCGGGAAGGCAGCAGATTCTGGCGTTCGCTGTTCATCCAGACCAGCAGCAGGAAGATCACGCCGCGGATGCCCTGGATGAATGCGCTGGAAACACCGACCATCAGCAGGCCCTTGTTCAGGGCTGCAACGGTCAAAGCGCCCAGCAGGCCAGCGTAAGCATTGGAGCGGGAACCGCCAAAGATGGACATGCCGCCCAGAACGGTTGCCAGCATAACATCCATGCCAAGGCCACTGCCAGTCTCAACGCTGACTGCGGAAACATCGATCACACTGAACACGGCGGCCAAGCCAACGCCAACGCCGGTCATCAAGAAACTGATGTAGGTTGCGCGAGAATTGGAGATGCCGGTCTGTGCGGCGCAGTTTTCGTTGCCGCCAAGGAACCGCAACTCACGGCCAACGCGGGTAAAGTGGTAAATGACCACGCAGAAGATAAAGTACCCGAAGAATGCAACGTAACGGAAGCCGCCGTCTTCCAGCATAGCGGCAACGCTCATATCAAGGTCGATCTTGCCGCTGCCGCCGATCAGCAGGGTGCTGATTGCGCCGTAAATCTGGGTAACCACGATGGCAACGGTGATGGTTTTGATGTTGCACACAACGGACATCGTGCAGTTGAACGCCATCAGGCCTAGGGCCACGGCCACCGTTGCCAAAATCATGACAACAACGGACTGTGTTACGTTATAAGCCTTAACGCCCAGTGTGGCGGCAAGGCCAAGCACCGCACCGATGGAGATATCCAGGTTGCCGTTGGAGTAGATAAAGGCAACGCCCGTTGCGCAGGTACCAATGATGATGGCCTGGCTCAGGATGCCTTTCATGACGGAGAGTTTGAAGAACCGTCCCGCCGTTGCAACGCCGAAGATCAGGATTATGACCGCCAGCATTACAATGGGGAACAGCATGAGGAAGTAGCGGTTATCCCGGATGATGTTGAGTTTGTCTTTCCAGGAAAGGTGCAGATCCTCTTTGGTCATTTTGGTCTGTTTTGTTGCTTCCATGGCTGCTGCCTCCTTCCGTTAAATCATCCGTTCGATCAGTTCGCGGTCATTGTAGCCGTCCTTGCGGTAAAACTCGCCGGAAACGGCACCGTCGCGCATGATCAGCAGGCGGTCGCACATGCCCATCAGTTCGGGCAGCTCTTCAGAAATCATGATGATAGATTTGCCCTGCTTCTTCATATCGTAAATCAGCTGGTACATAGCGGCTTTAACGCCGATATCAACGCCGCGGGTGGGGCAGTCCAGAATCAGAACGTCTGCATCGTCAGCGCACCATTTGCCGAAGACGACTTTCTGCTTGTTGCCGCCGGAAAGTGCGCGCACCGGCTGGTAAGCATTCTGGCACTTGATCTGCAGCGCCTTGATCTGCTTGTCCACGTAGGCTTTTTCTTTCCAGGGCAGGATGAAGGGGCCGATGTTGTTTTTGTCATAACCGGTAGAGGCGATATTGGCAAAAATCGAAGCGTTCAGTTCCAAGCTTTCGGTGTCGCGGTTCTTAGAAACGTAACCCATGCTGTTGCGGAAAGCAACCTGTGCGTTCTTGATCTTCACGCCGGTCTTGGGCAGCACCACTTCGCCGTCTACGATCTCGTCCAGGCCGTACAGTGCCCGGCCCAGGGTGTGCATGCCACAGTCAGACAGACCACCGATGCCCAAGATCTCCTGTTTGTGCAGCTCCAAATCGAAGCAGAGCAGACTTTCCATGGTGGTGATGCAGTCGGCTTTCAGCACAACTTCATCACTGTAGCCATCATTGTCCACGCGGTAGTAGTGGCCTTTGATCTCACGGCCGACCATCTTCTGTTTGATATCGTCGGGATCAAAGTTTTCTTTTTCAATGTTGTCAATAATCACGCCGTCGCGCAGAACCGTCAGGGTGCTGCATTGTTCCATCATTTCGTTCAGGTCGTGGCTGATGATCATAACCGCCTTGCCGGCATCGGCCATCTCGTGCATGATGCGGTAGATGATGTCACGGCCGCTCTGGGAAAGTGCGGTGGTGGTTTCGTCCACGATCAGCAGTTCGGGGTCGTTGTACATGCACTTGGCGATCTCGATGAGTTTGCGTTCCTGCATGTCATAGTGGCGGGCGGGCAGCGCAGGGTTGATGTTGGTTACGCCGATCTTTTCCAGTGCCTTGCGGGCTTCAGAGATCATGGCCACCTTGTTGATGATGGGGCCCTTTTTGAACTTATCATAGTTGCCAAGGAAAATATTCTCAGCTACTGAGATGTTTGCAATCGTGCCTGCCTCCTGCACGATCATGCCGATACCGGCTTTCTGCGCTTCCAGCATGGTAGCGGGTTTCCACAGTTTGCCCTTGTAGAACATCTCGCCGCTGCTGGCCGGCTGCATACCTGCAATGATGGAAGATACTGTTGATTTACCAGAACCGTTCTCACCGATCAGGCCGCGAATTTCACCGGTTTTGACAACAAAATCCACATGGGACAGTGCGATCGTCACGCCGAAGTTTTTGCAAAGGTCTTTTACTTCGACCAAGGTCTCGCCTTTCTGTGTCATACCGTCCTCCTCCTTTTTCAGAGCTTCCTTTTATCCGGCGTCCCTTACGCCGTTCTTTGTATATATTATAAAAAAATCCCGATACCCCCTCCACCAATTTTGCGAGCGGTAATATCGAAAATGCGACATGATACGTTATCGGTTTTTTGATATAGCGAAAAGAGAAAACAGTTAGGAGGGAGGAGTTGGACGTGTAGAAGTATACGCGGCAGAATTTGAGCATAAGGATATATAATATATAAAATAGGTAGGCACTGGGTTTTAGCTCTTGTTATAAGTGGGCACCGTTTTCCCTTTCTACTACCCGTGTATTGAATCGTAACAAACCTAATATCTCCGAGCGGCGCTCCGCGTCGCGATCCACCGCTTAATTGCTCATTGCTAATTCCTAATTCGTCCAGCACCAACCTTGTGGTGCCGCAAAACTCCTAACTTCTCCCTCCTAACTCCTAACTAAACTTCCCTCTTCCCTTTCTGCCCGCAATTTGCTATAGTTAAATCAGCCCCAAAGCAAATTTATTCGGGAGGGAACTGCCTTGATTTACAAAAAGCAATACGGCCACCCATTTGATACCGAAAGCGTGGTGGGTTCTTTTGTACCCGCGATGGAAACGATTCCATATCTCACCAGGGAACCGGACGGCTTCTCTTATGCCATGGACCCGCAGGATATCCTGTATGGCCTGGGTGAAAACATCCGCGGCATCAACAAGCGCGGCTGGGTGTATGAGAGCAAATGCAGCGATGACCCCAACCATACCGAAAACAAATCCTCACTGTACGGCGCTTACAACTTCATGATCGTGTCCGGCAAAGCCACTTTTGGCTTTTTTATCGACTATCCCGGCAAGGTCACCTTTGACTGCGGCTACACCGATCTGGACACCCTGCGGGTGACAGTGGCCGAAGAAAATTACGATCTTTACATCATTGAGGGTGAAAGCCCGACCGATATTGTGCACCAGTTCCGCCAGCTGGTAGGGCGCAGCTACATCCCGCCCAAATGGGCCTTTGGTGCCACCCAGAGCCGCTGGAGCTACATGAACGAGGACGAAGTGCGCGAGGTTGTGGCCAACTACCGCACCAACAACATGCCGCTGGACGCCGTGGTGCTGGATATTGACTACATGGAGCGCTACAAGGACTTTACGGTGGACGAGCAGCGCTTCCCCAATTTTGCAGATTTTGCCGCCGAGATGAAAGCCCAGGGCATCCGCCTTGTGCCCATCATTGATGCGGGTGTTAAAATTGAGGACGGGTACGATGTATACGAAGAGGGCGTGAAGAACGGTTACTTCTGCACCAATCAGGATGGCACCCCCTTTGTGGCCGGTGTGTGGCCGGGCCGGGTGCATTTCCCTGATATGCTCAACCCCGAAGCCCGCGCCTGGTTTGGCAGCAAGTACAAGTTCCTGCTGAACCAGGGCATTGAGGGGTTCTGGAACGATATGAACGAGCCTGCCATCTTCTACTCTGAAGAAACGCTGAAAAAGACCTTTGCCAAAATTGACGAGTACCGCACCCAGAACTTGGATATTTCCAGCTTTTTTGCGTTCAAGAATCTTGTGGCCGGGCTTTCCAACAACGAAAATGACTACAAGCTGTTCTATCACAACACCAAACAGGGCCGCATGCGGCACGATAAAGTGCATAATATCTTCGGCTACAACATGACCCGTGCTGCGGGTGAAGCCTTTGAGCAGCTGGAGCCGGATAAGCGCATTTTAATGTACTCCCGCTCGGCCTGCATCGGTATGCACCGGTATGGCGGTATCTGGACCGGCGATAACCAGTCCTGGTGGAGCCACATTCTGCTCAGCCTGCACATGATGCCCTCCCTGAATTTGTGCGGTTTCCTGTACGAAGGCCCCGACATTGGCGGCTTTGGCAGCAACACCACCGAGGACCTTGTGCTGCGCTGGTACGGCGTGGGCATCTTCTCTCCCCTGCTGCGCAACCACTCCGCCGCCGGCACCCGCAAACAGGAACCTTACCGCTTTAAGAACAAGGCTGCCTTTGCCGGTATTCTGCAGCTGCGCTACCTGCTGCTGCCTTACATTTATAGTGAGTACATGAAAGCTGCCCTGCGCGATGGCATGTACTGCATGCCGCTGGCCTTTGCTTTCCCGGACGATGACTTCGCCCGCCAGGTGGAGGATGAAGTGATGATCGGTGAAAGCCTGCTGATTGCCCCCGTCTATGAGCAGAACGCCCGCGGCCGGTATGTCTATCTGCCGGAAGAGATGCTGCAGGTACTCGTAAAGTGCAGTGAGAACGACCGCATGGAAACCACCGTTCTGCCCGCTGGTCATCATTACATCCCGGTGGAGCTGGACGAAGTGGTGTTCTTTGTGCGCAAGGGGCATATCCTGCCCATCGCCAAGGGCGGCGATAGTATTCAAAATGTGGCAAGCGTGAATTTTGCGGATCTTCGCCTGTTCGCCCATGCCCCCGATGGTGCCGCCTATGAGTATTACACTGATGACGGCGAAACGAAAGATTACGATAAGCCGGAGCATTTTGTACATATCACGCTGGACGCGGATGGAAACGCGGAGAGCGATTGCGAGAATGTGAAAGTGGAAGGATAAGTTAGGAGTTAGGAGGGAGGAGTTAGGAGTTATCTCAATTAGAAATGAGAAATTAGCAATTAGGAATTGATATAGAGACAGGGCCCGGTGCGATTGTACCGGGCTCTGCCTTTCTGTTAATTTCTAATTGCTCATTACTAATTCCTAATTTTCTTTTCACTTTTTGTCCATTTTTCTTCAATTTTTTTCACTTTTTTCGTGACATTTTCCTTTGTTTGGTGTATACTGATAGCAAGAATACGGCAAAAAAAGCAAATTTTGCGGTTTTGCACGCATCAATGTTACGGACCAAAACAAACGGAGGTTTCAATCCATGTATTATGAAGACAGCCGCGTAAAAGACTTGAAAGTTGCCTACATCGGCGGTGGTTCCCGTGGGTGGGCGTGGGGGTTCATGATGGACCTTGCCGCGGATGCCCAGATGGAAGGCACCGTGGCGCTGTATGATATCGACCACGAAGCAGCCGAGCACAACGAAATCATCGGCAACAAGATCTCTGCCCACCCGGATGCGGTTTCACACTGGAAGTATACTGTGGCGGATACGCTGCAGCAGGCCCTGACCGGCGCGGATTTTGTCGTCATCTCCATCCTGCCCGGCACCTTTGACGAGATGGAAAGCGACGTCCACGCGCCGGAAGCTTACGGCATCTATCAGTCGGTGGGCGATACCGTAGGTGCGGGCGGTTTCATGCGCGCCATGCGCACCATCCCCATGTATGTCACCATCGCTGAAGCAATCCGCGATTACAGTCCCAATGCCTGGGTCATCAACTACACCAACCCGATGACCCTCTGCGTGCGTACCCTGTACCATGTGTTCCCCAAGATCAAGGCGTTCGGCTGCTGCCACGAGGTGTTCGGCACCCAGACGCTGCTGACCCACATTCTAGATGAGGAACTTGGCCTGAAAGATGTTGCCCGCCAGGATATCAAGGTCAACGTCAAGGGCATCAACCACTTTACTTGGTTCGATAAGGCTACTTACAAAGGCATGGACCTCTTCCCCATTTACCGCAAATTTGCCGAAGAGCACTATGAATCCGGTTATGAGTACGGCGACACGAATTGGATGAACAGTTCCTTTGCCTGCGCCAACCGCGTTAAATTTGATTTGTTCCTGCGCTATGGCTGCATTGCCGCCGCGGGCGACCGCCATCTGGCAGAGTTTATGCCGGGCAAGACTTATCTGGAAAGCCCCGAAGCCGTGCGCGAATGGAAGTTTGGCCTGACCACCGTTGCGTGGCGCAAAAATGAGCTGCAGGAGCGCCTGGCCCGCAGCCGCCGCCTGCGCACCGGTGAAGAGCCGATCGAGATCAAGCCCGATGGCGAGGAAGGCCACCTGCTGATGAAAGCCCTGCTCGGCCTGGGCGACCTGGTCAGCAACGTGAACATTCCCAACCACGGTGCCATTGCCAACCTGCCGTGGGATGCCGTGGTGGAAGTGAACGCGCTGTTCAGCCGCCAGGGCGTGCAGTCCGTGAACGCCGGCCCGCTGCCCGCCAATATTCTGCCGCTGGTAGCCCGCCACGTTTACAATCAGGAGAACACCCTAACCGCTGCCCTGACCTGCGACCGCACCCTTGGCCTGACCACCTTTATGAACGACCCGCAGGTGACCCTGAACTGGAACCAGGGCAAAGAACTGTTTGACACCATGCTGCACAATACCCGCGCATACCTTCCGAAAGAATGGAACGCGTGATGTAGTTAGGAGTTTTGCGGCGGGGCGAAGTCACAGCGCGGAAAAATTAGGAATTAGCGATTAGTAATTAGAAATTGATAGTAGGCAGGGCCTGATGCAGTTGCATCGGGCCCTGCTTTTTTAGGTAAAGCATTCAAAAAGAAGCGAATTACCGTTGTTGTCCGTAGTGCATTGCGAAGTGGAACCTGTACGGCTGGCATCAATCTGTTCAAAAGGTCCAAGAGTTACCAACAGAATAATCATATAAACACAAAATGCGAACCACGTTGTACGAAGTGGTTCGCATTTTGTTATCGTAATGTATATTTTATTTCGGCAGCTGAATTTCCGGCATCAGTTCATCGGATACGATCTGCAGCATTTCTTCCAGCTTGGCCAGGTCATCGGGGCTGAACCGCTGTTTGGCACGCTCCATGACCAGATGCAGGTAAGAATAGCTGATGTTATAGTAATCAATGTACTTTTGGGTCGGCCGCAGGCGGTATTCCCGCTTATCGGTGGTGGATTGGATGCGCTCCACATAGCCTTTTTTGACCAGGGAGTTGATCTTATAAGCTGCGTTGGGGGTGGAAAGATTCATCATGTGGCTGAACTGCGCAATCGTGGGTTCCCCCAGTGCCATGATGACTTCCATGCAGAAAGATTCTACCGTCGTCAGCGTGGCTTCACGGTCTTCAAAACGGTTGAAGATCTGTTTATAAAAATGCAGCTTGAATTTTGTGTATACCTGCCCAAATGTTTGATCCAGCATGGCGAGAATCCCCCTGTAGGTTAATGAATTTATTATAGCACAATCCACCATGCAAAACCAGCCCTCAGGCATCCGTGATAACAAATGTCAGCTCGGCGTTGGCCGCGCGCACACCATCCACCCAGGCGGTGGCTTTGCCGATGCCCACCGGGCCATGCTGCTCTACCAGCTCACATTCCAAAGTCAGCACATCGCCGGGCACAACCTGGCGGCGGAAACGGGCATTTTTTACCCCGCCAAACAGGGCAATCTTTCCACGGTTTTCCGGCAGGCTCAACGCGGCCACCGCGCCGGTTTGGGCAAGGGCTTCCAGAATCAATACCCCCGGCATAACCGGATGGCCGGGGAAATGTCCCTGGAAAAACGACTCTGTGCGGGTCACGCACTTGATTCCGCGCGCCCACTGGCCGGGGGTATAGTCAAGAATCTTATCCACCAGAGCAAACGGGTAACGGTGCGGCAGGATCTTTTCGATTTCCGCCGCCGTCAGGGTCCGGGGCGGTTCATTGGGTGTATAGTTCATCCTCATCCCTCCCAACGCTTGAACACCACACAGGCGTTGTGGCCGCCGAAGCCCAGGCTGTCGCTCATGGCATAATCCACCTGTAACGCGCGGCCCTGGTTGGGAATATAGTCGAGATCCAGTTCCGGGTCCGGCTCCTGCAGGTTGACGGTAGCGGGCAAAAAGGCATCGTGCAGGGCCAGCACGGTAAACACGCCCTCTACCCCGCCGGCGCCGCCTAGCAGGTGGCCGGTCATCGACTTGGTCGAGGATACGGCCAGCTCATACGCGTGGCTGCCAAAAACCGACTTGATAGCCGCGGTCTCACAGCTGTCGTTCAGATGCGTGGAAGTTCCATGGGCATTGATGTAGCCAATCTGTTCCGGCTCCACTCCGCCATCAGCCAATGCCAGCCGCATACAGGACGCGCCACCTGCACCGCCCGGTGCCGGGGCGGTAAAATGGTAAGCATCGCAGTTAGCGCCATAGCCCACAACCTCGGCGTAAATCTTAGCGCCACGCTCTTTAGCGGTCTCCAGTTCTTCCAACAGCAGCACACCGCTGCCCTCGCCCATCACAAAACCGCTGCGCCGGGCATCAAAGGGGATCGAGGCCCGGGCCGGGTCGTCTGCGGTGCAGAGGGCTTTCATGCTGGCGAAGCCGCCCACCCCCAACGGGCTGATGCAGCTTTCGCTGCCGCCGCAGAGCATACGGTCCTCGTATCCATCGCGGATACGGTGGAACGCATCCCCAATCGCATTGGTACCGCCTGCGCAGGCAGTGGTGGGGCAGCTGCACATACCCTGCAGGCCAAAGCGGATAGCCACCTGCCCCGCCGCCATATTGCCGATGGACATGGGGACAAAGTAGGGGCTGACCTTTTCAAAGCCCCGCTGCTGGCCGCGAGTGTGTTCTTCCTCGATCGTGGGCAGACCACCGATCCCGCTGGACAGGATCACGCCGAACCGTGTGTGATCGATATTTTCCAGTGCAATGCCGCTGTCGTGGATGGCTTCGTCAGCGGCGGCCACGGCAAACTGGGTAAACCGCGCCATTTTGCGGGCTTCGCGCCGGTCAATACGTTCGGCAGGGTCAAAATCTTTGACTTCTGCGGCCAGTTTCACCTTAAAATCCGTTGTATCAAAAGCTGTGATCGGCCCAACGGCGCAGCGGCCAGCTTTCACGGCGGCCCAGCTTTCCGCCACGGTATTGCCGGTTGGGTTTACCGTGCCAAGGCCGGTGATAACGACCCGGCGTTTCTTTTCTATCTTCATAGCTGCACCTCACATTCCCATTCCGCCGTCAACACAAAGAACCTGCCCGGTGATGTAACCGGCCTGTTCCCCGGCCAGGAAAGCCACCGCCGCGGCAACATCTTCAGCACGGCCAATTCTGCCTGCCGGGATGGCCGCTGCGGCTGCGGCGCGGGTAGATTCCGGCATAGCGGCGGTCATATCGGTTTCAATAAATCCAGGTGCCACCGCATTGGCGGTAATATTGCGTGCGGCGTACTCTTTGGCAACACTTTTCGTTAGGCCGATCAGCCCCGCCTTGCTGGCGGCATAGTTGGCCTGGCCCGCGTTCCCGTGCAGGCCGACCACACTGCTGATATTGATGATACGCCCATACCGCTGGCGCATCATCAAGCGGGAAGCTGCTTTGGTGCAGAAAAACGTCCCCTTCAGGTTGGTAAAAAGCACATTGTCAAAGTCGGATTCGGTCATGCGCATCAGCAGTTTATCCGCGGTGATGCCCGCATTGTTGACCAGCACATCGATCCGCCCAAAAGCGGCAGCGGTATCTTCCACCAGATTTTGGCAGGCTTCGGGGCTGCGCACATCCGCTTGCAGCGTGATGGCCTGCACACCAAAGGCGCGGCAGGCAGCCGCTGTTTCCTCGGCCGCGGCTGCGCTGCCTGCGTAGTTGACTGCAATGTTCATGCCGTTTTCGGCCAATGCAAGGCAGACGGCACGACCAATGCCCTTGGCGCCGCCCGTAACCAGAGCGGCACGGCGCATGCTTTCGGTTTGCGGCATGGTCAGGCTCCTTTCATGGTGCAAAGCAACTGCTGCAGCTGTGCAGCAGTTTCCACCGGATAGCACGAGATAGCATTTCCCACCGTCTTTTTCACAAATCCGGTCAACACCCTGCCGGGGCCGATCTCAATGGCGGTATCCACCCCCAGTTCCGCCAAACGGCGGACGGTGGCTTCCCAACGTACGCCGGACTGCACCTGTTTTTCCAGCAGCGTGGCGACCGTGTCATTCTGTGCCATTTCATGCCCAAGGCAGTTGAACAGCACCGGGAACTGCATCGGCGCAAAATGGATGGATTGGAACTTTTCCCGCAGCGCATCTCCGGCGGGGTGCATCAGCAGCGTATGGAACGCACCGCTGACGTTCAGCGGCAGGCAGCGCCGCGCCCCAGCGGCAAGCGCCAGGTCAGCAGCTTTGTCTACAGCAGCTTTCTCGCCGCCGATAACCAGCTGGCCGGGACAGTTGTAATTGCAGATCTGTACAACGCCCTCTTCGGCGGCTGCGCTGCAACATGCCTGCAAGGATGTTTCATCCAATCCCAAAACGGCTGTCATCCCACAGGTGCGCCCGGCAGCGGCAGCAGCCATCGCTTTGCCACGGAAAGCCGTTAAAGCGACCGCTGTCTGCAGATCGAACACCCCCGCACAGGCCAAAGCGGAATACTCCCCCAGGGACAGGCCCGCCGCATAGTCCGGCATAATGCCCTGCTCCCGCAGCACAGCGGTAAGACCGGCGGCAAAAGCTGTCATACAAGGCTGGGTGTATTGCGTTTCCTTCAGTACGCCCGCCGCGTCGGTAAAGCAGACTTCTTTCAAATCAAAATCCACCGCTGCGGCAGCTTCGTCAAAGGCGGCGCGGAAGGCAGGAAAGGTTTCATAAAGGTCCTGGCCCATACCGGCATGCTGACTGCCCTGCCCAGCGTATAAAAATGCTAGTTTCATCAGATGGTCTCCTTGTACAACCCCGTGATGCAGATCTTTGCCTCGCTTACCATTGCGG
Source organism: Gemmiger qucibialis (assembly GCF_027689445.1). Classification (NCBI taxonomy): domain Bacteria; kingdom Bacillati; phylum Bacillota; class Clostridia; order Eubacteriales; family Oscillospiraceae; genus Gemmiger; species Gemmiger qucibialis. The sequence continues at coordinate 99,113 of NZ_JAQFEN010000007.1, read as the reverse complement.
CAAAAATCTCTTCTACCGGGCGGACTTCATGCAGCAGCCCCGCGGCCTGTCCGGCCATCAGGCTTCCGTTTTCTGTGTCGCCGTCAAACACAGCCTTGCGCAGACTGCCAAGCGTAAAGCGTTCCAGCGCCATTTTGTCGGCCCCGGCTTTTTCCTGCCGGACATACTCGCGGCTCATTCGGTTTTTCAACACACGCACCGGGGTGCCGCCGATCCGCCCGGTCACAATGGTATCGCTGTCGCGGGCTTTCAGCAGCGCTGCCTTGTAGTTTTCGTGGATGGGACACTCGGTGCTGGCCAGCAGACAGGTGCCGACCTGCACGCCGCAGGCCCCCAGCGCCAGCGCTGCGGCCAAACCGCGCCCGTCAGCAATGCCGCCCGCGGCAATGACCGGCACGTGGACGGCATCAACGACCTGCGGCACCAGCGCCATTGTGGTCATTTCCCCCACATGGCCGCCGCTCTCTGTCCCCTCAGCAATGACAGCGTCAATACCAAGCGGTTCCAGGTGTTTGGCTAAGATTGCGGCAGCTACCACCGGGATAACCGTGATGCCGGCTGCTTTCCACATTGCCATGTACTTTCCCGGATTTCCTGCCCCGGTGGTGACGATCTTTACGCCTTCTTCCACCACGATTTTGGCAAATTCATCTGCTTGCGGGTGCATCAGCATGATGTTGACACCAAAAGGCTGGTCGGTCAGCGCACGGCAGTGGCGGATGTTTTCCCTCAGGGCATCGGCATCCATACCGCCGGAACCGATCAGGCCCAGCGCCCCGGCGTTAGAGCAGGCAGCGGCAAATTCGCCCGTGGCGATATTGGCCATTCCACCTTGGATAATGGGATATTTCGTACCTAAAATTTCATTGAGCAGCTTCATTTTCTACCCTCATACGTCAGCAGCATTCCGCCCCAGGTCAGCCCGCCGCCAAAACCGATGCAGGCCAGGGTCTGGCCGGGGTGCAGTAAATCATTTTCCACCATTTCATGCAGGGCAATGGGAATGCTGGCAGCACTGGTATTTCCATGGCGGTCCATATTTTTATAAAATTTTGACGGTTCTGCGTGCAAGTGTTTGATACAATGGTCAATAATGCGGCTATTGGCCTGATGGCAGACGACCCAATCCAGGTCAGCCAAGGTCTTTTGGCTGCGCTCCAACACGGTTTGCAGGCAACGCGGCATGGTTTCCACCGCAAAACGAAAGACCGCCTTGCCATCCATCGTGATCGGGGCCGTATCGCAGGCTGCGGGGCCGCCGACACGGATGGCTTCGCTCCCCCGAGCGCCCAACGTGACGGCAAACGGCACATCTTCGGCCAGTTCCAGAATAGCCGCACCAGCGCCATCCCCAAACAGTACGCAGGTTGTGCGGTCGGCCGGGTCCACCATGCGGGACAGCGCTTCGCAGCCGATGACCAACGCATAGCGTCCGCCCAGGGTGTTCAACAGCCCGTGGGCCGCAGCAATAGCATAAATAAAACCGGAACAAGCTGCATTTACATCAAAAGCGGGCCGGTTCTCCGGCAGCCCCAAGGCCGCCTGCACACGGCAGGCAACACTGGGGGTAGCCGTTGGAGCCGAAAGCGTTGCCGCAACGCAGCAGGCAATCTCGCTTGCTGCCAGCCCGCTACGCGCCAGGGCCTGGCGGGCGGCGGCAATGGCCAGCGTGGCGGCATCCTCACTTTCGGTGCAGCAATACCGCTGGCGGATGCCGGTGCGGGTCGTGATCCATTCATCGCTGGTGTCCACCTGTCGGCTCAAATCCTCATTCGTCACTACACGGCCGGGCAGTGCCCCGCCGGTGGCCAGCAGCTGTAAGCCTTTCATGCTCCCCTCATTTCTCCGATACGGCGGTATTTTTTGTATCTCTGGTCGGCCAATGCCTTTCCACTCATCTTGCACAAGGCGGCAAGGTGCGCGGCAATGGCGGTATCCAACCGGCTGAAAAGCAGCTGCCGCCCGCGCTGTGCACCGCCCAGCGGTTCGGCGATGATCTCTTCCACAATTCCATCCGTATACAAGTCCTGCGCCGTCAGTTTCATCATGGTACAGGCTTCGCCGCTGCGGGAGGCATCTTTCCACAAAATGCTGGCAAATCCTTCGGGGCTCAACACCGAATACACGGCGTTTTCCAGCATCAGAATATGGTTGGCAACGCCAAGCCCCAGTGCGCCGCCGCTGGAGCCTTCGCCCGTAACGATGGCCAGTACCGGGACGGTCAGACCGCTCATCTCCATCAGGTTGCGGGCGATGGCCTCCCCCTGGCCGCGCTCCTCGGCATCCTTACCGGGGTAAGCACCGGGGGTATCAATAAATGTGATGATGGGCCGCCTGAATTTTTCCGCCTGCTTCATCACGCGCAGCGCCTTGCGGTAGCCTTCCGGTCCCGGCATGCCAAAGTTGCAGCGCAGGTTTTCTTCCAGCGTTGTTCCTTTGCGGTGCCCCAAAACCGTAACGGGCATCCCATGGAATCGCGCGATACCGCACAAAATGGCCGCGTCCTCCTTGCATTGCCGGTCACCGCACTGCTCAAAAAAGTCGGTAAACAGGTTGTCGATGATTTCGCCGATATGCGGGCGGTCAGGGCGGCGCGCCAGAAAAACTCTGTCCTCCGGCGTCAGTGATGTGCAGCGCTGCAAAAGCATGTTTTCCTGCGCGGAAAGCTCTGCCAGCTCAGCGGCATGGGTAGTCATATTCGCCATTTCGGCATCATCGGTGCTGCTACACAATGCATCAATCTGCGCGTCCAGCGGTTCCAGCTGCTGCAAAACCTCTTTGATCATCTGCATTTCCTCCCCTGTGTATGGAGCTGCAAAATCCGCGTCAAAACCTCTTTTAATTCAGTGCGCGGCACAACCTGATCCACAAAGCCGTGCTCCAGCTGGAACTCACTGCGCTGGAAACCATCGGGCAGCTTTTCTCCGATGGTCTGTTCAATCACACGCGGCCCGGCAAACCCGATCAGCGCACCCGGTTCGGCCAGCGTGATGTCTCCCAGGCTGGCAAAACTGGCTGTGACACCGCCGGTGGTGGGGTGGGTCAGCACACTGACATACAGCCCGCCGCTGCGGCTGAACCGTTCCAGCGCGGCACTGGTTTTTGCCATTTGCATCAGGCTGAAAATGCCCTCCTGCATCCGCGCTCCACCGCTGGCAGAAAAAATAACCAGCGGAAGCCGTTTATCAGCAGCATATTCGATTGCACGGGTGATTTTCTCCCCCACGACAGTGCTCATGCTGCCCATAAAAAATCGGCTGTCCAGCACAGCTGCCACCGCCTGCACGCCCCCGATCCTGCCGGTTGCGGTGACGGCAGCTTCTTTCAGGCCCGTTTTGACCGAAGCAGCGGCCAACTTTTCCTGATAATCGGGAAAATGCAGCACATCGTTGGGGGCAAGGTCTGGATTCAGTTCCTTAAAGGTTCCGTGGTCCAAAATCGTGCTGAGCCGGTAATAGGCTCCAATGGGCAGATGTACCCCGCAATTGGGGCATACATACAGGCTTTTGGTCCAGACCTGGCGGGTGGCGCGGCGGCCGCATTTTTTACATTCAACAAATTGCGGCTGTACCCAGCCGGGCGCAGCCGTACCAGCATCGCGGCGGACTTTCAGTTGGAAGCTGCGCTCCTGCTGGCTGACCGGGAACAGCTTTTCAATGGCATTCATCCCTAATACCCTTTAGGCTGCCCGCGCAACCAGATAGTTGAAGATATCACCCACGGTCTTGAGCGTTCCCAGGTCCTCATCGGCAATCGTGATGCCAAACTTGTCCTCAAATGCCATGTTCAGCTCCACCGCGTCCAGGCTATCCGCCTGCAGGTCCTCGGTCAGGCTGGCTTCCATCGTAACTTTGTCTGCATCGCAGTTCAGGGTATCAACAAATACTTCTTTCAGTTCTTCAAAGCTCATGATTTATACCTCGTAATTATTTATCTAAAAATATTGACTCAATTGCCAACAAGGCTATTATATCACATTTGTTTTGTATGTCAATATTGTTAGGTAAAAATATTTATCTAATTATGCTGATCTCTTATTCTCTCTACCAGAAGCGAACATCATGCAAAAATTCGCACAGCATCATCCCCTGCAGCGCTGCCATTGCTGCTGACAGGTAGACGCAATGCAATACTTTGGGTGCGGGCACTCCCCCGCTCCGTCTATTGACAATTCCGCCACCTATAGATAAAAACGCCTGCAAACTCAGGCGTAAATCCGCCTTTATTTGCAAGCGTTGAAAAAAGTATTTGGGGAATTTCCTCTTAGTGATTGGGATGATATTTAAAGTGTTGACTGCTCTTGTGCCGGATTGGCTTTTATTGTATAATAATGTGACTAATTTCAAGCATTGGTTTGCTGTCGTATGCGGCACAGCATTTGAAATTGAAATTTAGGCAATACCGCATAATTCTAAGTGCCGATACGGCGAGCGAGGTGCGGCAGCTGCTAAGCCAAAAGCGCAGATAATACTGGATGCTGCAAAGGTGAGCGCCGCCAGTGGCGGAAACAGCGAACCGAAGCAGGGGCAGCGGTCGCAGAGTGCGAGGGGCTTTTGCCCCCGAAGCACGATGCGGGTACCGCAACCCGACATTATCGAGCATTTTGACAACGCAGATGCCGTGCCGCAGCCGCCGGAGCGGTGCTTGAGCCGTCAGGCGGGAATTGTGCGGTATTGCCTTTACGGAAAAGAGCTTCCTGCCATGGCGATAAAACGCGTTTTTCAAAAAGAGCCTGTTCTAAGCATTGCTGCCTGTCTGGCTTTGGTTTCATCCTGCTTCGTTCTTCCGGATGCAGAATATCTTGGTTATATTGATTTTCGCACGCTTGCGATCCTGTTCTCACTCATGACCGTCATGGCCGGGCTGCGGGGGCAGGGCGTTTTCGATCGGCTTGGGCGTGCGCTGCTGTCCCATACCCGCACAACGCTTCAGCTGACCGCTGTTCTGGTGGGGCTGTGCTTTTTCTCAAGCATGGTGATCACTAATGATGTATCGCTGCTTACCTTTGTTCCGTTCACATTTGTTGTTGTAAACAGCTTGGATGCTGCCGTTCGGGATAAGCTGCTGCTCCCCATCGTCTGCATGCAGACGATAGCCGCAAACCTCGGCAGTATGCTAACACCTCTTGGTAATCCGCAAAACCTGTATCTGTATGGAAAAAGCGGAATGGATATGGGTTCTTTTGTTTTGCTGATGCTCCCCTACTCCATCCTGTCGCTGGCACTTCTTGCGCTATGGGCGGTGGGGCTGTGCCGCCGTGGCGCAAAGATCTCCATGGCTCATTCTGCGGCTGCTGCAAGCCCGAACAAGGCACTATTATCGCTGTACAGTATTTTATTCGTGCTCTGTCTGTTGGTGGTACTGCGTGTTCTGCCCTATGGTATCGCGTTTGCTGCGGTTCTGGCCTGTGTGCTTTTGGCAGACCGGAACACATTATGCCGTGTGGACTATTCGCTGATCCTTACCTTTGTTATGCTCTTTATCTTTATTGGCAATCTGGGGCGTTTTGCCGCCTTTTCCGGATGGCTGCAGCATATTCTTACCGGCCACGAGGTATGGGTTTCTGTGCTTGCCTCACAGGTAACCAGCAATGTGCCTGCGGCGATCCTGCTTTCGGGATTTACAGAGAATATCCGCTCCCTGATCATCGGCACAAATCTTGGCGGCCTTGGCACGCTGATTGCCTCAATGGCCAGCCTGATCTCGTATCGCGAAATTGCAAGGGAGTTGCCGTTACAAAAAGGCCGGTATTTTGCGTTGTTCACAGTTTCCAACATCCTGTTTGTGACGGTTCTTATGGGCGCGTGGGCGTTAGCTGGATAGAAAAATCACCGCACAATTCTAAACACAGCCGCAGCGGCTCTTAGAATTGTGTGGTGATTCTTTTATAAGCAATTTAGATTACGGAATAGCTGTTTGAGCTAACGAATCAGTGCACAAAACTTCGCAAATTTTCTACGATGTCTCTTGCGATACATATGTCATGTAGTATGCCGCGCCCACAAAACTTTATATCCCATTATGCTGTATCTTTCATGGGTCATATTCTCTGCTCAATAGCCACTGAAGTCCTGCCGCTGTTCGCTGTACCACATCTTTAAAGTGATTGCCGGGATTTAATTGGAAGGTCGTATCTATTCCCTGCTCGTGGTAATATCTTTCGATGGATTCGGTATTCTGCTGAACACATCTTAGAAGCGAATTCTGGGTGCGGCACTCCCGGTCGCCCAGCGAAAAGAAGATATCGGCAGGTTTTTTCACGGGTGTACGGGAAACGACATACTCTTTAATTCCCGGAAACCACAGCGAGCCGGAGACACTCGCAACTCGCGAAAAGGCGTCCGTCTGATAAATAGAATACAGTGCAAACAGTCCGGCCAGTGAATATCCCGCAATTCCCCGCCAGACGGGGGTCCCCTTCAACAGACTTTCTGCTTTCGGTATAATTTGGTTTATCAGAAGGCGCAGGTACTCATCGGCTCCGCTGGTATATGATGCACCATTTTTGAATATGGGCGGAATATCCCATGGCACCATATCATGATTCCATTCCAGCTTACTGACTGCCACCAGCGAAAAATCCTGACAGCCGATGTCTGTCAAATACTGAACGATCTGCGCTCCCTCGCGCCCATAGGTATTCAGATAAATCACCGGCTTGTTTGGCGCGGCACTTTCGAATACATCTACTCTTTTTTGCTCCACCGAAAAAGAATTCATTCTGCCGCCTCCCCACCATTGGCGAATGCTCCGCAAGCTGCGCGGGTCAGAATCTCCTGCACCTGTGCCGAGCTACTTATATTCACCACTGGTACCACCATACTTTTGTGCCTATATCGTATTCGAAATCAGCACAAAAGTCAACTTTTGCTTTATCAATTTTGACGCAAGCAGCCTCCCTGCATTTTCTCCGATTTTCCGTCTTTTTATCTGGGATATTTTGGCGGATAGTGCTATAATGGTAAAAAGTGTGCGTCTGTGCAGGACAGAGCCAGCCATTTTCAAGGAGGACATCATCATGTCAAAGATCGTCAACGAGGCAAAGATTGGCCACCTTCGTTCTGGGCTTCTTCCACTGCTTCCAGATATACACTACTTACACAGGAGGAGATTTTCCGCTTGGTCGTCTCGCTTGTCATGTTCAAAAGGCGCGGTTGGATGATCAGCCTGTGACCGGCACAACAGCACACACAGTGCCTTCCTCACACAAGCAGTATTGCACAGTTTCAGCCGCTTGCTTTTGGCGGTCTTGCAAAAAACAACAACACGCCCGGACAGCTGCACAAGTGCAAACTGTCCGGGCGTGTTTTACGCTTTCTGAGCGGGCAAACGCATCATCACTGCGCTCAGGTGATTCCTGTAGAAGATAAGAGACGTCGTCTTAATCGCTGGTTGGGAAAATGACCTTGTTGACGAAAAAGAAGATTACCATGGAAACACCGCCGTTCAATACCGTTGTACCAATATTGTAAATAAAATCCGGCACATATCGCGCAGCTGTTGCGACCCAAATGCAGTTTATAGAATTTACAATACAGGTTATTACGCAAAATGCAACCGCATACCAAACGATCTGCCAGGTAAGATTCCCCTTGCTGCGGAAAACGACATTTCTTTGTATTGGGAAATTGATTACCTCACCCAGTATCATGGCTATCATATAAGCGCAAAAATAAGGCAAACCACCATGTTCTGCGTCATAGCCCAAAATGTTCCATTTGAAGGTTGCTCCCAGCATGGTCACTTCGATTCCCGGCCAGCCAAAATCTACCTTGGGCATATTTGCAAAAGCAGCAGGCAGGAACTGCAGCAATATGTACTTAAACACCGTAATGAGGTTGCATACAATTACAAACAAGCCTCCCTCACGGATCCACTGCATTATATCCTGATTGGCTGTTTTTGCTGTATTCCTTTTATCTTTCATAAGACATCTTATTGCTCAGTATCCTCGTCCTCTTTTTTTGCCTTGCGATATTTGCGGATTGCGCAGATTTCCCAAGCGACAAGGATGATTGCAACAACTGCATCCACTGCGTAGGTCGTCTTTACCCACTTCGGCACAGATACTGCACGCGTCACAGCGAAGGAGTTTGCCAATGCATACAGCGTGCCGTGCGCCGCATTGCGCATAGCCGTTACCGTACCGACAGAGTTCAAATCACGGTAGAACTCATTCGTAATGTTAAACGCCAGCATCTTCGTGCCGCCGGTACGAATTGCCAAATTACCGTCCATATACCATGCGCTGACGACTGCGTCTGTAATGACAGCGCCATGGAAGCCCCATTCATCACGCAGAATGTTCGTCAAAAGAGCCTTACAGCCACCGGCCCAGACAGGACCGACCGCATTCATAGAGGTCATAACGCCCATGCCGCCTGCCTTGATCGGCTGTTCAAACGCCTTGAGGTAAATTTCGCGGGCAGACTGTTCATTCAGCCATGTGCAGATGTTATTCTGACGATAGTTGTCCTGATCGTTGAAGGCAAAATGCTTCACATAGCAAATCAGACCATTTTCGGTTGCGCCGGACACCTCTGCAGCTGCGGTCAGCCCGGAGAGAACGCCGCACTCGGAATAGTATTCAAAGTTACGCCCGCCGAATGCGCTGCGGTGGATATTCATTGCAGGTGCATACCAGCCTGTACAGTTGATTTCAGCACATTCCTTTGCAATCTGTTCACCACGCGCCTTGGCCAGCGGCTGGTTCCAGGTGCATGCCAGCATCACAGTACCAGGATAGCTCGGACCTGCGGCAGGATTGTAGTTGCTGTGCACACCTGTCGGGCCGTCACAGTCCTCCGTTGCGGACAGGCCGATGGATTCAACACCAACGGTATGGTAACCACCGTCTGCCGTAAGGCTGAACAAGTCATTGACCGTGAGTTCATCGAGAAGCTGCTCCCACTTGGGGTCATCGTAAGCAACGCCGGTCAGATCAGCAAGTTTCAACCCGTTATTCGCCCCGGTGGTCGGCATCACAGCATTGGGGTCATCGTATTTTGCCGCATCAAAGGTTGCTGCACTTGCATAGTCTGCCAGTGCCTGTGCACTCAGGCTATGGTTTGCAGGCGCAGCGGTAGCCTCTGCATAGTTGGCAAAGCCATCGGCACGGCTGAGATAGGTCACATCTCCCTGCGCAAAGGTGAGCTGGTTTGTAGCAGCCACCTGATCTGTGGAGCGAGCGCCATCATGTGCATCGTCATAGATGATGTCCTTGTCCACCTTGGCAACATAGGTATCCAGGATCGTATGAGAATCCGAGCAGAGATTGATCTTATAGTCGCCTGCCTCGAGTACATACGCACCATTCGCACTCTTGATGCCGTTCGAATCATAGGAGGCCATATCCTCATAACGGAAGGTGATCTTCAGGGTCTGTGCTTCGCCGGGCTTCAGGATTTCCGTCTTGGCGTACTGCACAAGATTTGCTGCTGCCTTTTCGATGCCACCGTTATAATACGGCGGCTCATAGAAAATTTCTGCAACATATTTTCCTGCTGTATCGCCGGTATTTTTAACTGCTACATCCAGCGTGATTTTCTCGCCATCATCCTCGACAGCTGCAATTGACGAATCAAAGGTAGTGTAGCTCAAGCCATAGCCGAACGGATACTGAACCACCTTATCATAATCAATAAGGCCCTCTGCAGCAGCCGTTTCATAGAATTTGTAGCCAACATAGATGCCCTCGCAGTAGTTGACAAACATGGCACGGTTGTCCTGGCTCCCCGTAACCTCTGCATAGTTATCATACGCAAAGCCGCCGAAGTTGTTGACCGTGGGCGTTGCGAGCAGATCGTAAACATAGGTATCCGCCAGATGTCCGGACGGATTCACTTCACCGCTCAGGATCTTTCCGAGGGAATCAAAGCCAAGCTCGCCGGGCGCACCGCACAGAACGGCTGCCTTAATGCTGTCATACTGATCCAGCCAGCCAAGCTCCATAGCATTGGAGGAGTTGACCACAACGATAACATTCTTGAACTCTTTACAAACGCGATCTACCATTGCAATCTCGCGGTTACTTAATTCCAAGTAACTCTTGCCGGCATCGAGGTCTTCTGCCTGCGTTGTAAAATCATAGAACTGTGCGAGCCCGCCGTACTGTGCATTGTATTCATCCGGGCCGGTGATGCTCTGCGGGACATCAAAGCCCTCGCCGCCGGTACGGCTGACAACAACCACCGCTGTATCCGAGTAAGCGACCGCATCCTCAAAAATGTTAGCGTTCTCGTACTCTGCAATGGTAGGCTCCGGAACGGTGAAATCGCCGCGCTTGCTGCCGATCTCACGCAGACGGATCGTACCGACAGGACGCTCTGTACGGAAATTCTCATAGAATTTCACAAGCTCCTCATTGACTTCAAAGCCCGCATGCTTAAGGCCGTCAATCAGAGAAACCGCATTGCTTGTATCACTGTCACCGGAGCCGGTGCCGCCATACAATGGGCGAACGCTCGACCAGCCAAACAAGTTGAGCTTTGTACCGGCGCTCAACGGCAGCGCCTTGTCATCATTCTTCAGCAGAACGATGCCCTCGGATGCAATCTGGTCTGCAATCGCACGGCCGGATGCCATTGTTTCGTCCGAGACCTTGACATCCTCAGCAAAAACACTGTTCACCACCGAGTATTCTACGCCGAGAATAACCCAGTTGACGGAAAGCGTGATAGCCAGCAAAATTGCAATCGGGGCCTGTGCACGCACCAGCGCGCGCTTCGGCTGTTTCAGCTTTCCGGCTGCAACCACTACGATGAGCGCCGCGATCAGTACAACAACAATAAAGATAATAGCCGGGCTACAAGCAATAATGCCGTTCTTCAAATCCTCGGTCGTAACTGCCAGGGAGCCGCCAAACATCAAATCGTACAGCTTTTTCCCTATTACCGCAAATGCTGCAATGATAACTGCAGCAATCAGCCACGGCACAAACCTCTTCTTATTTTTCATTTCTTTTCTCCTTCAAAAGTAAATGGGTATGCGGTTTAAAGCGTATTTATTGCAATTCAAACCAGTGGAAATTCATTTTCCCACTACCCGTAAAACGGAAATACAGTGGATAGGTTCCGTCAGGGATCGTAAGGGACACCTTTTCCCCCACCTGGCTGCCGTTTTTTATGAAAATATCGGCACACAGCGTGGAAAAATCCGGTGCGGTCGACACCTGAAGGCGTCCGTTTGCAGAGCCGGTACAATGTACCTTTATCTCAGCAGCATCTTTAAAGGCAAAGTACTTGAATCCTGCCACTGCACCATCGCGCATATTGGCAATGTACTGATTGCCGCTGTCCTCTCTGTCCGGCCCGTCCTGCGTGAAATAGGGGTGATTGCGCAGCCGCCATTTCGGAAAAGGTCCGTCATAGCGTCCGGTACCATCCTTTCCCCAGAGGTTGCAGGCAATACGCGCCTCATAACGGCCTTTTCCCTTTAAGGGACCATCGTTTAGGCCGCAGCTTGTGACCTCTGCCTGCAGAAACGCTCCGTTTTCGTTACGCCGAAGCTTCTCGGCACAAGCCTGCCGGGAATACGAATGACGGTTGGTTTGCCTATGATAGAAAACATACCATTTGTCCTCTAGCTTGAGCAGCCCGCCATGTGTATTGCCCAAATAGTTAGCTGCGTGCTTTTCGGACAGGTTGCTGTCCAGGAAGATATCACCCTGACTAACCAGAGTGCCGCCGTAAGAGAAATCTCTGTCAGGGCTTTGGCTGGTAGCGTAGCATAGCTCATGGTTATGACGAGAGGAGTATACGAAGATATAGGTTTTTCCTTCCTTGCGTATCGAGCTTGCTTCAAAAAACTCATGTCCTTGAAAGGCTCCCGGCCCTTTTTTAGGGAAAATCACGCGCGGCTCCGTTTTTATCGTCACCATATCTTTTTCAAGTTCCAGAACTGTACCGCCGTCACATCTAAGCTTGTGTCCACCTGTCAGAATAGCAGGCACTGCATTATAAAAGCCGGAATACAGCCACACGCGCCCGTCATCATCTGCCAAAACGCCGGGATCAAATGGAAGCTGATCTCCCCTTCTTCGTCCCCAGAGTGTGCCGTCCGCATAGTGAATATGACCCAAAAATTTATATTCTCCCGCAGGTGTATCGCAGACCGCCACGCTCATAATGCCTAAAAAGTCAAACGCATAGTAGAGGTAGTACCGGCCGTCCGGGCCTTGGCAGACATCCGGTGCAAAAAGCAGATGGTATCCCAATGGATTTTTGGGGTCCTGCTTTTTGCGGTAGATCACTCCCTCGTACCGCCATTCGGAAAGATCTTCCACCGGCGCCGACCAGCAAACGTAGTCATTCACACAGAAGATCGGTGCGTTGAAGCGGTCATGTGAGCCATAGACATACACTCTACCATTGAACACATGCGGTTCCCCATCCGGAATATATTCCCACGATGGCAAATATGGGTTCACTGCTTGTCTGTTCACAGTTTTCACCTCCTTCCTTTCTGCTGTTATGTTTTAAGTGTAGCACAACTCCTTCTTTTTTCGGGTGATTTTGGCATAACCCGTCTCCACAGTGGCACAACTTGCATTCTTGAACACTTTTTTCGGGCATATATGTTTCCTTTTGTGCATTCCACAAAAAAGCGGTGCAGATTAACTCTGCACCGCTCCCACATGCTTAAAACTGTTTTTGTCTGCGCGCTGGCCGGCTGTATTTCCAAGGCAACACCGCACAATTCCCGCCTTACGACTTAAGCACCGCTTCGGCGGCTGCGGCACGGCATCTGCGTTGCCAAAATGCTCGATAAGACATCCAGTATTATCTGCGCTTTTGGCTTAGCAGCTGCCGCACCTCGCTCGCCGTATCGGCACTTAGAATTATGCGGTATTGCCCTAAGACAAGCACATATCATGCTTCGTCTCTGCCGCGCGGCAGAAATTTTTATACCATGTAACCGCACAGCCGTTCTGTATAGGATCAGGCTTTTTCCGGCAATGGAAGGAGAACGCTCAGATGGAACCAATTATCTGAACAATCTGCCGAAACCGATCCGCCATACTTCTCTGCTGTATATCGGATGCTTTTTATCCCGTAGCCATGCATATCCTTATCATGCTTCGTTGTGCGATACTCTCCGTCCACAACAGAAAGTTGCGCTGTACAGTAGTTTTCAACCCGGATGATCAAAAACACATTCTGCGTATAGACAGCCACCCGGATAAGGCGCTGCTGCGGGTCAGCCAGCTTTTCCACACCCTCTATTGCATTGTCGAGCGCATTGCCGAATATGCTGCAGATGTCCATCGTTTCAATAAAATCCAACCTTGCACCGTCCGCAACGATCGTCAGCGTGATCTGATGCTGACTGCAATACAGCTGCTTATCTGACAGGATCGTATCCAGCACATCATTTCCGGTATGCTGATTCACACCCAGGCTCTGCATTCCTTTTTCCAGTTGCGAAAGGTATTCCTCTCTTCTGGCCGCATCTGACTCCATCCGAATGACCTGTATCTGATGCTTTAAGTCGTGGTATTTGCGGTTGATTGCTTCACTGTTATCACGACTGATGCGGTATTGCTCATACTGCCGCTTTAAAAGTGTCTGGATTGCCGTTAATTCGTGTTGGGTCTGCATGTCCTGCCACCTATCCTGCATGGAAAGCAGCACAGCCACGCCCGCGAAATCCACCAGCGTTCGTATCCAGAATATTTCCGTGGTCATACGCCCGCTGAACGGCGTATTGGTCGTCACATAGCTGATATTGCTGATTAAAAATGTGCAGATCGCTATAACGGCCGCCGATATGCTTTCACGCCTTGTCATATGCAGTGGCGCTTTATCTCTCAGCCTTTTCTGCTCAAGTCGCAGAAAAACGCCAAATCCGCCGCCATAAAAAGCCAGCAAGAACAGTCCCTGTATCCACCAACGACCCGGCATCTTTGATGCTCCGAATGAATAGAGCTGCCACTCCAGCGACGCAACAAACTCTGCCAGCGTGAACGCCAGCGCCCACCAAAAACCCGTATCACAAAAGTTCAAGCGACAGCACAACCAGATTGTAGCGTACATCAAAACCAAAGCCACGATCATGCCGGGAATCCAAAGGCTTAGCGGAACAATGCCGATCAACCACTGCACCAAACCGAATAAAGGCAGCGCTGCTGCCAGGATCCCGGCCGTTTTTGCTGCATTATAACGCTGGGGCAGCAGCCTTACAAACAGCACACATGCCAACCACTCCGCCAGCGCAGTATACAATTTCGGAATATCCTGTATCACGCCTGTTATTCGCCTCCCATATATGCAGCAAGGGCTTCCATAAAACTTTTCTTCCGTGCGCGGCTGATTTGCAGAGCCTGCCCTTTTACGGTTACGACCAGCTGATTCACACGCTCCACATGCGCCAGATTTACCAAATAGCAGTTGTTACACTTATAGTAATGCCTCTGCGCGAGCTTTTCCTCGGCGCTTTTCAGTGATCCTCTCTCTGCATACTCACCGATCTCGGTATGGTAGATAATTGTATGCCCGCGGCTTTCAATATACAGTATCTGGTCTGCATCCAGCCGGATCATCTTGCTCTCCTGCATCAGATGAATATAGAACTTGGATTTTCCATGTACTTTTTTAACCGCATTATGCAGCACCTGGGAGAAGGCAAAGTATTGAATGGGCTTCAATACATAGTCTAATGCCTCGACCTTATATCCCTGCACAGCAAATTGCGCAGAATTTGTAATAAATATAATGATGACATTTTTATCCATATCCCGTATGCGCATGGCCGCCTGCATACCGTCCATATGCTTCATTTGGATATCCATCAGGATTATGTCATACTCGGATTTATATTTTTCGACAATTTCCAATCCGTCTGAAAATTCAGATACACTGACCGTTTCCGAAAAATCGCTTTGATACTGGTCAATGTACTTTCCGAGTTGACTGCGATACCCTGTATCATCCTCTACGATTGCGATGCGTATCATGGTAAATCCCCGTTTCGTGATCCGATGCAGCTTACCCGCCAAATATGGCAATCGCCTTGCATCAACTGATATTGTGCGTTTCTGTCTTGCCTTACCGTATATTTCCTATGCCGATTGTTCAGATTATACTCTTTTTCCCTTCCTTTTGTAAAGCTACAGAACGGTGCAGACATATTGCTCTTTTTTCCTGCAGGCAGGTTTATTTGCCTTATTGCAGCCCACCCCGCCAATACCTTTTCTGAATTAACACTCAAGTTGTTTGGGGTCGTTCCACCACAAAACGGGGGCCTTCCTCCCCTGTTTTCCCGTTTGGCACAAAGCCGCATTTTTCCAATGCCCGGCAACAAGGGTGATTATGACAACCTGCTGCAGGGCATCGACAGCGGCGCAGTGACGCTGGAGCAGGTAAAAATCAATGCCTCCCACGTGGTCAGGACGGTCCGGGCGCTGACACAAGAATAAAACACAAAAACCTCTGCCAGACTGGATGTTTGCCTGGCAGAGGTTTTTTAATAAGTATTTAGGCAACACCGCACAATTCCCGCCTTACGGCTTAAGCACCGCTTCGGCGGCTGCGGCACGGCATCTGCGTTGCCAAAATGCTCGATAATGTCGGGTTGCGGTACCCGCATCGTGCTTCGGGGGCAAAAGCCCCTCACACTCTGCGACCGCTGCCCCTGCTTCGGTTCGCTGTTTCCGCCACTGGCGGCGCTCACCTTTGCAGCATCCAGTATTATCTGCGCTTTTGGCTTAGCAGCTGCCGCACCTCGCTCGCCGTATCGGCACTTAGAATTATGCGGTATTGCCTTTACTTTTCACGGTACTCCATCGGGGTTTGGCCAGTGACCTCCTGAAAAATCCGGCTGAAATAGTTACGCGTGCTAAAAGAAAGTGCAGCGGCAATGTCCTGCACGGTCTGGTTGGTGCTTTTCAGCAAAACCTTGGCGCGCTCAATCTTGGCAAATTTTATGTAATCTGTCACGCTCAAGCCCGTTTCTTCTTTGAATTTGTGGGTCATATAATATTCCGTATAGCCCACCAGCGCTGCAATATCTGCAGCGCGTATTTTTTTATCGAGATTCATCTCAATATAGTCCACGCACTTTTGTACCTGCTGGCTGAGATGCGGGTTGGTGCGGCATTTATGCACGCGCCGGACAAAGTCGTCATACATCATAAGGCCGAGCGGTTCAAGATCTTCCAATGTTTTTGCATTTTCAGCGGATTGGATGTAGCTGTCCCCCAGCGCGTAGGCTTCCTCCGGCGAAAGCCCGCCCTCGATGGCGGCACGGCATACCAGCGAGGTAAACACGATGATGCTGGTCTTGCTCTGGCGCAAAGCGTCATCGCTGCGCACCGGCACACCCGCGCTGATTCCCATACTGGCGGAAAGGGCCTGCCTGTAGTTCAAGTCACCGGTGCGCACCATCTGCAGAAGTCCCTGCTCTGCCATCCAGACCTTGTGGCGATCGTGAGCGGGCTGCTGCACTGCATTGCGCACCTGCGCCAAAAACTCGCTGTTGATGTCGCTGATCGCAAGGTGGTTGCCGGTCAGACAATAGTGCATCATCAGCGCGTAGCGGTGCAAGACCGTGCATTGCAGCACAGGGACGGTTTTCAACGCCTCGTACAGCTGCATGGTCCATGCCACGCTCGTTTCCAGACGGTTATAGTATTGCAGCCCCTGCTCAATCCCGCGCAGCGAAACATCCTGATAAAACACCGGCCCGATGACCCAGGCGCGTTTCAGCACACTGCCGTCCTTTTCAAAGGCAGCTGCCCATGTCATGCCAATGGCCGTGCCGAGCGTGACCGGCGTTGTGTGCCGGCTGCCGTAGTCCAGCATTTTTTTCTTGCAGCCGAATATCTCAAATGCGCCGGAGAGGAACCCCGCCTCCGGGCAGTTGCTCTGCAGCAGACTGCCATCGGCATTATAGCACCATGTATAAATGTTGCCGCCGCACTGGATCAGCTCAGAAAACAGCTCCATATTTTGAAAAACATCCATCGAACCACCCTCATTTTATGCCAGTATACCAAAAAAAGTGGCTGCCGTACAGACAACCACTGATATTTTTATGCGTTGGCGTATCCGCCCAGCGCCGCAAGGCTGGGCTTCGGGGTGCGCCCCATCGTTTCGCGGTTTACGGCAATCAGGCCAAAGTTCATAGCATAGCCCTTCTGCCACTCAAAGTTATCCATCAGGCTCCAGTGGAAGTATCCCTTGACCGGAATACCATCAGCGATGCAGTTTTGCACACCAGCCAATGCGGCCTCGATAAACGCCACGCGGCGGGTATCATCGGCGGTGGCAATGCCGTTTTCGGTCACGATCAGATCACCATGGAAATCCTGCGCCACCTTGCGGATTACATTTTCCAGTGCCTGCGGATAAAACTCGTAGTCCATCTGGGTCAGCTCGGCCCCCTGCGGTGCGGGCAACTGCCCATGCGCACCGTACAGCGTGCGAGTGTAGTTCTGCACGCCGAGGAAGTCATCCTCCTTAATATAAGGAAGATAGTGGGTGAACTCTTCCTCCCACGCAGCGGCGGCAAAGGCTTCACCGCCCGGCTGGGCCTGCAGGTCATGCAGCGAGAGGGTCAGACCGACCTTAACCTCAGGACAGATTGTCTTGATGGCCTCCCGCGCGGCGGCGTGAGCGCGTAGAACCAGCAGATCGCCCTCCGGCGTGCGCTCGCTGACGAAAATTTTCGGCTGCGGCGTACCGAACACGGCGGCGTTTTCAGCGGCAGCGTACTTCATATTCTCCATCATCTTCTGGAAGTTCATGCCCACCTGCACGCTGCCTTCGGCGGATTTGCCTGCATTGGCAGCAGCCTTGGCGGCCTGCTCTGCCATCAGGCGGAACCGCTTGGAGATAGCCGCCAGCTGCAGACCCATATTCGCCTCATTGATGGTGCAGACGATGTGAAGCTCACTGCCCAACTGCTCCATCACATAGCTGACATAGCGCTTGAAATATTCGACCGTGCTTTCAGCCTCCCAGCCGCCCTTGGCAATCAGCCATTTGGGGCTGGTGAAATGCAGCAGCGTCACAACGGGTTCCACACCGTGCGCCTTGCAGCAGGCAATGACCTTGCGGTAATGCTCGATCTCGGCAGGGTCAAACTTGCCCTCCTCCGGCTCGATGCGCGCCCACTCGATGGAGAAGCGGTAGGCGTTCAGGCCCGCATCGGCCAGCAGTTTAATGTCCTCCTCATACTTATTATAATGGTCGCAGGCAATGCCGCTCGGCTCGGTAAAGCTGGTGTGGGGCAGCTGCTCCTGCGCCCAGTAGTCGGAATGGATATTGTTACCCTCGACCTGATGGGCGGCAGTAGCCGCGCCGACAAAGAAACCTTTTTCAAATTTCTGCATAATTTTCTCCTTACCTGTGCTGTCTAAAGCAAATCAAGAAACTTCTGTACCTGTATCATAACATAACAAGCGCAAGCCACGAGGGCATTATTTAGCAAAGCAGGACAATATTCCGTGTTATTTGAAATAATGCGTGAATTTTTGTTCCTCATCTGCTGATTTTTATCCCCTGCTGCCGTTTTGCTTCTGGTATAGTGGTGTCAGTGAGAAAAATCACTGCGGAATTTTTAGGAGGAAAACAAAATGTTCAAAAAGAAACCCACTGCTTCAGAAGTTGACGGCGTACAATACCGCCGCGCCAAGCTTTGGCAAATCATCTGCTATGCCTGCAACGGTCTTGTCGGTATGAGCGTCTATTCCCTCATCGGCATGGCGAGTTATTCCGCCAGCATCGGCTACGGCATCACGACCGCTGCCGTCGGCATTATCCTGACCTGCTCCCGTATTCTGGACGGCATCACCGATCCCCTGCTTGCCTTTGTCTATGACCGCGTCAACACCAAGTTCGGCAAGCTGCGCATTTTGCTGGTTGCGGGCTATCTGATTGAGGCGCTCGCCCTCTACGGAATGTTCACCGGCTTCTCGTCCAAGGGTCTGGGCCTGCCGGTGTTTGCCCTGCTGTACATTGTCTACATCATCGGCTACACCATCACCAACATGACTGCGCAGACCATTCCCGCCATCATGACGAATGATCCGCGCCAGCGCCCGACCATCGGCGTATGGACAACCGCTTTCAACTATCTGGTGCCGATGGCAATGTCGATGATTTTCAATGTTGTGCTGCTGCCCAAATGCGGCGGCACCTACAACCAGGCCTTCCTGTCCGCTGCCTGCAATATGACGCTGCTTGCCGCGGGTATCGGCACCGCTTTGGTCTGTCTGGGCGTTTCTGCCTACGATAAGCCGGAAACCTTTGTCGGCACCAAAAAGTCCGAACCGCTGAAAATGTCCGACATTGTCGAGGTTCTCAAGCACAACAAACCCTTGCAGTGCTACATTGCCTCCAACGCTTCTGACAAGCTGGCACAGCAGGTGGCCAGCCAAGCCATCATCAACACGCTGTTCAACGGTATTTTGATCGGCAATATGGGTCTGGCCACCATTCTGACCGTCATCAGCATGGTGCCCTCCATCTTCTTTGCGGCGTTCGGTGCCAAGTATGTCGGCAAGCACGGCAGCAAAAACGGCATCGTCACTTGGACCTATGTCAGCATGACCATCACCGCCGTGCTGGTTCTGTTCTTCATCTTCGGCGACCCCACCCAGATCGGCGTTATGGGCAGCCCGTCCATGATCCTCTATGTGGTGCTGACCCTTTTGCAGAACGGCTCCAATATGTGCATCACCACCTCCAACACCTCTTACATGGCGGACGCCATCGACTACGAGCTGGATCGCAGCGGACGTTATATCCCCGCCGTTGTCTCCGGCACCTACAGCTTGGTCGATAAGCTCATTACCTCTTTTGCCGCCGTCATCGCCACCGGCGCCGTGGCGCTGCTGGGCTACACCACCACGATGCCCCAGCCCACCGACCCTTGCACAAGCGCGATTTTCTGGATGACGCTGAGCCTAAAGTTCGGTCTGCCGCTCATCGGCTGGGTCATTACGCTGGTTGCCATGCGCGAATGCCCGCTGACCAAGGAGGAAATGGTCAACGTCCAAAAGCGCATTGCCGAGAAAAAGGCTGCTGCGCAGTCTGAGTTCTATAAAAAACAGCTTCAGTAAGCCCATTAACCAAAGCCGAAAGGGTTTGCAGCCTTTTCGGTTCTTTGAAGTTAAAACCACCCATAAGGAGTCATTCTATGAGCAAAGCAATTCTGTTGAACACCGGTTGGACTTTTACCAAGGAAGGTCATGACGAGCCGGTCACCCTTCCCCACACTTGGAACGCTGTAGACGGTCAGGACGGCGGCAACGACTACTACCGCGGCACCTGCAGCTACACCCGTAACCTGGAGAAACCGGAGCTGTCCGATGGCGACCGCGCGGTTTTGCAGTTTGACGGCGTTGCTATGACTGCAGTTGTCAGCCTGAACGGGGAGAAAGTGGCCGAGCACAAAGGCGGCTACTCCACCTTCCGTGTGGACATCACCGATGCCCTACACGATGGTGCAAATGAGTTGATTGTTTCTGTTGACAACAGCGACAACGACACCGTCTACCCTCAGAAGGCCGACTTCACCTTCTACGGCGGCATTTACCGCGATGTAACGCTGCATGTTGTGCCCGCTGCACACTTTGCCCTTGCCGAAAACGGCGCTGTGCCCGTCAAGGTCACGCCTGCTGTGACGGACCTTGACGAGCGCCGCTGTGAGGTGACTGTTGAGGCGTTCGTTGTCGGCGCGCAGAGCGTCAACTTCACGCTTGACGGCCAGCAGACGAGCGCCACCGTCAAGGACGGCACCGCCAGAGCCGTGTTCACGCTGGAGCACGCCCGCCTGTGGGACGGTCTTGATGACCCGTATCTCTACACCGTAACTGCGCGGCTGGACAATGGTGAGACCGAGACCGCCCGCTTCGGCTGCCGCAAGTTTGAGATTGACCCGCAGAAGGGCTTCATTTTGAACGGCCACCCCTATCCCCTGCGCGGTGTCTCCCGCCATCAGGACCGCAAGGGTGCGGGTGTAGCCATCACCAAAGAGATGATGGAAGAGGATATGGCGCTGATTCTGGAGATGGGCGCCAACACCATCCGCCTTGCCCACTACCAGCACGCGCAGGCATTCTATGACCTGTGCGACGAAAAGGGTCTTGTCATCTGGGCCGAGATCCCCTACATCACGATGCATATGCACAACGGGCGCGCCAACACGCTGACCCAGATGGAAGAACTGATTGTTCAGAACTACAACCATCCCTGTATTGCCGTTTGGGGGCTGTCCAACGAAATTACTGCCGCATCGGCTGTCAATGAGGAGCTGTTGGAAAACCACCGCGCCCTGAATGATTTGGCGCACAAGCTCGACCCGACCCGCCCGACCACGATGGCGAATGTCTTTATGCTGGAGATTACCAGCCCGATTCTGGAAATCCCCGATGTGAACAGCTACAACCTGTATTTTGGCTGGTATCTGGGTGAACTGGACCAGAACGACGACTTTTTCGATACCTACCACGCCAAATATCCCGACCGCTGCATCGGTTTTTCGGAGTACGGCGCGGACGCAAACCCCGCCTACCAGAGCGCCCACCCCGAAAAGGGCGACTATACCGAAACCTACCAGTGCGTCTACCACGAGCACATGGCAAAAATGATTGCCGACCGCCCGTGGCTGTGGGCGACCCATGTCTGGAATATGTTCGACTTTGCTGCCGATGGCCGCGATGAGGGCGGCAAAAACGGCGAGAACCAGAAAGGACTTGTCACCTTTGACCGCAAAATCAAGAAGGACGCCTTCTACCTGTACAAGGCCTACTGGAGCAAGCAACCCTTTGTACATACCTGCGGCAGCCGCTATGTGGACCGCACGGAGGATGTGACCGAGGTCAGAGTATACTCCAACCTGCCGGAGGTTTCTCTGTACAAGGACGGGCACCTTGTCGAAGCAAAAAAAGGCGACAAAGTGTTTGTTTTCAATGTGCCCATCACCGGCAAGCACAGCATTGAGGCCCGCGCGGGGGCGTATTCCAGCGTGATTCTGGTCAACAAGGCTACAGAGCCGAATCCCGCCTACGCGATGTCCAACCGTCAGGTCGTGAACAACTGGTTTGACGGCGAGCTGGACGAAACCTGCTGGAGCGTCAAGGACAATATGGCCGCTGCCATGGCGGACGCCAAGGTGGGGCCTGTTTTGAAGGCCATCACCGACAAGGCGGCTGCCGCCCGCGGTGATGTAGCTGCCGCCGTCAAGGATAACCCGGCGCTGGTTGCCATGATGGAGCGCGCCATGCAGCGCATGACCGTGGAGGGAATGCTCAAGCAGGCCGGCGCAGATGCCGAGAGCATCAAGCAGCTGAACCGCGTTTTGCAGGGTATCAAAAAGGATGTGTAATACGGTGAAAACTTACTGCAACCCCTTGGATCTGGGCTACCGCTACCAGCACATGAAGGAGGGTGAGCGCGCCGCGGGCTTCCGCGAAGGCGCCGACCCGACGCTGGTGTACTTCAAGGGCAAATACTACCTGTTTGTTTCTATGTCGGCAGGGTTCTGGTACTCGGACGATCTGCTGCACTGGGACTTCCACGCCGACCCCGATCTGCTGATTTACGACTACGCACCCGATGTGCGCCAGGTCGGCGAGTATCTCTATTTTTCTGCCAGCCGCAAGGGGCGTAACTGCCCGATTCTGCGCACTGCCGACCCTCTGACCGAGCCGTTCACCGAGGTCAGCGCCCCGTTCGCCTTTTGGGATCCCGATATGTTCTGCGATGATGACGGGCGTGTATATTTTTACTGGGGCTGCTCCAACACCTCGCCCATCTGGGGCGTGGAGCTTGACCCCGATACCATGACGCCCATCGGAGAAAAGAAAGAACTGATTTTCGGGCGCGAAGAAGAACTGGGCTATGAGCGCCCCGGTAACAACGGGATTGTGGATAAAGAGGCAAGCGTGCTTTACAAAGCCATGAAGCCTTTCTATAACGAGGCAACCGGCAAGCTGGAGCTGCCGCCCCAGATGACGCAGATGCCGGGGCTGAACGCCGAGGCGCTGACCGCTATGTTCAACGCCGTCGGCAAGCCCTACATTGAGGGCGCGTTTATGACAAAGCACAACGGTACGTATTATCTGCAATACGCCTGCCCCGGCACCCAGTACAACACCTACGCCGATGGTGTGTACACCTCCAAGTCCCCGCTGGGACCGTTCACGCTGCAAGCGTCCAACCCGTTTTCCTCCAAGCCGGGCGGGTTTATGACCGGCGCAGGCCACGGCAGCACGATTGCCGACAAATACGGCAACTACTGGCACGCGTCCACGATGCGCATTTCGGTCAACCACGACTTTGAGCGTCGCGTGGGACTGTTTCCTGCCGGGTTTGACAAGGACGGCGTGCTGTTCTGCAACCAGAATTTTGCCGACTACCCGCACGAAATTCCGGCAGGTAAATTCGACGCCGCCAGCCAGCAGCCCAAGTGGATGCTGTTAAGCTACCGCAAGGCCGTGACGGCATCCTCCACCGCTGAGGGCAGCGACCCGGTGAATGCCGTGGACGAGGACTGCCGCCGATGGTGGAGCGCGGGCAGCGACCAGCCCGGCGAATGGCTGTGTGTGGATTTAGGCCGTGATTATGATGTCCGCGCGATTCAGGTCAACATGGCCGATGAAAAACTCGTCGTGGACTTCCCTGCCGGCAGCTACGGCGATGACCGCAAAACGCGGCATATCGAGACGCGCCTGCAGATTTCTTGCTATACCGTGGAAACCAGTCTTGACGGCGAGACCTGGACGCTGCGCGAGGATGTCGCCCGCGAATGCTCCAGCGGCTATTATGAGTATGCCAGCGGTATCCGTGCGCGGTATATTCGCGTGACGGGCGGTGCCCTCCCCTACGGCCAGACGCTGCGTGTAAGCGGGCTGCGGGTGTTCGGCGACGTCGAGGGCGACCGCCCTGCCCAAGCCGACGCCAAAGCCGTGCGCGTGGATGCGCTGGACGGCAAAATCAGCTGGCAGCACATCGAGAACGCGCAGGGCTGCAATGTGCGCTACGGCATTGCACCGGATAAGCTGTACCAGAGCTGGCTTGTCTATGATGCCGATGAGGTCACGCTTTCCACGCTGATGGCCGGGCAGACCTATTATGTCTGCGTGGACAGCTTCAACGAAAACGGCATCACAACGGGAAAAATCATCAAGATGGAGGGCTGAACCATGCCCACAAAGGCAGTCCAGCAATTTATGCTGGGAACCGTTTTAAGCAACGAAAACGAGGCACGGCAGACGCTTGCCGCCATGAAAGCCGCAGGCTATGACGGCATTGAGCTGTGCGGGTTTATGATCCACCCCATCGGCTTTATGGTGCGGCTGCTGACCAAGGCGGCGGGTATGCCCGTGGGCAAGGGCGGCAATCTCGACTGGCACGCTTTGGTCAAAGAAGCGGGGCTGCAGGTCGTCAGCCTGCACACCGATTTGGGCAGTCTGGAGCGCGATGCCAAAGCGGTGGCGGACGAAGCCAAAAGCTTTGGCACTAAGTATGTCGTTATTACCGGAATGTATCGCTTTGATTACGGCGATGAAGCCACGATGCACGACCTTGCCGCACGGCTGAACAAGGCGGGTGAGGCGCTGAAGGCCGATGGCGTGGAGCTTTTGTACCACAACCACAACTGTGAGCTGCGTCATGTCAACGCCGAAAAGCGTGCCTACGACATTTTGCTGGAGGAAACCGACCCGCAGTTCGTCAACTTTGAGTTTGACAGCTACTGGTTTACCGAGGGCGGCGCCAACGCCCTTGCGTGGATGCAGCGTCTGGGGACCCGCATGAAGCTGTGGCATATCAACGACCGCGGCACCCGCATTTCGGGCAGCGCCGTGACGCCGATTCTGAAAACCGACAGCATGGAGCTGGGTACCGGCAATATGGATCTCGACAGCCTGATGGCACAGGCGCTTACTATCGGCGTAGATGCCGTGATTTTGGAAAGCCACCGCAACTGGGTTGATAACTCCCCCATAAAGAGTTTGCAACTCAGCGCCGAATATCTCAAACAGCATGGCTAAACCGCAATCCCCTGCTCGAAAGGACAGGGGATTTGCTTTTCCTGCGTTGAAACTCGGTTTTTTGTGTGATATACTTAGGGCAGAAAATTGGAATTTGTGAAGGAAACGTATGAAATACTTATATTTGCATGGATTGGGGCAAAATGCCGACAGTTGGAACAAGGTGACAAGCGCAACAGAAGTGTCGGAAAATAGCGCATGCTTGGATTTAGCAGAAATGGTCAAAGGAAAAGTAGCAACATATTCCGCTCTCTACTCTGCTTTTTCAGAAATGTGTAACGCGGAAAATGAAGATATCATATTATGTGGTCTCTCTTTGGGCAGTGTATTGGCACTAAACTATGCGATAGACTATCCCCAAAAAGTAAAGGCACTGGTTTTGATTGCAGCGCAGTATAAGATGCCTGCGAGATTATTAAAGCTGCAAAATGCGCTGTTTCATTTTATGCCGCAGTCAATGTTTCAACAAACTGGATTTGGAAAACTCGATTTTATAAGTTTGTGTAGTACCATGGCAGAACTTGATTTTAGCGATTCGTTGAACCAAATCTCCTGCCCTGCATTGGTCGTTTGTGGAGAAAAAGACAAAGCTAACAAAAAAGCGTCAATCGAACTTACAGATATTCTGAAGTGTTCCCAATTCAAGGAAATTTCGGAAACAGGTCATGAAGTAAATTTGGAGTCCCCAGAAAAATTAGCATCCTTATTGCGGGAGTTTTATAAAAGTATCTGACAACTTCCAGTTTATCAAAAACAGCGCCTGCCCTGCCGTAAGTTTTACGGCAGGGCAGGCGCTTTCTTCTTATACTGTGTGCTTTCCGGGGGCAAGGGTAAACTTACGCCCATCGGGCAGGGTGACATCGGCGGTCAGATTGGCAGGGATCTCAAACTCATAGGTTACCACATCGCCGTCATACCGCCAGCCGCTTACAATGCGCCCGGCTGGGGAATCGTAGGTGGCTTTTGCCCAGTCCAGCGATTTGTCGGGCGTAGGTGCAATCGTCAGTGCGCCGTCCGTGTACCGGATGCCGCACACACCGCCGAACAGCCAGCCGCAGATGGCTCCGTAGCTGTAATGGTTCAGGGATTCGTGCGGCTTGCCGTTTTCGTCAATGCCCGTCCAGGTTTCCCAAACGGTCGTGGCGCCCTTGCCAACCTCATACAGCCAGCCGGGGGCGTCGGGCTGCAAAAGCAACTTGTAGGCAGTGTCCGCATAGCCGTATTTTGCCAGCACATCGCACAAAAATGGCGTGGACAAAAAGCCTGTGTTCAGGTGGTAGTCGTTCTCGGCAACCATCCGGTTCAGCGTTTCGGCGGCGGCTTTGCTTTCTTCCTCACCCAGCAGGGCAAAGGCAATGGCGCGGACATACTCACACTGGCGGTCAGAGTGGATCACGCCGTTCCCGGTAAACGCTGCACGGTAGGCTTTCACTGCGTTGGCGGCAGTATCGCGGTAGTTGGCAGCATCGTCCGCCTTGCCCAGTTCATCAGCTACTTCTGCCAGCAAGCGCCCAGAGTAGGCCAGATATGCCGTTCCCACGCTCTTGCGCGGGTTCATCATTGCCTGCATGGGAGTGATGCCCGGCTCGCACCATTCGCCGTAGTCCATGCCGTTTAAAACAGTGAACTTGGCGTAGTCACCGCCCTGCTGCTCATCGGTCGTCTGCTGTGCGCGCCCCAGCAAAAAAGCGTACCAGCGCTGCATCATCTCATAGTTGTCCGCCAGAATTTTGCGGTCACCCGTGCGCTTGTACATCGCATACGGCACCAAAATCGCCGCATCGCCCCACCCTGCCGACATGCAGAGCATCGGGGTCATATAGCCGGGACGGGCGTTCGGCGGGGCAATGTTTGCCATGCGACCGTCCGGGTACTGGTTCAGGCGGCACTCCGCCAGCCATTTTTCCGCCACGGGGTAGCAGTCCATCAGGGTCAAGCCGGTTTCAATAAACACGCCCATATCCCCTGTCCAGCCGGCACGTTCGCGGGTCGGGCAGTCGGTGGGGACATCGCAGAAGTTGCCCTTCTGGCTCCAGACGCTGTTCTTGACAAGCCGGTTCACCGCGTCATTTCCGCAGGTAAACGCGCCCGTCACCGCCATATCGGAGTAGACGGCGTAGGCAGTAAACACGGCATCGGTCAAATCGGCGTCGGTTTCGACCTTGGCGTAGCGGAAGCCCATAATGGTGAAGCTGGGCTTAAAGTGGTTTTTCCCCTCTTTACAGACAAGCTCCAGCATCTGGGCGGTGCCGCCCTCCTTGTGGCGGTTGCGGTCCTGAAAGTTTTCTTGGGTAAAGTTTCCGTTTTCGTCCAACGCTTCGCCGCAAGTCAGCTTGACCTTCTGTCCGGTGTGGGCGATCAGCGTTATCTCCACATAACCGGCGATATTCTGCCCAAAGTCCAGCACCGTCTCGCCGTTGGGCGTTTGCAGCAGCTTGCCGGGGAATGCTTCGTGTTCCAGAATCGGCACGGTATTCATACCGGTAATGGGCAGATCATCATGGTAGGTGCGCACACCGTGCCAGCCGGTCAGTTCGCCCTCAAGTTGTGCATTGTAGACCTCGCCCTGCTGCATATCGTTCTGACGAATAGGCCCGCATTGCGTTACCTGCATCGTGTCATCGGAAACGCAGACCGGTTTGCCGTCCACCTCCAGCTGAAACAGCACGCCCAGGGTATCACCGAACAAATCACGGTCGCCATCCACACCGCCCGTGCTGCGGTGCCAGCCATCACCGAGAGCGATTAAAAGCTCATTCTCGCCCTCGTGCAGCAGCGCGGTCACATCGTAGGTCTGCGCACCAAGATGCTTGTTCCCGGTAAAGCTGCCGGGGGCCAAAACCATATCACCAATGTGCTTTCCGTCCAGCCATGCCGCGTACAATCCCTTGGCCGTGATATACAGCCGTGCCTCGCCCTTGGACGCCGTGAAGCTTTTGCGCAGGTACGATGCCGGACGATGGGGCTTGTACGACTCGGCTGCACCCTTGCCCGCGGCTTCTTTTTCTGCCTGCTTGCGCTCCCAATTGGGGCGGGCAAAGGCGTTGATGGCATCGTCACCGGGGATGTCGATTGGCTCGGTCTCGGGGTCCACCCACTCCCCTACCCAGTCGCACTGTGCAAGGCCGGTCTCAAAGCGTGCCTCACTCCACGCGCCGGGGACATCGTTTTCATCCCACAGACGCACGCGCCAGCACCCGCTCACGCGGGAGCCGCCCACCGCCGGAACGTCAGCGTGCATGGCGGCGCCTTCCGTCTTGCCGCTGTGCCAAAGCATTTCACCGTTCGCGGTCAGTTGAATTTCATAGGCGGTCTGGCGCACGCCGTCAGCGCACTGCCAAGACAAAAACAGCGGCCCGGCATCAATACCGACAGGCGCTGTCAGATGGTTGGTTTTAAGGTTTATTGCTCGCATCGTCAAGGGACTCCTTTATATTGTATTACCTATATTATAAAGGAACCGTGCGAAGATGCGAACACAAAAATTGCAGAACAAGGATAATTATTCACAAATTAGCACCTTAATATGCGATGTATATCTTTTGTAGCGCAGACAGAACAAAACCCGGAGCCATTTCTTTGCTTACATCAGCTTGGAAACGGCTCCTGATCATTTTATCATGCTCAAGCTGAACAAGCTGGAAAAGCAAACCATCCGCCCAGCAGCAGAAGTCTATGACGTCTGCGCCCAACTGTGCAACGTGGCCGTGCAGTTTGAGGATGCGTGGGAGCGCAAGGACATTGAATTTGACGCTGACCTAGAGGATGCCGCCTACACACAGGCCGACCCCGGCTTGCTGGAACTGGTGTGGACGAACTTGCTTTCCAACGCGGTGAAGTTCACACCGCAGGGCGGCAGCATTACCCTGCGCCAAACGCGGGCGAACGGCAAAATTTATGTTTCCGTGACCGATACCGGCTGCGGCATGGATGAAAAGACGATAAAACACATCTACGATAAATTCTACCAAGGCGACACGAGCCACTCCACCGAGGGCAATGGCCTTGGCATGGCGCTGGTCAAGCGGATTCTGGAATTGACCGGCGCAGAGATGCAGATAGAAAGCACCCCCGGCAAAGGCTCGACTTTTACGGTCGTGCTGGCCGAGAGAAAATAAGTAAAACCGACATTGTGCAGGCAGATACGCCGCGCAATGTCGGTCTTTTTTTAATTTTTTCAGAATTAAGGCAATACCGCATAATTCTAAGTGCCGATACCGATATAAAAACTTTTTCACCATTCTCCGACTCAAGTACCTGTTGTCAATTCTAATATTATTGTATGATATATAAAATAAAGAAGCCACAGGCACAATACCTGCAGCTTCTTTCGTGCTTCTTTCTACGGCAACACCGCACAATTCCCGCCTGACGGCTTAAGCACCGCTCCGGCGGCTGCGGCACTTAGAATTATGCGGTATTGCCCTACCTCTTAATGTATAACCGGAGGTTTTCTATCCAGCGCTTCATTGTTCAGCAGCAGCCCCAACACGGCAAAGCGATAGGTTACAATTTGCCCATGGTCCATTGATTTGCGAATATCCTGAATCCGGACAATTTTTTTCAACGTTTCAAGCTGATCTTCCATCAGATAAAATGTAACCTGCTTATTGATCGGCTTTGCGCCCCGCTTTCCGGTTTGCTCCGGCAGATATTCTATAATATCTTTGCTTTCTGGCAACACATAATAGCTGCTTCGCTTGCCCTCCGGAATCGCAGCGTAGTCTTCCGATCCAAATACAACGCAGTGTTCTGGTTTCACGCTTGCTGCTTTGTTGAGCTCACTGATCAATAATTGATTGGCAATCGTTCCCACGCGAAGCCCCTGATAAGCGGCTTCCAATTCAAAGCATTCATATATTTCCGGCCGGAAACGAATCAGAACTCTTTCTTTTTTCATTGTGTCCACCGGCATCAATCGATTGATTCTATGATGTTTTTAAGCTTCATCGAAATCTCGATGATTTCATTCAGCGCCGCAACATCTGCATCACGGGATTCTTTGGATACACCTTTCAGCGCTTTTGCAAATGCCTTACTGCTGTATGCCTTATTCAATTTTTTGACCATTTGGGGAACACTTTTCTGGATCATGCTGCTCTTGGTTTCTGTAACCTCGTGTTCCTTTCGCGCACGGTCCCTGGCGGCTTCTTTTTTGCCCTCATAATCGATGGCGGAAATTTCTTTCGGTTGGCTGCTTACCTTAGCTTTGCCGTATTCATCCGCTTTCCCTTTCAGTTCAGCGAGACCATCATCAAAATAAAGAATCGCCTTTTTATAAGCAGCTTCGTATTCTTTGGTCGTTCCCTGCCGCTGTGCATCGTATAGCAGCTCTCTGAATGCGTCATGCAGATTGTCTCGAAGAACCTCTACATAGTTCTTTCCCGCATCTTCTGTATCGCTGCTATGGCAATCTACTTCCTGCAATTTGGCAAACCGCTCCGCGATTTCATCCTGTATGTCCTCTTCAAACCGCAGATAAGTCTCACATTCGCTTCTCGTTAAAAATTTATCATTTAGAAGTTCTTTTAGTTTGCCCTCCAGCTTCTCTTCGATCCGCGCATCCCGCTCAATCGTGCGTGGATTTACGGTACTGACGCTTTTTGTCGCGCCAAGGGCTTCTTCTCTGCTCATATTATAAGGTTCTTTTTGCAGGCAGGTGATAAATTCCGCAATCGCCTGGCGGCGAATTGCTTCATCACTGAATCCGCCGCGGACCTGCAGGTTTGCGCTGTACAGTAGCACTTTTCTTTCATTTTTAGACAAAGGTGTTATCACAACATTGCAATTTACAATATTCCATGTTGCATCGCCTTTTTCTTGCAGGTAATTCAATGCACGAAACCGCCGTTCGCCGGAAAGCAAAACATATACCATTCCTTCTTCGCGCTGTTCAGGGAATACAACAAGGTTATGCATCAACCCATTGCGCTTAATATCTTCCGCCAAAATGCGGATGTCATCATCATCATCCATTACACGGAAAATCTGGTTATCCGGGTTGGTTCGGATATTAACCAACGCAATATATTTATTATCGTATTCAACTTTTCTGTTTTTAGCGAACAAACTATTATAGATGTTGCCCGCCTCGTTATTGTTTACCTCTGCAAGAATACTTTTGCCGGGGAGAGCAGGGGACGTTATGTTCCCCTTCATCTTCTTTTTCATTGCCATTTCAGTTCACCCCCATCTTTGCAAGCTGAGCCTTTAGTTCTTCGTAAGCCTTGCCATAGGCCACCGCAACCGGCTGTGTTTTTGCCATATAGCATACGGGAAGATGCTTCGTAACCGACATATTCACACTAAGGCCGCTGGGAATCTCCGTTTTATAAAGAGAAGCCCCTAAAACCTGTTTGCACTGGTCGCGGATAATTTTTGTAGTAGCTGCCTTTTTCACTACCATCGTAAGAATTACGCCAACGCCTTTCAGATGGCTGCCGGGGGTATTCCGCAGCTCATTGCAGAGCGCATAAGTACGGAACGCCGATTCCTGCGAATTTGCCTCACAAAGAGAGGGAATCAGCACATAATCCGCCGCATTGATTGCATTCGTCAGCAAGAGTGAATCACGGGTCGGCTGGGTATCAATAATGATGTAATCATAGTCCTCCCGGACCTGATTTAAAAAGTAATAGAGGAATTCTCCCATATTCGTCAGGCACTTCGGGTTGCCCGGCTTGAAGTAGGTTTGTGCATCCTCAAAAATTCCCGGAATACGCTGGTTGATCCGCGGCGTCTGCGCGCTGCAGGGGATCATATCTACATTTTCGTATTCCGTTTCGGTGATATAGTCCTTCGTCTTGGTATAACGGAAGCCATCAAACATATCAAAAAGAGCTCTTCCATTATAAACGCCGCTGGTAATTCCATTGCCGCCGCTCAAAGCGCTCGTCAGGTTTCCCTGCGGGTCTGTATCGATGCAAAGAACTTTTTTACCCTCATCGCCCATCAGATAGGCGAGGTTAGAAGCAGTGACCGTTTTTCCTGCTCCGCCTTTCTCGATGGCGATCGTAATGATCTGTGCTGCCATTGGCGTTCCCTCATTTCGTTGGTTGATTATAAAGTGGAAGGACTTAGGTACATGTTGTCATAAAGTAAAGTTTCCTCTTTTGTTGTAACTATTATGCGGCGACTTGCGTACCTGTTGCTATTTGATATCGATGGCAATCTTTTCTTCTTTACCTTCTGTTCTTTCCTGTAAAGTGTTTATCTTAATAAGCTAATTATAGCATACCCGCTCGTCATGTCAACACGAATCCTGGGGATAATGCCTTCTTTTCCTCTTGATTTACCTGTCACGACTCAAGTACTTGTTGTCAATTTTTCAATTCGTTTGTTTTCGCGCTTTTTCTGAAACAAAAAAGAGGTCTGCTTTTTGCAAACCTCTTTTTTATTCTTATACTTCCTTACGTTCTATTACTCATCAAACTGCGACCAATCGAACTTGAAAAGATCCGTTCTGTCGCCATCCAGTAATGCTGCGCGTTTTGTGCCGTCAGCGATGATTGCGGCAGAATTTTCTATAATGTCATTATAAACCACCGTGCGGTAATACTGCGCAGATTTTCTTTCCTTTGCGCGTTCAAGCATCGCTTTATATTTAACGCTCATTCCCAATGCCCAAGTTTTTAGCCCATTATTATCTTTGATAATCCGGTTCAACGCTTCCAGCGTTTCCTCTGCCTGATCCCGCTTTTTTGTGTTGGTCAATATTTTTGACGTATATGTGAAAATATCGATGAAGATGTTTCGCTCTTCCGGTGTCAGCTTTTTTTCATAGGTCTGATATTGCGCCTTTACCGCCAGTTCATTGCGTGCCAGGCGATAGGTTGTCGTCAAAATGGCTTCCTTCAGCGGCTGATTGTACTGTTCCAGTGCTTCTTTGCTGACCGAGCTGCGGCGCTTTCTTGGTTTTCTGCTTACTTCTGTATCAGCGCCTTTATGCTCCTGATGGAACGCTCTGACGCTCTTCATTTCTTCCCGGTTTTTGTACTTGATGAAGATATAAAGGAACTCGTATTTCCGAACCCCGCGGCGGCGCACCGGCTCATAGTCAAACCACAGGTCTGTCATCTCATTGATCTCGCTTTTGACCATTGCTAGAACGTTCTTTTCAAAGTCGGAAAATACTTTGTATTTTTCCGTCAGCGGTTTATCGCGGCTGAACTTTTGCGCGGAACTGTCTCTGCTTTTGCCCTTGCTTCTATTGATTTCATCACGGGTAGGCATGGAAAGCATACCCTTGAATTCTTCCATATCAAACCGCTTATATTTGAACCCTTTCAGTTCTTCCCGCTTATTGGGGAACTTTTGCAGAACTTCTTCTGTTACAGGTTCAAAAATCAACCCATTGTTATAGGAATAATCTCTGTTTCCGTTGTCATATGACAAAATGATCTCATACACACGCATAGAATAGGTGCTCTGCATCATCAGCAGGTATTCAATGCTATAGGATGTATAATTGCTTGTCAGCTGTGCAATGTCTTTCCAGATATCTGGGTTAAAGCGCATGCTGATCGTCTTTTTCTTCATATCGACGATAGAACCACGGTTCACCCACGACATCGTTTTGTACTGATCATTCCCAAGGGGAACCCAGAACATCCGGTTTTCCAGGTTTTCAATGGTTTTGCGCAGATAATTTGCATAACCGCTGTCCAACGCATTGACCCCGGTAAGCTTTGCAAAATCGTCAAACGAAATGGTATAGTACTTCGATGCATCCATATCATGGCGCTGATCGATCTTGGACAGCATCATAAAAAGGATTTTCTGTTCGTTGCGGGGCAGGGAATACTTTGTCCTTTGAATTAAATCGTTGCTTTTCGTGATGAAAGAGCCAAACGCCACATTGTCACTTTTCCTGGGCACAAGCTGCTTTTTCTTGCCGTCCGCCTTTTCATCCGGCAGAACTTCACCAATGATAACATCCGGTGATTCTGTCATTGTATTCTTTTCATCTTTATTTTTCATACGCTATGATTGGACATTGGATGCCGTGCTCCGTTTTGTCCACGCCTTTCTTTAGGAACTAATCGCCCGCCTGTAATAAAACCATACATCACAGAACTGCTAGAATATTTAGAAGAAGGTACACTTACTCATGATAGTATCATACTACAGTATCTTCCTGCAAAAGTCAATCCTATGGCTGCGCTGCATGTATTACAGTGATGAATCCTCGCGCGTAAAGCAGGGGAGGGGAGAGGGCTGGCTGCACAAAATATGCCTTGAAGCAAACCTGCGTTAAAGCACTTTCAAACAGTCTAAAACCAAAAACAGCACGCACCACATTTCCATTCGCCACCGCAAGAAATAGCATCACCGGGAAATCTGTTTCACAATTCACTTTTACAAGATATTGCACGAATTTTTTTGCCCTTGATTCTTGTTTTTTGCATCTCTCTTTTGTGTCCTTTCCGATATAACGATAAACAAGATACTATCGGAAAAGGAGCACCACTGCAATGCAAGTAACCAAACTTCAAACCAATCATCTTACGGCCCCCATCGGCATGGGTACCGGGCCGCTGTTTTTATCCTGGCAGTACACCGATGACATGCGCCAGACAGAACGGCGCATTTTTCGTATGACTTTTCTTCTTATGGCCCGCATTCGTGTTCGCTCCGCTATGCGGGCATCAATTCCGTTATTTTATGGGCAATCACCCTTTTGTTCTTCTTTTTCTTTAGAATTATATATTTATAAATTTATATCTTATACTTTATTATATATAGAAGAAACAGAGGTTCTTTCCCTCCACAACAGAGGTTTCTTCTGGTGATAACGGAGGTTCTTTCATAGAATGGCGGAGATTTTTTCTTTTGGAGGCAGAGGTTGTTTCCTCTATTTTGCATGGAAAGAATCTCTGTTATACAATGAAAAAATCTCTGTTACCATGTTGCGTGAACGGGCATAAGGAACAGGCTGGCAACCTGTAAGAAGCAATTGAAACGACAAGATCATCCCGATGGCACCTGAAAACGGCGGGAAAAGGGCTGTGGGCGAAACATGAAGAGGCAGACAGAAGGACTTTTTTTGCGGTAAAAACCTCTGGTTAGCTTTTATAGCAGGTAATTCCTTTAAGGCAACACCGCACAATTCCCGCCTTGCGGCTTAAGCACCGCTCCGGCAGCTGCGGCACGGCATCTGCGTTGCCAAAATGATCGATAAGATATCCAGTATTATCTGCGCTTTTGGCTTGGCATCTGCCGCACCTCGCTCGCCGTATCGGCACTTAGAATTATGCGGTATTGCCTTAACTTAAGCAGCAGGGGAGAGGCGCAAAGGCCGTTTTTTGCGGTAAGAATCTCCGTTTGCAAAAGAATTTGACTGGAAATTGGTACGGTAGAAATCTCTGGATGGAAGGAAATGCCCTCTGCAAGCAGAAAAATAGAAAAAATAGATAAAATTTTCTCGGTAAGAACCTCTGCTTGACGAAGCGTGAGAAAGCAGAAAAGAAAAAGAGCAGAGGTTACCGTTTTGTATGGGATCGTAGAAAAGTACGTTAAAAACCTCTGTATTAGGAGAAGGTGGGTGACGAGGGAGTACGAGAGAAGAAAGATGAGGGCACTATTTTTTACGGCGTAAGAACCTCAGGATAAAAGAAGTCTTGGATAAGAACATTTGGTAATGCACAAAGCAGCACGGTACTTCCTTGGGAGGCTGCAAAAAAATCGCCGTAAAAACCTCGGCTTTGGGGGCAACAATCAGGCTTTATAAAATAGGGGCGGAGAAAAATCACTTTTTATGTTCAGAAAAGTCAAAAAGCACAGTTTTTGACCTTGATAGGGAGACAAAAAAGAGAAAATACGCGAAAGAAACATGCCGAATATACATTGAGAAAGACTAAAATATGCAAGAGGAGAAAAAAGAAAAATATATAAACGGAGAAATTTACGGAGAAAAAAATCAGATAATAGTTGCAAATAAATCGGCGATGATACGAGACAAATCGCGGAGCAAATAGTGAGATCAACGATACTTAAAAGAGATTATTAACGCGAAAAAAATTAAAAATCACGGAAGAAATGGCCGAAAAAGTGTTGGACAGAACGGGATGATGGAGGGAAAGGAAGCGGCAAAGAAAAGGTGGCTAAAAACCAACCTATTATAAAGCAGAATGTGAAGAAAAAGGATGATAGGGTGGAGTAGATGGACTTTACGACACCAAAATTTTCTCGGTAAAAATCTCTGCTTAATTCCAGAGAAGCGGGCAGACAGGCAGCGCGAGAAAGCGCTTCCTGAAAAAATGTGCGGTAAAAATCTCCGGTATGGGATGCTGCTTTATGAGGAAGCAAGAAAAAAAGACAAATGAAACGTTTTGAAATAGGCGAAAACAGAACAGCTGCAATAGAACTTTTAGCAACAGCGACAATGCTGGAGTTATAGGTATAGCAACAGGTACCGAAGTCTACAAAACTGTTGCCGTAAAATTGGGAAGCAAATAAAAAGATGTTTGTAGATAAGAAAAGGAAAAGCAGAGGAAAAAAGAATGAACTATACAAAGAAGGAGCCACCGAATTAGTCTTTTTAATAAATGATATGTTGTGGCAACACCGCACAATTCCCGCCTTACGGCTTAAGCACCGCTCCGGCGGCTGCGGCACGGCATCTGCGTTGCCAAAATGCTCGATAATGTCGGGTTGCGGTACCCGCATCGTACTTCGGGGGCAAAAGCCCCTCGCACTCTGCGACCGCTGCCCCTGCTTCGGTTCGCTGTATCCGCCACTGGCGGCGCTCACCTTTGCAGCATCCAGTATTATCTGCGCTTTTGGCTTAGCATCTGCCGTACCGCAGCCGCCGAAGCGGTGCTTAAGCCGCTAGGCGGGAATTGTGCGGTGTTGCCTTAGTCTTTTTAATAAATGATATGTTGGAAATTTTCTGAACCCTGTTCCAAGAAAAAACTCTGATCCCGATTTGTTTTGCCCCGCATACAAACTCGGCCGCAAAAAGAAAACAGTTCAAAGAATGGCGAATAGAAACTTTCTGGCTTCATAAAACTTTTTACTTTTTTCAAAGACAAATAAAACTTTCTTTCTCGCGTAGGAACTTCTTGCTAAATCCTGAAAATAGTGTATTATAACTAAGTGTGGCGCTGGAATTTACAATCCATCAGTATCGGAGTTTCAGTATGATGAAAAATACAATGTTGGAAATGTCCCGTTATGCAGCGCTGGCTCGCCAGGCTGTGGCAGAGGGTATTGTTCTGCTGAAAAATGAGGCTGTCTTACCACTGGCTTCCGGCGGCAGAGCGGCTTTATTTGGGTACGCGCAATTTCACTACTACCAAAGCGGCACAGGGTCAGGCGGGCTGGTGAACACCGCCCATGTGCCGAACCTGCCCGAAGTGCTGGGCGGTCCGGACGGTTACCAGCTGGATGCCGAGGTGCAGGCCCGCTATGAAGCATGGCTGGCGGAACACCCTTACGAGATGGGAACCGGCTGGGCACAGGAACCGTGGTTTCAGCCGGAAATGCCGCTGGATGAAGACTTTGTCCGCGCTGCGGCCCAGCGTGCCGAAACGGCGTTTATTGTCATCGGTCGCACGGCAGGGGAAGACCAGGACAATAGCAATACTCCCGGCAGCTTTCTGCTGACCGAGGGCGAGGAAAATATGCTGGCGCTGGTTTGCCGTCATTTCAAAAAATCTGTGGTGCTGCTGAATGTTGGCAATATCATTGATATGCAGTGGGTCATGCGATACAACCCCGGCGCGGTGGCGTACATCTGGCAGGGCGGGCAGGAAGGCTGCCGCGGTGTGCTGGATGTGCTGAACGGTACCGTCAACCCCTGCGGCAAACTGCCCGATACCATCGCCTGCACCCCGGCAGATTATCCGGCGGCTGACCATTACGGGGCGGATAACCGCAACATCTATGCCGAAGATATTTACGTCGGCTACCGCTATTTTGAAACGTTTGCACCGGAAAAGGTGCTTTATCCCTTTGGCTTTGGCCTTTCCTATACAAAATTTGAAGTTCGGTTGTTGAGCGCAGATGAAACAGCCGATGGCATTACCGCCTTTGCTGCCGTCCAAAATACCGGCAGCTGCCCCGGCAAGGAAGTTGTGCAGCTCTACTGCACCGCGCCGCAGGGGCGGCTGGGGAAACCGTCCAAAGTGCTGTGCGCCTTTGCAAAAACCAGAATGCTGGCCCATGGGGAGAGCCAGACCCTGACACTGAAAGCCCCGTGGCGTAACTTTGCCAGCTATGATGACAGCGGTGTGACTGGGCACAAGTCTGCCTTTGTGCTGGAAGCAGGTGAGTATCGCTTCAGCCTTGGCACCGATGTGCGAAGTGCGGAAGAAGCTTTTACGGTCACACTACCGTTGATGGTGGTGGAACAGTTGGAATCTGCAGCTGCTCCGGCTGTAGCCTTTGAACGCCTGCGCCCTGGTGCGGATGGAACCCCAGCATGGGAACCCGTGCCCACCGAGGAAGAACGGCCCGAGCCCCGCCGCGCCGCCCGCCTGCCGCGGGAATGGCTCCAGACCGGCGACAAAGGCATCCGCCTGCGGGATGTGGCCGATGGTACCACTGCGATGGCAGACTTTGTGGCACAGTTCAGCGATGAGGAGCTTTGCACCATTGTCCGGGGCGAGGGGATGAACTCTCCGCGCGTTACGCCGGGGACAGCTGGGGCAATCGGAGGCGTCAGCGATGCTTTGCAGCGCTATGGGCTGCCTGCCGCCTGCTGTTCGGACGGGCCGAGCGGTATTCGTATGGACTGCGGCACCGTTGCTTTTGCCATGCCTAATGGCACCTGCCTGGCCGCGACTTTCAACGAGGGATTAAGCGAAGAACTCTACTCGATGGAAGGGTTGGAGCTGCGCAAAAACCATGTGGATACGCTGCTTGGCCCTGGCATCAACATTCACCGCCATCCGCTGAACGGCCGCAACTTCGAGTATTTCTCGGAAGATCCGCTGCTGACCGGCAAAATGGCCTGTGCTCAGCTGCGCGGGATGCACCGCTGGGGTGTAACCGGAACCATCAAACATTTTGCAACGAACAATCAGGAGCACCGGCGTCACTTCGTTGAATCGGTTGTATCGGAACGTGCTTTGCGGGAAATCTATCTGCGCGGCTTTGAAATTGCCGTCAAAGAGGGGCATGCCCGCTCCATTATGACATCCTATAACCCGCTGAACGGTTACTGGACGGCCAGCAATTATGACCTTGTTACAACAATTTTGCGCGGCCAATGGTGTTACACAGGCATTGTGATGAGTGACTGGTGGGCCGATGGCAATGACCGCGACGGCGCAGGCAGCACCAAGCATGTGGCTGCGATGGTTCGCGCCCAGAATGATGTGTTCATGGTTGTGACGGACCCGGAGCATAACTCCGGCAGCGATGATCTGGCCGTTGCTTTGACAGAGGGACGGCTGTTCCGGGGCGAGCTGCAGCGCAGCGCGGCGAATATCTGCCGCTTTTTGCTGCAAACACCTGCGTTCCGCCGCAGCATTGGCCGCACCACGGCGTTGGATGCCCAGTTGGAAGCGATGGCCGAGCAGGATATGCAGCAGGCGGCGCAGAACGGGCAACCCCTGACATTACATGGAGGCGTAAGCATTGACCCGGCCGCGATTGATAATGGTTACCGCCGCACCACTGCGTTTTGTGTGATGGTTGAGCAGGGCGGCGCATACACGCTGCATCTGCGCTGCCGCGCAATGCCGGGCAACAGCCCACTGGCCCAGATCCCGGTTTCGATTTTTGCGGGACGGGTGTTTGTGAAAACCATTACCATCACGGGCGCACAGACCGACTGGTGCGAGTTTACGGCGGCGCTGCCTGCCGTTGACGCGGGGAAAACTTTCTACCTGCGTTTCTACTTCGGTCAAAGCGGTATGGAGTTGGACGCCGTGTCGCTGGATCTGCTGTCATGACATTGACAAACAATCTCGAATATATCAGGTATACGGAGTAATTGTACGTACATCAAAAAGGACAAAAAATGGAAACAACACTGTTTTATGCCCGCGCCGCCTGCGATACAATGATGCGCAAGTTTGCTGCTGCCGACCTGCCGCCGAAAGGCCATTTCTATTATCACCAGGGCGTTTTTCTTTCCGGGGTGCTGAAAACCTGGCAGCTGACCGGGGAACAGAAGTACCTGGACTATGCCGCAAGCTGGGTCCACGCCGTTTTTGACGAAAGCGGAAAAGTTAAACAGTACAAGCGCGCTGACCTTGACGATATCCAGGCCGGCATTTTGCTGTACACCCTGTACGATGCAACTGGGGATGAATTCTACCGCCGCTGTATCGAAAGCGTTGCCGCCCAGGTGCAGGATATTCCACGCTGCCAGTGCGGCGGTTTCTGGCACACCTGCGGCTCGTCGAACCAGATGTGGCTGGACGGCTTGTATATGGCCTGCCCGTTCATTGCGGAGTATGCCCGCCGCTTTGACCGTCCGGAATGGACGGATTTGGTTGTCAACGAGATTCGCCTGATGCGGGAGCACACTCGCGATGCCAAGACCGGGCTGTGGTATCACGCCTGGGACGAGAGCCGCAAAGCGGATTGGTGCAACCCCGAAACCGGGCTTGCACCGGAATTCTGGGGCCGCAGCATTGGCTGGGTGCCGGTGGCCATTCAGGATGTGCTGGAACAGATGGACCCGGATGATGAACGCCGCGCCGCTTTGGAACTGTATGTGCGCGACCTGCTGACCAGCCTCTTGCGCTATCAGAGTGCGGATGGCCGCTGGTATCAGGTTGTGAACAAAGGCGATCAGCCCGGTAACTGGTTGGAAAATTCCTGCTCTTGCCTATATGCCGCGGCGCTGGCTCGCGCTGCCCGCACCGGACTGATGAGCGCTGAGGCGATTGATGCTGCAAAACGTGCCTTTGACGGCGTTGTGAACAGCCTGGAATGGCAGGGTGAGGATATCCAGATCGGTCATGTCTGCATCGGAACTGGTGTTGGCAACTATCAGTTCTACTGTGACCGTCCCTGCGTCACAAATGACCTGCACGGTGTTGGTGCTTTCCTGCTGATGTGTACCGAACTGCAGGTGGCAGAGAATGTTTGTGCGCAAAACAGATGAGATGTGCCCAAATGTAAGGGCAACACCGCACAATTCCCGCCTAACGGCTTAAGCACCGCTCCGGCGGCTGCGGCACGGCATCTGCGTTGCCAAAATGCTCGATAAGACATCCAGTATTATCTGCGCTTTTGGCTTAGCATCTGCCGCACCTCGCTCGCCGTATCGGCACTTAGAATTATGCGGTATTGCCCAAGAACTTTATTTTGCGGCGCAGACAATAGCAGATACCGCTGAATTGTATTGGGATAAGCCCGATACCGCGGGGGCAGAGGCTGAATATCATCTCTTCGTGGATGATGAACGGATGGCTGTGATGAACCCACTGGATGCTGGCCGGTTTGCAGCCGGAGCATTCCTATTACGCCAAGCTCTGAGATAACCAAAAAAGAAATTGTGTCCTGCACTCTCAGGGTATCTGGAACGGCGATGCGATCATGGTGAATCCCATCGAAATTGAAGGGTTCCGTACACCAGGGCATACCATTCATGATGTGACCTTGAGGGATTGCACTTTACCGCAGGATGCGAGCATCCGTCTGGCCTTGTATGATGAGCTGACCTTGCAGAATATCCACAGCGCAGCTGAATAAGCAGAAATCCCGGTATGGTACGAACTGTGTACCATACCGGGATTTCATTATAGGAACAAGTTTTTACAGCGCACCGTCAGAACGGACATTGTCATAGTTCAGCACACCCGCGAAGAACGCAAGCGCCAATCCCTGGCCCCAGCCCTGAATCCAGTCGCGGCTGATGCTGCGGTAACCGTCGGCATCTTTCATAACCGCGGTGCCGCCGGAAACATTCAGCACGCGGCCATCCGGGCTGACGTTTGCCAGCATACCGGGGATAGATTTATTGATGTACTTGATGTGCAGCGGGTTGCCCTTGGCGATCATGGCGGCAGCGATGCCGGCGCTGGCGCTGACTTCCTCATAAGAAGTTTCATCGTCCACAATGGTGCGCCACAGGCCGTTTTCGGTCTGGTAAAGCTTAAGTGCGGCAAGCTGGTCGTTCAGGCTGCCGACAACATCCAAAAACTTGGGGTACAGGTAGCACTGCGGCAGGCGAATGCCCACCTGAGACATGGTATACGCGGCCCAGGCATTGGCGCGGCCCCACTTGATGCCGGACATGTGGTCCCCGGTAATATTGTTATAGCCGTGGTAGTACAGCCCGCTTTCAGGGTCCTGCAAATATTTGATATGCCAGTAATACTGGTTCAGCGCGTCATCAATCAGCTGTTCATCTTTCAGCAGCACACCCATGCGCAGAAGGAAAAAGCCTGCCATAAACAGGGTATCGGCCCATGCCTGCTCCGGAAAATCATTGTTGACGGAGACCGTGTGCTGTAAAACATGGTCGCCAAAGCGCAGGGCTTCTTTTTCCAGATACTCCACCTTGCTCTTGGCAATGTTCAGATACTTCTCGTCGCCGGTGTGCTGGTACAGCGTGATCAGACAATGTCCCATCGAACAGGTATTGACCGTCCAGCGGGGCAGGCCCAGCTCAATATATTCATCCACGCGGTCCTTGACCAGCTGCAAATAACGTTCATTTTTCGTAACTTCGTAAGCCTCACAGATGCCGTAATACGCCACGCCGCAGGGCCAATCCCAGGTCATATCCATGCGCATGGTGCGGTCAACGATCTTATCAATTGTTGCTTCGATCTGCACCTTATCAAAAATCAGGTTTGCCATTTTCGTTGCTCCTTTTATTTCATGCGTTTCTCTTCAATGCTTTGCTGCATCTGATGCAAAATTTTTATATCTGCGGGGGCGCATTCCAGGATAACTTCATCCCGGATCAGCGGTGTTTCGGGTGCGTATTGGGCCAGCCAGTCCAGAATGGGGGCATAGTCCATCTGCCCCTTGCCAAGGCCGACCAGCGTTTTGGTGCCATCGGGTTCAATGCGGCAATCTTTACAGTGCATCGCGCCCAGCTGCTTGCCAATGACCGCCAGCCAGCTTTTCCAATGCTCTGCCTG
This sequence comes from Gemmiger qucibialis, assembly GCF_027689445.1. Taxonomy (NCBI): domain Bacteria; kingdom Bacillati; phylum Bacillota; class Clostridia; order Eubacteriales; family Oscillospiraceae; genus Gemmiger; species Gemmiger qucibialis. The sequence goes on along the minus strand of NZ_JAQFEN010000007.1, from coordinate 56,063 downwards.
GAAGGCTGCATTCTGGGCATCCTTTGTGGTAAACAGATTTACCGGGTCAAAAATGACCTTTATATTATTCGGGGCATCCAAGGCCTGCAATAGCTCGGCCAAAATTTCCGGGCTGCACAAGGGGTGGATCGCCACCGGCTCCACGCCAAAAACTGCGTCCAGCCGCACAGCTTCTTCAGCAATGCGCTGCAGGCTGTCCAGCATCAGCGGGCGGCGCAGGGCTTTTTCTTCATCGGACAAGGCGGTCCAGGAAGTCTCGCTGCCAACCATTCTGGCACCCACCTGCTTTGCGTACCTCAGGCAGCGCTTCACATTTTCTACCCCGGCAAGACGGGCGGGCTCATCGGGCGCGCTCAAATCCATGTAGCAGCTTAATACGGTGATTTCGATATCCTCGGCATCAAATGCCTGAAAAATTGCGGAAAGCTGTGCATCTGTGACCGATGCAAAATCTTCAATGCCTTCAATCGCCCGCGGCATTGCCAGCTGCGCACCAGTATACCCGGCAGTGTGCAGAATGTGCGCTAGTTGGACGGGGGTATGTTTGCCGTAGTCATGGGCACGGCAGCTGATACGGATCATTGTGCAAACCTCCTATTCGTGGGTACCTGCACAGCGGGGGAGATAAACAAAATTTGGAGCATCCGGCCCCTGCTGTTCTTTGGCAAAATGCTCAAAGTGACTTTCTGGGTCAACAGCAAGCCATTCTTGCAGCTCGGCGCTTGGTACACCGGGTTGGTGGCGGATATTTACATGGGTACGCGGTTCTTCCAGATAAGAAAACAGCAGGTTTTCCTGTACACTGATCAGATGCCAGCGATCCCCCTCCAGCAAGCCCTCGCTCACCAGCTTTAGATGGTACTCCATGTAGCTGCACCATTTGTCCGGTTTCAAAACGGCAATGCGCCCATGCTGTGCACCGGAATGGCGCTCACGCAGCCAATCGCCGGCAGTGGTGGGGATATCGTGGTAAAAATACGGCTGCATTGCTATCCAGCGGCGGGGCAGGGCTTCGCCCATGGCAGCGGGCCATGGGCAAAGCAGTGCATCCAGCAGGGGCGACAACCCATCCGGCGCAAGCGCTGTGCCGACAGATTCAAGGTACAGGAACAAGTGCGCCTGATACCGAAACAGCGAAGCTGTCAGCAGCTGGTGTGCTTGGCGCAGCCCCTCAACGGTTTGGGAAAATTCCTGCATGGCAGCAGCAAGAGATACCGCATCGATTCCACTGTGCAGCACAGCATGGAATGATGCGCGAACCACGGGACAAAGCTGCCATGTAAGGCTTTCTGACGGCATTTGCCTACCCCCAATACGACTTATTTATTTTATTGTAAGCCGCCCAGCCGGAAAAATGCAACTTGTATAATGCACGGATTCTTTGTGATAATTGAAGTTTACAGACAATAAAAACTGTGTTATGATGGGCACAAGTTAGGCAGAGTTCCTGCCGGAAGGAGCAGAACAATGGAATACAACATTCTTTCCTGCGGTGCGGTGGCGGACGGAAGGACAAACTGCGCAACTGCTATCCAAAACGCTGTGGATACGGCCTCGGCGGCAGGCGGCGGGCGTGTCATCATCCCGGCCGGGCAGTATCTGAGTGGGTCGGTATTGCTGAAAGATAATGTGGAACTTTACCTGGAAGGCGGCGCGGTCCTTATCAGCAGCCTGGACCCTGTAGATATCAAACCGTTCCCCCAAGGGGGAAACGGCGTGAACCCTGACGATACGGCCGATGGCTGGCAGAGCGGCTTCTTTTTGGGTGCATCCCACGCCAAAAATGTGACCATCAGCGGTATGGGTACGATTTACGGCCAGGGCGACCAGGTGTTTTTGGACAAAAACGAAGATAACGGTTTCCATGAATGCCCCAAAACCTGCGAAGCGTTCCGCCCGCGCATGATGCTGTTTGAAGATGTGGAAAACTTTACCGTGCGCGATGTAACGCTGAAAGATGCCGCTTTTTGGACACTGCATATGGCAGGCTGCCAGAATGTGCGCATTGACGGAATAAAAATCCTGAACGATGACCGCGGAGCCAATAACGACGGCATTGACCCGGACTGCTGCCGCAATGTGGTAATTGTCAACTGCATTGTCTCAACGGGTGATGACGCCATTGTGGTAAAATCCACCGGCCCCATGTCGCGCCGGTATGGTGTGTGTGAGAATATCACCATCACGAACTGCGTGCTGCATTCCCGCGATTCCGCCTTGAAAATTGGCACCGAGACCCACGGAACGATCCGCAACGTAACTTTAAGCGACTGCATTATTGACCGCTGCTCCCGTGCGGTGGGTATCTGGGTACGCGATGGAGGAACGGTGGAGGATATCCATATTCACCACCTGACCGGATCCACCCTGCGCTATGCAGACCGCTATGCCGAGCCGGGTGCACCGGGCTGGTGGGGAAAGGGCGAACCGATTTTCATTAGTGCGACCCCCAGGAAAAACAGCCGGACAAAGACAGGAACCATCCGGAACGTTACATTCGATAACCTGTCCATTACCTGCGAAAGCTGTGCGTTCCTGGCCGGTGAGCCGGAAAGCTGCCTGCGGGATATCCGCATCCGGAACCTGCACATGACTTTTAAGCGACAGGGAACCCAGCCGGGAGGCTTGTTTGATGAACAGCCATCGGTGCGGCATGTGTACTCCCATGCGATCCCCGCATTGTATGCCCGCAGTGTGAAACAGCTGACCGTGCAGGACAGCACCGTGCGCTATGCGGATAAAAGCGAAGCGTGGGCGAGCGAAGTTACAACACTGGAGGACTGTACGGAAAGTGCAGTTGACCTTAAAAAAATTCAATAATCCTTGTAAGGAGGCAGATATTTATGTACCAGGCGGCACAAAACCGTTACAACACCCTGCCAACCCGCCGCTGCGGAAACAGCGGCCTGCTGCTGCCCGCTGTTTCGCTGGGGCTGTGGCATAATTTTGGCGATACCTCCCCGTATGAGAACATGCGTGCGCTCTGCCGTACGGCGTTTGATAACGGCATTACCCACTTTGACCTTGCCAATAACTATGGCCCAGAACCGGGTGCTGCCGAGCGCAATTTTGGCCGGATCCTACACGATGACCTTGGCGTTTACCGCGATGAGCTGATTATTTCCACCAAAGCAGGCTATGAAATGTGGGACGGCCCTTACGGCAACTGGGGCAGCCGCAAATACCTGCTGGCCAGCCTGGATCAGAGCCTGCGCCGCATGGGGCTGGACTATGTGGATATTTTTTACCACCACCGCATGGATCCTAACACCCCGTTGGAAGAAACAATGGGTGCGCTGGCCCAGGCGGTGCGCAGCGGCAAGGCGCTGTATGTCGGCCTATCCAACTATGACGGCCCCACGCTGGAAAAAGCCACTGCGATTTTGGACGAACTGCATGTGCCGTTTATCATCAATCAGAACCGCTACTCGATTTTTGACCGCACGATTGAAAATAACGGCCTGAAAGCGATGGCTGCTCGGTTGCATAAGGGAATTATCACCTTCAGTCCGCTGGCACAAGGACTGTTGACCAACCGATATCTGCAGGGGATTCCGGCTGACAGCCGGGTACGCACAGACGGGCGATTTTTGAAAGAAAAGGATATTACGCCGGAAAAAATCGCTCAGATCAATGCCCTGAACGATATTGCCCAGGCCCGCGGACAGACGCTGGCTGAAATGGCCCTGGCCTGGCTGCTGAGCCATGATGAGATTACGACCGTGCTGATCGGTGCATCGAAAACCAGCCAGATCCTGGATAACATCAAAGCAGTGCAGAACACGAGCTTTACGGCAGAGGAACTGGAAGCGATCGACAGAATCAGCAAATAAGCCGCAATCGATAATTTGAAAGGGTCCCTTTTTGTTTCGGGAGTTATGGGGTTGGCGGGCACAGCCAGCCGCTGTATTTCAAGATAGAAGTACCAATGCCGGTGCCTGTGGCCCGCCGCCAGTCCGATGGGGCGGTGCCCATCACCTCATAAAAATGGCGGTTGAAGCTGGACATGGAGCCAAAGCCGACTTTTTCACTGATGGTCAGGATCGAATCATCGGTCATGCGCAAAAGGCTGCAAGCTTTTGCAATGCGCGTCCGGTTCAGGTAGTCCAGCGGCCCCATGCCGACAAGCTCCCGGAACACCCTGCGAAAATGGGATTCGCTCATGCTGCACGCATCGGCAAGGTCGCGGATGCTGAAATTCTCCATATAGAATTCATCAATATAGGTCAATGCAGGTGCAATGACCATGCGGTTTGCTGCGGCAGAATCATTTTGCTCGGTGGAAAGCCGCATGACTTCGGTAATCAGGGCAACAAACAGCCCGCGCACGCTGATCTCATAGTTCAGGGAACGTGTTTGCATTTCCTGCAGGATCATCTTGACATAATTTGCCAGCGCGGGGTGGTCGGCAGAGGAAAAAATGCCGCTCCAGCCATGCAGTACCTGGGTCAGCAGGCGGCTGTTTGGCAGGGCTGCGGGGTCAAAGAAGGGGCGCAGCAGCTCCTCTGCATTGGTAAAAATATAGCTCCATTTACACGGGGCAGAATATGGGAAAACACGATATAGACCGCGTGTGCCAGGGCCTGCGTGATTCGCTGAAAGCGCTTTGCGTGAGCTGCCTGGTGGTGGCCGTCGCGGTGTTTGCATCGCGCCGGCTGCTGCTGTCGATTTTCCTTGACCCAGCCACCGATGCTGCCAGCATTGCACAAGGGGCGGATTTTCTCAGTGTAATGGGGTTTGCCTATATTATTGCCGCGGTAATGAACAGTTATCTGAACGTGCTGCGCGGTGCAGGGGATGTAAATGTCAGCCTGGTTGCAGGCCTGTTTGAGATGGGGGCCAGGCTGGCGTTTGCCTCTTTGCTGGCGCCGCACCTGGGTGTGTGGGGCATCTGGCTTGCCACCCCGTTAAGCTGGGCTTCCGGCTGTATCATCCCGGTGGTGCGGTATTACAACAAAGAATGGATGAAGCGAACGCTGATCGGAACCGGTGAGAAATAAAAGAAAACACGGCTCTGCGATAGAAAAATCATCATGAGACCGTGCTTTGTCTTGTATTTATGAATTTTGGGCAAAAGGCTTCAGTGCGCTTTTGCGGTATTGCTGCGGGCTTTGGCCTGTCATGGAAGAAAAGCGGGTGGAAAAATTGCTTTCATCCTCAAAACCAACCTGGCGGGCAACCTCGCCGACAGGGAAATCTGTCAGAACCAGCAGTTCTTTTGCGCGGGTAATACGGGTGGATAACAAAAAATTGTACGGTGTTGTGCCCATATATTGCCGGAAAAGCCGCAAAAACCAGCTTTTGCTGACAGGGATCTGCGCCAGCAGCATATCCAGATTGATGGGCTCCGCATAATGTGCACGGATATAATCTGCAATCTGCTTGATCATGGTCCGGTTGGAACGGCTTTCGTCCCCGGAAAGCTGCTGGTGGGCAAGCAGTGCCAGCATTTTGTGCAGTGTCAACCCAATTTCGATCTGGGCGGTGGTGGTTTCCTTTTTCCACTCGGCAAACAGTGTTTCAAACAAAGGCTGCATCTCCATGCGGCTGACATGCGCAGCGGTAAGCCGCCCCTGCGACTGTACGGAATCGGCTAACGTTTTAACCCCAACACCGTCAAGGTGTACCCAGTAGTGTTCCCATACATCATAGCCGGGGGCCGTGCAGTAACTTTGCGGTGTGCGGCAGTTCATCAGCAGTGCGGCACCTTGCGGCAGCTCAATGTGCTGTTCGTTCTGCTCAATCAAGCCAGCCCCGGCCAGGGTATAAAAAAGGATATAACTTTCCTTGTCTGTACGGGCTGTGGCAAAGTGGGAACGCCCATAAAACAGTCCGGCTTCCGTTGCATAAAACGGCTGTGCCAACACGGCGTTATTTGGCGTTGCGCGCAGCCACACACTGCGCTCTTCCACGTCCATATTATAGGTCAACATAAGGGATCACCTCAGTAGAATTATCACAAAATAACCAGTGCTTTGTGGTATGAAATAGATCAGAAAAAAGCAATATAATGTAAATGAAAAGAATGGTAACACTACAGTAATTTTACCAAAAATAAGGTGCGGATGCAACCTTGTTTTTTGACTTTGGTTTTAACGTAATACAAAATAAAAATGTTTGTACGGAAAGGAAATCAACATGGAACATATGGCATGGAAAGGCCGCATCAAACCCGGTTGCAAGGCAGAATATCAGCGCCGCCACGCAGAGATCTGGCCGGAGATGGTCAAGGTTTTGAAAGAGGCAGGCATCTGCAATTACAGCATTTTTTATTGCAAAGATGAACTTTTTGGCTACTATGAATGCGAAAAAGGCGTTGCCTATGCTGAAAAAGTGCAGGCAGAAAGCCCCATTGTGGACCGCTGGAATGAGTATATGAAAGATATTCTGGAGCTGGAAATGGACCCCGTGACCGGTGCCCAGCCCAAGCTGGAGCAGGTGTTCCGGCTGGATTAACAAACAAAGCAGAGAAGCGAGCCTTGCCAGAGAAAAAATGGTAAAGCTCGTTTTTTATTTGCCTTATTGTTGTGCGGCAATCAAGTCCTGCGGTTTATCGGGCATCCTGTTCAAGGCCATGGATCAAATCGAGAAATTTGTAAAGGATTCGGGGCTGACGATTTCTGCCTACAATGTCTGTTTTTATGACAGCAACGGCACCGACGAGATTCTGGACAACATTCTTTGCGGCAAAAAACGCGCCAACACAGGGTTGTTCAGCCTGTTTGAAGCCCAGATGCAGCTACTGCCGCGCATGGGTGATTACACGGTCGTGCTGGACAGCGATATGCAGCCGCGCTGCATTACCCGCACCACAAAGGTGGAAGTTGTCCCGTTTGAGGATGTGACGGCAGAGCACCCTTGCCGCGTGGAAGAAAGCCCACCGCAAGGCGTTTGCCGCAGCGTGTGAGGAAATCGGCAGGAACTTTGACGAAAGCATGAAGTGCGTCTGCGAGTATTTTGATGTGGTTTACCGGGCAGATGGGCAGTGAGATAAATCGGAATTTTTTCAAAAAAAAATACCGCCCCATCTCACGATAAGGCGGTAGATTGCGTTATTCTATGCTGCTCCTAAGTTTTTAGATAACAAATCACCATCGGCGGCGTTCTCAAATACTTCAAAAGCATCTTGTAGTTCTTCCAATCACAGCTGGTGTGTCTCTTTCCAGAGTATTTGTTTTCCGCAACATCATTCAGCATCATCAGAATAAAACCCGATGGCCTTTTGCAAAGCCAAGAAATGCTTTCCTGTGTATTTGATTGCCCTGTGCTCTCCTTGCATTTCTATCCTACAGGTAATCAAATTCTCGTCATTTTCTTTTACATGGTAATCTTGTATCATCGAAATAAGCTCAGACAGGTTCTTCTTTCCGTACTTAAATTCAGCAGCACAGTTCGGACATGGACAAAGAGGATTCCAACATTCTGAAATGCTATGTTTGTATCTATCCGGAATAGCATTGGTTGGGAGAATATTACAAGCTTCAAAATATGGCTTTCCATTAAAAATGGAATTAGCCGAAGCGAAAGTGGCAAAAACAAGAGCTGCTCACGAAAAGGCTGTTGGCGAATTGAAAAAACTCTACGACATTCGCAAGGAACAACAGCAGGAGCAGCTTTTAAAGGCAATGATGTCCGGCAAACGGTCTTTTGAGGAAATTTTGAAATTCATTTCTGACGATACCGCTTTCCAATGCGGAAGTATTTTTGCTTTTTGAAAGTGATGACTATGAATCATGCTCACTCGTCTGTGCGGACGCAGCGCAGCGCATATCGTGCCTGACCGGTCGTGGTACAGGTAAACAATGTCAGATCCCAATTGCTCTCGGACGTTTTGACCGCCATCTCCTCGATTTGGGTTGGCTGCAGAACCTCTGTATCCGAGACCGCATAATGCCATGTGTTGTCATTCATGTCAACAAAAAGCACTTCTGTCCCCACCGTAAGATGCGTCAGAGGGCTGAAGTGACGCGCATAGTTATGTCCCGCGATTACCAAGTCATCTGTATATAGCGAGCCGGAATACCGCCCCGGCGCGATCTTTAGCCCCGGATAGCTCCACTGCTGCATCACGGGCAGTGCCAGCCCGATGGACGGAATAGAGAGGTACCCAATATAGTCGTAGCCGTCAATGGTGCTAACAGGCATCTCCGTGTCCGCTGTGGGTTCTGCTGCATCACCGGGATAGATGGTGCGTGGCTCTGCGATCGATTCCTCCAGCTGGGTCAGCACACTGTCGGCTGCTTTTTCTGCGCGGGTACTGTCCCACTGGTTGTAGCCCATAAGCAGCACAGCTGCCAGCAATGCCAGAACCCCAAGCGCAATCAGGGCGTTCCCCAGCTTATTTCTCATTCTGACCACTTCGCTTTTTGAGTACGACACCTGCCGCCACCAGTACAGCGCCAGTCACCGCCAGCACGGGGACTGGCCAATTCAACTGTCCGGTCTGCGGCAGTGCAGAAAGCACTTCCTGCGTGGGCGGCGTCTGCGTTGTTTTCCGGCTTGCAGTACCCACTTTGGGGTGGGCGTCCACATCGTAGACATACTGCCCGTTTTCCATGATTGGAACCGTCACAAGAAAAGGCTGTATGGCGTCATACCCTTCGGCTGCCTGCTTCTGTACAATAAGGTAAAGCCCGGCCTTCAGATCACCAAACACGGCGATTCCGCTGTCGTTGACGGTCTTGGTGACTGCCTGTGCATTTTGTGTCACCTTTTCTGCCAATCGGCTCGCCAGTGCGCTTTCGGATACGTTGTCCAGCGCGATTCCGCAATTCTCGAAACCGTTTGTATAGGTAAAGCTCATATCTGCGCCGTTTTTAGATACACTCGCCACACGGTACAGCGTCAGCTCACCGCCCTGCAGCGGTGCTGCGGTTTCGGTATCACAGAGCAATACCTTGATGGAGCCGATGCGCGTTTCATCAACCGTTTCTGCGGCAAGAGCCGGAACAGCGCCCCACACCAGCAGGCACAGCATAAGCAGCACTGCCAACCGATCACGGATGCTTTTCATAATGTTATTTCCTCCTTCTCTTGCTGCGCTTGCGCAGATGTGGGGCAACCAGCACACCGACCAGTGCCGCAAGTAGCATCGGGATGGCCAAAATCGGGGCCACGATGATGGGTTCAATGCGGAATGCATCTGCCGCCACACGGATATGCTTTTGGCTTTCCGTAGTTTCGACCCGCTTGCCGCGCACCAATAGGCGGTGCGTGTTGATGCCGTAAGGGGTGCAGGTCATCAGGGTGACATAATCCATCCCCTCGGTGGGAAGCAACTGGTCGATCTCAGTAGGCAGCACAATGGAGATTTGATCGACCTCATAGGTCAGCACCCGATTCAACACCGTGATGGTAAAGCGGTCGCCCACCTCCAGCTCGTCCAGATTGGTGAACAGCTTTGCGCTGGGCAGGCCGCGGTGCGCTGATATGACCGCATGGGTCCCGGCACCGCCCACGGGCAGGCTGCTGCCTTCCAGATGGCCTGCTGCCACCTGCAGCACGCCCTCATCGGTGCCGTGGTATATGGGCAGCTCAACGCTGATTTTGGGGATCGTGATATACCCCATAATGCCCGTGCCGGAGATGTCGAGCGTCTGCGCATAGCCGCTGACCAGATCCGGTTTATAAAAGGCATTGGGGGTGGTGTTCAGCTGCCGGTTGTACGCATCGGCAGCATCGAAATAGGTCTGATAATCCGCATCTGACAGCTGTTCTACCTCCTCGGCATAGCCAGCCACTGCGCGGGACTGATGCTTCCGGTTGACAGCGTCGCTGACGGAGGGATATAACATCACGGATAGACCCACGAGGAAGATCAATATTAAAATAATTGTGCTGAGGTTCTTTCTCATGGGTTACTCCCTAATGTTATAAGGATTGGTATATGACGGCAAATGCGCCTTTACTTGTTATTCATCCGCTTTTTGGTGACCAGCAGAACGGCAGCCACGGCCATCAGCCCGCCGCCGATCACATAGAAAATGGTAGTGCCGATGCCGCCGGTGGAGGGCAGGGTAGAACCTTTATTGTTTCTTACGTTAACGCTTACACTCGATTGTACGTCATTGTTTACCGTTGCGGTTACACTTGTGCAATTATCACCGGCATCACTATAAGTGGCGGTGATTTCGAACCTTACCGCAGCAGTCAGGCGGTTATAGCCCGCGGGTGCTTTTGTTTCATAAAGATAATACACTGTGGCGTCATCCAGACCATTAATGGTGATATCGCCCGCCGTCATAACATTCACCACAGAACCGTTGTAACCAGCCGGAGCAACTGTGTAGGAACCGTCGCTGTTTTCGATGAGGTTGATTAAGTCTGTAGTGGTGGAGGGCGTCCCGTCATCTCCGATTGTGCCTAAAGAACAATTTCCGTTCTTACTAAGGACAAATTTCGCATCGGTCAATGGAGTGCCATCTGCACCATCGACTTTCTTGACTCCCATCTTAAAGGTCCAGTCATAAACGACCTTCTCCGGGGTCTTATTTGTGGTCTTATTATCATGCGGGTTGTTGCTGTACTCCAGATATGCTTTATTGTCCTGTTTACCGTCATTATAGACCTTGGCCTTTTCGTTGAGAATACCTGTATAGTATGTATACAGTGTATTTCCCTCAACCATTTTGCCATCCTTAATGGCGTTCAGTACATCGACTGTAACTGTGAACTTGTTCGTATTTACTTCGTCAACCGTCACAGTATAATAGTTCTTATCCAATACTGTTTCATCATTTACCTTGATTGTCACATCCTCGTTGCTGCGGACATTCGATGTCAGCCCTGCGGACATTTCATCGTGGATTGCATACGTGTATTGGGTATACCCGCTCACAATCGGAACAGTCGTGAGCGTGCGGAACTCAACGGTGTCACCGATCTGGTTATCGCCGACAACACCCCATAAACCTGTTTCATTGTGTCTGATCTGTTTATCCAGCGTTGGCTTGCCGCTCTTTGGATTGACTGTGACATCCCCAACGACCCGCAGGATATAGTCAGTAAAAACTTCGCCTTCTCCTACGGAAGTGTTCTTGATCAGATAATAACCGGGGCCAGAAACTGTAATTGAATCCGTGCCTGTACCTGCAGCAGGGTCGGTCAAATACTTTGCAACTTCAACCGCAAAAGCTTTGGCATCTGCTTCTGTTGTGATTGTCTTCGCCTTGTCGGCTGCATTACCAAACTTCGTCCGACCCTCATCTGTAACATTATCGCCCCACTCAATGTTGGACAGCGTTTTCTCATGCAGGTCACCCTTGAAAATCTGATATGCTGCATAGTTGCCGGTGCCATTATTGATTGTGATTGTATAAGTTGTTGTTGTCGTTTCTGCAAACGCTGGGACGGCCATGGCCAGTGCAAGCGTCAGCACGGCAAGCAGTGCCATGAATTTTTTCATGTACTTCATTGGTTTTATGTCTCCTTGCTCAAATAGGTTGGTCTGTTTTGTCCACATCGGTGGAGGGGTTATTTCTAATTATCACCCCCCCTCAAATGGCTGCGTTTGTTGATAAGATATCCTAACATCAGCGCGATGCCCATGATCAGGGCGCCTGCTGCTGTATACGGGGGTGTGCCGGCCGCGCCGGTGGCGGGCAGCTCATAGCTGGGCTTTTGCTTGTTCGTGATGGTAATGGTGCCGCCGCCGGTGACACCGGTGGCGTTGCTTTCACTGTACTTTACTTCATAGAAGACAAGCGCACCACTGTCTGTTCCTAGCTCTTCTACATAGTAGTGATAACCGCTCTCCAAGGAAGAAATTTTCTTGGTCCAGCCGTCAGCTTTTGTCAAGGTGACCGGCTTTCCGACCGCCACTGCGTCCGCCTTGTCTTTTCCATCCTCGTAACGGTACAGCTGCACCTGGATCTTTTCCACCGGTGCTTCTATCGTGTCGTTCCCGATGCCATACCAGATTTTGCGCAGGGTCAGGCAGTTTTGCTTGTTGGGGATGGCCATTGTGGCGCGGTCTCCGTTCACGCCCAAAAAGCTGATGTTTGCAGTGGTAACCCCCTCCGGGACAGTAGCTCCGGTTGCAGCTGTAAGCGCAGCTGCTTTTTTGTCATCATTCGTTGCGTTGTTGTTCCAGATAAAATAGCGCGGGGTTTCATCCAGTGCATAGTCTGCCGGGGCCGCTGTTTCCACAAGCTTATACAGGTCCCCGGTGACCAGCTGCGGGCTGCCTGCTGCAGGGGATTGCGCAAATGTCAGGTCAAAGCTGCCGTTCGAACCTGTATTCTCCGGCCTAATAAAATCCCACCCTGTGCTGATTTTATTATAGTGGTATATCGCAAAGGTTGCCGGGCTTGCCGTGATGGCTAAGTTTGTAGCAGAATCCGTCTTGGCAACAGTCAGAACGGCATTGTGTACAGTTGCCGATGCACTGTCGCTTTTCGCCGAAACCTGATTGCCTACAGTTTTTCCCGCCAGCGTAGCCGTATTTTTTACCGACATGTCGGTTGCGAGATTACCCGGATTCATTTTATAAGAGTACTCCAGTACCAGGGCTTTCTCGTCCGGCAGAACGAACTTGTACTTCCGTGTCGATGCGGTTTCTTCAACCTTTTCAACGCGGACACCGTCCTTGACTTCTTCGCCCTTTACCCAGTCGCCGTCCTGCAGGATGTATTCATATACCTTGATAGAATCCAGCATCAGCTCCATGCCGGTTTTGCCGAAGTATTCGCTTTCCATCGTGTCCGTAAGCTCGAGCGTGTCACTGCCCGGTGCGAGATCCTCTGCGCGGGGGTTGATGCAAAGGGTGTAATTGGCTTGATGGGTTTTTGCATCATAATTGCCGGTCTTTTCCAGAAGCTCCTTTTTCGGGCGCGTGATGGTCATGCCGGACGATGTCGATGCACCGTTCCATGTGGCAGTATTCGTATAGGTTTTTTCCTCGAGAGTACGCTCGTTCCAGGCTGTCGCATCATCCAACCGGAGCGCATAGCGGATCTCCACAGTATGATCCGTTGTTTTCTTTGAGTCGATCAGACTTTGCAGCGTAATAGGAAGCACCTTAATAGTCAGCTGCCCCGAAACAGAAGTGTCAATCGACCAATAGGTAACCCCGTTAAACACAAGGCTGTATATGTTTTCGCTCGGACTTTTTTTGATTTTTCCCGTATATTTATTGCCCGGCGCTGTATCCAGATCCGCCGCAATCATATAGTTGCTAAGAGAATTATTGTCCGTAGCCAGCTTCATGCCGTCCGGGATCTTATCTACCACCGTCAGCGTATGGGTCTTGTCTACATCACCGCTACCCAGATTCAGTTTGATGCGATACCAGATGACCTTGTTTTTGGCATAGGTAGTGCTGTTGTTCTGCTTGTACCCATTGTTGCTCTTGTCAGATGTTTCCTTGGTGATCGAGCCCATCTTTGTATACTCGTAAGTTCCCCTCCAGCCTTCGCGCCCGGCGCTATCCGAGTAAATTTCCACGCGGTTCAAAAACTGCCTTTTGGTATTGTTCGCCATATCAGACGTTTTTGCCACCGTTGGAATGTCGCTGATGGTGCATCTCAAAATGCGCAGCTTCTTGCCGTCCGTCCGGCTAAACTGTAATCGGATGCGATGCACCGCGGTTGCATCATCGGAAACCGAAATGCCGTTGTCGGGATCGTCCCAGTCATTCGAACCGTTGGAAAAAAAGGAAAGCTGAATCTGTATGCCTTCATCTACCGCTTGCGCCCATGTCAGCGTTGTGCCGCCTTCCATCGTCAAGCGCAGATTGTTTCGAATGGCGGTTTCCAGCTGGGTTTTGACGCCGTACAGCGGTTCGCGGATGTTATCCACGATTTTGAAACTGTTAACGCCCGCGGGAACCGTTCCGGTTATATTCCACATGACCTTTTGGTCACCGTTTTCCAGCGGCGTGACAGTGCCCGGATACTTTCGAATATCCACTTTGCCTACACCGGTGGAAACATTGGCTGTCGCGGTATAGGAACGTGAACCTTTTTCCAGCGTTGTCTGATTGGTTGCAGAAACTGTACCATTCACCGGATCCGGTGCAACCGTTTGATAGGTAAATGTGTAGGAGCTCGCATTGGAACCTGCCGGGAAGGTATAGCCGTTGGTCAGAAAATCGTTGCCAGTGATGGTTGTTACAACTGTTTCGTCAGCCCTCTTCAGCGTTACATCACCAACAATGTCCAGCTGTGTGACCTGTGTATCAGTCACCGTATAGCCTGCCAAATCACCGCCCGGATTTTTGACCTTGATGACCCAGTTGATGCGGTGGGTCGCAGCGTCATAGGTGCCTGTTTTGGCAATGCTGCTCTCCTTCACGGTGACGGTATCCTTGGCCTCGTTGCTCTGCAGCGTACTGGTTGTGCCCTTGGCCGTGTTGACAATCGTACCGGAACCGTCTGCGCCTGTCACGGCAGCCACAGTTACATCATAGGTCAGCTCATACGACTGGTTATATCCGAGAGGCGGCAGCCCTGTGATCGTAAAGCCCTTGCCGTCTGTGTTGTAGGTGATGGCGGCATCTGCATACTCGGAGAGCGGCTTCCCGTCGATTTTGATGCTGCTCGTATCATAGCTGCCGTTTGCGGTATTCTCTGCGGCCAGCCGGTCCGTAATGGTGACCGTCTGGTCATGCGTACCATTTGGGGCATTGACTGTAACGGTGTAGCTTACCTTACTTTTGTCTTCCGAAAGGGTGTGCTCTTTCTTCGTGTTCAGCGAATACTCCGGCTCAACGGTGTAGGTTTTCTCGCCCAGATGTATCTTGCCGTCGCCACCGGTCTCAGCGTAATTGATCGTGGTATTAAACTTGAAGGTGCCGGTGAACGTCCGACTTGTGTCGTTATTAAATGTAAATGTGACCGTAGGGGATTTTTTCGAAAGCGCAAAAGTACCAATTATCGTTCCGGTTGAATCGGTGATGTTTCCTGACAAATCTCCTTTGGGATAGACACCCGCCGGCAGGGTATAGGTCGCTGTATTGCCGCCGTCTAGGAATGCGTTCGCCGGTACACTGTAGACGATTTCCACCTGAACCTGGGTGCCGTCCTTGATAGATGCAAAATTATCCAGCGGTTCCCAAGTGCCGCCTTGATTGATGGAAATAGCTGTACTTGTCAGCAGCTTATCCAGCTTTAGGTTGCCCTCGCTGTCATACTGAGGGGTTGCTGTCGCTGCGGTCAGTGTATCATCGTCTTCCGCAGCCGGCATTATGGGATCCGGCCATTGCCAAACAATATACGCCACCGCGCCGTCTCTTGCCAAAATGGCGTCCGCATCAAAGGAGAGTTCTTCGGATCCGTCTGATGCGCCGGTCTGCGCATACACGCCATACGCATCCAACACACGGATGGTATTGGTGACATCGGCCTCTGCGACCGTCACAGCCGCTACCGCACCGTCCACAGCGCCGGAAACAACGGTCAGGTTCGCGCCATCATACGCGGTTACAATGCCGATCGTTTCCTCACCGGCGGCATTTGTATAGAGTACGATGTCGCCCGGTGTGGCCTCACTGCCACCCGGGGTGATGTATTCAGGGTGTGCGTTTTCCAATTCCGTGCGCAGCTGAAGCAGGCTTGCGCATTGCGGGATGACATCCTCCGGTATGCCTGCATAATGCTGGCAGAAGGCGACAAACATCACATCCCAGCTCCCGTAAGGGTTGCCGTACCAATCACCGTAGCGTGTGTAGTGATGGGCCTGCGCCAAGGTCTCACCCAGCGCCTTGTCCACCGTAAAGTTTTTGGCGCTCTCGGTGTAGCCAAGCTGTCTCTGTGCGATTTCCGTCATGGCATCGCTCCAGAAGCTGCTCACGCCCTCGCTCTGCTCGTCCCAGTCTGCCGGGGTCTCAACATCTGCGGTTATATCCGCCAGACATTCCAGCGTGTGGGTATGCTCCGGGATGGTGCAGGTCAGCACCCTTTGGTAGCAGTCTGCGGTATGGGAGTGGGCTGCCGGCGCGGTCTCGCCGTCTTCCTCCGCTGAATCAGCAGGGGTTTCCGATGCTCCGTCTTCATAACCGCAGATCAAGACCTCGGTATAGCAGGCATCGCTGTGTACATGCTCCTCATATCCGCAGGAGTATTCATCGTCCGTCATCGCGGTGCCTACTTGGTGCAGACGCCAGCTGACGGAAAGTATCGTCAGCAGTGCCAGTATCACCAGCACGGCAGCACGGCGGTGCTCCGCATGGCGCGCTGCCATTACCCGCCGAATCGCCTTGTCCAATTGATTTCTCATGTGGACTCCTCCATCAGCCTATCCACGAAATGCGGGGCAAAGGCCATACCCTAAGAAACACCTTGCCCACAATTTGACTCTTTTCAACGCAGCCGACAACCGTACTCCGGCTGTCGATCGAGGTCGCGCGGTGGTCACCCATCACAAAGAAGCGATTTTCAGGCACCTGATACGGGAAGCTGAGGTCACATTCTCCCAGGGCCAGCTCATCGACATACGGTTCCTCCAGCACCTCGCCATTCACCGTGACAAGGCCGTTGCCGTCAATCGAAATCACATCCCCGGGGATACCGATGATTCGCTTGAGCAGCAGCTTGTTCTGCCAGTAGAAGCCGCACAGATCTCCTTTTTCCAGAGCATCTGTTTTCAGCAGAACCAGAATGTCCTGATCCTGCAAGGTTGGGTTCATGCTGTCACCCGACACCTGCAGCACCGGCAGCAGGTTCGTTGCCAGCAGCACCGCAATGGCTGCCACAACGACCAGCGCATAGGCGGTGCTTTTCAGCACACGCTTGTAACGCCTGCGGTAAGACAGGCGTTTGCGCTCCTGCGTGATCTCCTCCATAGAGGGAATCTCAACGCGCTTTCCGCTCAATCCCTTCATTTCCAATATGCCCCTTCGTTATTCGCGGTGGGCGAAAACTCGGTGCCCTGCACAGGGTACTGCGCCTTGACCGATTCCAAATATTGATCTGCCGCAGCCTGTGCGGCTTCAAATACCCGGTTTAGCGACAAAGCGGCCTCGGCGATGGAACCAACCTGCTCCAGCCGCAGCGTGCGGTCTGCAAGCTGTTGGCGAAGATTGGCATTCTGCTGTTCCAGTTCCTCCTCGTGCTGTTTGAGCGCGTAGATGATCTCTATCAATTCCATGCGGTTCATCCGCCGCAGTTCGCGTTCTGCCATGGTATATCTCCTTGAGATTTGTTCGGGTCAGTTCAGTGTCTTTAAGCATTGCAGATTGTTACATTGTAAGTGCTTTACCCTTTATTAAAGCATATTATAATTGGAGCTGTCAATCATTTTTCTTTGCTATGCAATAGATTCAGGATGCTTACAAAGATTCCCTCACTGTGAAGCAGCGCTGCCACCGGCTTTTACGAATGGGACGCCGCCAAGCACAAATATTTTTTTCAAATGCCGGGACAGCCGATTTACTTGGCGGGCATTTATAATACTATAAGTGGTGTGAACTGCTTGATCATTCTGACCACTATTGACCTGCAGGCTCCATTCCGCGTTGCGCATCAGGTATTCGTTGTCGGAGTTGGCCGGCACGGTCAGTGTCTGGTAGCTGCCGTTGCTGCCCCAATACTTTTCAAAGCCGTAGGGTACGGAGATTTCTTCGTATCGGAACTGCAAACTGCCCAACTGAGTTTTTGCGCTGCCGACTGCCGCGTTTACGGCATTTTGCGCTTCTGCCTGCAATTCTGCAAGGGCAGCATCGCGGGCGCTGTTGGCGGCTTCGTCGGCAGCTTCCTGTGAGGTATACGGTCCGACTCGATCGTTGCGTGTGCCGGAGGTCTTAGTCACCGCGTAGTGCAGGCTCCAGCTTGCGGCTGCGTCGCCGCCGTTCTTCTGGTAGTTGTCATCGGCGGTATGCCCGCTGGTGGTTACGGTCTGTTTGCTTGCCGGGCTGACAGACCAGCTGCCGCCGTCAATGCTGCCGGATTTGGTGATGGGCTCGATCTCGATGGTCGCGCCGTCCACCTTTTCCTGCGTTTTCAGCTGGATCTTATCCGTGCGGATTCCATAGGAAAAATCAAAACTTCCGCTGGCGGTCTGGGCCGGTGCCTCCCAGCTGGCGTAGTATTCCTGCACAACAGGTTCCGGCTCAGGTTCCTCCTCACCGGGGTCAGGTCCGATCAGGGCAACGGTCTGCCACCCTGCGCGACCGGGATTGTAGATGTAGGTGTAGTACCCACGGGCGGAGGCGTAGGTTTCCACACCGTTCGCCAGCTCATCGGCAGAGGCAAGATAAATTTCCGCCGCGGTGCTTTCGGGAAAGTTTTCGATAATATACATCTGTACATCGTCATAAATTGATGAACAGAAATCCAAAAGAGAGATTTCTTCACCCTCATCAGCGGAAAAAACTGCGGGCAGATCGTCCGCATCGCCCAAAGAAAGCTGGTTCAATCCGCCCCAGATGCGAATCTGGTTACCGTAGTGGTCACCGGGGACGCACTGGTCAGCGCTGACGGTGGAAGTGTTCACATAGGTGTACGGTGGGCAGCCGGCAGGCTGACCGTTGGCACCGTGGGTGCAGCAATAGGCTTCCTCACTGTTGAACCAGATCAGCCATGTGCCGTTGACTTTGGCAACCTTGGTGATCTTGCCGCTGGTCACCGCAGGGGTGGGGCGCTCGGCAAAGGTGGCAATTTCGCTGTCGGGGAAAGGATATTCGGTAGTCGCATTGCGGTCGATGGCTACCTGTAGGGTTTTGGTCAGTGTGCTGCCATCGGGCGCAGTATAAACCAACTGTGCGGTAAAATCCGCATCCGCCTGTACATAAACGCCCAGCACCGCAGCGGAGGTTTCGCTGTATGCCCTCCACCTTGGTCAGATAATCAATGGCGTTGTTGCCGCCTACATGACGCGAAAACCAGTGGAAGAATCCATTGGCAGGCGTGATGATCAGGCTATCGTGCGTCCGGGTGCAGTACTCGCGATCCGTTTTGCGCACAAGTTCGCCGGGGTGATAGGTTTCCAAATACTGCATCACGGTAATTCGGCGGGCAGCTTCGATGTTCTTTTGGGCAACACCGCACAATTCCCGCCTTGCGGCTTAAGCACCGCTCCGGCGGCTGCGGCACGGCATCTGCGTTGCCAAAATGCTCGATAATGTCGGGTTGCGTTACCCGCATCGTGCTTCGGGGGCAAAAGCCCCTCGCACTCTGCGACCGCTGCCCCTGCTTCGGTTCGCTGTTTCCGCCACTGGCGGCGCTCACCTTTGCAGCATCCAGTATTATCTGCGCTTTTGGCCTAGCAGCTGCCGCACCTCGCTCGCCGTATCGGCACTTAGAATTATGCGGTATTGCCTTTGGTATTTTCCCATGGGGGTGACCTCCGTTTCTGTATGAAAAAAAGCACCTTGCCTACAAAATAGGTAAGGTGCCAAGGATACGATTATTTGTTTTTAGCTGGCTTTTTGTCACTTCAGCCGGCTGAAAGGGGGTATGGGGGGAAACACAGACGGAACCCCATTTCCCGAAAAAAGATATACTTCCCCCTTGGTGTACAGAAAAGGATTGACGCTGCGACAAAAACGCAGATTGCAAAGCCCCGCCGGATAGAGTATAATCGTTCTATAAGGTAAGGCAGGTGAGCAGAATGCGATTTTTCCTGATGCAGCGCAATCATCCAGTGGCTGTTATTGAAATAGCTGAAAAGACCGGCGACATTATTGATGTGGCGGAGGTTCTTTCGGCGCAGAGGATTCCCCTCGGCGCAAGGCACATTGATGGTAGTTTTGACGTTCTCTCCCTGCGCAAATGGTGGGCTGGACGTGGTATCCCGGCAAGCCGTTCCGGGCTGGAGCACGCCTTGGAAACGCTGCATATTCCTTACGCCGAACTTCTGCTTGTCAAATGCAGCGGGCTGAGCCTCTCAGACCAGTATTGGGTCACGCCCTGCGATGCCCCACAGAACTGGCGCGATGTAAATTTCTACGAGAACGACTTTTCTGACGATGTGGGACGCGCTTTGTTTGGCGAGGGGGTTCTCTCGGCACAGCCGGATTTGTGTTCCCCCTGCAATACCTCAGACGGCTTTTTACAAAAGCGCTGGCGCATTGCGGACGGAAAACGAATTCTCTTAAAAGCAGGATCGGGCATTTACAAGCAGGAGCCTTACAACGAAATCGTTGCCACGGCTCTGTATGATGCGCTTGGTATGCCGCACGTTCCCTACTGGCTCATAGAGCAGGGCGGACAGGTCATGTCCGCCTGCGCGTGTTTTACCAATGACCACACCGAGCTTGTCACCGCCGCCCAATTTATGCGGCTGCTGCCGCAAGCGCAGGGCGTTTCCAATTGGGAACACTTCAACGCCTGCTGCCGGACCGTCGGAATTTCTGATGCAAAGAAAGCGGTCTGCAATATGCTGGCTGCCGATTTCATCTTAGCCAACACGGATCGCCATCTTGGCAATTTCGGTTTCCTGCGTGATTCCGAAACGCTGGAATGGAAAGGAACAGCGCCCATCTATGACAGCGGCACAAGCCTTTGGCAGATGACCCTCACTCGCGCGATCAATGCGGAAGCCATGGTTCCCGCAAAACCGTTTGAAACCTCACAGCAATCTCAACTAAAGCTGATTGCGCCTTATGTGGATCTGCCGCTGGAGCGCCTTGATGGATTTTCCAATAAAGTAGAAGAAATCTTCCGAACAGCCGCCCAGTTTGATGATGGACGAGCCGCGAAAATTGCCGCCGCTGTTAGTGGCCGAATTCAAATGCTTCGACTTAATAGGGCATAATCTGAAATAGCTCCAAAGCATACGGTTTGCGAAATGACTACAAATTGTAGGCAGTTGAAAATAACAGAAGCTATATGTCGCTGCCTAATGCCGATGACAGTCATGCGCCAACTGGTGACAAATTGTCAGCAGTTGAAATAGGGCTATAAAAACAGCGTCCTCCGTTTGACATTCGGGGGACGCTGCTTTTCTCTATGGCACTCATTTGGCGGTGGGCTTTTTTGTCGATTTGCCCTGTCGGCTGAATTCTTTCGCAAGGTCAACCAGCTTTTTTAGAAGGTCGATAGCTGTCCAGAATATGAGGACTAAGCAGAAAATTCAGCAGACATGATTTGGGAATCATATACCCACCACTGATTTCAAAGTATCGGATGTAACCGTTATGGCACCAATTCGTCAGGGTGTTGTGGTGATAGCCGGTAAACCGGCTTGCTTCGGCAACACTCAGCACATCGCTGTAGGGCTGCATTTTCAGGGTAAGAAAGTCCTGAAACTTCTTTCTGCTTTTGGCGGTATCCAGATTTGCCCATTCTCGTAAGGTCAGCGTTTTGGGCTTGCCGCCTTTGTTCCAGCTCGCTGAGTAATACCCGGTCGGTGCCGAGAATTTTTCCGGTTGGGATTGCCTTAAATCTTCCCCTTCATCACTCTCTCCACCATGACGCGCTGTGCGTGCTCGGCTTCCAGGTTGGCGGGATGCTTGGGGAAGGCGCGCATGACTTTCTGGTAAAGCTTCAAGCCCTGGTCGGTGGTGCACATGCTGGCAACATACACCATATAATCCGGTACCTGGCCAAACACGCAGCGCTCGGTGTTTGGTACATCCCAGCGCTTTGACTGCTTTTCAATAAAGGCGGCGCGCATCTCGTCAGGGGTGGTGTACTGGGCCATTTCCTGTTCCCACTGGGGCCAGATCGGGTCCACCGAAAGGTCAATAATGGCCGGGCCGCCGTGGTCACCCTTGACCAGAGCAAAGGACTGGTACATGGGGGCAGAATCCGACATAAACACCCAGCCCACATACTGCACAGCCGGAATACCGTACACGTTCAGGGTGCGTACTACCTGTTCGGCATTCTGGTAGGTGTTGTTCATGCGGCCGTCAATGCAGTTCACAATCTCCTGCACATGGGCATCGCTGATGGTATCGGTAGTTTCGGTGGTAAACAGCTGTGCTTCGCGGTTGAGCGGGTACATGTTGGACGGTACCTTAATATCCTTGCCGTCGGTGCGGCCTACCATGCGGAATGTGTGATTTTCAAATGTATAAGAAGCCATGTTTCTTCCCCATTTCCTTATCTTTCGTTTATCCAACAGTATACCAAAAACGGCCTGCTGATTCAATGCCGGGCAAACAGAATCCCCGCCGCCAGAGCATAGTAGCTTTGGCGGCGGGGATTCCTGTATCAAAACCCACCCCTCAAAAAAGAAGAAGGAAACGGCAGATGAGGTACCCGCAGGGCGGGCAAGGAAGAAATGTGCGCGAGGTGTTGCCAACCTAAAGCCCATATAAATTGGAATGGACATCGGGCTGATATTTTGTTCGACGATAGGACGATACGTCTGCGTGCGCCCCTACGGGAGGATACTCCCAAAATGACGTGCCGTGAAATGTTTTATAAAGGCAATACCGCATAATTCTAAGTGCCGATACGGCGAGCGAGGTGCGGCAGATGCCAAGCCAAAAGCGCAGATAATACTGGATGCTGCAAAGGTGAGCGCCGCCAGTGGCGGAAACAGCGAACCGAAGCAGGGGCAGCGGTCGCAGAGTGCGAGGGGCTTTTGCCCCCGAAGCACGATGCGGGTACCGCAACCCGACATTATCGAGCATTTTGGCAACGCAGATGCCGTGCCGCAGCTGCCGGAGCGGTGCTTAAGCCGCAAGGCGGGAATTGTGCGGTGTTGCCCTAATTACTCATTGCTAATTATCAATGCTTTTCCGCTCTTTTTTCCATTCCGCGCAAAAAATCTTTATAAATTCCGGGGTCGGAATCTGGAATAACGGTGGCATTGCAGGTTTTCTGATAGAATTCCACCGGGCCAACGCTGCCAATGATGGCATAGCCGTACCCGTATTCCCGCATGGCGGTCAGACAGCGCAGCAGCAGGGCAGTGCCCACACCGTGGCCCTGCTCACTGTCCAGCACACGGGTGGGACCGAAAAAGTCCGGCGCGGTGGCATCGTAACAGGCGTAACCCACGATCTCGCTGCCGCGGGTGGCGATCCAGCAGCCAATGGGCGTATGGGCAAAACTGACAGCGCATTCACCGGCAGCGCAGTCGCCAGAGTGGGTGCGCACCCAATCCAGCACGCGCTGGCGGTCCGGCGCCATGGCACGGCGGATCTCGACCCCAAACGCGTGGCTCCGCGCCAGGGCCGGGGCTTCATCAGGCAGGTCATACAGTTTAACAAGCATATCAGGCATGGGAAAACCTCCAATTTGGGTGTGTGGATATTAGTAGCAAGAAGTAAGTTAGGGCAATACCGCATAATTCTAAGTGCAGATACGGCGAGCGAGGTGCGGTAGCTGCTAAGCCAAAAGCGCAGATAATACTGGATGCTGCAAAGGTGAGCGCCGCCAGTGGCGGAAACAGCGAACCGAAGCAGGGGCAGCGGTCGCAGAGTGCGAGGGGCTTTTGCCCCCGAAGCACGATGCGGGTACCGCAACCCGACATTATCGAGCATTTTGGCAACGCAGATGCCGTGCCGCAGCTGCCGGAGTGGTGCTTAAGCCGTAAGGCGGGAATTGTGCGGTGTTGCCCTAACACCTCACTCCTACTTCCTAACTATTTTCCGCCATAACCGCTGCCCCATCCGCGGCATCGCCAACGGGTTCGGGGAAGGTGAGGGTGGGGAACTGGGCAGTCAGACGAGTGATAACAGCGGCACGCAGGGTTTCATTTTTTTGCAGCACACTGCCAAGCAGGGCCATACTGCCGGTCTGCAAACCAAGGGGCTGCATGGCGGCGGCAGCCATCTGGGTCAGTTCATCAGCGGCATGGGCAATAATGGCCTGCGCCGCGGCATCGCCCTGCTGCAAGGCAGGGTCCAGCAGGGGGGCCAGGGCGGCAATTTCCTTTTTGGTTGTGGTGGGGGCATAGGTGAAGCGGATAACCGGCTGCACGCCTGGCGCACCCAGGCGCTGGGCGACCAGCTCCGTCAGAGCTGTGGCGGGGGCACGGCCATCGGCAGCGCGCACCACGGCGCGCAGAATATCCCGTCCGAGTGCATAGGCACTGCCCTCGTCGTCAATCAGATGTCCCCAGCCGCCGCTGCGGGCTTCGCGGCCATCGGCCGTGCGGGCGTAACAGATGGAACCGGTGCCTGCAATCAGCACAGTGCCCACCGGCTGGCCCAAGGCACCGGCCAGCGCCGTGACCTGGTCGCCAACGATTTGCAGCGGGCCAGTGTAGCCGCCTGCGCGGATGATATCCTGAATAAAGTTGTAAGCATCCGGGTTGCTGATACCTGCGCTGCCGATGCAAAGCCCATCGCACCCGGCCAGCCCTTCCGGTTGGGCAGCTAGCCAGGCCAGCGTATCGGTCAGGGTTTTGGCGGCAGCGGTGCGGTCGCTGTTGCAGTTCAGGGGGCCAAACACAGCGCGGCTGTGGGCTGCGGAACCGCGGGTGCGCAGCTCCACGGCGGTTTTGGTTCCGCCGCCGTCAATGCCAACATAGTAGGGCATCATTGGGCCTCCTGTTCCGGCGTGGCAATGGGCAGGCGGCCTGTTGCGGCATGGCGGCCCAGCAGAACATCCGCCACGGCGGCAGTGCTGCGGGCGGTGTATTCATACGCGGCAAGGGTGTAGACACTTTCCGGCAGGGGGAAGAGGTCATACGGGTTGCGCAGCGCCACCACAATAACGGGCTTGCCGCTGTGCTCAGCCAAGGCCTTGGTCAGTTCCAGCTGCTGTGGATGCAGGTGGCCGTTATAGGTGCCGATCACGATACTGGTGTAGCTTTCGGCGCGGCGCACCCACTCGTAAATTTCATCCTCGCTGGGATCAATGGGGGTGGTAAAGCCGTCCCCACCCAGCGCTTTAGCCATCATAACGGGAAAGCTTTGCTGTACATCATCCACCACATTGCCCACAAGGCCGGTGCGGTAGACCTGGCAGCCCAGGCACAGTGGGTGCCCGCCCACGTTAGGGCGGCCTGCTTTGGGTACATGCACTTCGGTAATGGTGGCGCGCAGCAGCTTGTTATTCAGCGCAGCGGCCTGGTCAGCGTCAAACGCGGCGGCGGGCACGGCGGCCAGCTTGGCCTTAGCGGCCAGAATGCGGTCCACACTTTCTTCCATCTCTTTGCGGTCCAGTTTGCCGGACTGCAAAGCTTCGGCGGCAGCCTTGGCGGCTTCGCCGGAAAGCAGGGTGGTGTGGGAAAGCAGCACTAGATCCACCCCGGCGTTCATGGCGGCCAGCACGCCGTTGACCGAACCAAAGAACTTCTGCACAGCCTGCATCTCCATGCAGTCGCTGGTGACAAGGCCGGTAAAGCCCATTTCGCCGCGCAGCAGGCCGGTGACGATGCGGCGGGACATGGTGGCGGGCACACCGCTGTCATCCAGCGCGGGGAACAGGATGTGCGCCGTCATGATGGCGGGTACGCCGTCGGCAATGGCAGCGCGGAAGGGAGCCAGCTCCATCCGTTCCAGTTCATCGCGGGGCTTGTCTACACAGGGCAGGGTGAGGTGGCTGTCCAGCGAAGTATCGCCGTGGCCGGGGAAATGTTTGGCCAGGCAGAGCACGCCGCCATCCTGCAGGCCGCGGATCATACCGGCGGCATACTTGGCCACGGTGGCGGGGGTATCGCCATAACTGCGCACCCCGATGATGGGGTTGGCAGGGTTGCAGTTGACATCCACGCTGGGGGCCAGGTTAAAGTTGACGCCCAGACTGCGCAGCTCTTCGCCGGTCAGCTTGCCGGCCAGATAGGTGGTTTCGGGGTCACCGGTGGCGGCCAGCGCCATGGAGCCTGGTACATTGATGCAGCTTTCCGGCAGGCGGGTCACAGCGCCGCCCTCTTGATCAATCATGATAAAAGCGTCGTGGCCGGTTTCGCTGCGGATGAGGGTTTGCAGGTCAGCGCACAGGGTCCGCAGCTGGTCCGCGCTGGCAATGTTTTCGCGGAAAAGGATGATGTTGCCGATCTTATATTCTTTGACCACCTGCACCAGCTCCGGTGTGATGGCGGTTCCGGGAAAGCCAGTGACAAGGCGCTGGCCGATACGTTCAAGGTCTGTCATGTTTAGGCTCCTTCTGATTATGAGGAAAATTTTTAGTTAGGAGGGAGGAGTTAGAAGTTAGGGCAATACCGCATAATTCTAAGTGCCCATTGCTAATTCCTAATTCGTCCAGCTCCAACCTTGTGATGCCGCAAAACTCCTAACTCCTAACTTATCATTCGTACATTCTCGCAAACGCTGCCCTTTCATCAAACGCTTTTGCCTCGTTCTCCCAGCGTTCCATCAGCGCGTCAAAGTCCGGCCAATCGTGGGCAAGTACATCGCTGCCGGTTAGGCGGTTGATGGGCAGCAGGGCTTTTTTGTCTTCGGGCTGGCGCAGGGCAAAATCGTTGGGGTATATCTCGCGGATGGCATACAGCAGGGCGGTGCCGGTGCGGATGGTGTCATACGCTTTGGTGTCGGTCAGGTGGATGTGTACACCCTCGCAGCGCCTGCCTGCATGTTTGGAAGCACTGGGCGTAAAGTAAGCCGCGGTAAAAATTACGCCCGGCAGCTTTTTAGCGTTCATCCGGTCAGCCAATGCCGCACCGTTGATGAACGGTGCGCCGATCAATTCGAACGGGGCCGAGGTTCCGCGCCCTTCCGAAATGTTGGTGGCCTCGGTCAGGCAGGTGCCGGGGTAGAGCAGCGCGGTTTCAAAGTTGGGAATGGCCGGGCTGGGCATCATCCAGTATAGCCCTGTTTCGGGAAAGAGCATCTCCCGTTTCCAGCCCAGCACCGGCAGCACATGCAGCTGGCAGCCAATGTGCTGTTCCTCGTTGGCAAGGCGGGCAAATTCACCGGGGGTCAGGCCGTACCGGGTTGTAAGGGGATAGGCCCCCACAAAGCTTTCAAAACCGGGCTGCAGCAAACCGCCCTCCACCTTGCCGCCCAGGGGATTGATGCGGTCCAGCACTACCAGTTCTTTGCCCGCGGCGGCGCAGTCCCGCATCACATACAGCAGGGTGGAAATGTAAGTATAAAACCGCGCGCCGATATCCTGGATATCATAGATCACGGTATCTACCAGGTCCAGCATCTCCGGCGTCATGTGCTGGGAATCCTTGCGGTACAGGCTGTACACCGGCAGTCTGGTGGCGGGATCGGTGTAGGTTTCCACGGTAGCACCGGCGTCATGGTCGCCGCGTACGCCGTGCTCCGGGCCGAACAGCGCTGTCAGCGGGAACTGCGCGTGGATGGCATCAATGCCGGATGTCAGCATCCGAGTTACGCCGGATGTCGAGGTGATCAGGCCGAGCCGCCGCCCTTTCAGCCAGGGCGCGGCGTCAGCCAGGTGGTCAAGACCATTCAGAACCATGGGGAAACCTCCTGTTGCGGTAAACGCTGTGAAATTTTATATCAGAAAAGCTTACCAAATTGCACGATGCAAAGAATAAACGAGAGAAAAAGATTTTTTGCCCCGCGATATGGCAAAATAATGACTTGATATGTTCATTATATTCGCGTTATAATAAAAAGAAAAGGGGGCTTTAGAAATTTTGTTTCAAAAAAGTTGAGGGTATTTTTGTACAAAATTTCTCAGGCAATACCGCATAATTCTAAGTGCCGATACGGCGAGCGAGGTGCGGCAGCTGCTAAGCCAAAAGCGCAGATAATACTGGATGCTGCAAAGGTGAGCGCCGCCAGTGGCGGAAACAGCGAACCGAAGCAGGGGCAGCGGTCGCAGAGTGCGAGGGGCTTTTGCCCCCGAAGCACGATGCGGGTACCGCAACCCGACATTATCGAGCATTTTGGCAACGCAGATGCTGTGCCGCAGCCGCCGAAGCGGTGCTTAAGCCGTAAGGCGGGAATTGTGCGGTGTTGCCCTAAGGTTTTGCAGTACCCCTCTGAACGAAAGGGTGGAGCATGACAATGTTGTGCAAAGATGCAGAGGCAAAAAAACTGGCAATCGGCCTGATGAGCGGTACTTCGGCTGATGGCATTGACGCTGTGCTGGTGGAAATCAGCGGGTGCAGCACCAACACCCACGTGCGCCAGATGGCGTTTGTCACGCTGCCGTTCACCGATGCTGTGCGCAGCCGCATTTTACAGGTGGCGGCAGGGAACTTTGGCGGCAGCGAGGAACTTTGCCTAATGAACTTTTTGCTGGGCAAGCTCAGCGCAGACGCCTGCCTGGCAGTCTGCGCGCAGGCGGGCGTGGACCCGCGGAATGTTGCCTTTGTGGGTAGCCATGGGCAGACGGTGTTCCATGCCCCGGTGGAGCAGGACTACCTGGGCTACAAAGTGCGCGGCACCCTGCAAATCGGCGAAGCTTCAATGATCGTGGAAGCGCTGGGCTGCCCCGTGGTGAGCGATTTCCGCGTACGGGATATGGCTGCAGGCGGCCTTGGTGCGCCGCTGGTGCCGTATACCGAGTATCTGCTTTACCAGGACCCGCAGCGCAATGTGGCATTGCAGAACATTGGCGGTATTGGCAACATCACGCTTTTGCCCCGCGGTGCGGGCTTGAACGGTGTGCTGGCCTTTGATACCGGGCCGGGCAACATGGTGATCGATGCCCTTGCCGCCCGCATGACGAATGGAAAAGCCCGCTATGATGACGGCGGCAAAATGGCTGCTGCCGCTCAGGTCAACCCCGCCCTGTTAGCCTGGATGATGCAGGACGAATACCTGAAGCACACCCCGCCCAAAACTACCGGCCGCGAAATGTACGGTGATGCCTATGTGGAACAGCTGCTGAAGAAAGCCAACGAGCTGGATGTGCCGCTGGGGGATGTGCTGGCCACCGCCACCCGCTTTACGGCGGAGTGCATCAGCGCGGGCGTGCGGAATTACTGCCCCGTCAAGCCGGACCGGATGATCGTGGGCGGGGGCGGCAGCATGAACCCCACGTTGCTGGCCCATATTGCCGACTGTCTGCCCGGCTGCGAGGTGATGACCAACGAGCAGCTTGGTTTGGACAGCAACGCGAAGGAGGCCGTGGCCTTTGCCGTGCTGGCGAACGAAGCCATGTACGGCCAGCCCAACAACGCCCCCGGAGCAACCGGTGCTGCACACCCCGTTGTGATGGGTAAAATCAGCCAATAACCGGAAAGGGGGACCATCCATGACCAGCATCGAAATCCGTGTGCGGGACTTGTATGATGATTTGAATGATTCCGAAAAAAAGGCCGCGTCCTTCTTTTTAAGCCATGTGGACAGCGTGTTTGTGCTGCCCATTGCCAAGCTGGCCAAACAAGCCGATACCACTCAGGTGGCCTGGGTGCGGCTGTGCAAGCACATCGGCTTTGACGGCTTGAAGGATATGAAAAAAGCCCTGTTCAACGAGCTGAACGAGACCAACGCTCCCACTGCCCAGCGGGAGAGCAGCGGATTCTTTACTGATATCCGGGACTATAACACCATCACTGAGATGGCGGACGCGGTGAAAACCAGCAGCATCTGCGCTATTGAGGACACAATGAAGCTGCTGGATCCCGCCATTGTGGAGCGTGCCGCGGGGAAAATCATCCAGGCGGACAGTGTGCGGCTGTTCGGAGTGAATGCATCGTCGCTGGTAGCGCAGGACCTGTATTATAAGTTGATCCGCATTGGCAAGTCCGCCTGTTATGCGCAGGATCTGCACATTCAGCTTACTTATGCTGCAACTATGGGGCCAAAGGATGTGGGCATTTTTGTATCCAACTCCGGTACCACCCGCGAGGTGATGGAGTGCCTGCACTTGGCCGCCGCCCGGGGAGGCACCACCATTGCGCTGACCCGGTTCGACAACAGCCCCCTGGCCCAGGCTGCAGACCTGTGTTTGTACACATCATCGCCGGAAATCAGCCACCGCAGCGGTGCAATGAGCAGCCGCATTGCCCAGATGTGCATGGTGGATGTTCTGTTCACCGCTGTTGCCCGCCGCAACTACCGCAAAGTGGAAACCGCCCTGGAAAACAGTTATAAGAGCTGTATGACGCACAGGGTGGAAGCGGAAAACTAAGTTAGGGGCTTTTTCAATTAGGAATTAGCAATGAGAAATTAGGAATTGGAAATAGAGCAGGGCCCGGTGCGGAAATGGCACCGAGCCCTGCTTTTTGAGTGAATAATGTAAAAAATAAAGAATAATGTTGGTGGACCGTGGTGCGGTGTGTCACTCAGAAAATATTGGGTTTGCTGCATTATAAAAAATATGTAAGAAGCAAGGAGATGCTCTGCAGGTAATGTTGACCACTGCGCCGGGGTGCTGCGCCAGGTAGGTAGAAACCAGCTTGTCCAGCACCAGAGCGCGGGCAATCACGCCGTTGTGCATGGCGGCATCCTTGCTGGAAAAGTCAAAGTTATAGTCCAGTTGCTGCACCAGCCGCACGGCGGTGTCATCGTGGATTGCGCCGTGGGTTTGGCTTTCCTTGGCGCGGGCATACAGGGGTTGCAGCATGGGTTCCGGCATACCGGACAGGATGATTTTTTCCATTTATGATATGAGTTAGAGCATATTAGCTTAAAGGTTGATAAAACGCCCCTTTGCAGGCGGCGGGACTTCTTACAAAAGCGTTATACCATAAAGGAAAGAAGGAGAAAAGTAAACGTTAAAAGAGAATGTTTCTTCATGATTCTTTATATAGCAATTTTCAATAATACAGCAGAGAGTACTTTAACTTTTGAGAAAAAGTGATATAACAGAGTCAAAGAATGTGAGTGCTATGCTGCACAACGAAGCTCGAAAGTTGATTTTGGAAGGATACGATAAGGGCATCAGCGTAAAGGAACTGGCAAAGTGCTTTTCTGTAAACACCTGTTTGATATATCGTTTTCGATATATCGTTTGCTGAAGCGTCGGAACGAAACAGGCAGCTACGAAACTCAAACGAATCTCCGTGGAAAGAAGCCAAAATTGTCCGATGCAGATCATCAGCACATCCTTTCGCTTCTGGAAAAACAGCCGGATATCACATGTCTGGAGATCATTGAAACGTTGAAATTGCCTGTCAGCATTGATACTGTCTGGCGCTTTCTTCAACAGGCAGGATATCGCCGCAAGAAGAAGTCTCTTCATGCCAGTGAACAGGAGCATCCCCGATGTGGCGCAGAAGAGAAAAGACTGGAACGGCCTTATATCTGGATTCAAGGCAAGTGACCTTGTGTTTCTGGATGAAAGCGGATGCAATACGGATATGACAAGGCGGTATGCCTATTCGCTTGGAGGAAGCAGAGCTGTTGATTCCGCACCACTTTCCAAGCCCAAGAACACGACCATTCTGTCATCGATTCAGTTGGATGGGACACTACGCTATACGACTTTCTCAGGTGGAACGACTGTAGAGAGGTTTAAGCGGTATCTGGAAATTGACTTGCTTCCTCATCTGAACGATAATTCTGTTCTCATAATGGATAATATGAAGTTGCACCATGCAAAGGCAGTGAGAAATCTGCTGGACAGCTCCGGTGTTCGATACATTTATCTTCCACCATATAGTCCTGATCTGAATCCTATTGAAAAGCTCTGGTCGAAGGTGAAGTCTTTCCTTCGTAAATTCAAGGCGAGGACGCTGGATGCTCTTCCAAATGCGATTCAGAATGCTTTTCACTCTGTGACTATCTCTGATTGTTCCGGCTGGTTCCGCTTCTGCGGATATGCGCTTTAATTTTGAAAATTGCTATAAACAGAGCCTGACGGCAGCGCTGTAACCCAAAAAGGAGAACCGCTGGCTGCCAAATTGGATACCGGAAGATGACAGCGATGCCCGCATTGTATATTTCCGCAAGGAAATGATGGTGGACGATGCATTGCCCGCCAAAAAAGAAATCAAGATCACCGCGGATTCCCGCTATAAGCTGTATATAAACGGGAAGTTTGTTCAGGAGGGGCCACAGAAGCCCCTGGATCAGAAAGAATGGTTTGTTGATACTGCCAACGCTGCGCCCTACCTTGTGCCGGGGGCAAACGTTGTGACGGTTGAGGTGCTGCGCTTTGCGGCAAGCCAGAATGATTCCCTGTACCGCACCAATACCCCCTGCCTGTACATTGAGGACTGCATGGCTGATAACCCTTCCTTTGCCGGGAAAAAACGGTTGGAAATGCACCATAAACCGTGAAATTGCCATTATAGGGGAAACGGGCGGCCCTGCGCCGATCCACGCGCAGGAAAATGTCTATGCCACAGAATTTTTTGCGGGGTGGAAACTGCCCGGATGCAGCACCTAAGCTGATTTTTAACATTGCAATGGCAGATGCCATCAGCGCAGATGACCGTTTGGCACGGCAGGCAATGGAAGCATTCCGCCGCTCACAGCGGCCAGATGGCTTAATCAACGCAGATGCCCCCACCGTCAAGAGTAATGTGATCCCGGCTTTTTCCATTTATTATTTGCTGATGGTCCACGACCATATGATGTATTTTGGCGATAAAGCGCTAGCTAAGCGCCATCTGCCAGCCATTGACGGTATCCTTGGATTTTTTGACAGGAATCTTTCGGAACAGGGCCCTGTGGGGAAAAGTGGCGGCCCGATCATGCGTCACCGCTATTGGTCGTTTATTGACTGGGCTGGTGTGTGGGATTCCGGTGTACCGGCTGCAACCGGAAAGGGTAGCGGTTCGGTTACAATGGAAAGCCTACTTTACCTGGATGGCCTGCAAAAAACTGCTGAGCTGGCTGAATTTGCAGGCAGAACCGATACCGCTGCGGAGTACCGGCAGCGGGCAGGAGCACTTTCGGATGCAATCCGTACCCATTGCTTGGGGCAGTATCAGGGCACAACACTGGTTCAGGATGGGCCCGGCATTGAAGGATATTCGGTACACTGCCAGGTATTTGCCGTTCTGACTGGTATTGTTGAACCGGCAGAGGGAAAGCAGATGCTGGAAACCGTTGTGGGGAACCCGGAAGTTCCGCAGGCTTCTGTTGCGTTCATTTTTACCTGTTCCGCGCGCTGGAACGATGCGGCTGGTACGAAAAGACAGATGACCTGTGGGAAATATGGCGCCAGATGGTAGAGAATCACCTGACGACCTGCGTGGAGAATGACACAGATACCCGTTCGGACTGCCATGCGTGGGGGGCATTGCTCTGTTATGAACTGCCTGCAGTGATCCTTGGCGTTCGCCCAGCGGCTCCCGGCTTCCCAAAAGTGCGCATCGAACCCCAGGTGGGTACGCTCCGTGAAGCAAGCGGCGATGTCATCACGCCGCGCGGCATGATCCATGTGGAGTGGAAGAGAGATGAAGAGAATGCTTTGCACCTGCACTATACCCTGCCAGATGGGGTTGCCTATGAGAACGAAGAGGTGTGAAAAAAGGCTATAGTATAAGAACAGCAAAAAGCATATGCTGAACGGCATATGCTTTTTGTGTTTTTAACAGATTGGGCCGCCGAAATGGTTGGTGATGTCATAGACATCAGCATAAAAGTCAGCAACAGGCAGAGCCTTGTTTATAACGCAAAAAATTGCGCCCCTGCACGGCGGCAGCAGAACCGTACCCCCTGGCCATGACAGCTGTTTTACTGTCTGCCTGACATAAAAAGCAAAGAACCCGATATTGAAAATAACGAACACAGGGCCCAGTACAACCACGCACCGGGCCCTGCCGTATCTCAAATTCCTAATTACTCATTCCTAATTTCTAATTGAGATAACTCCTCCATCCTGTCTTCCAACGAACCTCAAACGCCCATATAATGCACTGCATTGTAAATGCTGATCAAAATAATAATGCCCATCAATACCAGGAACAGCTTGTCCACGGCACGGCTGCTCATCCGCTTGTTCAGCGTGCGGCCGGCAATGCCGCCGCCGATGCCGCCGGCAATCATCAAAACCAGGGCGGGCAGGGTGAATTCCGGCACGCTGTGGGTGATAAGGGTGGTCAGCAGGCTGGTGATCTGGCTGAACAGAATGATGTACAGACTGTTCTGCGCTGCGGTCTTGGTTTCCATGCTGAAAAAGTAGAACAGCACAACCAGATTGATGGGGCCGCCGCCAATGCCCAAAAAGCTGGACATCAGCCCCAGCACCAGGCCAATGATAACGCAGAATGTCGGGTTGGTAATATGCTTGCCCTGGATGCGCGCCTTGAACAAGGTGTACACAAAAGTGCCAATGGTGATAATGGCCAGGCAGATCGACTGTACCACGCCAACCGTGTTGGGGTTGGGGAACATGCCCGCAATGGTGCTGAACAGCTGTTTGCCCACAACGCCGCCCACTGCGGCGCCAATGGCCAGCGGGGTGCCGGTGCGGAAATCCACCCGGTTATCGCCAGCGGCAATGTTTTTGCCCACGGTGTAGCAGCTCATGGAAAGCACGGTGCACCCCGAAAGAAAACTGATGGTTGCCACGCTGGCAAGGCCCAGCATATCCAGCACCGGCTTGATGATAACACCGCCGCCAATGCCGCAGATCGCCCCCGCAATGGACGCAAAAAAACTGACACAGAAAAACAAGATTGAACTCATGCGTCTTTTCCTCCTCCGGTACGTTGATTTTGATAAGTTCATCATACCGTTTTGGAAGAAAGCCAAACTACCATAAATAAGAGCATTAGTGTCGAAAAATCGACAAGCATGCTCCGCAGCCTTGAGGAAAAACAGTATTTTGTGGTATAGTTTATCTGTAAAAATCCACCGGGGGGGGGGTACACAATGCAAAACCTGAACTTTTTGATCAAGCCTGCATCCAGCCAGTGCAACATGCGCTGCCGCTACTGCTTTTATGCTGACGAAGCCGCCGTGCGCTGCGGCCAGAGCGCCGCAGGCATGACCCGCCCCGAAGCCGAAACATTGATTCGCTCTGCCTTTGCCGCCGCGGAACCCGGCGCACAGGTCAGTTTTTCGTTCCAGGGCGGTGAGCCAACGTTGGCCGGACTGGACTTTTTCCGCTTTTTTATGGCCAAAGCCGCCGAGCTGCGCCCGGCCAGGGTGCACATCAATTATGCGCTGCAAACCAACGGCCTTGTGCTGAATGATGAATGGGCTGAGTTTCTGGCTGCCAACCAGGTTCTGGTGGGCATCTCACTGGATGGAACCAAGGAGCTGCACGATAATACCCGCCTGGACGCCAAGGGGAAGGGCACCTGGAACCGTGTAACCGCGGCATTGCATGTTTTGCAAAAGCATGACGTAGAAGTAAACCTGCTGTGCGTGGTCAACCGCGCGGTGGCCCGCAGCCCGCAAAAAGTCTATGCTTCGCTGAAAAAACTGGGCGTCCGGCATTTGCAGTTCATTGCCTGCCTGGATCCCATTGAGGGCGAGCGTGGTGCGCAGCCCTGGGCACTGACGCCGGAAGCATACGGTAAGTTCCTGTGCGGCCTGTTTGACGTTTACTACCGTGACTGGGTCAACGGCGACTACACCAGTGTGCGTCTGTTTGACGATTACATCCACATGGCGATGGGTATGCCTGCAGGCACCTGTGCCACCTCTGGCAGCTGCGGCGCTTATTTTGTGGTGGAGGGCGACGGCACGGTGTACCCCTGTGACTTTTACTGCCTGGACGAATGGGAGATGGGCCGCATTGGAGAGCAGAGCATCCCGGAGCTGGCCAACAGCGAAAAAGCCCGCCTGTTTTTGCAGCAGGGCGAGCGCAAACCCGATGCCTGCGCCGACTGTCGCTGGTACAGCCTGTGCCACGGCGGCTGCAAGCGCGACTGGGTGGAGAACGATGGCAAGCTGGAAAACTACTCCTGCCTTGCGTTCAAGGAATTTTTTGCCTATGCCGAAAGCCGGATTTTGGAGATCGCACGGGCGGAAGCGGAATACTATCGGAGGTAGGAAGTAGGAGCTTTGGCGGCGAGTGAAAGCACGGCGAGAAAAAATTAAGAATGAGTAATTAGAAATTTGAAATAGAGCAGGGCCTGATGCGTAATGGCATCGGGCCCTGTTTTTATTATAGATAAACAACAACCGCCTTTCCTTATGCTTTACCTAAAGCACAGGAAAGGCGGTCGTTGTTAAATAAGCGTATCTTCTTTCAGAAATTTACAGCGCGCGGCCAGAGCATCGGCCAAAACCTGTGCGCGGTTCGGTTCGCCAAAATGGGCCTGTTCAAAAATAGCAAGCACATCGTCTTTGCATCCATCCAGCGCCGTGAGATCCAGCGTTTGCAGGCTTTTTTTTGCAAGCGCAAGCTGTTCCTGCTGTGTGGCAGCGAATGGTTTGGCTGGGGCATCGGCCAGGGCGTTGATTTTGGTGGCAAATTGGTCAAACCACAAGCTGGTGCCGCTGTCAAAAATTGGTGCAAAGCCCATCCATTCCAGCGTTACCGCGTCACGAATCGCTCCAAAATTGCCGAAATGCCGATCTTGATTGCAGATCAGATAGTCCAGAATCATCATCTGCTGCAGCTGTTCCGTAACATCCGGGATACCCAGTTTTTCGCAGCAGTTAAGGAAATGCGCATAGGCACTTACGCCGTCCCCGCGGGGAAAAGCAGAAAAAATATAATAACCACTGACAAAATCCTGACGGTCGGTCGTCATATTAGTGCAGACGGAATAAGGCTGGCTACCCTCAAACAGCAAGCTATACTCCACATGTGGGATTCCCAACTTGCGGCAGAGCAAGGATGCTGCTGCCTCATTGAACGGTTCCTGTTGCGCCATGCCGCTGCCGCCTTTTACCAGTACGCGCTGGCCGTTCAGTATCTTCCATTTTTTCTTCAACCAGCCGTCGGAGGTGTTGCAGGGGGAAACGAGATCAATGCTGTCCCGCTCCGGAATCTGCCCAAACAGGATATTGCCGACATCCTCCGAAAAATCGTTATGGTAGAAATTGACCTTGCGCCATTCCAAGGGCTGCTCTGCGGGATTGAGCCAGTATTGATCAGACAGACTTAGTGCAAAACACTTCATCATCAAGGTACTGGCGGATAGTTGTAGTTTTTTCTGGATCTGCAGGGCCTCCAGCGCATGGTGAAAGCCTGAACGGCTGGCCGGAATGGTACGCCCGGCCAGCCAAAGGTTCAGATTCTTTGCAAACTCCCTGCGGTCAGCAGAAAACAAACCTATTGGCAGATGGGCGGGCTGAACAACATCCTCAACGCGGTATACTGTGCCGCTGGTATCGTTAATGCTCAGCACAGCAACCGGCAATTCGCGGTGCATCAAAATATACTTCAACGATCCAGCCCACCTTTCCCTTCGATGATATCCATATTATACAAGGAACGGAATGTTTTCGCAACATTTTGGTGATTCAGTATCGCATACACAAAGATGGTAGAGCAGTAATGGCAGCACAGCGCACCCACACCTGATTTCAAACCCCTCTGCGTGTAAACAGCGGTTCCAGGGTCACGGTTTTGACAAAATCTTTCTGTCCATCGGCCAGCTGGTCGTTGATGATGGCAACAGCGGTGCGGGCCATTTCGCGCAGGGGCACTTCAACACTGCTGATGGCCGGGGCCAAGTAGGGCATCAAGGTATCGCCGCAGGTAACAACCTCCACATCCTGCGGTACACGCAGGTTTTGCTGGTACAGGTATTGCAGTGCACCGGCGGCGTAAATATCACCCCAGGTCAGCACAGCGGTAATACCAGGGTGAGCCTGCTTGAGCTGCTCAAGTGCCGTAAAGGCAGTGCGCGGGCTGGAGGTTTTGCCGTTGTTCACCCAATATTTTACATCCGGGGCCGCCTGCATGGCGCGCAAAAAGCCATGCAGACGGTCTTTTTCTACATCGGAGTCCAGATCACGGTTCAGGTAAACGATTTCCTTGTGCCCCTGATCCAACAGGTAGCGGGCAGCGGTGTACATGCCGCTTTCGTTGTCGATCAGCACGCGGTTTACGCCGCGGCACTCCGGTGAGCGTTCCAACAGTACCACTGGCACGTTGGCGGCGCGCAGGTACATGCACACGTCGTCCCGCAGGGCGTTGGGTCCAAAGCCGCCCACCACAAGCCCGCTGATGTTGTAATTCTGGAAGGTTTCCAGCCGTTTGAGCAGGGTATCGTTATCCACACTGTCGCAGTAGAACAGCATGGTGTTAAACCCTTTGGCCGATGCCTCGGACATGAGTGCTTCGGATAGCTGGGAGAAATACGGCAGGCCATTGGCACTGCGCAAAATCAGCCCAATGAGCGGGGTCTGGGGGCCGGGCGGCACCCGCTGGGCGCGGTAGCCCACCGTGGAAATGGCCTGCAGGATCGCTTCGCGCTTGTCCGGCGCAACATACCCACTGCCGTTCATCACGCGGGAGACCGCCGCTACCGATACTCCCGCCGCCGCGGCGACGTCTTTCATGGTTACTTTTTTCATGGCTCTACCTCATCAGCGAAAGATTCTTTATAAGCAGTATAACACAAGAAAGAATGTGAAAAAAGATGTAAACTAAAAAATGCTTATATGAAAAGTTTCACATTGAATTTGATAAAAAGCGCCATTTTACTTCATGGAATCTGCGAATTGATTGGCACGCCACACCACGGTATAATACAGACAGAACGACAAATAAACCGTGAAACGCAAAATAGAACGGAGGCTGTGCAAGATGAAACAGAGTAAAATTGGCATGATCGGCTGCGGCATGATCAGTGAGGTGTATGCAAAAAATATCACGGAACGGTTTGGTGATTTGCAGCTTGTTGCCTGCGCAGACCTGCGTATGGAGGCAGCGCAGGCCCGCGCCGAACAGTTTGGTGCCAAAGCCATGACAGTGGACGAACTGCTGGCTGACCCCGACATTGACATTGTGCTGAACCTGACCATCCCCGACCAGCACGCCGCCGTAAGCATGGCGGCGCTGAAAGCCGGCAAAAACGTGTACAGCGAAAAGCCGCTGGCCATTCACATGCAGGATGCTAAAGAGCTGGTGGAGTACGCCAAGGCCCACAACCTGCTGCTGGGCACCGCGCCGGATACCTTTATGGGTGGTGGTTTGCAGACCTGCCGTCAACTGCTGGACGCAGACACGATCGGCACGCCGATCGCCGCACAGGCGTTCATGATGAGCCGTGGGCCGGAAGCCTTCCACCCCAACCCGAAGTTCTTTTATGAAGAGGGCGCAGGCCCGGTTTTGGACTGGGGACCCTACTACATCACGGCGCTGGTCAGCCTGCTTGGCTCTGTCAAAAGTGTGGTGGGCCGCGGCAAAATCACCTATCCCGAACGCACAGCCAAAAGCCCCCGCTGCCCCTACCAGGGCCAGCAGTTCCCGGTGGAAGTTCCCACCTATGTAACCGGTATCCTGACAATGGAAAGCGGCGCGCTGGTAAACCTGACGATCAGCTTTGACATGCAGTTTGCCTATTGGGACAGCGACATGCCTTACCTGACGATTTACGGCAGCAAGGGCAGCCTGAATGTGCCCGATATGAACAAATTTGAAGGCCCCGTAACGGTGCGCAGAGGCGATGCCCCGGCTGAGGAAGTGCCGGTCAACTCCCCCTACACCGAAAACTGCCGCGGCCTTGGTCTGGCCGATATGGCCCATGCCCTGCAGACCGGCAAAGCTTACCGCCCGTCCGCTGAACTTTCGCTGCATGTGACCGAAGTAATGCTGGGGCTACTGGAATCTGTGGAAAGCGGCAAGGAATACCAGTTGACCACCACCTGCGCCCGTCCGGCTCCGCTGGATGCCGCCGCGGCTCAGGCATTGCAGCAATAACAGGGGAGGGAACCACCCATGATCGCCCCCAACTACCCGCCGGAAAAACAAAAATCTGCCATGCCAAAGCGCCCCAACGTGATCTGGGTGCTGGCGGACCAGCTGCGCGCCCAGGCGCTGAGCTGCAACGGCGAAACCAACATCTGCACCCCCAATATTGACCAGCTGGCCATGCGTGGGGTCAACTTTACGGCGGCGGTATCCGGCTACCCGCTGTGCTGCCCCTACCGCGGCAGCATGCTGACCGGGCTTTACCCCAACCACTGCACGCCGGGGCATGATAAAGGCCTGCCGCCGGAGCAAAAGACTATCGCCCATGTGCTGCATGATGCCGGTTACCACACCGCCTATTTTGGCAAATGGCACCTGGATGCCGAGGGCGCGGCTGCGGCCATCCGCCCCAACCGTGAAGTATTCCACATTGTCAAGCCGGAGCACCGCGGAGGCTTTGACTATTGGCTGGGGTACGAGAACAATAACGAACCCTGGGACTGTTACGTGCATGGTACCAACAGCGACTGCACCCGCCTGCCCGGCTTTGAAACTGACGCATTGACGGATAAATTGATCCGGTACCTGGAACAGCCGAAGGACCAGCCGTTCTTTGCGGTACTCAGCGTGTTCCCGCCGCACAACCCTTATTTGGCACCGGAACAGTTTGCCGAAGGATTGTGTGCAGAAAATATTAAACTGCGGTCCAATGTGCCAAATGTGCCCTGGGTCAAGCAGCAGGCCCAGCGGGAGCTGGCCGGGTATTACGCCATGGTGCGCAACCTGGACTGGAATGTGGGCCGCTTGGTGCAGGCGCTGGATAAACTGAACCTTGCAGATGATACCTACATCGTGTTTTTCAGCGACCACGGCGATATGCACGGCAGCCACGGGTGGTTCCGCAAAACCAACCCATACGGGGAATCCTGCCGGGTGCCGTTCATCATCTCCACCGGGCACGGCTGCATGTACAGCGTGGCACCGGGGCTTTTGTACGGTGCCAACAACGCCTGCCTGTGCGATGCCCCGCTGAACCATGTGGATGTTGCCCCCACCACCCTGGGCTTGTGCGGCGTGGCCGTGCCGGATTGGATGCAGGGGTACGATTATTCCGGCTATGTAACCGGCAAACCGCTGCCTCCGCAGGAACCGGATTCCGCTTACCTGCAATGCAACGAGGTAACCGGCCACCTGAACAGCACCGCCGAACCATGGCGCGGTATCGTGACCCGCGAAGGCTGGAAGTACGTTGCCCTGCCGGGCGAACCGTGGATGCTGTTCAACCTGAAAGATGACCCCTATGAACAGATGAACATGGCACAAATCACCAACTACCGGGAGATATTGGCCGATTTGAACGAGAGGCTGCAAGCCTGGATTGACAAAACGGGGGATGATTTTACCCTGCCCAAGATCGAAGTGCCGCACATCCGCAAAAGCCGCGGCAACGGTGTGTATTACGCACCGGATAAAAAACTGGAGTATTAACGAAGCAATTATAGCAATTTTCAATAATACAGCACAGTACTTTAGCTTTTGAGCAAAAAGAGGTATAACAGAGGCAAAGAAGGTGAGAACTATGCTGCACAATGAAGCTCGAAAATTGATTCTGGAAGCATACGACAAAGGCGTTAGCGTAAAAGAACTGGCAAAGTGCTTTTCTGTAAACACCTGTTCGATATATTGTTTGCTGAAGCGTCGGAACGAAACAGGCAGCTACGAAACTCAAACGAATCTCCGTGGAAAGAAGCCAAAATTGTCCGATGCAGATCATCAGCACATCCTTTCGCTTCTGGAAAAACAGCCGGATATCACATGTCTGGAGATCATTGAAACGTTGAAATTGCCTGTCAGCATTGATACTGTCTGGCGTTTTCTTCAGAAAGCAGGATACCGCCGCAAGAAGAAGTCTCTTCATGCCAGTGAACAGGAGCGTCCCCGATGTGGCGCAGAAGAGAAAAGACTGGAACGGCCTTATATCTGGATTCAAGGCAAGTGACCTTGTGTTTCTGGATGAAAGCGGATGCAATACGGATATGACAAGGCGGTATGCCTATTCGCTTGGAGGAAGCAGAGCTGTTGATTCCGCACCACTTTCCAAGCCCAAGAACACGACCATTCTGCCATCGATTCAGTTGGATGGGACACTACGCTATACGACTTTCTCAGCCGGAACGACTGTGGAGAGGTTTAAGCGGTATCTGGAAACTGATTTGCTGCCTCATCTGAACGGAAATTCTGTTCTCATAATGGATGATATGAAGTCGCACCATGCAAAGGCAGTGAGAAATCTGCTGGACAGCTCCGGTGTTCGATACATTTATCTTCCACCATATAGTCCTGATCTGAATCCGATTGAAAAGCTCTGGTCGAAGGTGAAGTCTTTCCTTCGCAAATTCAAGGCACGGACGCTGGATGCTCTTCCGAACGCGATACAATGTGCTTTTCAGATAGTTTCGCCTTCTGCCTGCTCAGGCTGGTTTCATTCCTGCGGCTATTCGCCTTATTTTTGAAAATTGTTATAAATTAAAGAACGATATGACACAACAAAACAGAAAGTGAGGAAAACAATGAAGTTCAAACGCGCATTTTTGATGGAGCCTCATCGCTTTGAGATCCACGAAGTAGAGGAAGAACCGGGGCCGGGCGAAGTAATGATGAAGGTTGCCAGCTGCGGCCTGTGCAACTGGGAACTGAATTTCTGGGACGGCAATCTGAACTTTATGGGCTACCCCCACAAGCTGGGACATGAGTTCGCCGGTACCGTGGTCAAGCTGGGTCCCGGCTGCACCAAATTCAAGGTAGGGGATAAAATCAGCGCCGTGGCCCGCGGCTTTGGCGGCTTTGCCGAGTACCGCGCCACCCCAGAAGCCTGCTGCGAAAAGCTGGCTGACAACATTGACCCTAAGTACGCTTTGGGCGAACCGCAGAAGTGCATCCTGACCGTGTTGCGCGCCACCGCCCCCCAGGCCGCCGATTACGGTGTGGTGCTGGGCTGCGGCCCCATGGGCATGTGGTGCATTCAGGCATTGGCCGGTAACTATCTGGCCGGGCTGATTGCCATTGACGTGGATGATGCCAAGCTGGAAATGGCCAAGGGCTTTGGCGCAACGGCCACCATCAACAGCAAAAATGAGAACGTGGTGGAGCGCATCCGGGAGATCACTGGCGGTCACATGGCAGACTTTGTGATTGAAGGTACCGGCATTCCCGCATTGCTGAACGCTGCGCAGGATTACCTGAAAGTTGGCCGCGACAGCCGCCTTGTGCTGATGAGCAGCCACCACGATGTTTGCAAGGAGTTCGACTTCCGCAAGGCCATTGACCGCGGCTTAAAGATTCTGGTTGCTCACCCGCCGATGTCCGAAAGCGAGCCGGAAGATTTCCGCCGCGCGGTGGTGTACATCAACAACGGCACCTTCCAGAACAAGCCCCTGATCACCCACGAGTTCAAATTGAGCGAGATCCAGACCGCATTCGAGACCCTGGAACATAAACCGGCAGGGTTTATGAAGGGGATTGTGGTACCGGATTGATAGTTAGGAGTTAGGAGCTGGCACAATCAATTAGGAATGAGAAATGAGGAATTAGGAATTGGAGGCGGAGCAGAGGTTTGCATTAAAAATGTAGGGTAAACGGTAATTTTATTTGTAGAGCGCGATGAGGGTCATCGCGCCGGAGAGAAACTTTTTCGTCATCTGTCTATCACACCCAATCATTCTTATAACTGCCCGTTCATCTAACCTCAAATTACTCATTGCTCATTGCTAATTTCTAATTCTAAAAATCGACTTTTATTTTGCAGAACACTATAAAGAAAGAAGGCATCTCCATGAAAAAGACCACCATCCGTTCGGCGCTTGCAGTTTTGCTGGCGGCATCCACCTTAACGGCCTGCGGCGGCAGCGCAGCTTCCAGTGCGCCTGCTTCTGCAGCGGCGTCCAGCACGGCAGTGGCCCCCGCCAAGCAGTACACCATCGGCATTGCGGAAGCTCAGGCCAACGATGAAACCACCGTGCGCCGCGCTTACCTGGAAAACTACATCGGACCCGCTTACAACGTCAAGTTCATCTTCTCCGAGGTGCTCAAGGATGATGCAGCGACGAAAACATTTATTGAAAACTGCGCTGATGCCGGTGCCGATGCTATCATCGACTTTAAATCCATGTCCGGCCAGATGTGCCAGATCTGCGCCGATAACGATATGGTGTATGCCATCAGCGGCAACTATATTGCGCACCCCGAATTTTTGGAAACCGATTACCCCAACTTTGCGGGCGCGGTCGGTTCCAACAATGCCGAGCTGGGCAGCCTGTTTGGTACCTGGCTGAAAGATAACGTGGAAGCAGATGGCACCGAGGGCTACCTGATTGCCACCGGCATTGCTTCCAGCGGCAACCAGCAGCACATTGAGATCGGTCAGGGCATCCTGAATGGCATTGCCGACAAATACGGCCTGACCTTTGAGCAGGACATTGCCGACCTTGTCACCGTGGCCGAAACCACCAACGCCGCCAACGATAAGGGCATTCTGGTCACCTTGTATCCCGGCTCCCCCAACAAGGAAACCTGGCTGCCCGGCGTTTCTGCCCTGATCCAGACCGGCCAGTACAATACTTTCCTGAGCGCAGGCCAGACCTATAACCAGAGCGCTACCGTGGTTGACGAAGTGGAAAAGAGCTTTGGCATTGACATCAAGGTTGCCAGTGTTGGCGCCCTGGGCCAGACTTTGACGACCGCGTTCAACACCAAGGACCCGTTCGGCAACCCCAGTATTGACCTGGCCACTGTCAAGTCTACCTCCGTTTTGACCAGCGCCCTATTTGCCATTACTTACAACGCTCTGAACGGTGATGTGCAGACCGCATGCCGCGGCACGGACGGCAAGCCGCTTTACTTTGAATTTGCCAATATGTCCGTTACCAGCGCCGAACAGCTGGCCCAGATGAATGGCTGGGACGATGCTTCCACCGGCAACTGGTGCGCTACCACAGATGTAGTAGACGGCATGCTGACCATCGTGAACCCCGATCTGACCGCAGAAGAGATCAACACCTATCTTGGCACACTGGACTTTGAGACCCTGAAATCCATGATGGGTTGATGAGCCGCAGCCAACCCCATTTTTGCTGAAAACGTAAAGTCGGATTTTCGATAATCACAACCGACTTTCTGGCGGCGGGAAAGCTTTCCCGCCGCTATACTTTATAATAGGTAATAAGAGTAGAAAGGGATATTGCCATGAGGATTTTGTATGTAGATATCGACAC
The DNA here is from genome assembly GCF_027689445.1 of Gemmiger qucibialis. Classification (NCBI taxonomy): domain Bacteria; kingdom Bacillati; phylum Bacillota; class Clostridia; order Eubacteriales; family Oscillospiraceae; genus Gemmiger; species Gemmiger qucibialis. Next base: position 11,350 of record NZ_JAQFEN010000007.1, on the reverse strand, counting down.
CCTGCGCCCAGACCACCTGGGCTGCTATGGTTATCCGCGTGCCACCAGCACCAATATTGATAAAGTGGCCGAAGATTCTGTGCGCTTTACCGATGTATATTGTTCCGATGCTCCCTGCCTGCCTAGCCGCGCCGCTTTGATGACCGGCCGGTTTGGTATCCACACCGGCTGCGTAGGCCACGGCGGAGTGAACGCTGAAATGCGTTGGGAGGGCCGCAACCGCGGCATGGCCGATTTCAATGGCCGCTACAACCTGCCCGCCGTACTGCGCCGCGCGGGCATGAAAACCGCCAGCATCAGCAGCTTCCCGGACCGCCACGCAGCGTGGTGGTTCAACGGCGGCTTTGACGAAACCTACAACATCGGCAAGCGCGGCCTGGAACCTGCCCACGAGGTGATCCCTGTAGCGCTGGACTGGCTGGACCGCAAGCGCGATACCAAAGACTGGTTCCTGCATGTGCATGTGTGGGACCCGCACATCCCGTACCGTACCCCGACCGAGTATGGCGAGCCGTTCAAGGATGCCCCGCTGCCTGACCCCTGGATGACCCAGGAGATTCTGGATAAGCACCGCGCCACCAAGCCGGGCGGACATTCTGCCTGCGAAGTGACCGGATATGACAACAAGCCCAACCCCGCTACCCCGCGCCAGCCGGTGGAGATCAAGAACACCGATGATTTCCGCCATATGATCGATGAATACGATACCGGCATCTGGTACGCGGACAAGCAGCTGGGCCTGCTGTTTGACAAGCTGCGCGAGCAGGGAATTTATGACGATATGGCCATCATTATCAGCTCTGACCACGGCGAGGATCTGGGCGAGATGGGCAGCTATTGCGAACACGGCGAGGCCGACTACATCACCACCCACATTCCCCTTATCATCAAGTGGCCCGGCTGCGCCAAGAACATCGTGTCCCATGGCTTCCATTACAATCTGGACCTGCTGCCAACCCTGGTAGACCTGCTGGGCGGCGTTCCGCCCTTCACCTGCAACCCGGTGGTTGGCAATCCCAACCCGGTGGTGTATGATGGTGAAAGCTACGCTGACTGTGTGCGCACCGGCCAGGACGGCGGCCGCGATCATCTGGTCGTCAGCCAGTGCGCTCATGTCTGCCAGCGCAGTGTGCGCTTTGGCGATTATATGTACATCCGCACCTATCACGATGGCTACCACCTGACCCCGGGCGAGGAGCTGTTCAACGTGAAGGAGGACCCGCATGAAATCCACGACCTGGCCGAAGAAAAGCCGGAGTTGTGTTGGCGTGCTGCATGGTATCTGGAACATTGGGTTGCAGACAACATGCTGAGCAACATTTATAACTACCATGAAGACCCGCTGTGGAACGTCATCGCCGAGGGCGGCCCCTTCCACTGCCGCGGCTACCTGAAAGATTACTGCAAGCGCCTGGAAGATACCGGCCGCGGCGATTGTGCCGAAGAGCTGCGCCGCCGCCACAAGGGCGAACTGGACGAGTAAATCCCACCCCGCGGGCCTGGCCCCGAAACAAGGAGGTTTGTATGGCAAAGCAACCACACATCATTATTTTTAACCCGGATGAAATGCGCGGCGATGCGCTGGCCCATCTGGGCAACCCGGCATCTATCACCCCAAATCTGGACGCTTTTGCTGCCAACGAGGCGGTATCCTTTGGGCAGGCATATTGCCAGAATCCCGTCTGCGTGCCCAGCCGGTGCAGCTTTTTTACCGGCCTGTATCCCCATGTGCGCGGCCACCGTACCATGAGCCACCTGCTGCGCCCCGGTGAGACCAGCATGCTGAAAGAGCTGAAAGAGGCCGGTTATTACGTTTGGATGAACGACCGCAACGACCTGACCGCAGGCCAGATCCCCGGCTGGACGGAAAGCCATGCGACCGAAATTTATTACAGCGGCCAGAAAAAGCAGGGCCCCGGTAATGTGAACCCCGACCAGCGCGGGGAGCCCGGCAACAAATATTATTACTCCCATTATGAGGGCCAGCTGAAATGCAACGCCGAGGGCAAGAACTATAACGGCGATGACGAAGTAGTGGATGCCGCTATCGAGCGCATCCATAACCGCCCGGCCGACCAGCCGCTCTGTATGTTTCTGGGCCTAGTTTATCCCCACACGCCGTACCGGGTGGAGGAACCGTATTTTTCCACCATTGACCGTGCCAAGCTGCCCAAGCGGGTCCATGCAGATGACTGCACCGGCAAGCCCCTGATGGAGGCGGAGATCCGCAAGTATGCCGGAATGCAGGACTTTACTGACGCCGACTGGGACGAATTGCGCGCCGTATATCTTGGCATGTGCATGAAGATCGATGTCCAGTTCGGCAAGTTGGTTGAAGCTTTGAAAGAAGAGGGCATTTACGATGACTGTGCAATCTTCTTCCTGAGCGACCACGGCGATTTTACCGGCGATTTTGACCTGCCGGAAAAGGCGCAGAACTGCTTTGAGGATTGCCTGACCCGCGTGCCACTGCTGATCAAGCCGCCGAAGAATATTCCGCTGGACCCCGGCATCAGCAACAGCATGGTGGAGTTGGTGGATTTTTACGCCACGGCGATGGATCTGGCGGGCGTGCAGCCCACCCACACCCACTTTGGCCACAGCCTGCGCCCCGTGTTGGCGGACCGCAGCGCCAAAGTGCGGGATTACGTTTTCTGCGAAGGCGGCCGCCAGCCGGGCGAAACCCACTGCGATGAATACCACCGCAACAGCAAGAACGGCAAAGGCGCCCCGACCACAACGGTCTACTGGCCCAAGATGAAAGCTCAAAGCGAGGACGATGCCCACGCCAAGGGCATTATGATGCGCGATGAGCGGTACAAGTACATCAGCCGTACGGTAGGCAAAGATGAGTTATATGATCTGCAGGCCGACCCGCAGGAGATGACAAACCGCATTGATGACGAGAGCCTAGCCCCTGTGGTGGTGGATATGCAGCGCAAGATGCTGAAATGGCTGGAAGCCACCGATGATATCGTGCCCTTTGAGCTGGACGAGCGCTTTACCCCTGAAATGCTGTGGGCGCGGGTGCGCGGCCTTGTGCCCCCGGAAAAGGAAGCCGAAGTGCGCAAGATGATTGCCGATGGCACTCCGTTCCCGGTTTTGATGGGCTACTGCCATTCGTTAAAGTAAATACATTCTCTCCAAGCGCTGCCGTACCGCTGTTTCCAGGCGGGTTTTGCGGGAGCGCTTGTTGTGCAGTTAAGAATTTTTGAAAGTAGGAATGAGAAATTAGCAATTAGGAATTTGAGGTCAGTTGAAGTTTGTGCTGTAGGGCGGGATACCCTCATCCCGCCGTGAAGGAACGTATTATATACCATTAAGTCTGTGGCAGGGAACCTAAAAATCATCTGTAGGGAACGGTCTTGCCCCCCTACAGCTATTTCTATGGTTCATCGTTTTTTCAAATACCAACCAGCCTAATATTTCCTGAGCGGCGCTTTTGTGCCGCGATCCACCAACATCATTCTTTTTTAATTATTCATTCCATTCCTAATTCCTCATTTCTAATTGCTAATGATCCAGCGTTTCTCGTTTTACTCCTAACTGTTATCGTTCCCATTATAAACACATCTTTCATACATTTGTGTTATAATGCACCCATTATACAATCTATACCCCAACCAACAATTACCCTTGCGGAGGAATTGCTGTGGAATTGGATAAAAAACGTTTTTCGATCCGCCGGCATATCACGCTGGTGCTGACCCTGCTCACGGTGCTGATCGTGCTGCTCATCGGCGTGTGCGTGGCGGTGGTGCGGGAACAAAGCCGCATCCGGCTGACCAGCGCGGCGGATTCTTATTTAAGCCTGCTGACCCGCACGCTGGAAAACCAGCTTGTCATCCAGGAATCCTATATCACCAGCCAGGTGCTGAACAGTGAGGAGCTGCACCGCCTTGGCTTTGGCGAGGGCCACACCCAGGCATACCTGGACAGCTATAAGCTGCACACTGGGTTTTCGTCCGCTATGGCTGCGGGCAATGATGTCACCGCCCTTTACCTGTACAGTGAGCCGAACTCCATTTTGATGAGCGAGTACGCCACCGCCCAGGTTGGCCGTCCCACCGAGACCCAGATCCAGAAAACCAACCTGGAAGAGACCCTGCGCAGCATGGTGGACGCCAAAACGTTGAATGATGAGCGCTGGACACCGTACGTGGTGTCCGGCCAGCAATACTGGGTGCGGGCTGTGCACTATTATGGTGCATGGCTGATTTCGGTGGTCAACCTGGACCGGCAGTGCAACCAAGCAACGGACGGTATGCTGGCGTTTGCCCAGCCGGACGGCGTGCTGCTGGCCGGTACCCGGCCCGAAGAGGGCGAGCTGTCGCATTACATCAGCCTGACAGCTGAAACGGAAGGCTTGGTACTGGAATATTATGTGCCCAGCACTGATATGGACCTGGATAATGCCATGAACCTTGCCCTTGCTGTGGGCATTACGGCAGTGCTGGCGGCGATTTGCTTTGTCATCTGGTACCTGCGCAGCAATGTGGTGCACCCGCTGGATGCTTTGGTCGACGCCATGCGCCGCATTTCGGCGGGCGACCTTTCGGTGCGTGCTGACTGGAACCCGGTCAACTTGGAGTTGCAGCAGGTGAAAGAAGCGTTCAACGTGATGCTGAACGAGATTGAAACCCTGAAAATTGAGCAGTACGAGCAGAAGCTGGATGCCGAGCGCCAGGAAATGGCCGTCCTGAAAATGCAGATCCGCCCGCACTTTTTCCTGAACAACTTAAAGCTGATCTATGCGTTGGCAGAAACCGGCCAGACCCAGCAGATCCAGCGGATGATTTTACTGCTGTCCAAACATCTGCGCTATGTGATGGATTACAAGCGGGAAACGACCTCGCTGCGGGACGAAACAAACTTCTGCCAGAACTATATGGAGATGACAGGCATTGGGCAAAAATTCCCGCCAATCTGCCGTGTTACCGTCAGCCTGGATCTGCAGGAAATGCAGCTGCCCGCCATGACGCTGCTGACCTTGGCAGAAAACAGTGTGAAGCACGCCACCCGCCCGGACCGCCCGCTGACGGTGCAGATTACCGCAAAAAGCCTGCCGATGGAAGGGGAAAAGCTGGTGAACATTACCGTGCGGGATAACGGCGATGGATTTCCCGAAGAAGTGATGAAAGAACTGAACTCCGGCAAACAGATGGCCACCGGCCACTATGGCCTGACCAACGTGCAGCGGCGCTGTGCCCTGTTGTTTGGCCCGGATTTTGCCATGACCTTTACCAACGCTGCAGCGGGCGGCGCGGTTGTGGAAATGTATATCCCGCTGCCGGATGCCGCCGAGGAAGCAAAAGAGGAGGAAAAGCATGAAACTGTTGATCGTGGATGATCAGCCCGGCGTAACCGAAGGGCTTTGCCACGGCGTAAACTGGGCCCAACTGGGGTTCAGCCAGGTACAGGCTGTCAACAGCGTAAGGGAAGCCCGCGCCGCCATGCTGAACACGGTGACCGATGTGATGCTGTGCGATATCGAAATGCCGGAAGAAACCGGCCTGGAGCTGTTCAAGTGGGTCAAGAAGCAGGGCTTTGCCACCCGGTGCATTTTTTTAACGGCCCACGCCAAGTTCAGCTATGCGCAGGAAGCCATGCACCTGGGCGCGTTCGATTATATCATCCAGCCCGCGCCCTATTCCGAGATCAGCCAGGTGACAGCCCGCGCAGTGAAAGATGTGCAGGCCAGCCGTGACCAGAACGAGCTGACCCAGATGGGCCGCGCGTTCAACGAGCAGGCACAGGCCATTACGGCCCAGGCGATCCGCGCGTTTTTGAGCCGCCAGCACAATGAACGGGACGTCAAAACCTTACAGGGGCTGGGGATTTTCCCCCGCAGTGACCGGGACGGCTACCTGGTGTTGATCCACATCCTGCGGTGGGAGCCGACCGCAGACCACTGGGAAAAGCAGCTGCTTGCCGTGGCGCTGAACAACATTGCCGCTGAAACTTTTGCGGTACACTCCGAACTTTCGCCCATTGCCTCGGTGGATGAACACTCTTACGCTATGCTGCTGCAAAATACTGCGGGCGAGGAGATGGATCTTGAGGGGATCATGCGCCAGCTGATGTATATCAGCAACGTAGCCCAGCAGTATCTGCGGTGCAGCATGGCGTTTTATCTGGATGATAAACTGCCTGTGCCCAAGATGCCTGATTTGTGGGAAAAGCTGCTGCACATGCAGGACGAAAATGTAACACTGCGCAGCGGGGTGTTCCGCCTGAAAGAAGCCCCGCGCCAGCCGCATATCTTCCGCGTGCCGCAGATCCGCACCTGGAACACCCTGCTTAAAGATGGCTACCCCGAAGCCGTAGAGCAGGAGGCCATGACCCTGCTGGATGAAATGTCTGCCCGCGGCGAGATGAACGCTGATTCACTGCGCAGCTTTTATCAGGACTTCATGCAGATGATTTACTTTACCGTGGGCGGCAGCGAGGAAAAGATTCACGAGCTGTTCTACCAGCCCGAAGCATTGGAGTTATACCGCAATGGCATGAAATCAGTGGACGAGATGAAAGCCCTGATCCGGTATGTGACATCCTCCTGGACAGAGCACAAGAGTGTGGATGAATCCAAAGAGCTACTGGACAAGCTGAAGCAATATATTGATGAGCACCTGGAAAGTGAGTTGCGCCGCGATGAGCTGGCCGAATATGTTCATCTGAACCCTGACTATCTGACCCGCCTGATGAAAAAGCAGACGGGCTACAGCCTGAAAGAATATGTGACCCGCCGCAAAATGGAAACCGCCCGCACCCTGCTGCGTACCACAACGCTGCCGGTCGGCTTTATTGCAGCCAAGCTGGGGTACAATAATTTTTCGCATTTTTCCTATACCTATAAAAAGATCATGGACGTTACCCCGCAGGAGGAACGCCACACGGAGGAAAAATGAAGCTGAAACTGTATCATGCGGCGGCAGCTGCCGCAATAGCACTTAGCGTTATGCTGCTGACCGCCTGTGGCAGTCCCAAGCAGGCGGACCCGCTGCCCATTATCAAGCTGCGCACGGTAGGGTCCTCTTCCGAAGCCGCGTGCCAGCGCATTGGCGAAGCATTGAGCGAACTGACCGCGGAAAAGTTTGGATTTACGGTAGAGATCTCCCAACAGTCCACCACCAACTATAATGCAGAACTGGAACGCGAACTGCTGCTTGGCAAAGAACCCGACGTTTTTTGCTATACGGACGCCGAAAATATGTTCAGCCTAGCCGCGGATGGCACTACCGAACCGCTGGATGATTGGCTGGAAGAGTTCCCAACGCTGAAAGAAGCTGTGAGCCAGGACCGCTGGAACTGCATGCGGTACGATGGCAAGCTGATTGCCGTGCCGGGCAATAATCCATCTGCGGTGGCCATCGGCTTTGAGGCACGCACCGATGTTCTGGACGAGTTGGGCATCGATGCGGCAAGCATCCAAACTATGGAAGATATGCACGCCCTGCTGCTGGCTGCCAAACAGCAAAACCCCAGCAGCGTACCGCTGGTACCACACTTTGGCCAGACCCTGATGATGCTGGACTGTGACCCTCTGAACAACGGCCTTGGCGTGCTGCTGCACAACACCGGCACCGAGGTGGTAAACCTGTACGATACCCCGGAGTATGAGGAACTGTGCAATCAGATGCACCAGTGGTATACCGAGGGTCTGATTTTGAGAGATGCCCCCCTGACCAATGCGCCCAACACCCGCCTGATGCAGATGTATGGCGGGGTTGCATTCTCCCACCGCGTTGCGGAGCAGAACGTTGTCAGCGTAACACGCAGCACCAAACAGCGTCTGACCAGCATTACGCTGGGTAGCAAGCTGCAGAACACCAGCGTTTTGAACATTGGGTGGTGCATTTCCTCCCGCAGTGAACACAAGCGCGAAGGGATGCAGCTGCTGCAATACCTGTACACCGACCGCGAGGCCGCAGACCTTTTGCTGTACGGCGTGGAGGGTGTGGACTACCGCCGCCTGGATGCTGACCATGTGACCAATATTGACGAGCTGCCCGCCAACGAGTGGAGCACCGTCCATTGGGGTCAGCCCAACTGCCAGGCCGCCAGCACCTGGGTGAATGCAGACGGAACCGAGGTGGGATACACCGGCCCGACGGACGTGATAACCTCCGAAGCATATGGCTTTACCTATACTCCAAAAATCGAGCTGCGCCCCACGGTGAACAGCTGCCTGGAAATTGTGCGCAAGTATAACAATGCGCTGCTCAGCGGCTACCTGGACCCCGAAGAAGCGCTGCCCCTCTTCCGTTCCGAACTCCACGCTGCCGGTATTGATAAGGTGATTGCGGATAAGCAATACCAGCTGGAGCGATGGAAAGCGAAAAATAGTTAGAAAGCTGTTAGGGTGTATCTGCAATTAGAAATGAGCAATTAGGAATTTGAGGTGGAGCAGGGGATGCTGCGGATTTGCAGTGTCCCCGCTGCCCCATCGCGCCGGGGAGAAACGTAAATGCTTTGCCGCAAACCTACAAACGATTTGTAGGGGACGATGCTTGTCATCGTCCTGCGGGCTTTGTGGCATTGCAAATCATAGCATTTGTAACGCAATCGCTTGTAGGGCATGCTTATCCGACCACGATGAACGCTTATTCTGGCGTATATTTTTAACGCATAACCCACCTAATATTTCTGAGCAGCGCACCGCAGTCCGTCACCATTATTCTTTATTCATTGTTATTTATTTTTTAAGCCAATCAGCAAAAAGCAGGGCCCGGTGCGGAAATGGCACCGGGTCCTGCCTTATTTCATTTACTCATTGCTAATTACTAATCGTTTTACGTCGTTTTGCCTTGCCGCACCAACAGGCTTATCCTTCCAACCCAAATCCATACTCATAATAATTTCCCGCAGCATCGCGGTAAGCATAGGCTTTGCCGTTCTCGTCTTTGAGGGAATCGGGCATATAGCGATCTTTGTCGTAACCGGGCACATCGTTGGGGCTGATGCAAACGCCGTCGGCGTTCACGGCCAGCACGGCATCCCCGCGGGGCAGGGTGAGGGGCAGCTTGCCGGTGGGGGCAAAACAGCCAAAAATAACATCCAGCGTAGCAGAACGGTAGGTGTCAAACCCGGCCAGCAGTACATCGCACAACGGCTCTACATTGCCCAGCTGCCAGGCCAGCGTTATGTTCACATTGGTGATGACCTTGCCGCCGTTTGCGTGTACCGATGCGGCAATCTCAGCCAGCCGTTTTCCCCCATGCAGCGTGGTTTCTGTGTGGGTGTCGGCCATCGGCTTGCCGTTCGCATCTACATTGCAGACCGTCTTGTCCTCACAGATATCCAGCTCCAGATAGCCGGGGGTGGCGTTAAAATATTCGCCGGAGGAGGGAGAGACAAACAGCAGGGCAAAATCCGCCTGGGCGGGGTCATCCACCAGGGTGCAGGTATCGGCCAGCTCTTTGCGCAGCGCGGCAGTGGAATCCGCGGCGTGCTTGGCGTTTTTCAAAAATGCTTCGGCATAGATTTTTTTGTTCGCGCGCTTGTCGGCGGTCAGGGGCAGGGTACCGTCATTTTTCAACAGCACCACGCTGCGGTGATGGGCATCCGCGGCGGCTTCCCAATCGCTGGGGGTGGCCACAATGCGTGCGGCTTCGTCCGGGTCGCGGTAGGGGTTCTCAAACATTCCCAGGGCAAACAGTTCCGTCAGGGTGTGGGCCACGGCACGGTCAAGTGCTTCATCCGTCAGGGTTAGTTCCTCTTTGGCAAAGCCTTCCGGAAGGGGGTGGGTTTCATAATAACCATTTTTGCCGCGGTTGTAGGCTTCCATGCCGGCTTCGTTATCAAACAGGCCGCTGATGATATCCACGCCTGCATTGGCCACGGCAAAGCCGATGCGCTCCGGCACATCCAGCATTTCAACGCCCCAGGCCATGTTGTGGGCAATGCCGGTATCGGAGTTGATGTAGCCGTCAAAACCCATCTGACCGCGCAGCATGGTATCGATAAAATACTTGTTGTAGGCGAAGCCATAAGGTTTCATTTCCACGGTATTGCCTGCTAGATCATGCTGCACCGCACTTTTTGCTGCTGCGGGCTTAGAATAATACGGCATAATGGAAGAAGTTCCCGCCTTGACGGCCGCGGCAAACGGCGGCAGGTGGTAGGTTTCCAGGCTGCCGGGGGTGGCGTACACGTTCCACTGGCCCGCAGCGTAATGGGGGTCAAAGCCATTTTCGCGCGCGCCGCCGCCCGGGAAGTGTTTGGTCGTTACCGCAACGCCATCCTCGGTCACACCATGGTCGCTGCCCTGAATACGGGGGATAATATGGGCCATAATCTCGCTGATCAGGGCCGGATCCTCGCCAAAAGTACCGTAGGTACGCTGCCAGCGCGGGTCGGTCACAGCGTCCGCCATGTACATATAGCCTTTGCGCAGGCCGCAGGCGTTCCATTCGCGGCGGATGGTATCGGCAAACTTGTCCACAAGATCAATTTTGCTGCCCTTAACGGCGGCGGCAATGCCCAAGGTACCGGGCCAGGTTGCCAGCACGCCGCCCGCATCGTTCATTCCGAACACCAGCTCGCCATTCTCGTTGCGGGAGTTGGACGCCGCTGCCACAGGGATAAAGTGCTCGCACTCCTCGCACACTGCATCCGCCTGGTTCATCCAATCAGCCAAATCGGCGGGGGTGGCGTTGGCACGCAGGATAACATGGCGGTTGAACCAGTCTTTGAGCAGGAGAGAGGTGCCGGGCAAGTACTGCTCGCCGAAAATTGTCTTGCCGCGGAATTCGCCCTCATCCAGAATGCCTGTCTCGTCAGTCTTTTTCTCAATATCTTTATATAGGTCCGCCATGGGGCCGGTGATGGGGTACTTGGCCATCCGCCAGTCCGAAATGAACAGCTGGGCGATCTTTTCCTTCACGCTCAACGTTTTAACATAAGCCGCTGCGCGCTCGGCCGGGCTGTTGCGCCAGTCGTTGACGGGGGACAGCGTTCCGGTGCCGTCAATATCCTTGAAGGTCAGGCCGTCCTGTTCCAACACCCTGCGGTTAACGGTGGACACTACCGGCCCATTGGGGTTGCGGTAAATCTTGATGTTGTCAGAGGCTTTTGGCATGGAGAGCTCCTTTCGGTATTGCCCTAATTTCCCATTTCGAATTGCTAATTTCCAATAGAATCCAAGATCGCGGGCACACCACAAAAGGATGTGCCCGCGTAGGAGAGGAGGTGTTGAACTGTTAAAGGCAGGAAATGTTATTTATCGCCCTTGGGCAACACCGCACAATTCCCGCCTGACGGCTTAAGCACCGCTCCGGCGGCTGAGGCACGATATCTGCTAAGCCAAAATGCTCGATAATACACAAAGTATTATCTGCGCTTTTGGCTT
>NZ_JAQFEN010000006.1:0-163229 GCF_027689445.1 Gemmiger qucibialis | reverse complement strand
GATAATGCGCCCTATCCGAGTTCTGGGATAGGGCGCACTTCTATACACCTTTCGGTGTATTGTACGGTCTGCAATTTTGCGCAGCACCAAAGCCTCCCTTGTGTAAAGGGAGGTGGCACGGCGTAAGCCGTGACGGAGGGATTGTCATGCAGCCAAAGCACAATAAGCAGTTGGTTCCTTTGGCAAAACAGCTGCGAAAAGAAATGACCAAGGAAGAACGGCACCTATGGTATGATTTTCTGCGGTCCTACCCTGTCCGTTTTTCCAGACAAAAGGTGTTGGGAAAATATATCGCTGACTTCTATTGCGCAGAAGCAAAGCTTGTCATTGAGTTGGACGGTTCTCAACACTATGAGGATAGAAACATCAAAAAAGATGCAGACCGCACCGCTTTTCTGGAGGGATATGGTCTGAGAGTCATCCGTATTCCCAACAACGATGTCGGCAGAAATTTCTGTGGAGTTTGTGAGTATATCGATGCTGCGGTAAAGCAATCCCTCAGTCAGCTTCGCTGACAGCTCCCTTTACACAAGGGAGCCCTGGGCGCTGCCGCGCCAGTGCATAACATAAAAACCGGCCTATGATCGTAACCATAGGTCGGTTTAACTGTTTTACGAACCCCGCCCAAACTGCACCGGTTCTTTTTTGCTAATTTCTCATTTCTAATTCCTAATTACCTTCAACTCCTACTTTCTGCCTTTTACCTGCCTTCCATCCATTCGCATATTGCCTCATAATACGCCTTTGCGGCCTGTTTGGTGCCGCTGGGGGTGGCAAGGCGGGCGGCATCCTGGGGGTTGGTCAAAAAGCACTGTTCTACCAGCACCGCCGGGCAGTCGGCGTCCGCCAAAAGGCGGAAGGTCGGTTCATTGCGCGGGGTCTCGTCGCTGGATTCATACACCATGCGGTTATCGTATGTATCAAAATAAATGTACCGCACACCGTCCTGCCCGCGCAGGGGCTGGCCGGTCTGGGTGATCTTCTGGGCGGTCAGGCGGGCCAGGGCCACGCTCTCGTCATGGTATTGCTGCCCCGGCGGAATGGCGTAACATTCAAAGCCGCTGGCCGTGCCGCTCGGATCGGAATTGCCATGGATAGAAAACAGCAGCACTGCACCCGCGTCATTCGCGCGCTGGGCGCGTTCCGCCGGTTCCACGCGCGGCATATCGCTGTTCTGGCTTTCTTCCTCGGTAATGGTCAGCACCGGGGCATAGCGGCCATCCTGCTCCAGCAGGTTTACCAGCTCGTTGGCCACCTGCCAGGTCATCTCGTACTCCCACAGGCCGCTGCCCTCGCTGCCGGGGTCAGTGCCGCCGTGGCCGGGGTCGATTGCGATTACCGGCAGGTTCTTGTTCTGCACGGTGGTAAAAATCTTCTCTGTCAGCGTGCTGCCCTCTGCCGCAGCGCTCATCACCCCCGCGTGGGGCAAAATCACCCCCACAGTAACGGCCACCAGCGCAAACGCGAAGAGGAACATCCCTGTGCGCGCGTGCCGCTTCCAGCCGCGCCGCACCGGACGGCGGGCAGGCTGCTTTTTTCTGTAAACTGCCATCTTTTCTTCCTTACAACTCTATGGCGCCCCCGCATCCGCCTGGCGGTTTGTGTGCTGCCCTGCCGGATGCGGTTCTGCCTTATCTTTAATCTGCCCCTGCCTGTGATGCAGGGGAAATGTTCTCGTTCCTGGTTTCACTCAATAAAACGATGCAGCTCTGCGTTTTGTTACAACTTTTGTGCGGAAATTTTTTCCTATTGACTCTGGAGATTCATTCTTCGCCGCCTGCCAGCTCGCTCAGGTTCTGCACGCTGCCTTCGATATAATCAGAATAGGCATAACTCTCCCCCGCGTCCGCTTCGCTGGCTTCCAGCGCGGGGGCGGGCAGGTTCAGGTCCTGCGGGTCACAGTCCAGCCCAAAGCGCACCCGCAGCAGCGGTGCCATAATCTCTGGGTCCCACACAATCGCGCTGACGCTGTTCGTCTGCACTGCGTAAGCACTGGGGATGGTAAACACCACCTGTTCTGCCTGCAGGCTCTCCGCGCTGGCGGCAAGTTGCATCAGGGTATCCATATCCAAATTGGTCTGCATATAGGGCATAATGACCGGCACCAGCTTGGCGGCATCCACCAGGGTACAGCTTTGGGCATACCGCAGCAATCCGGCAAACACGCTGCGCAGCACGCGCTGGCGATCCATATCACCATACGCATAACTGCGGCGTTCCCGCACCAGGAACTCCACCGAGCTGCGGTCCAACAGGTACCTGCCTTTGGGCAGGTAGGAACCGCCGTTCTCTATTTCCTGCGGAATATCCACTTCTACCCCACCGATGTACTCCACAATATCGCCCAGGCCGTTCAGGTCCATGCCAAGGTAGCCATCCACCGGCAGGCCGGTCATGGCGGTGATTTCATCGCAAAGTCCCTGCAGACCGCCTGTCTCCCTGGCTACGGCATTGATACGCCCCGTTGTGCTGCCCTGGCCGGTGGGGTCTGCGGCGTTTTCTTCCCCCTCGCCTGCTTCCGCCTGTCCGGTGCTCCACCCCACATACAGGCTGGGCGGAACCTGCAGCACCTCCAGCTTGTTCCGGTCACAGTCCCACTGCAGATACAGGATCATATCCGTCAGGCCGATCTCTTCTTCGCCGTCCTCCGCCGAACGGTCATACCCGGCCACCACCAGGCTGATGGTACCTGTATAAGGCTCCGCCGGGTCGGGCTGGCCGGTCAGCAGCTGGCCGATGGGGTTTACACCCGCTGCAGCCGCCGATGTTTTATGCCTGGTATACCATCTTTCCGCCAGCCAAACGGCCGCCAGCACTGCCAACAATATCAGGACTACCGCAACTATTTTGCGATATTTTGCGCTTTCCTGTTTGTATCTTGTCATCCTGCACACCAACCTTTCCAAATCTACCATCGTTATCTGTATCATATCCTGTACTGGTATCAGAGTTGTAGCAAAAGATGACCAAAACGTACATAAATTACAATTTTTATACACGATAAAACGTTATTTTTCTTTTTTTGTCAAAAACGCCGGAAAATTTCATTTTTTCGATTTCCAAATATTGACATTGGTGGAAATTAAAGGTATACTGTGTATACAAAAAGCGTTGGTGTCGCTTTTTCCGGGTGATGTACTACATATGAAAGAGGTTAGCCTATGAAATCTACTGGAATCATCCGCAGTGTTGACAGCTTAGGCCGTTTTGTTCTGCCCAAGGAACTGCGAGATTCGTTTGGTATCACCACTGATACTCCCCTTGAAATCTTTACCGATGGTGATACCATCCTGCTGCGCAAGTACCGCGCAGACGGCTGCTGTGACCTGTGTGGTGAAGTAACTGGGGATAGCATTCTTTTCCGCGGCAAGCGCATCTGTGCAGCCTGCCGCAAGGAGCTTGCCAAACTGTAAGCTCTGCCGCACCGTTCACCCTTATACAAACACTGCCTGTCCCAATCCCTTGGGGCAGGCAGAATTTTTGTTATTTTGCAGCGGCATCCGGTTCAGGCATTGTGCTTGTGGATGACTTCCTCGCTGTTCTTGATCAGGTTCATCAGGCTGGTGGCGTGGCGCGGGTAATCCCTGGCCAGGGTCTCGGTGTTCATCTCAAAGGCAGCGGGGTCGGGGCATGCGCCGTTCTCCCCTGCCATGGTGGCCGAAAGCTCACCTTCCTGCAAGAACATTGCAGCATCGGCGTCACGCTCCCAGCGGGCGGGCGTTACGCGGAACATGCTGGCCACATTGCCCGGCGCAGCCTGGTACAGGCGGCGGAACATGCGGTAGACGGCCAGCATCAGATAATTGCTGACGGAAGTAACCACCCGCTTATCCTTGCACTGATCCAACCGGTCAAACAAAATGTCCAGCGAATTTTCAATCAGTTTTTTATACATGGTGGGCAGCACGCTGCCGCGGTAAATGCTGCCGGAGGTTGCGCCGCCGGCATCGGGCAGCTCTTCCACCTTGATGGTCTGGCCGCTGCGCTCTGCACTGCGCCCCAAAAGGTAGTCACAGGAAACATTATAGTAATCCGCAATCTGCACCACAAATTCAAGGCCGCATTCCCGGATGCCTTTCTCATAATGGGAAAGCTGCGCCTGGCTGATGCCAAGCTCCTGCGCCGCCTGTTTTTGGGTAATGCCCCGCTCTTTGCGCAGCAGGGTAATGATGCGGTTAAATTCCATTGCCATCTTGTTGCCATCCTTCACACTTTACCAGAACGCAGCGCGCAAAAGCCGCACAGGGTTTGCGCTGCATCGCCAGGGCGCAGGGGCCGGACATTCCGCCGGTTCCTGCAGCACCTTAGGGGCCGGCACGCCCCCGCCGTTCTGTTTTCCGCCTTGCGGGTTTGCACCGCTGCCTGCCGCCTTACACCCTGCCGGGCTTGCGGCAGATAAAGACCCCAAAATGCGCAGAAATCCCCCAAAGCACACCGGAATGTAGCTTAAGGGTTCGCTGCGCCGTGTTGGGCCGGGTAGGCATCCTATTGGCAGGAACCGCGCTTTTGTGCGCCGCTTTTGGCTGCGGCACAAATGCGGGCTCTACTGCATTCTACATGGTGTAAATTATATCTGCCAAAAAACGATTTGTAAACATCAAATTCGCCAATTTTTTGTCAATTTTTTCGGTATTTCCTTCAAAGCGGGCCAAACAAACTAGATATTGACATTTTGCGTGTTTTCCTGTACAAATATTGTGTGTCTTTTTTCACCCGTTCTTATTTTGTAACCATTTTGTAATCTCTTTTTGCAACATATATCCGTCAGGAGGTTTTGTTTTTGAAATATTATAAACTGCATCTGATCCGCCACGGCCTGACCCAGGGCAACCTGGATGGCCGCTATATCGGCAGCGGCACAGACCTGCCCCTGTGCGCGGAGGGCCGCGCCCAGCTGGAGGAGCTGAAAGCCAAGTTCCAGTATCCGGATGTTCCGCTTGTGTTCTGCTCCCCCATGCTGCGCGCCCAGCAAACAGCGGAAGTGCTGTTCCCCAACGCCAAGCTCACGATTTTGCAGGACCTGCGGGAGATGAACTTTGGCAAGTTTGAAAACCGCCCCATCACTGAACTGGTCAAGGACCCGGAGTTTGCCCAGTGGATGGACCCCACCAGCCGCACCAACCCCGATGGTGCCGAGGACCGCAAAGCCTTCTACGACCGCACCAACGTGATGCTGATGAAGCTGTTTGAATACCAGCTGCGCACCCATACCGAGGAAGCTGCCTGCATCACCCACGGCGGCGTGATCATGAACATGATGGCCAACCACGTTCTGCCGCAGCACAAGCCGGAGGAATGGATGACCGACCCCGGCTGTGGCTACAGCCTGCGCCTGGACGCCGAAATGTGGATGCGCGACCATATTGCCGAAGCTTTTGACATTGTGCCCTATGGCTACCTGGACGGTGCGGAAGAGTAATCCCGTCAACACCGCCAATATCAACCAAATGCCGCCCCTGTTTTGGCAGGGACGGCATTTTATTTTTGGGTTTTCTGTTGTGGGTCAGCCTGCGTTTTCCCCGTTGGCTGAATCCGGTTCGCTCTGGGGTTCCTCGGCACTGTCGGCGGCGGGCTCGGTGTTCCCGTCGGGTTCCTCCGCGGGCTGCAAAGCGGCAAGCTCGGCAGCGGCGGCGTCATAGGCCGCCTGGGCCTCCGCCACACGCTGGCTGGCGGCATCGTCATCGGCGCTGTCTGCCGTTCCGGCTGCATCCTGCTGGGCCTGCAGGGCTTCATTCAGGGCAGTCTGGGCCTGGTTCAGCTTGTCCTGGGCATCCACAAGGGCCTGGGCGCGTTGCTGTTCCAGCTCAGCAGCCTCGGCGGCTTCGTCCGGCACGGCGCTGTCCAGCAGGGCCGGTTTTTCCGGCAATGCCTGCTCGTTACCGTCCCCGTCCAACAGGCGCAGGGCCTGGCCATAATAGCCGCCCCAGATGGCAAGAAAGCTCTTGCCGGGATTCACATCCAGCGTTTTACCACTGGTATCGGTCAACTGCAGCGGCGCTGTGGCATCGCCCTTGGTCCACTGGATGGTCTCCCATCCGCCTTTTGTCAGGTAAATGCCGGTGCCTCCGGTCAGGTCATACTGGCGGGTCACGCCGTCATCCTTTACGCCGGAGGAAGCATACAGTACAAACACATTGGTGAACGCTGCCTGCTCGTTATTGCCCGCATCCATCATGGGGCTGCCATCGGCATTGTTTTTCAGGTACAGGCCCACTTCCGGCGAATAAACCAGTTCTTCGGTATCCTTGTTGGAAAAGGTGATATACAGGCTTTTGGCATTCTGCTGCTCCGGGTCCTTGCGCTGGATAAAGTGGAACAGCGGCATGTTGGCACCGGCGGTATCAGTGTTATAGGTTGCCAGGCCGGTATTGATCAGATCTTTTGTGGTGTACCAGCAGTTTTCCTCCCGGTAGCCGCTGTTGGCGCGGTCCTCGTCAAAGGCAAAACCTGCGGTGCCCGCATGGTAGCCGTCCAGATCCTGGTATTGCAGCACGTTCAGCAGGTTGGAAGCATACACGCTTTTGTTAATGTGTACCGGAACGGCATTCAGCGGCAGCACCAGCTGTAGCGGCAGATCCCGCCCTGGGGCCACCGGGCCGGCTTTTTCCACGCTGTCCACACTGGCAAACACCGCGGTCAGCCCGGCAGTCTTGCCCTCGGTCACGCCCTCGATCAGCACATCCGCAGCGGCAATGCCCCACTGGGGGGTGCTGCCATCCCCGGTGCGGATGCTGACCGCCACCGGGCGCTGGTTGGTATAATCGCCCTGCTCCCCGGTCAGGGGGTTCGTTTCGGGTTCCGGCGTTGGGGTGGGTGCTTCTGTCGGCTCTGCTGTGGGCTGCGCTGTGGCCGCTGCGGTGCCTTCCGCCGGGGCGCAGCCTGCCAGCAGCACAGCCAGCGCCAGGGCTGCGGCACACAGGGGGTATTTTTTCTTGTTTGAACGCTCAGTCATACAGACTCCTGTTATAAAAAAGTACCCGCCCTGCGGGCGGGCACTTTAGACTGTCGAAAAAAATTCTAAAAGCCATTCCAAGCGGCAGACATGCGCCGACGCTTGGAATACCTTGCGAGCGAAAAAGGCATGATGACATGCTTTTTTTGCGATGGAGTGGTTTCAAAGGAGAGGTGCAGGAGCGTGGCGCTCCGGCGTCACGCTCAATCCGCCCAGGGGATATCCTCACCGCTGTCATCGCTGGCGGTGTCATCTGCGCTGCTCTGGTCGGCGGCATCCTGCTGCGGGGTGTTGTCCTGCTGGGGGGCAGACTCCGCGCTCTGGCTGTCATTGCTGGTATTGGTGGTGGTGCTGCTCTGGGTGGTGCTCTGGGTATTGCTTTCGGTGTTGCCCACAGCCTGGTTGTTGCGCGCTGCGCTGACCAGGTCGGTGGTGGAAGCCCCCAGGCTTTCACCCGCCTTGGCGTCGGCATCAATGGAAGTGTTGGAAGCGCTTACCGTTGCGGCATCCAGGTCAAAGTCGGCCAGGTTGCCCACCTTCAGGTTGATGGCTTCGTCCACATCCACAATGGTCACATAACTCTTGCCAATATTGATCTCGCAGGGGGTATCGCTGCACTGGCCGTTTTCGTCCAGATAGTACAGGCGCAGGGCTTCCAGCGGGGTACCCTTCTGCCAGTAGATCTTTTCGCACTTGCCGCCATAGAAGTAATAGCCGATGCCGCCCCAGCTGTATTCTACATACTGCAGGTCCTTGGCTTCGTGGCCGGGGTAGGTGTGAATATCGGTGAACAGAACGATCACATTGGGGAATTGCAGCTGATAATCGTTGTACTCTTCGTCAATGGTATCACGCCAGTTGCCGGAGAAGTTCTGCTGCATCAGGTAGACGTTGTTGGTGCTATCGTACAGGAAACGGGTCTTGTAGGACTGGCTGTGGCTGATCTCCACATATTCGCCGTCCTTCACCACCGGGCCGTCCTTGGTGGTCAGCTGGGAATCCTGGGACTGGGTCAGGTCGCGCACCGGGTTATCCTGGCGGTAATCCACAAAGTTAAAGAAAGTGGAATTGTAGGTGCGGTTCATATCCACATTGTTGTTGGTGATATACTTTTCAATGTTTTCGCCGCTGGTGTACATCGTGTGTTCCAGTGCCAGGCCGTTGCCATAGCTCAGGCCGCGCCAGTTCACACGGTTGTAATCACGGTAGCCGGAAGCACCATCGTTGTTGTTCAGCAGGCCGTAATCATAATCCAGGGCGTACTGCTGCATGACAACAGACTGGCCTTCGTGGATATACAGGGCCTGCCAGGGCAGGATCAGCTGGAAGAACTGGTCACGGCCGGAACGGATGGGGCCAATCTCATCAATATCGTGGTAATCATTGAACACCGGCATAAAGCGGGTGATGCCGCCTTCCACCTTGATTTCAAACAGCATCTGCGCCTTGGAAAGGCCACGCTGCGGGCGGGCGTCCACAAGGTTGTTCACCATAAGGGCGGTAATGCGCTGGCCCTCTGGATAATTTTCGCCTTTAGCCTCGCCGGTCAGCACATTGGCTTCATACGGGGGCAGGGTCGGGGTGGGTTCCGGGGTAGCCTCGGCCTCGCTGCTGGCGGCGTTGGATTCCGGCGTAATGGGCGAGATTTGATCATCGGTTTTGCCGCAGGCAACCAGGATCGCACAAGCTGCCATAACGGCCAGAGTGCAAAGGATATTACGTTTCATCGGCTGGGTCCTCTTTTCTGCTCATACAGCTGGATGGATAAAATCCTGCCCGGCCCAAAGCTCCGGGCAACGTATAGATTTATTGTACTTGTTTTGTAATGATTTGTAAAGATTAAAACCAGATTTTACATGTCACCGCGGCATACCACCCACACCCCACCCGCATTTTTTTGTTGCTCTTGGCCGCCAACACTGATATAATAAATAAGTATATTTCAAGCGCAGTGCTTGTTAAAACAAAGGAGATTCTACCGCCATGGGACTTTTTTTCTCTTCTGACCGCTTTACCCGTCCCGGACCGGGCGTGCGCCCGGACGCCCCGCGCAAAAAGGGTGTTGCCCGCCTGGCCGAAATTATGGGCCGCGATATGTGGAACTTTTTCCGCGCCGGTTTCCTGGCTTTCCTGGGCTGCCTGCCTTTCATTATCGGTATGTTTTTTGCCGTTGAAACGCACGCGCTGCTGTTCATGCTGCTGGCCGGTATCATCGGCGGCCTGATTGCAGGCCCGGAGCTGAGCGCCATGGCTGATACCGTGCTGCGCAGCCTGCGCGATGAACCTGGCTACTGGTGGGAAACCTACCGCCGCGTGTGGAAGCGCAACGCCAGGGAAAGCCTGATTCCCGGCATGCTGACCGGCCTGGTGCTTTCGATGCAGATCTTTACCCTGTTCCACATGTCGGTCATCAGCGCCGGTATTGTTACCTGGGTGCTGCTGATCCTAAGCTTTGTGGTAACGCTGGGCTTGGAAAGTTACATCTGGCCGCAGATTGCCCTGCTGGATCTGCCGCTGTACGGCATTTTGAAAAACAGCCTGCTGCTGTTCTTGGGCTACTTGCCCCGCAGCCTGGGTGCCATCGCCATCAAAGCCGTGTATTGGGGCGCCATTTTGCTGTTCTTCCCGCTGACGACGATCATTCTGCCGTTCACCAACTTCTGGCTGCCGATGCTTCCTGCCCTGCTGTGCATCTACCAGCCGCTGAACAAGTGCTTTACCATTGAAAGCACCATCAACAAGATGCGCGAAGACGAACTGAACGCCGCCCTCGCCAAAGATAACGAGCCCCTGCCCGAAAACCCCACCGAGAAAGCCGAAGAATCCACCGAAGCTTCCTCCGACGACTCTTCCTCCGACGTCCAGTAATCCATTTACTAAGCGATATAAAAAAGCGCACAGCGCCCGATCTATCGGCGCTGTGCGCTTTTTCCTTTCATTGCTAATTTCTAATTATTTAATGTAGTTTACCCCCATGATCGCCACCCCCAGCACAACCAGCACAACGCCGGTGGCGCGGTTCAGGGTGGCGGGGCTGGCCTTGTTGGCGAAGCGTGCGGCAATGCGCGCCCACAACAGCGTGGACCCCACACAGAACACCAGGCACCACAGGTCCGGCATACCGCCGATGGCAAAGTGGCTGACGGCACCGGTAAAGGCTGTAAAGGTCATAATGAATACGCTGGTACCCACAGCGGTTTTCAGCTCATACCCCAGCACACTGGTCAGGATCAACAGCATCATCATGCCGCCGCCTGCACCGATAAACCCGCAGATAAAGCCGATCATCACACCACAGATCACCGACTGTACAAACCGCTTTTTGGGATCTACCGCTTCCATTGCGTTCTTGGTGGTCATAACCGGCTTTACAATAAACTTAACGCCGAGCAGGAATGTCATAAATACCGAGAAACTGCCCATCGTGCTGTTGGGCACCTGGCTGGAGATCCAGCTGCCCACCATGGTAAAGCACAAAACCGATACCATCATCACAACGCCGTTGCGAATGTCCAGATTTTTGTTTTTGCCATAAGTATAAGCGCTGACTGCGCTGGCCAACACATCGCTGGCCAGTGCAATGCCCACAGCCTCGTAAGCGGGCAT
Organism: Gemmiger qucibialis; assembly: GCF_027689445.1. Lineage (NCBI taxonomy): Bacteria > Bacillati > Bacillota > Clostridia > Eubacteriales > Oscillospiraceae > Gemmiger > Gemmiger qucibialis. Next base: position 152,671 of record NZ_JAQFEN010000006.1, on the reverse strand, counting down.
ATCCAAAAAGGTAATGAGCATCGGGCTGATGACCGCCGCCGCGCTCATGCCGGCAAAGCCGGTGCCAAGGCCCGCGCCGATGCCGGCAATAAAGCACACGATAAATTTAATCAACATTGTCATTGCTTTTATCCTCCAGATACTTTTCCACGTTTTTGCGGATGCGCTCCATGCTGCGCTGCATATGCTCCAGCTCTTCGGGGGTAAATCCATCCAACAGCGCCGCGCCAAACTGTTCCTGTGCGCTGCGCCCGGCCGCTATCATCGGCTGCGCGGGGTCACACAGGCGCAGGTGGGCGGTTTTGCGATTTTCCAACTGGTATTCCCGCCGCAAGCAGCCGCGGGCTTCCAGATTTTTGATTGCCGCCGACACCTGAGATTTTGCTAAAAAGCGAACCTCCACAATATCGGTTGCCGTATCATAGCGGGTGTTGTTCGCTAAAAACAGCAAAATATCCAGCTCAATGCGCGTTAAGCCATATTTAGCGCACACCGGGCTGACAAATTCAGAATATAACGTTTTTACCGCGTTCTGTTGCTCCAGCGGGTTGACCAGCTGCATTTCGCATTCTCCTTTCTGTATTTTGTTCATTTTTGAACTATTTTATCACAGCTTTCTCTTTTGTCAAGAGGGGCACCAGCTGCCAGGTTTTTACACTTGTCACTTTAGCCGCTATTTTTGTTCATTGCTCGCTTCTCTGTTTTTTCGTTATGGTCATGGGCTTTACTTTCCCTGTCAACGCCCTCTGCCTGAAAGCGCACAGCTTTTGGCCCACTGTTCTTTTGCACGCCAGTCACAATGTATTTGTGCGCTCCATCTTTAATTCCGCTACTGTGAACGGCCCTTATACACAATACTATCAATTATTTTTACTTTTTGTCTTACCTATTAAAATAAGAATGTCATAAATGATTAACCCATGATGGAATCTTTCCTTCACGGTGAAAAAAACTGCCTGTCATTTTTATGTCCATAAGTAGCTTTCATGTGTATTCAGATTGCTGAAAATGCGTAATACATTAGTAAAACGTCACAAAAATCGAATGCAAATTTTGTAGTGGGTTACGCGCTTAACCTTTGTAAATTTCACATTTATCATGTACCATATAATCATAATGCCACAGAAGAAGGAATGGAAATGACACAGAACAGGATTAGAATCGTAGATGTTGCAGATTTATGAAGTTTTTGCAAGGAAAGAACATTCGGATTCCAGAGGATATCCAGATTATTGGCTTTGATGATAGCATGGCAAGTAAGGAAAGCAATCCTTCCCTCACAACGATTCATCAGGAAGCAAACTTAAGGCAATACCGCATAATTCTAAGTGCCGATACGGCGAGCGAGGTGCGGCAGATGCTAAGCCAAAAGCGCAGATAATACTGGATGCTGCAAAGGTGAGCGCCGCCAGTGGCGGAAACAGCGAACCGAAGCAGGGGCAGCGGTTGCAGAGTGCGAGGGGCTTTTGCCCCCGAAGCACGATGCGGGTACCGCAACCCGACATTATCGAGCATTTTGGCAACGCAGATGCCGTGCCGCAGCCGCCGGAGCGGTGCTTGAGCCGTAAGGCGGGAATTGTGCGGTGTTGCCTTAATAAAAAGGGAAAGTACGAGGAAATTATAATGTCAAGGTTTTTGAAATCGTTGTGTAAAATAGCACTTCCTGTCACATTGCAAAGTATGCTGCAGTCATCATTTTCAATTGTTGACCAGATCATGATCGGGCAGTTAGGTGAAACAAATATATCGGCAGTTGGATTATGCGGTAATTTTTCACTGATTTTTTCAGTGATGATTGGTGCAGTAAGCACGGTTGCCGGGATATTAATTGCTCAGTTTATTGGTGCGGAAGAAAGCAAAGAGGCATGGTGCAGTTTTGATGTGAGCCTCATCTGCGGAATTATAATGTCAGTATTGTTCCTGCTTGCAGCTGGAGTTTTTCCGTCGCAGATTCTTGGACTGTATACGAAAGATATGAGTATTGTAAATACTGGTACGGTTTATTTTAGAATCGTAGCGCTTTCTTATATTCCAATGGCTGTCAGCAATATTTTATCCTCATGGCTGCGCTGTAAGGAATATGCCACGATACCATTTCTGGCAAGCTTTGGAGCAGTTATTGTAAACACCGGACTGAACTATCTGCTGATATTTGGAAAATTTGGATTTCCCTGTATGGAAATAAAAGGAGCTGCGATTGCCACACTTATTTCGCAGTTGTTTAATCTTGTATTTATTGTTATCGGATTTGTCTTATGTATCAAAAAAGATGGAGATAAACCGGTATTGTCTCTACATTTTAAAAAAATCACAATCAGGGATTATCTGATAATGATTATGCCGATTCTGATCAGTAAGTTTTTATGGAGTCTCGGGCAAAATGTAGAGTCTGCTGTTTATGGACATCTTGGCACATCAAACCTTGCAGCCTATACACTTACCGGTCCGATACAAGCGCTTATCGTAGGGGCACTTAGTGGATTGTCTGCGGCTGCCGGTGTGATGATCGGCAAAAGGCTTGGTAGGAAAGAATATAATGAGGCTTACGCAGAATCAAAGAAGATTATGTATGCAGGCTTATTTGGTGGAGTAGCAGTATCAGCTTTGCTCATTCTTTTGGCTGGAGCATATACCGGATTATATCGTGTTGATGACAGCGTAAAAGAGCTTGGAAAGACGCTGCTCATCGTATTTGCCCTGTATGCTCCGGTCAAGGTGGAAAATATGATCCTTGGCGGAGGCATTATAAGAAGTGGCGGCAACACAAAAACCATTATGATTATTGATATTATTGGCACATGGTGTATCGGAATTCCACTGTGTCTGCTTGCAGCATATGTATTCAAGTGGGGAATTGTTGGTGTGTATACATTGCTTACCACGGAGGAATTGTTCAGGCTTGCTGTATCGTTAATTATCTTTAAAAGGCGTAACTGGATCGTTAGTTTATGCTGATTTACTTCTTGCAGGACTTTTACGACGAGATTGCCGACCAGATCTTCAAACTCCGGGAACAGCGAGAAAAATGTACGGTCAATACTGCTGCCAGAGACGCACAGATTGCCCGCATCAACGAGCTGCAGGACTTTCATCAAACAGCCCCCTGCTCGCTTAGAGGCCTTCGGCGAGACCCTGGTGAAACGATGGCTTGAGCGGATCATTGTCTGGGAGGACCACCTCACTGTGGAACTTAAGTCCGGGCTGAACATGGATATTGAAAGATAATCCCATAGATGCACGAAACCCTCTCGACCATGATGGCCGGGAGGGTTGTTTGTTATTTCAGTCTAAAAGTCTTGTGCGACGTCATTGCTTGAGCAAAATCGTCAAAATTCACATTCTGCAATGCAGATCCTGCCTGGTTTGCAAAATTCACAATCGCAATTATAGCAATTTTCAATAATACAGCAGAGAGTACTTTAGTTTGTTTTTAAGTCACCAGTCTCTTCAAGAACTTCGTAGCTATTGCTAGCATCTATATTTGAGAGCAACTGCCTAAACTTCATTAGCATATTGTCCATTATCAATAATATACACGCACAGCTGAATTTTATTAAATCGCGATATCAGTGTATCTTCTTTGGCTACGATGGGCATCCCAGCTAACAAGAGACGAACAAATCAAGCGTATCACAGCACTTCAGGATTTTATCCGAAGCCAGCCCGCCGAACTGACGGAATTTGACGAAACCCTGGTCCGGCGCTGGTTCAAGCAGATTGTAATTCACGAGGACCATTATACGGTCGAGTTGAAGTCTGGCCTCAAAGTGGACATAGATGCAGAATAGTGATGCGGGAACAACAAAGCCCTCCTGATTACCATGATTGATGGTCGGGAGGGCTTGTTGTTTATTTGTATACGTCTAACCGGTTTTCTTTGTTCCTGATTGATGCTTTAAAATATCTAAGAAGCGGATAATGGAAAGTCAGCGGAAGGAGAGGATCGATATCTTTTTCGCCTTTGAAAGAAAAACGTGGGAAATCGCCGTAGTTACCTATGACGCCAATATCATACAAGTCACGTAATATAAAGGTTGCCTTTTTCTTTTGTAATAATTCCACTTCTTCAAATACGCTGGCTTTCCCGTTTATGCTTCTTTCAAAATCTGAAACAGTAAACGGAACTTGGAGTCCAGTCAATGCAATCTTTATTCCACCAACTTCTCGATCGGAGTATTTTACTGTCAGTATTTCCTCAAATTCTGCCCATGATTCCTCTGAATAGCGTTGTTTGACGCTTTCAAATGTCTGCTGGTCAATATAATTTTTTTCTCCAGCAACAGATTGAATAATAGAAAACAAGCGGATAATATCCCTTGGCCTATACCATGTTTGATCCAAGATATAATTATAAATAGGAACCTTTGCACGACCGACTTCAGGTAGAAAATAATTAGAATATATATTTGGAGTTGGAGTCAAGCCATGATACTCCTCACTGTATTGAAAACGTCGAGCAAGCATTTTTAGCAAAGGATGTTCTTGAATGTTGCCACCTTTCTGTCTCCAATCAATTTGAATGCCAAAATCGTGAATGGGCTTGTTTATTTCTAGGCCTTTTGACTTGACATGTTGGTATACTTCATTTCGGATTGCAGTTATTAGAAAGACATTATAGCCATTTAATTTTGATATTTCGTTCATGTATTGTACTGCAAAAATCAAATCACGGATTAATGTAATGTCCCTCTCGTATTTTTTGGTTTTCTTCAATGAGAGTTCTAATTCGTCAACAAAAACATAGATGCGATTTTCGCAAGGAGTTAATGAACTATACAAGTCGACAACCTTTTTGCCTACATTGACAAATGGGACAGCTTTTTTCGAATCGTCAGTCCATTCAAGATCCAGATTTAGTTTGGCCACACTTGCAGCCGTTATCTCGACATTGCCCTTTTTTATTTTGGGTAAAATCTTCTTTAAGGGATTGGTATCATTTTTATCGTTGTATATAGCATCTAGCAATGAGCATAACTTGCTCCATGTATCGTTCCGTTCAAAAACGCCGCACTCTGTTGCTTTTAAACGATTTACTGTTACCTTAATTAAATATACTTGCCATGCCAGAACGCAATCAATAGTAGTATCTGTTGGAATTTCACTTTCAATGATTTCTTCAAAAGGTGCTTGCGGGAGTGCTGCTCTTTTCAACTGATTTCTCTGGTCTTCGTCAACATCTTTCTTAAATCGAATAAACTGAGAAAAATTGGTGTCGGAATTATCTGCAATAAGTGACTCAACATATTTGAGCAACATGGTTTTTCCAGTGCCTTTATCACCACAGATATAATATACTGAGCCGTCAAGTAATTTGCTTATGTCTAGATTGGGATACTCAAAAAATAGATTGCGGCATACATCACTTCCGTATTCTAAAAATTCGTTGTATCCATCAGTTTTACCAATATATAAATCTTTCAGTTTTAATTGTCCCATTTTCACAACTCCGTTCACTCTATAATCAGTGCAATTCTACACACTCAATTTCATAGAAAATCGAGTGCTCCGAACTGCTGTTAAGCTATGACATCCAATCCAGTAACTCAATTTTCCTGCCTGCTTTCCGCTTGGGCAGATATGTTCTCTCGCATACTTCCAAACAAGTGAGTTGGTGATTTAGATGTCAGCTAATATTGCCTAAAATACTGGAAATAGGTTGTTTTTTACACTTTATTCCTTAACCCTTGACACCAATACAACCGTTTCGACGGTTGTTTCAGTTTCCAAGGGAAGTTCTTTCACTTCCTCGCCATCAACAGGCACAGGGAAATTGAATACAATCTTCTTTATCCAGCTTCCGTCTTTTCTCTTTTCCGGGAACATTTCAATTCGCTCGATAAAGGCTTTCATAAACTCTTTCTGTTCCGCTTCTGTTGCGGAATGGTAGACTTCATCAAATGCCAGTAAGAGCCGATAAATGTTATCGCCGGATATTTTCTCCTGCTGGATACTGCGTATCTGACTTTGCAATTCGCCAATCTGAACTTCGATTTCCTCTATCGTATCATACTGCTCATCATAGCGGCGTTGCAAGTCCAAAATCTTTCTGTCATAGTGGGCATCGTTGATGTCCAAGGTATCCATCTGACGCTCCAAGCGGCTTTTCGTTCCAAAGGCTTGCTTTAGCTGCCCTTGCAGGACGGCGATCTGCTTTTCCATATCCTCTGTATCAACCGCTGTTCCGATTTTCGCTTGAATTGCTTCTACAAATCGGGGATTGTTGACCATAGCGGAAATAATCTTCGCCACAAATTTGTTGATCTCTGTCTGTTCGATATTCAGCCGGAAACTGCACTCATGCCCTGTCGGCGTAACTGTATTTTTGCAGTAGTAATAATACCGTGTTTTCTTGTCCTTGCTATGAGCCTTGGCAATATTGCCGTACATACTCTTTCCGCAGCATGGGCATTTCAAGATACCGGACAGGATGTGTGCGTGGTCTGGATTGTTGACCTTTTCCCGCTTAAAGGAATTGATCTTGCGCTTTTCCTGTGCCAGATACCAATCCTCTTCAGAAATGATAGCTTCGTGCTGTCCTTCATAAACCGGAAACTCCGACTGCTCAACCACGTGAATCTCGTTTCTTGTACCCTGTTTCTTTTCAGTTCTTCGTCTGCCGTAAGCAATCTTCCCCATATAAACAGGATTGTACAATACATTTTTCACAAAATCTCTTGAAAATCCCGGAATGGTATTATTCTGTCTTAGTTTCTTTACATAACCATTGCGGTTCAGATATTTTGCAACTCCTGCAACACCCTCGTTTGTATGAATATAACGATCATAGATTACTCGGATAACTTCCACTTCATCCTCTGCAATGACAAGGTTTCCGTTTTCCAGTTTGTATCCATAGGGAGCGAAACCGCCGTTCCATTTGCCTTCACGAGCCTTTTGCTCCCGTCCTGCCATTGTCTGTGTGCGGATATTTTCTCGCTCAATCTCTGCCACCGCAGACAGCACAGAGATCATCAGCTTTCCGGCATCCTTGGAGCTGTCAATGCCATCCTCCACGCAAATCAGGTTGACACCAAAATCCTGCATGAGCTGCAAAGAGTTCAGAACATCGGCTGCATTTCTGCCAAATCTGGAGAGCTTAAAGACAAGCACATAGGAAACGCCGTCTTTGCAGTCCTGGATGTCGTTCAGCATCCGTTGAAACTCCTGCCTCCCTTGGATGTTCTTGCCGGAAAATCCTTCGTCAGAATACTCCCCGGCAACGACCATATCCTCGTATGCCGCATACTTCCGCAACTTGTCCCGCTGGGCATCCAAGCTGTATCCGTCTACCTGCATGGAGGTGGACACTCTCGTATATAGATAACATTTAAGTTGCTTCTTTTTCAGAATCGCTACCTCCTTCGCTCATTTCTTTTACCATCAATCCCTCGTTGCGGATATAATACTCCAAAAGTCTAAGCACATAATCCGGTGCATGGCGGTTGTCCAATTCCCACTCGGTCATAGTCCGGTAAGGAATATGGACGAGCTTGCAAAAATCTTTCCGGTTCAGTCCTGTGCTTTCACGCAACTTAATAATTCTGTTTTTACAATCCATTCGTCTTTTCTCCAAAAAAGCAAAAATACACGTTGCGTACATATTATAGCATAGCCGCAACAAGTACGCAACGTGTAAATTGTAAATTTTTACGCAGCCTTATCCGTCAAAGGCTGCGCTTGCTTATCATCCTTGGAACACTCCACCGTTTGTGGAGTATCCTGCTCTAATTTATCCAAAACCTGATGCCCGTACTTCTGGAGCATCTGGCTCATAACATCCACACAGCGGTCAAATGCCGCATTATATTTCGCTTCCTCATAATATTTCTTCAATAGGCAATTCCTCCATCAAAGTTCCATATCCTGTCCACGCTTCTGGGCAGGGTGTTTGTGTTCCTGCGTTTCCTTTCCTCTGATGAGGATAGAATTGATAAAAGCCCGAACCCTTTCGGATGCAATTTCCAGTGCATCCAGAAAAGGCTGGGCTTTCTGTTTCAGTTCCATATATTTTTCGCTTACTGCTTCATACCGCTGTTTCCAGATGGAAACCGTCTTTTCAGCGGAAGCCAGTTTCTCCTTCAAGCGCTTGTTGTCAGCATTGGCGATAATGCCGTTGACCGCATAGCGTTTGAGCGTGTCGCATTCATCCGGTGTCAGCGTGATATTATTTCCGAATGTGGCTTTCTTTCCCATCGTTTCAATCTCCTGCACCGTCAGAGCAACGGTCTTTGCTGTTTTGGTTTCCTTTTGCAGAGCTTCCAGTTTCTTTTTCTGTTTCTCCGTGGCAGCTTTGGCATTCTCCAACCCCCGCTTCGCCTGTGCCACCTGCCCGGTCACAGCTTCCAAGCGCTGCTGTTCTGCCTGCACCTTGAACTGGGTCACAGTCAGATGTTCCTCTGTACTGCCACGCTCTCCACGCTCCACATCGGTATATCCGGCATTTCGCATGAAATGAAAAAAGTCATCCTGCAACACACTGTAGGACGACTTCAAAATCTTTTTTCCTTTTGCGTTCAACATTGGATTACCATCCTTGTCAAGCACCGGCTTGGACTCCCATTTTTTACTGCGGCTGACCTGCGTGATCGTTTCCTTTACCGTTCCCCGGAGGGATTCATCCTTACATCGCTTCGACCACAGAATTTGCTTCTCTACCACCGGGATATAAACCACATGAAGGTGGTAGTGGTACACATCTTCGCCCAGAGCTTCGGACATTGCCTGGTTGCGCTCGTCGGCGTGCATCACAGCGGATAGGATATACTGCTCACCGCCTACGATCTCCACGGCGGCTTTATAGGCATCGGCATAAAACTGTTTTGCAAATTCATAGCCGCCGTGATTGTAGAAGTAAGCAGAGTTCACATCAAAGATCAACTCACCGTATTTGACGGCATCCGGTTTCAGACCTCTGGTGGAGATCACGCCATCCTGTTCCATCTGCTCGAACATTTTTACATAATCGTCAGTGGGAGACTTGAAGTGAACATTCAGCGCAGTACGTTCCGGCACGATGTCCTGATTGCTGTAGCTGTCCTTTTCACGCTCATTGTGTTCCTGTACCTTCGCCACATCAGCCGGTGTTTCCAAGTCCTGATTTCTGGCTACGGTACGGTCTATTCCATCATTTCTTGCCATTGGATTTTTCCTTTCTTTGAGATTTGCAGACAGCGGAAGGCTGGAGAACGGCACTTTTTCAAAGTGTAATAACCCACTATGACACTTTCATCCATACTGGCTGCAAAGTGCCGTGGGCTCTCCGAGGGCTCTCCCGAGGGGGAATGCGGTCACTGCGGTGACCTCTGCTGACCAAGGCGAAAATGTCTGCGCCTTTTCCCATGGTCAGCCCGTCTGCATGAAGCTCTTCTGTGTCAACTTCCTCTTGCAGTCGGTGTCCACAGACACTTTTTCAAAAGCCTGTGGACATAGAAACAGCCCGAACGAGAGGATGTGTGCTGTTTCTATAACAAGCGTTTTACGCTCTTTTGCTGCGTACATACATACCAGCAATGGGATTTACTCGACCTGCCGCCATTCCTCCGGAATGTCCTCCGGTACGTACGTACACGGCGAATCTCCGTAAAACCCATTTATATGAGGTCGTGCAATGGCTTCCACTCCCATGAATCCCCACACCCGCCGTCCGGCTGAGTTGGTGATGTTGTTGCAATGCTCCAGATTGAATTTCTTGGCATTGGCAATCATGGCGTCGCTGAAGCTGCGGGCTTTCAGCGGAGCAAGAGAATTTTCCTCGCACCACATCCGATAGATTTCATAGAAATCCTTGGAGCTGATGGACGCATCCGCTTTACGCCGGATGTATCCCTCGGAATCCATGAAATCAAAGATATTGTTGTTGTCACGTTTGACCGCTTCCCGGTTTTCCCGGATACGGTCACTCTCCGTAAACTTAAAGTTGTTGGCAACAAGCCGCTGCAAGCCTTCAAATGCCCACAGGAAGATACCCTCGGCTTCAGCTTTCATCTTCTCTGCAAGATCAGGATCGTCAGCTCTGTCCACCGGCTTTTCCTTGGTGGTCAGCACAAGCTGTCTGCGATAAAATCCGTCACTGCGGTCATACAGGGCTTGCAGATCACCGTTACTGAATGCCAGCAGCCGGGCGAACATCCAGCCCTGATAACTCTGCTTGCCTTTACGTTCCAAATCCATCTTGCCTTGTGCTGTCACGATGGATTTTACATAGTTGGTCTGGCGCAGAGCTTCCATCCGCATATCATCATCTACGCACAGCAGGATGTGCTCCAGATCGGCACGGGCAAAGCGGTTTTCAGAAATCTTGCCGATGCTGCCGTCCTTCATGTTTGTGCCAAAGATAGCCGAAAGCACCGCACCGATTTGGGATTTACCCTCGCCACCGTTGCCCTTAATCACCATCATGCGCTGTCCTTTGTTGGAGGGGATCAGGCAATAACCGATAAACTCCTGCAAGGTGGGAATGTCTTCCGCATGGAGCAGTCCATTCAAAAAGTTCAGCCAGATCACGGGCGCAGGAGCATCGGGATTGTAGACAACAGGCAGACGGCTTCGCACGATAGCCGGTCTGCCCTCGGTAAATGTGCCGTTCAATAGCAGCGTACCGTTGAACACATGGATGCGATCCTGCTCCGGTGGGAAGTCAGGCACTTGCGCTTCCAGTTTCAGCACTTCCAGAATGTTGGTGATCTTCCGGGGGATGTTGTTCACGGCACAGAATTTCAGCTTGTCGTAAATCTCCCCACGCAGTGGGAGATCGTCCGTCACTCGACCATCGGGCGTAAAAAAAGCTCCGTTTGCGAAGATGATTCTGCGCTCATGCAGAAATTCTTCACAAAACAGAGCTTCGTTGATGTTCTGCCCATCAAACCAGACAGGCAAATTCATATCAGGCGTTTTCCGGTTCTTCGCCATGGTGCGCCACCTCCTTTTTCTTTCGTGTGATGTACTCTTGCAGAAAAGTAATTTTTCCCTCCTTCATCAGCTCGTCCACCAATGCCACCCGCTCTTCCAGATCACCCACGGTCAGCACATCTGCCATATATTCGATAGGACAGTTCATCTGGCAGGCTTCCACAAAACGATCATCCAGAGCCTCCTCCGGTGTTTTGGGTGCATACCGCACTTTCCAATCTTCCAGCAGATGCAGATAATCCGTCAGCACCCGGAAACACAGCATTTCATCCTCCCGGAACTGACGGATATAAGGACGCTTTGGCTTGACCATAGCTGCGACAGTGGGCGGTTTCGGGTCAAGTCCGAAGTCCGAAGCCAGCTTTTGCGCTGCTTCATAGCTGCTCATATTGAACAACCTTGCCACAAGGTCGATCACATCTCCCTTTGCTCCACAGCCGAAGCAGAAGAAATAGTCCTCATTCAGCTTCAAGCTCGGATGCCTGTCATTGTGGAACGGGCAGCAAGCCATACCGTTTCGGTTGACTTTCAGCCCGTAGTGTTCGGCGGCTTGCTTGACACTGATTGCCGCTTTGATGGTTCCATAGATTGTCATAAAAAACCCTCCGTTCATAATATTCTGGAAAGCACGAAGCACCCGCAGTGATTGGCAGGTGCTTCGCTCCTTCTATTATGGTTATGACGGATTTCTCAAAAAACAGGCTAATCGGAGGACAACTCCGTTTCAAAAAACAGGACAACTTATTGATAGATGTAGATTTCTTTACATTAGCATGATACAATTAAGAAAGTGAAAAAACAGGACAGGAGGTAAGCATGAACCAAGAATTGATGACATTGGACTTCTGGCAGGATACGGTCATATATGAGGGCAAAACATTCCCTGTCGGCACGCTTGCCTGTGATGCACTGAATGTTCCTGCGGATACTATTACAAAAATGAACGAGCAATGCGAGAAAATCAATCTGCTGCTCGGGATGCTGAATGCCGGACAGGATACTTCTGCACTCTTTCCAATGGCAAAGGAAGCTGCATTGACAATGTTAGAGATTCTCAGCAAAACGCCGCCGTTCTCCTATATGGATATACCAAAGCACCGGGAACGAATAGAAAGGGTCTTTACTGCGGACAATGCTCTGAAATATGTGGAGTTCGCCATAAAAGCCGTAACCAATTCTTTACCGTTCGAAGAAGTTCCGAAATATGCTGATGCGGTGATGCTCCAGCGCTATACCGCTGTATGCGGGCATCTGGCTTACTCCCTTGAGGAATACCAAAAGGCGATGCTTGATTTTGCAGAACAATCGGACGGAAACGAAGCAGACCGCACCGCAGAGGGCTTTGCGAAAATGTTCGGCACCTATTTCCCACCGGAGTTTTCTATCACAGAGGGCAATGCCTGGATGTCTACCCTGAACAATTCCGTTCAGTATATATCGGTCATCCGTCCCGGCGAAAAAGTTGCGAAGCTGGTCAAGCGGATGCACTATGTATCCTTTGTAGGGATGTTCCGGTCTGATCTTTTTGAGGGCTTATGTGTTGGTCATGCCCCGAAAAAATGCAAAATCTGCGGCAAGTGGTTCCTCACCACCAACGCAAGGCACACCAAATACTGCGGCGGCTATGCACCGGGGGACAAGCTGCACCGCACTTGCCGGCAGATCGGCAATCTAAAAGGCAGAGAACAGCGAGAGCTTGCAGACGATCATCCGATTATCCAGATATATGAAAAGAGGCTGAACACCATAAATCGCTATGTAAAGCGTGGTACTCTGGACGCTGACCTTGCGGAGGTCATGAAGAAACTGGCAAAAGATAAAGAACTCCGGGCAAAAAGTGATGTTGCTTATGCCAAAGGAGCTTATGAAAAAGAAATGGAACAGGCTGCTTTGCTTGCAGAAGCTAAGATACATATTTAGTGGGGGAACAATATGAAACAAATATATGTGCATGGATTAGGACAAACATCTGACAGTTGGACAAAAACAATAGATATTTTGCAAACTACTGATTACAGCTTGTGTCCGAATCTTCCTGATTTAGTTCATAGCAAAGAAGTGACCTATGATAATCTATATGCTGCATTTTCAGATTACTGCAATCAATATGATGAGCCTATTGATTTGTGCGGTTTATCGCTTGGGGGCGTATTAGCTCTGAACTATGCTATACAATATCCGAAAAAAGTTCGCTCCTTGGTGCTTATCGCCACACAATATAAAATGCCCAAGAAGCTTCTGAAATTTCAAAATCTTCTCTTTAGATTTATGCCTAAATCCATGTTTCAACAAATGGGATTTAGAAAAGCTGATTTCTTACTTCTATGCGAAACCATGATGGAGTTGGACTTTAACAACTCTCTGCACAAAATATCATGCCCTACACTATTGTTATATGGCGAGAAAGATACTGCGAATAAAAATGCTTCTATTGAATTGGCAGAATTGCTTAAGAACGTGGAATTAAAAACGATTATTGGTGCCGGACATGAAGTTAATATTGAATCACCGCAGGAATTGGCAGAAATACTTCATGCTTTTTATGAAAGAATGTCTTAAGGGATTCTTATAGAAATGAGAAGGGAGGTGCGCTATGCTGAGTGATTTTACATGGAATATGACCGGATACATACCGAAACACCAAGTCAATCCGCACGGTGATGGTATCATTCCCTATGTGGCAGAGCGCATCTTCCAACTGGAACCTGAGCCGCCAAAGGTAGGCAGTCTGAACGAATATATCCTGTCTGCCTTGCAGGAAAAGAATTTGATACATTTCTCATTCTTCCTACACCACTACGAGCCGCAGCTTAACAAGCGCATCAAAGACTTTCTCGGTGTGGATGGCGGCGATTTGTACGACACAGACCGATTTATAGATATAAAGCTCTCCTGCCGGGAACAAATGCTCCAAAAACTGATGGACTATGACCTTACCAAGGGCGCAGAGTATGCTACATACATCTATCCGTTCATCCGGGATGCTATGCTCCGTTTTCGCATGGGCGAAGAAAAATGGTCGGTATCCTCTCTGACTAATTACAAAATGGTGCGGTCAATGGCTTGGCTGTACCACAATACCAAGGATGCGGTCAACGAGTTTTCCAAGAAATACAACTGTGATCTTGCTCTTGCCGAAAACTATCTGAAAGTTGTGCGAGGTATCCGCAATCAGCAGCCTTTCTATGTCACAGACGAGGACGGCGAAGAAACAGGCGAGGATGTAGCCCTTGACGATAGCTGGAACTATACCGATATCCTCTGGAACGGCATACAGGCAGAAAAGGTGCAGCGGGCATTTGAGAAACTGAATTACCGGGAACAGACCTTGCTCGAAAAACGATTAGCAATTTGCATGACCTGTGGGCGTGTCAGCTCATGGAAAGACCGCCCCACCTTTGAAGAACTGGCGGTTATGTTTGAGGGCAGTACAGCCAGCGGTGCAGAACGAGCCTACCGAAAAGCAGTGGACAAGTTGACGGAATTTTTGGTTGCCGAGGGCGCAATCCATGCAGTCCGGCTAAAACAGAAATCCAAGACCAAGCGAAAAAAGAAAATCGCCGCCGCAATCTACGAATATCAGGCAGACTGCGACGGCGAATGGGGCGAAATATCATTAGATTTTGAGAACGGCAAGGCAGAGGTCATTTTGCTTGCCGATTGGGATACAGTGAAAACGAACAAATTTGCAAGCAGAGCAATCGCCTATCTTCTGAACTGTGAGAACGAAAAATTACCCAAGGAAATAATGGTGGCCTTTGAATAACGAGGGAGTGAGATACATGGAGCAATTACTGATTGTTGAAGATGATATCGGTTTGAATCAAGGCTTATGCAAAGCGCTGAAAGCAGATGACCGTCAGATTATATCCTGCCATGATCTAAAAGCGGCAAGAGAACAATTGCTTTGCGGGAGTGTATCCCTGGTTCTGCTGGATATCAATCTGCCGGATGGCAGTGGGCTTGAGCTGCTCCGGGAGATCAAGGAAAACACGCCCGGGATTCCTGTTATTCTACTGACTGCCAATGACACCGATCTGGATATCGTAGACGGACTGGAGAGAGGCGCTGATGATTATATTACCAAGCCCTTTTCTCTTTCGGTTTTGCGGGCAAGGGTGAATACCCAACTGCGAAAGCAAGCGTCAAACCATAAAAATGCGCCGTTCCATATGGATCTATTTCACTTTGACTTTGAGGCTATGACCTTTTATGTGGGAGATTCAAAAGTGGAATTGAGTAAAACAGAACAAAAATTACTGCGTCTGCTTGTTGAAAACCGTGGTCGAACCATGACCCGTGGAGACCTTGTCGACCGGATCTGGACAGATGGCGCAGAATATGTGGATGAAAATGCTTTGTCTGTTACGATCAAGCGTCTGAGGGATAAGCTTGGCGCACAGAAATACATTAAAACCATCTACGGAATCGGTTATAGCTGGGTGACAAAAGATGAATAAAACCGGCATTGTGATCATACTGCTGTGTTTTCTGGCGGTGGCAGCTGTTGTGTTATTGGAGCGGAGAAAGACCAGAAAAACGATGGAAGAAATCGAAAGGATGCTGGACGCTGCCATGACCGGCTCCTTTTCTGAAACCAATTTTGATGAAAGCCAGCTGTCTGCATTGGAAACAAAGTTTGCGCACTATCTTTCCGCCGCAGAAGCATCTTCTCAAAACATAGCGCAGGAAAAAGACAAAATCAAAACCTTGATTGCGGACATTTCCCACCAGACGAAAACGCCGATTGCAAACCTGCTGTTATACAGCGAGCTTCTGATGGAGGAAACTCTGCCTGCATCGGCGAAGGCAAATGTGGAGGCGCTGTACAAACAATCGGAAAAGCTGCGATTTCTGATCGATTCTCTCGTAAAGCTTTCCAGACTGGAAAACGGGATCATTTCACTCTCCCCTCAGCAAGCAGCGCTGCAGCCGCTGCTTGAAAGCGTAGTAGAACAATATGCCGCCAAGGCTTCTGAAAAAGGATTGTCTTTGCGACTGCAAGATACCGATGCTTTTGCCGTATTCGACTTCAAATGGACAGCGGAAGCGCTGGCTAATATCGTAGACAACGCCATCAAATATACGGAGCATGGCACCATTACTATTTCTGCCGTAAGCTATGAAATGTTTGCAAGGGTCGATATATCGGATACCGGTTCAGGCATACCGGAAACTGAGCAAGCGAAGATATTTGCTCGCTTTTACCGCTCAAAGGCGGTTCAGGAGCAGGAAGGGGTCGGCATCGGCTTATACCTTGCCCGACAGATCATATCCGGTGAGGAAGGTTATATCAAGATTGCTTCCGTTCCGGGAAAAGGAAGTACATTTTCCATATTTCTGCCGAAATAACAACAATTCTATCAAAACTGTTAGATTTCATTTTCCGCCGGAAAGAATGTGGAAAGATTCCTATGCGATAATCTGTATGTATCAAAGGATCATTTCCTTTCATACATACAGATTTTTTCATGGAGGTACTCATTTATGGAAGTTTTACAGGCAAAAAACCTGAAAAAGATTTATGGCTCCGGCAATAATGCAGTTCATGCGTTGGATGGAGTTGATTTAAGTGTAAAGAAGGGCGAATTTGTTGCAATTGTCGGCACATCCGGCTCCGGCAAATCCACGCTGCTGCACATGCTGGGCGGGCTGGATCGCCCTACAAGTGGCACGGTCATGGTGGACGGACAGGATATTTTCTCCCTGAAGGAGGAAGCGCTGACCATCTTCCGCCGCAGGAAAATCGGCTTTGTGTTCCAAGCATATAATCTTGTTCCGGTGCTGAATGTGTATGAAAATATTGTTCTACCCATTGAACTGGACGGTGGCAAGGTCAATAAGGATTTCGTACAGCAGATTGTACAGACACTTGGGCTGGATGATCGTCTGGATGCGCTGCCCAATCAGCTCTCAGGCGGTCAACAGCAGCGAGTAGCCATTGCCCGTGCGCTGGCGGCAGCACCCGCTATCATTCTGGCAGATGAACCGACCGGCAATCTGGATTCCAAAACTAGCCAGGATGTATTGAGCCTTTTGAAAGTCACCAGTCAAAAGTTCGCCCAGACCATCGTGATGATCACCCACAACGAAGAAATTGCGCAGATGGCAGACCGCATTATCCGTATCGAGGATGGTCGGATTGTCTCCCAGAACTAACGGGAGGTGGCTGCGATGAATGTCAAAAACAGAAAATGTATTCGAAAGCTCAGCTTAAAATCTCTTTATGCGAACCGTCGCCGCAATCTGATCGCTATTTTTGCCATTGCGCTGACAACGCTGCTATTTACTTCCATGTTCACCATTGTCTTGTCGCTGAACGCCAGTTATGAAACCTACCAGTTTCGGCAGGTAGGCGGCTATGCGCATGGCACCTTTAAGGATGTTTCCCCCGAGCAGGCGGAACGCATCGCTGCCCACCCAAAGGTGAAGGCGGCGGGGGCACGGAAGGTGATCGGCATCACTGCGGATGGTGTCTTTTCCAAAAACCCTGCAGAGATCAGCTACATGGATGCCAACTGCACCAAATGGAGCTATGCAACCCCTACTACCGGACGGATGCCCGAAAGCGGCAAAGAGGTAGCCATGGATACGGCAGCGTTGCAGCTGCTTGGCGTAACGCCGGAACTGGGCGCCGAGGTCACGGTTTCCTATTCCATTACGGACAAGGATCAAACCGCCTTTACTGTAACAGATACCTTTACGCTGGTGGGCTATTGGGACTATGATGAACTAATGCCTGTTCATTACATCAACATCAGCCGTGATTACGCAGATGACATCGAAGCGCAGGCAGTGAAAACAGGTTTACAGCCTTTCCGCACCGATTTGAATGTCATGCTGGCCTCCGGCACAAACATTCAAGGGCAGATGGAGCAGGTGGATACCGATCTTGGCTACACATGGGACAGCTATACCGATCCCAACAGCGTCCGGATCGGCGTCAATTGGGGATATACCTCATCCCAGCTGGAGTCACAGCTCGATCCAGAGCTGATGGTCGCCATAGCAGCTTTTTTGCTGCTGGTGATTTTCACTGGGTATCTTATCATCTATAACATTTTCCAGATCTCTGTTGCGGGAGATATCCGGTTTTACGGACTTCTGAAAACCATTGGCACAACGCCCCGGCAGCTCAAACGTATCATTCGCCAGCAGGCACTTCTGCTTTGTCTGATCGGCATTCCGGCAGGGCTGCTGCTGGGCTACGGCATCGGCGCTGTTTTGGTGCCTGTTGTCTTGCGCTCCACCCAGTTGGAGGTGGGCATCACTACCATCAGCACCTCGCCTGTGATCTTTGTTGGCTCCGTGCTGTTTGCTCTGCTGACAGTGCTCTTGTCCTGCTCCAAGCCCGGAAAAATGGCAGCCAAGGTTTCTCCGGTGGAGGCTACCAAATATACAGATGCGATGCAGACCAAGAAAAAACAGCGCAGCACCCGGGGAGCGAAGCTCCATCAGATGGCCTTTGCCAATCTGGGACGAAACAAAAAAAAGACGGTGCTGGTGGTGGTGTCTCTGGCACTGTCGGTGACACTGTTCAATGCGCTGTGTGCCTTTGTGGGCGGCTTCAGCATGGAGAAGTATGTATCCGCCAAGACCTGCGCCGATTTTATCGTCAGCACGCCCGACTATTTCCGTTACAACCCGGCAGATGAATTCATCACGCCAGAACAGATCGAGGATATCTCCGCAAACACAAAGGCCAGTCTTTCCGGCACGGGATATGCTGTGCGAAAACCCGCCTACCTGTGGATGACGGAGGATGCTCTGCGGCAGGACTATGCATGGTTCGAAAGCGCCGAGCAGTTGGACAGCCATATGAGCCGTCTGGAGCACCGGGGCAATATGGTGATGGGAAAGACCAGAATTGAGGCTCTGGATAACAGTCTGTTTGACAAGCTGCAAGTGCTCGACGGCGATATTTCTCCCATGTTGGAGCCGGATAATAACGCCATTGCCATTGCGGTTTCTTTGGATGATTACGGTAATCTGCCCAATCCTGAATACTACCCCAAGGTGGGAGACACGATCACCGCTACCTATGCGGACGATGTGAAATATATCGACAGCCGCACCGGGGAACTCTGCACCGAAGATACACCGGAGGAGTACATTCAGGCAAAATTGTATGGAGCCAGAGATGTAGAGTACACGGTCTGCGCCTTGGTAGAACTTCCGTATTCCATGAGTTATCGTTATGGTGGTATTGGATATGAGACAGTTTTGTCTGTGGATACCGCACAGAGGGACAGCGGCGGTGCGGCCATTCCGATGCTCTACCTGTTCGACACAGCAGACGACGCAGACGAGGCCGAAGCAGAGCAATATCTATCGAAGCTCACTGCCGGTGAGTTTTCACCCTTGATGTATGAAAGCAAGGCCACGGCTCGCTCTGAGTTTGCTCAGTTCCGGCAGATGTTCCTTCTGGTAGGTGGTATCCTCTGTGCTATCATCGGGCTGGTGGGACTCTTAAATTTCTTCAACGCCATGATGACCAGTATTCTTTCCCGCCGCCGTGAATTTGCTGTGCTTCAGGCTGTAGGAATGACGAACCGGCAGCTCAAAACCATGCTGATCTACGAGGGATTGTTTTACGCAATGTCCTCCGTATCGGCGGCCTTTATTCTGTCGCTGGCGGTGGGACCTCTTGCAGGAAAAATGCTGGGCAGTATGTTCTGGTTCTTTGAGTATCGATTCACCATTCTGCCTGTCCTGCTGACAATTCCGGTATTTCTTCTGCTGGGGTGGCTGATTCCTTGCATGATGTATGACAATGCAGCGAAATGCAGTGTTGTAGAGCAATTAAGGGATGCTCAATAACTGTTAAGCAAAAAACGGCCCTCTGCCAAGGAAAAGGCAGAGGGCTGAGTTTTAATCTAAGGGTTTACATTCAGTTACAGTTTTTAGATAAATTTCGGGATCACCGTTCAAGATCAAGTCTGCATATCCAACCGGATCATTGTAGATTAGATAATCCAGTTCTGACCGTTGATACATATTGTCAGCAACCTCATTCTCCACGGCGATGGTATCAATGGCAATCATGCTGCCATCTAAAAATTTCAGTTCCACACAAGCGGTATCCATGTTAAACTCACAAGAAATCAATCTATCCATAAGAAACCTCCATTTTGCGGGATGTTAGATCATCCCAAAATATTTGAATGCTTCTCGGATTGCTTTCTCTTTTTCCTGCGGACACTGGGGCTGTCTGGAATCCTCGGACTTCGGCAGATTATAGTTCTTACCAACCCCAATCCCACATTTTCGTTTAATCTGTGAGATATAGAGGTTGGACACCTTTAACCCGGTATGCTCCAACACATACTCCTTGATCTGCGGATAGGTTGCCCCATCCTGAAATTCGGACATATCCATATCTTCCAAAGAGAACTCAACCCGAATCTTTTTCGAGTCGACCTCACCCTTGGAAAGCAAGACAACCGTCTCTATATGTGAATCATTGTCCAAACTCAAGCTCATATCTTCCGCAATGACTGGAAGCCTGAATTTGATGGACTTGAGCCACTGACCGTTGGACTGCCGTTCCTCGTAAATCTGAACCTCGGAAAGCAGCGATTCCATGAGCTGCCGCTTTTCCTGATCGTCCATGACGGAATAGAGCTTATCAAAGTAAATCAGCACCTTGTAGATGTTGTCGCCTGTCAGCTTTTCCGCCTCAATCGCCATTTTCTTGGCTCTGGCAGCAACGAGCTGGTTTTCTGTATCCTCGATCTTATCATACATCTTGTAAAGCCGGTCATCAAGGTCTGCTTTGCGTTTGATGTAGTGCTTATCGTCCGGATCGAGGGAATCAATTTCATCCATCAGCCGTGCCTTTACTGAATAGCTCTGGCGAAGCTGCTTTTCATGCGCTGCGATCTCCTGCTCAATGGAAGAGGTATCCACCTTCATGCTGATTTTTTCCTGCATCATGGCAGCGAACTTCGGATTGCTTACCAGTTTTACGATAACCTCCGCAACGGCACTGTCCAATAGTTCTTCATTGATCTGTTTCTTGAAATCGCATTTATGTCCGTGCGTCATTGTACGATGCTTACAGCCATAGTAATAAAAATCCTTGTATTTTGAGCCGTCCGCCTTATGTTTGATGCTTTTGTTTCCGTACATTCCCACACCGCAGACCGGACATTTTACAATACCGGACAGCAGATGAATTTTGGTGTCCTTACCCCTGTTGACGTGTTCGTATTTCTCCGCTTGCGCCAGCAGCTTGACCTGCGCCTCGTGCCATAGTTCTTCGGAAACGATTCCCTCATGCAGACCATCCACCAGCAGATAATCGTCCTGTTCCACCAGCCGGTAATCATTTCGGGTGCCATGCACCTTTTCCGTCCGGCGTCTGCCATAGGCGATTTTCCCGCAGTATACCGGATTTTTTAGAATTCTGCGGATCAGTGCTGCATCGAATAAGGGATTTTTTCCGTTTTGCCTTTGAATTTTGTGAATCCCGTGGGTTGCAAGGTATTTTGCAAGACCGTTTGCACCGGTATCCGTATGTACATACTGGTCAAAAATCACGCGGATTGCCGCTGCTTCTTCCTCATTGATGAAAAGCTGTCCCTTTTCCAGCCTGTAGCCATATGGCGCAAAACCGCCGTTCCATTTTCCCTCACGGGCTTTCTGGATTCTGCCCTCCATCGTCTGCACACGGATGTTCTCCCGCTCAATCTCTGCAACCGCTGACAAAACAGAAATCATCAGCTTTCCCGCATCCTTGGAGGAATCGATCCCATCCTCCACGCAAATCAGGTTAACGCCAAAGTCCTGCATAACCTGCAAAGTGGACAGCACATCTGCCGCATTTCTGCCGAAACGGGAGAGTTTGAACACCAGCACATAGGACACGCCGTCTTTACCGGACTTGATATCCTCCATCATGCGGTTAAACTCTACACGCCCTTCAATGGACTTGCCGGATTTACCGGCATCCTCGTATTCGCCCACAATCTCATAGTCATTGAACTCGGCATAGGCTTTCATTCTGGATTTCTGTGCATCCAGAGAATATCCGTCAATCTGCATGGCGGTGGACACGCGCGTATAGATATAGACTTTTATCTTTTCTTTTTTCATCATGTCTTCTCCGCCTCAGCCTACTTTTTATCTGTTTTATGCTCCAACAGCTTGATGGAATCCAGATAATCGCGCTCAACTTCGCTGAGGGTACGGGCTTTGTATTTTCTGTACTCGCCGGTTGCCTTGTCGATAGCCTGCTTATGGCTGACGCTTCCGTTGCCAATCAGCAGCTGCTCTCCACTCATGGTCAGAATCCGATCAAGATGCTCTGACCAGTCCTGCATGGTCATTGCCCGCTCCCGCTCCGCCTGTCGTTCCGCAAAATCCAGATATCCGGACACAAGCTGCCCCATAGCACGAAGCTCTTTCTCGTTCAGATAGTTCTTGGCAACTACCGCCTCTTTCAGCGTGGGCTGATTGCCCGCAAAGGTGGTCAAGCCCATAAATTCTTTCTCCGCATCGGCGCGTGTGTAAATGACCTCCGCCGCGGTTTGTCCATGAATGGCATAATGAATCTTGTTTTGGACTTTCTTGAAAAACTGAACGGAGATTTCCGCCTTGGGATCATAGTCAATACTGGTCGCGTAGATTTCAAGCACCTGACGGTAAAACACCTTTTCGGAAGCGCGGATATCGCGGATACGCTCCAGCAGCTCCTTGAAGTATCCGCCGCCGCCCAGATTTTTCAGGCGCTCATCATCCAGAGCAAAGCCTTTTCGCATATACTCCTTCAAAATTCCTGTTGCCCAAATACGAAACTGCACACCGCGCTGAGATTTCACACGGTAGCCGACAGAAATGATAACATCAAGATTATAGTAATCGACATCATACACTTTTCCGTCGGCGGCAGTATGGGCAAATTTTGCCCATACTGCTTCCTTTTGAAGCTCTCCTTCTTTGAAAATGTTTCGCACATGCTTGCCAATCACACTTCTATCACGCTGAAACAGCTCTGCCATCTGGTCAATGGACAGCCAAACCGTATCGCCGTCAAAGGTCGTTTCGATCTTTGTTAAGCCATCCTCTGTGGTATAAATCATCATTTCAGAATTGTTCTGCTCATTCTCCCAGCGTTCCATGGTCACTTCACCTCGTTTTCTGCCATTGCAGGAGCTTTTGCTCCTGCAATGGCGGTTTGGACACTTATTTCATGACAATTATATCATGCTGCTTTCACGGGTTCAATATCGTTTTCGTGAATCATCTCATCTGCCCCGTCTTTTTCAGGCACGGCTTCCTCTATGACAAGATCGGGCAGCGCATCAAGATTCAGAACCAAGGCATACTTTTCAATCAAATTTGCCAGCAAAGCGGCGAAGCCGCTCCATTCATCTACCATAGGCAGTCTCCCTCTCTTTCTCCGTTCTGTGCGTATATGCCGCCAGCACTTCCTTCGGAATACGATCCAGCACGGCGACGGCATCCTCATAATCCCGGTGCAGCTTGGCATCGGCCAGCTTTTTCAAGGTACTTTCCTTCGTAGCTTTGTCCAGCGACTGCGCCAACTGCTCTGTTTTCTTTTTCAGCTTTTTGTTCTCGGCGGTCGTGGCGGTAAACGCTGTATTGTACTTTTTCAGCGTCGTGTGCATCTGCTCCACAGTCGGGATATACTTGTCCAAAAATGCACCGATCTCTGCTGCTTTTCCTTTGGCATTGAACGCATTGACACCTGCAAGCAATTCTTCCAGCTTGGCCTTCTGCTTGGTCAGGCGGGTCATCTCCTTGAACACCCGTGGTGGGATATGGTCGCGTCCGGTTTCGCTGGCGCTCTCGCCTCGCTCCAAATCCGGGTATTTTTTGACCATATGCTCCCAAAATCTGTCCTGCCATTGCGTTAGCTTCTTCTTGTTGCCTACGATTTCTTTGGCACAGAGCCGCCCATCCGCTGTCAGCGGGACAAAAGAAAGGTGCATATGGGGCGTTTTCTCGTCCATATGCACCACGGCGGATATAATGGTTTTCTGGTCTTGGTGTTCCCGGATGAAATCCAGCGCCTCCTGAAAATAGGCTTTGATTTCAGCTTTCTTCTTACCCTTGAAGAACTCTGGCGTTGCGGTCACAAGAGCCTCCACCAGCCGCACACTGTCCGAACGGGTGCGGCAACCGGCGTCCTTGATCTGCCGCTCTGCCTCTGCACGATATTTGTGCTCCGGTTCGAGCAGATGAAAGTTCAGACAGCTGCGGCTCTTGTCGATATCCGGATTGCTGGCGTATTCGTCTTTTGTGCGCTCATTGTGCGCCTCAATATTAGAAATTTCCGGTCCTTTATACTTTGCAAAGCGGAGAATCGCAAACTGTGGCTTACTCATTTATTTTTCCCTCCGTTTCTGCCAGATCAGTTCATAACCCAGCGCGTCGGCAAGCTCGACGACCTCTTTATAGCGGATGCTCTCCCGCTGCAACTTGGCGGACAAATTGGAAACGCTGTCCGACCAGCCATATTCATCATGTAACAGGTCAACAACTTCCTGCATGGTAAAACCGGCGCGAATGATCTGCGCCTTGATTTCATTGCGTACACTCATATTCAAATCCCCTCCAAAATTCAGATAATGAAAAAGCGAAGCCGGTACGCCATTCGGCGCATCCGCTTCGCTGCATCGTGAAAAAAGCCTTACTCTCAAATCCGCTCAAAATCGCCGTTATGATGTCCTGTCCACAGGTGACACCTATCGACTTTTCTGTTCCGAGTGACTTCGCTCTAAAGCGTATGATTTCCCGCGTTTCCGCGCACCCATGTTGTTGTTCCGAGAAGTGTGATTTCGTGAAAGCATTTCTGCCATCAGGCAAATAATTTACGGATTTTACTTAGCTTGATTTCGTGCCCAAAAATATAGGCTCTGCCAGTCAGAGTTTTTCATATAGCGGCGTTTTGGGAAAAACGCTGCGTACATACGTACACGGCGCAGTCGCAGAAAATTTATCGTCAATCCTCCGGTACGTACGTACGCTCTGAGACATCAGAAAACCCATTTATATTAGGTTTCGCAATCGCTTCAATCCCGAAGAAGCCCCATACACGCCGTCCGGCAGCATTGGTGATCTTGTTGCAGTATTCAAGATTGTACTTGCTTTGGTTCGCAATCACACTCTCGCTGAAGCTGCGGCGCTTTAACGGTGTCAGATTATTTTCCTCACACCACATCCGGTAAATTTCGTACAAGTCTTTAGAGCTGATGGTGCAGTCCGCCTTCAGCCGGATATAGCCCTCGGATTCCAGAAAATCAAAGACGTTATTGTTATCTCGCTTCACTGCCTCCCGGTTATCCCGTGTGCGCTGGCTTTCCGTGAATTTGAAGTTGTTGGCGGCAAGCCGCTTCAAGCCCTCAAACGCCCAGAGGAAAATCCCCTCGGCTTCGGCTTTCATCTTTTCGGCAAGGTCAGGATCATCTATCCGTCCCGCAGGCTTTTCCTTGGTAGTCAGCACAAGCTGTCGGCGGTAAAATCCATCGCTCCGGTCATATAGCGCTTGCAGATCGCCGTTGGAGAACGCCAGCAGGCGGGCAAACATCCACCCTTGATAGCTCTGCTTGCCCTTGCGTTCCAGATCCATCTTACCTTGGGCGGTCACGATAGACTTGACATAGTTGGTCTGCCGCAGTGCTTCCATCCGCATATCATCATCCACGCACAGCAGAATGTGTTCCAGGTCGGCGCGGGCAAAGCGGTTTTCAGAAATTTTGCCGATGCTGCCATCCTTCATGTTGCTGCCGAGAAGCGCAACCAGCACAGCACCGATCTGTGATTTTCCTTCACCACCGTTTCCCTTAATCACCATCATGCGTTGCCCCTTATTGCTGGGAATCAGGCAATAGCCAATAAACTCCTGTAAGGTTGGAATGTCCTCTGTATAGAGAAGCCCATCCAGAAAAGAAAGCCACCGGACGGGAGCCGGTGCGTCAGGGCGGTATGCCACCGGCAGTCTGCTCCGCACAATGTTCGGTCTGCCCTCGGTAAAGCTGCCGTCCAGCTTCAAAGTACCGTTTGCCAGATGGATTCTATCTGCTTCCGGTGCAAAGTCCTCCACATGAGCCGCCAGCTTCATCACTTCCAGAATGTTGGTGATTTTGCGGGGGATATTGTTCACGGCGCAGCATTTCAGTTTCTCATAGATTTCGCCACGAAGCGGCAGATCGTCGGTCACCCTGCCGTCCGGCGTGAAGAAAGCACCGTTGGCAAAGATGATTTTCCGGCTGTTCAGAAATTCATCACAGAACAGTGCTTCATTGATATTTGTGCCGTCAAACCAGATGGGCGCGTCTAAATTAGCCGATTTCCGTTTCGTCACGGGCATCCACCTCCTTTTCCGTCCGTTTCAAGCGTTCTTCCAGCCGGTCGATCATGCCGTCCTTTTGAAGCATATCCACGGTTTTCACGCGAACCTCCAACTCCGCAAAGGTTAAAATATCTGTCAGATCCTCGATATAATCGAGCATCTGGCAGGCTTCCACAAAGCGGTCATCAAGAGTATCCTCCGGCGTTTTGGGTGCGTACTGCACCTTCCAATGCTCCAAAAGATGCAGGTAATCGTACAATATCCGTTGACAATGTAGTTCCTCTTTCTGGAACGCCTCTGCCAGCGGATATTTCGGCTTCCGCAGCGCTGCCGCGGCCGGGGGCTTGTCCGGGTCGATCCCAAAGTCATACGCCAGCTTTTTCGCTGCGTCATAGCTGCTCAGGTTGAACAGCTTTGCCACAAGGTCGATCACGTCACCAGTTGCCCCACAGCCAAAGCAGTAAAAGTAATCCTCGTTCAGCTTCATGCTGGGTGTACGGTCATTGTGGAAGGGACAGCAGACCATGTTGCCACGGTTCACTTCCAGTCCGTAGTATTCGGCAGCCTCTTTTACGGAAAATCCCATCTTGATTTGTGTAAATAAATCCATACCTGTTTCCTCCTGTAAAATAATTGAACTTCGCCGTTCTACTCGATGCCGTTCCTGCCCGAGTCCTTACCCCGGCGTTGCCTCTTCCTTGGTACGCGGAATGCGGTACTTCTCCGGAAGCATATCCTCATCGGACGATCATGAAATTTTCAAGGTGCTGCGTGGTTTACGTCTAAATTTTAGTAAGAAAACAGGCTCTTTCCCGTATATCCGAGAGGTAGGAAAAGCGTGGAGAAAGTCGGATTTTCCACGCTCTTAGACAAAAGCGAAAAAGCATGATATAATACAGAAAAAGCTGCAAAGGAGGCTGGTGTATGCAGGTTAAGCTGACAATGGGGGAACGTTTGAAGGATTTACGAACAGCACAAAAGCTGACGTTGGAGCAGCTTGCCGCCGAGGTGGGTATCTCGAAATCCGCACTTGGCAAATATGAATCGGATAACGGCAAGGACATCAGCCCGTACAGCATTCTGTTGCTGGCTGACTATTACGGTGTTTCCTGCGACTATCTGATGGGACGGACGGAAACAAAAAATCACCCAAACACAGCTCTGCATGAGCTGCATTTGAGTGATGCTTCGATTGATGTATTGAAAGCGGGCAAGTTCAACCACCGGCTGCTGTCGGAGCTGATCTGCCATAAAGATTTCCAGCGCTTTATGCTGGATGCTGAGATTTACGTTGACCGAATCGCAGATATGCGCGTCAACGATATGAACGCCGTGCTGGAAGCCATCCGGCAGATGGCATTGATGAAAAATGGCGGCGAGGAAAATGACCTGCACCTGCGGACGCTGGAAGTGGCGCAGATTCGGGAAGATAAATATTTCGGAAGCCTGATTGCGGATGATCTGAAAGGTATCCTCCGTGATATTCGAGAGCAGCATCGCCCTGACACCATGACTGCGGATGAAGTCTCCTTTGCAGAAAATATGCAGAACCAGTTGCGGGAGGCAATGAACTTTGAGGGCAGTTCCGAGGAAAAGCAAATCCGTGCGTTCATGGCAACGATTGGGCTTGATTATGACACACTCACGAAGGAAGAATTTGTCTCAATCATCAGCGGGCTTAAAAAGTCCAAGTACCTGAAAAGCCCCATCAGCCAGCGAGGGAAAACGACTATGACCCACGGCAAGGGAAAACGGAAGAAACGTTGAAACCGGAGCGGCGCGGCGGCGAGACGAGGGGTTTTATATGCCTTTCCTTCCTTTTCCGGCCAGTCGGATTTTGCTTCTCAAAAATCCTGCGTTTGTGCCGTAACCCCCGTCACAAAATCCACCTGTCCTACTGCCGCGAAAAAGCGTTTGTTGCCACACTCTGCCGCACCGCAGAGTATGCCGCCAACCCCTTTCCCGCGTCAGCCGGAAGCAAAGGTATAACACACTAGACTTTGCAGAGCAAAATCGTGTGCCAACAGGGATGCTGCGCGCCCCTATTGGAAACCCAGCGTCAAAGGAGATTGCTCCCCTCTGCACTCCCCTTGTTTTAGTCGCCTATGAAGATGCAACTATATCACAGCTTGCACATTTATAGCCTCCTAAAACATAACCTTCCACAGATTTCATCCAGTGGGGAGATGAATTCTGTGGAAGGTTTTGTTTGTTATTACCCAACTTTGCTTCAAAAGTATCGAAGTTCCAGATGCTGTA
Organism: Gemmiger qucibialis; assembly: GCF_027689445.1. Taxonomy (NCBI): domain Bacteria; kingdom Bacillati; phylum Bacillota; class Clostridia; order Eubacteriales; family Oscillospiraceae; genus Gemmiger; species Gemmiger qucibialis. Next base: position 124,185 of record NZ_JAQFEN010000006.1, on the reverse strand, counting down.
AAAATACCTAGATATTATGATTCTTACTCGATGACACCATCTGTATCGAAGATATGATCTAGCTCATCTGTGTTTATCGCACAAGAAACCTTTTCACGGATTGCTGTTTTATACATATCTAGTCGTCTGAACTGATTTCTTCCCGCTGCATCCTTACCCATACGGATAAGCTGGATTCTACCGACACCCGGATTCTGTCTTGCGTATTCTGCAAAACCTTTAGCCTTTCCAAGATTGTCCTTAAAGTCTGCACTGTGTGGCTCAAGGATATCGATCACATAGCCAAGGCGCTCATCTTCACGCACTATGATAAAATCAGGATAAGTTGGTTTAATCTCTCCGTTGATTTCATAGGGAATGCACAGTGCCCATGACGCTCTGGAAGGATTGCGAATCCAGCAGACAAAATCCTTCCGCTTTTCTTCCTCTGCAATCAAATCAGCCTCCCAGCCGTTTAGCTTCAGTTTCGCTGTTCCCGTGGCATCACTAACGAACAAGTGATCACGGTATTCTTTGCCACCAGCCTCATGTGGAACCTGTATTGTCTCTGGAAGGCGGAAGTTATGCTTGCTGACCACATCACCATCAGAGACGATGCTGTCGTAATCTCTGCGGATTTTCTCTGAGCTGATAGTGGCAATATATCTGCGATAATCATCATTCAGTCCGTGGAACCGGTTTTCCGCATAGGTGTGAAGTCTGTTCATGCAGTTCTCGTCAGCAACAAAAAGAATGACGTCTATCTTAAAAGCCGTGAGGTCACTGAGGTCGCCATACTTATTGCCATATGCCATACCAATGCCTTCACGTCCCAACTTCACATCGGCAATCTGGAACTGACGTTCAATATCTGTATCGGTCGTCGTAAACATATCATGAACAGAATAGTTGTCCACAGTCTCGCCGAACGCATCAAAAATCTGCGTGGCCAGCTTGAACTGTTTTACCTGCTGCACAAGATCATCGTACTTGCCCGTAGCTTTCATATCTTCCACATAATCACGAATTATCTGGACAATCTCATCCTGCACCTCTCTGATTGCCTCACGGTGCAGCTTGGACATACTAAGCAGGTGTGCCATCCGATATAGCGATTTGAGGTAATCGTTAATCCGGAGCGCTCTGACATTATAAGAAAGCAGACCGGCATCATTGATAAATTTCATAACCGCTTCACGGTCAAATAAATCCTCCACTTCTTCCTGCTGGCTATCTGGAGCCATAGTTTCAGGTGCAGTAACTGCGCTCGGCTGAGCATCTGCTGTCGGTTTAACATCCGTCTGAACGGTCTGTGTGCTATCGGCGCTCATTTGCTGGAAGGCATTTGTAGGCTGTGCGGGTGTCACTTCTGCTACATCCGGGATCTGTGTCTGCTGCTGTACCGGAGTAGGTGCACCCTGTGTATCCGTTATGGATACCAAAGCTGGCACCTCGGTACCTTGATTTGCAAGCACCTCCAAAGTCAGCTGTCCCGGAATTGACGTTTGCATTTTCTTCTTCGGTTTAACAGTTAGTGTCTCGAAGCGTTTCCCAGATAGCGACTCACCATATATGTCTGTCGGAATATCTCCACCCTCACTGCTCTGCAATGCCTCCACGACATTTTTGACCGTTTCCTCGTTAAAATACGGCAAATACAGATGCACATCATTCAGGACATCATCGACCTGAATATGCATCTGCATCGGAGTTCTGACCATGCGTCCAAGGAGCTGGGCGATATAGGTTGCGTCATTCGCGTGTTTAAAAGACATCATGGTCTCTGCCCTTGGGCAATCCCATCCTGTGGACAGGTTCTCTTTAAAGAACACGACACGGATATTTCGGTCATTTGCGATACGGGAAGGTTCCTCATAACGTACTTCAAGCCCGTTTACCGTAAGGGAGGCATTTGTTCCTCCGAAGGTATGGACTACCTGACCGTTTTCCAGCTTGAATCCGGTCCGTTCCTCAATCTTTGCGATGCAATCATCCAGATTGGTATCGGTCAGCTTGCCTCCGGTTCCATTTAGCACCTGGATGATCAGAATTGGATTCACATAGGCGTAATGCTGCTCAAAACAATACTGCGTCCAATGTTCCCACTTTTCCTTCCAGTCGTCTGCTGCCGCCTGCAGGATAGCCATATCGTTGTTGACTGCACTGACCTCTGGGTAAGTGATGACAATGCGGTCTTTCAAAAGTCCGGACGCCCGCACTTCATCCGCTGTGACAATGGACTTATGTATGGTTGAGGATGTGCCCTCGACCAGAGCATTGAACCGTTGAGTCGTCGCGGACATACCAATCACCACTGGCATCGGCGGAATATGCTCCTCATCGCTACCCTTGATAAATTTCTGCATGATTGTCGTGGCCTTGCTGGCCTCACGTCCCTGCATGCCGCGGTGCGCTTCATCTATGATAAAGTACAGCCTGTCGCTCTTTTCCCGAACAGTATTTGCAAGCGTCTGCCAAATTGTATAAGTCCTGCCATCGCCATTTTTCGTTAGCTTGGAGGTGACCGACAGTTTCTGCGTATTCAGAAAATAAACATGACCGTCCTCAAATACCTCTTTATCAAAGGATTCCTCGGAAACTGTAACGCACTGCGACAACTTGATCTTATCAGCCTTGGAGTCGATCTTTTGCTTTGACTGCTCGTTCAGCTGAGGCGAATCCGAAAGCCAGACAATGATTGCATCCGGCTGCTCCATATACTGTTCATCACCGAAAAGAATAGCCTCAATCAGCGCGGACATAATGATGGTCTTTCCGGCTCCGGTTGGAGCAGTAAAGGAAACCACCTGCGGCGCATGTGTTCTGTGATAGCTACCCATTGCCTCCGCAGTCTTCATACGGATATCAGCAAGCGCTCTTTTCTGAAAAGGGAATAATTCTACTCTCATGGTTGCAACGGTGTACAAAGGGAACATAATAAAAAACTTAATAATGGACTGCCAATCTTACACAAAGTACCGCCCAAACGAGACTACGGGCGGTATTTTTGTATCATGGCGGAGAAAGGAGGAACTTCCCACGGGGGCTTGACTGAAAAGTTGAGCCCCTTTTTTCATGCCAAAAAACAGGAGGTAAATGCTTATGGCAGATGATAAAACCACAAAAACGCCGGAACAGCCGGTAACGGATAGCGGGCCGGGCAAGGAAACGCCTCCCGCTCCCCCAAAAGAGCCGGGGAAGGTTTCCGTTTCCCCGGAGCCGGAAAAAAAGACGGAACCAGAGGTAAAGAACCCACAGGTTTCTGTCTATAACTTCGCTGAAATTATGAAGGAAAAGAAAGTCGAGGAACGGGCGGCAGCTCCCGGCGTGGAAAAGCCTGACCCGGCAAAAGCGGAGAAACCGGAAAAGCAGCCGGAGGCTCCGAAAAAAGCAGAGGAAAAACCCAAAGAGCTGGAACAGCCGAAGCGCCGGGGCCGTCCCCCGAAAGCAAATAAGGACAAGGCCGCAGCCCCGAAGTCCAAAGCTCCCGCACAGAAACCGGAAAAGGCGGTCAAAAAGGAACCGGAGAAAAAAACGGCTCCAACGATACAGGCCGCTCCCGCTCCGAAAGGACCCGAAAAGCCAAAGGATACTCCACGCCGGGGCAAGGAGCAGATCGTCTATATCAAGCTGAACGAGCTCCACGCCTTCAAGAACCATCCCTTTGAAGTCCGAGACGATGAAGAAATGCGGGCTATGGTGTCCAGCGTCAAGGACAAGGGCGTTACCCAGCCTGCTATCGTCCGTCCCCGTGAGGATGGCGGCTATGAGATCGTGTCCGGCCACCGCCGCCAGAAGGCCAGCGAGCTTGCCGGATATGCGGATATGCCCTGTATTGTTCGCAATCTGACGGACGATGAAGCCATCACGCAGATGGTCGAGGACAATCTCAACCAGCGTGAAGAAATCCTTCCTAGTGAGCGGGCCAAAGCCTTGAAAATGCAGCTTGAGGCCATCAAGCACCAGGGCTCCCGCACTTCGGGCCAGATTGACCCGAAGGACGCAGGAAAACGCTCCAACGAAATTGTAGCCGAGCGCAATAAGATGGCGGTCAAGCAGGTGCAGCGGTATATCCGGCTCAATGAGCTGGTTCCCGACCTGATGAAGCTGATGGATGAAAAAAAGCTGGGCTTTACTACGGCGGTGGAGCTTTCCTATATCGGCAAGAAGAACCAGAACTATATCGCCGTCGCCATTGACAGCCAGCAGTCCTCGCCTTCACAGGCGCAGGCAAAGCGTATGCGTGAGCTGGACGAAAAGAAGCTGCTCAACGGGGATGTGATCGACGGCATTATGATGGAGGACAAAAAGGAGGTAGACAAAGTGATTTTGACAGGTGCGGAACTGAGCAAGTATTTCGGCAAGGAAACTACGCCGAGGGAAATGAAGGACCAGATCATCAAGCTGCTGGACGACTGGAAGGGTCAGCAGAAGGAACATGAAAAGCCGGAGAAGAAAACCGAACAGGAAAAGTAAGCCCAAACTTCGGGTCAGCATGGCCCGAGGATTGCGGGGCTCTGCCCCGCGCCCCGAAGCTCTGGAGATATAAATTATTCCCCGTCGCCAGTTATTCCGTAGCATAGCCGGGAAAATCAGTCAAGGGCAGCGCCGCCGCAGGCGGTGCCAGAGGCACCCTTGACGGATTTCTCCCGGTTATGCTTTTTCCCGGTCAAGCGACGGGGATATAAATTCTCCAGAGCCGTTCCCCTTCCCGGGGGAAGGGGCGGAGGGGTTGGGCGAACTCTTGCTTTTCCCTAAACCAAAACAGAAATGGAGGCTCAACCAATGAAACGACCTTTAGCATACCTGACCGCCGCATGGAGCGGCGAGCCGGATGTTGATATGGAGCTGGCGGCCCACTACTGCCGTCTTGCTTATGAGGCGGGCTTTTCCCCGATCTGCCCGCTCTTGTATCTGCCGCTGTTTTTGAATGACAGCGTTCCCGAGGAACACAAGGCCGGGATTGATATGCGCCGGGATATGCTGCGGCGCTCCCACACCCTGATCGTCTGCGGCAGCGCTGTGGACGAGGATGTAAAAAATGATATTGCGGTTGCCGGACGGCTGGGCATTGCGGCGACAACGCTGGAAGGGGTGCTTGCCGTGAAGGGACACGGCACCCCGGGCCATGCCGGACATTAAGCTGGGGAGCCTTTTTGACGGGATCGGCGTGTTCCCTCTGGCTGCTTCACGGTGCGGTATCCGTCCGGTATGGGCCAGCGAGATTGAAAAAGCGCCCATCTCCATAACCAAAAGGCACTTTCCCGACATGGTGCATTTGGGGGATATTACGAAGGTGGACGGCGGGAAAATCCCACCTGTCCATATAATTACCTTCGGTTCCCCCTGTCAGAACCTTTCTCTGATCGGCAACCGCTCCGGCCTTGCCGGGGCAAAATCAAGCCTGTTCTATCAGGCGTTTCGTATCATACAGGAAATGAGGGATGCTACTGATAACCTATATCCAGCTATCGCTGTTTGGGAAAACGTCATGGGAGCGTTTTCTACAAATGACCGGATGGACTTTAGAGCCGTCTTATCCGCCTTCTCGGACACCGAAGTTCCAATGCCTCCTTCGGGAAGATGGGGAAACGCCGGAATGGTGCGAGGGGGAACGCCTGATGTGTGCTGGCGACTCATGGACGCCCAGTATTGGGCAGGCTCCCGAAGGCTGGCACGAAGGCAGCGGATTTTCGTCGTGGCGGATTTTGGAGGCAGACGTGCCGCAGACATACTATTTAAGCCCCGTCCAATGCTCCCACTTCCTCCGCCTTGCGGAGAGGGCGGGTGGGCCGCCGCCGAAGGAGATCGAACAGCTTCTTTTGAAACAGGGCGGCAGATACCAGTCATCCACCCCTTTCAGTGCTTCCGTATGCGGGGAGCGGCAAAAAGGCAGGAAGAAACGGCCTTCCGAAACAGCTTCGGATTACCAACTGACCCTTTTCCCACTCTTTTAGCCAGTGATGTAACGCCCTTTGCCTTCTGGTATGAGGGCGACCCGAAGGGCGGCTGTATCCGTTTTCTGACGGAAACGGAAAGCGAACGGCTGATGGGGCTGCCAGAGGGCTGGACAAAGTACGGGGCGGACGGCGTGGAAATCCGGCCTCTGCAACGCTACAAGGCACTGGGAAACGCGATTGCCCTCCCTTGCGCCGATTACATTATGGCCGGGATTTATGAGGTGCTGGCTGACCGGGCCGGAAAGGAGGAATGAGCCCATGTTTGAAGCCTATATAACCAATACAGCCCTATACCCCTTAATGGGGATTGAGGTAGGGACAACGGTACATTTCCCCATGACGACACAGGAGTTGCAGGCCGCCCTTGCCAAAATCGGGATAGACGGGAAACGGTACAGCGAAGTGTTCTTTACCAGCTTTGACAGTGATGTGCTGGGGCTCTACGATTATCTCTACGAATGTGAGAACATCGACGAGCTGAACGAGCTGGGCCACGCCCTGCTGGAAGTACGGGATAAGGGCGGACTGGAAACCTTTGAAGCCGCTCTTGTCTTGGGAAACCACACAAGGAGCGTGAAGGATTTGATAAACCTGACGCAGAACCTTGACCTTTACCGCTTTTACCCGGATATTTCCGATGATGAAGGGCTGGGCCGTCTTTACGCCGACGAGCTTGGGACTATCGACATACCGGAGCACATTCAGAACTACTTCGATTATGAGGCATACGGGCGGGATGTGCGTATCAACGAGGGCGGCGTATTCGCTCCCGGTGGGTATGTGTCGGCAGTCCCGGAGGGCTTCAAGGAGTATTACCACGGGCCGCAGGACATTCCGCCGGAACACCGGATATTTGCCTATCCTGAAAAGGCCGAGCCTGTCCACTCCATTCTCGCTACACTCAAACGGTTTCAAGAAGCCCCACTCGCTCCGAAAAAGGACAAGGCGGGGCCTTCCCATGAAGAACGGTAAGACTTCGGGCCAGCATGGCCCGAAGCATAAAGGAGGTGCATACCATCAACTATTACCCTATCAATGAAGGAGCCGCCCGCCGGGCAAAAGAAATGAACAGCTTTTCCGACTACAAGGAAGGGAGCGCAACGGCGGAATACCGGGCAATGGTGGACAAGGCCGCCGCCATAGCGGAAAAGCAGAAATCCCGGGTGGACCCCATGTACCATGAGAAGATCGACCATCTGTTAGACACCTACGCCCGCAAGCTGGCCGAAAACATGAACCAAGGCTTTGCCATTGACGCGAGGGTTCCCTCTGTGCTGATCGCCGGGCCTTCCAATTTCCCGGTGGGAAAGAAGGAAAAACAGAACCGGGCGCGGGACAGCAACATGGAGGAATGGCGGCATATTCAAGGGCTGCTGGATAAGATACGCAGCACCGGCATGGGCGGGATCAGCGCCGATGACCCGGCAGCGATTGAAAAGCTCCAGAAGAAGCTGGACGGGCTGGAACGCTCCCAGCTCATTATGAAGGAGGTCAACGCCTATTACCGCAAGCATGGCAAGCTGGACGGCTGTGCGCTGCTGTCGCCGGACCAGATCGAAAAGCTGAAAGCAAGCATGGCGTCAAGTTGGCGAAGCGACCCGAGGCCCTTTGAAAGTTACCAGCTAACCAACAACAATGCGGAGATCCGCCGGGTAAAGGCCCGTATCGAACAGCTTTCCAAACAGGCACAGCAGGAATTTTCCGGCTGGGAGTTCGATGGGGGTCGTGTGGAAATGAACCGGGAGGACAACCGCTTGCAGGTGTTCTTTGACGGAAAGCCTGACGCGGACACCCGGGCCGAGCTGAAAAGCAGCGGCTTTCGTTGGGCTCCCAGCGTGGGCGCATGGCAGAGGCAGCTCACGGACAACGCCATCCGGGCGGCTGACCGTCTGGAATGTATCAAGCCGCTGTCCGGCGAAAAGCCCTCCCAACTTCAAAAGAAGCCCTCTATCTTGCAGACCATGCGGGAACAGGACGAAAAAGTCCAGACGGAGCCGGAAAAGAAAGCTCCGTCCGGCAGAGATGCCGAGCGGTAAGCCTCGGGCCACATTGGCCCGAGGTTTTCTGTTCCCCGAGATTGTACGGGGGCCTCCCGGATAGCGGGAACCCCGACGGAAAGGAGGTTTTATGCAGGAAGAAGTAAACCAAAAAACGGTTGCCCTTTCGATCAGGACAACGAAGCTCACAGGAAAAGTGCTGGCTGCCGCTCTTGGCAAGGTGGTTCGGGCGCTGCAAAAGCACCACCAGAAGGCGCTGACCCCGCAGGGACGCCAGAGCGTGAAAAAGCTGATGAACCACTATGGCGGCAAAAGTGCCATGCCCTATGTGGGAGCTCCAAAGGATTTTGACCGGATCGCAAAGGAGTTCCATGTGGACTACGCTTTCCATAAAGTGAGCCCCGGCCATTACCTGCTGTTCTTCAAAGCCAATCAGGCGGACGCCATCACAGCGGCCTTCCAGAAGTACAGTGCAAAGGTGCTGAATAAAGAGCAGGACAAGGCTTCCATCCTCGGCCAGCTTCGGAAATTCACGGAGCAGATCAGGACACAGGCAAAGGAAAAGCAGCGGACCAGAGAGGCGGTGAAGGACGGACGTTGAGTGACAAGATTAGAAAATATGTGCTCCCCAACCTGCCGTACCTCTTTGTGTTCTGGTTTTTCTCCAAAATCGGGACGGCCTACCGGATCGCCCCCGGCACAGACTTCGGGACAAAGCTCATGGGGATGCTCGATACCTTCCCCAAAGCCTTTGAAACCTACTGGCCGGGGCTTGGCGGTATTGACCTGCTGGTGGGCCTTGCCGGTGCGGCTGGGGTGTATCTGCTGATACAGTCAAAGATCAGGCAGGCGAAAAAATTCCGGCGGGATGCGGAATACGGCACCGCCCGCTTTGGAACAAAGGAGGATATAAAGCCGTTTGTTGACCCTAAATTTCAGAACAATGTCATTCTGACCGGGACGGAGTTCCTTACCATGAACACCCGTCCGAAGATACCTGCCAATGCCCGGAATCTAAACGCCTGTGTCATCGGCTCGTCCGGCTCGGGAAAGACAAGGTTCTGGTTGACCCCGCAGCTCCTTCAAGCCCATTCCTCGTATGTGGTGGTAGACCCGAAGGGCGGCACCCTCGACCAGTGCGGGCGGTTTCTGCAACGGGAGAAATACAGGGTGCGGGTGTTCAACAGTATCGACTTTTCAAAATCCATGCACTACAATCCGCTGGCCTATATCAAGACGGAAAGCGATGTTTTGAAATTTGTTACTGCTCTGATCGCCAACACCAAAGGCGACGGCAAGGAGGGCGACGAGTTCTGGACCAAAGCCGAAACCCTCTTGTACTGCGCCCTTGTGGCCTACATCGTCTTTGAGGGGCCGGAGGAAGAACGCAACATGAATACGCTGGTGGAAATGATAAACAGCATGGAAGTCCGGGAGGATGACGAAACCTTCAAAAATGCGGTGGACTATATGTTTGACGGGCTGGAACGCCGCAGCCCCCAGCACTTCGCCGTGAGGCAGTATAAGAAATACAAGCTCGCCAGCGGCAAGACAGCCAAAAGCATTTTGATTTCCTGCGGTGCAAGACTGGCTCCCTTTGATATTCCCCAACTTCGGGAGATCATGTCTTATGACGAACTGGAGCTGGATAAGCTGGGGGATGAAAAATCAGCGCTATTCTTTCTTATCAGCGACACGGACACCACCTACAACTTTTTGGTTGCCCTCGCTTTTTCGCAGATGTTCAACCTTCTGTGTGAACGGGCTGATAACACCTATGGCGGGCGTCTGCCCTACCATGTGCGGGTGCTGTGGGACGAGGCAGCCAACACCGGACAGGTGCCGGGGCTGGAAAAGATCGTGGCCGTCATCCGCTCCCGTGAGATCAGCCTGACGCTTTTTTATCAGGCAATGAGCCAGTGCAAGGCATTGTACAAAGACCATTCCGAAACCATCATGGGCAACATGGACAGTATCGTATTCCTCGGAGGCCGGGAGGCTTCCACCCTAAAGGATATTTCGGAAAACTGGCTGGGCAAGGCCACCATCTCTATGCAGACCGAGGGCCGAAGCCGTGGACAGTCTGAAAGTTACAGCCAGAATATGCAGCGGCTTGGCCGGGAGCTGATGACCACCAGCGAGATCACCACCATGCCCGGGGATAAATGTATCTTGCAGCTTCGGGGGCTCCCGCCCTTCCTGTCCCCGAAGTATGACTTGAAAAAGCACCCGAATTACAAGTACACAGCCGAATTTGATAAAAAGAAAAACGCCTTCCGCTTGGAAAGCCTGTTCCGCCACCGGCCATTGAGACTAAAGCCGGAGGACGAATACACGGTGTACGAAGTGGACGGCTCCGACACGGACGAAGAAGCTGACCTGTTGAATTTCGATGATCTGGACAGCGACGAGTTTGTGTAACTTCGGGCCATGTTGACCCGAAGCGCCGCCGATGTGGGCGGCTTTTTTTGTACCCAAAATCATCAAACAAACAAAATGGAGGAACGTATATGGAATTTTTCAATCAGGCAATCGACATTCTTAAAATTCTGGTCATGGCTCTTGGCGCTGGTCTGGCGGTATGGGGCGTCATCAACCTTCTGGAAGGTTACGGGTCGGACAACCCTGCGGCAAAAAGCCAGGGCATTAAGCAGCTCATGGCTGGCGGCGGTGTCGTTCTGATCGGCCTTCAGCTTATCCCTCTGCTGTCCGGGCTGTTCAGCTAAATGTCACCCGTTGTCCCTTTTTCCAGAAAAGGAGCTGATGTATGGACTTTATCATCGACGCAATCGTTGAATGGCTGAAAGGTCTGCTCGTCGATGGTATCATGGGAAATCTGGACGGCCTTTTCGATAACGTCAATCAGAGCGTTGGCGAAATCGCCACACAGGTAGGCACGACCCCGGCGGACTGGAACGCCGGGGTCTTTTCCATGATACGACAGATCTCCGAAACTGCCATTCTGCCAATCGCCGGGGTCATCCTCACTTTTGTTATGACCTATGAACTGATACAGATGCTCATAGAACGCAACAACCTCCATGAAGTTGACACATGGATGTTCTTTAAGTGGGTGTTCAAAACCTTTGTGGCTGTGATGATCCTGACGAATACCTTCAATATCGTGCTGGCGGTCTTTGATGTGAGCCAGCATGTGATCCAGCAGTCAGCGGGCATTATCCAGAACGGGACAGAAATCACGCCGGATGTGCTGGACAGTCTGCGGACAGAGCTTGAGGCGATGGAGTTAGGCCCTCTGTTCGGACTCTGGCTCCAGTCCTTCCTGATCCAGCTTACCATGATTGCCTTAAACATCGTGATTTTCGTCATCGTATATGGCCGTATGATTGAAATTTATTTACTCACAAGTTTAGCGCCTATCCCGTTTGCCACAGTCCCCAACAGGGAAACCGGACACATGGGGCAGAACTATTTCCGCTCCCTCTTTGCGGTGGGCTTTCAAGGCCTATTGATCTTAGTCTGTGTCGCCATCTATGCGGTGCTGATCCAGAGTATCGCCACCGACGGCGACCCCATCGGGGCGATCTGGGGCTGCGTGGGATATACGGTGCTGCTGTGTTTTACCTTATTCAAAACAGGCAGTCTTGCAAAATCCATCTTCGGCTGCCATTAAGAGACTTCGGGCCATGACGACCCGAAGCGGAAAGGAGAAATCCATGCAGGAAAAAACAGCGGGCGGAACACCAGCCGCCCCTATAAAGCTGGATGTAAGCGTGCGGGTCATCGAACCTGTGAAAAACCTCATGGGCTTTGCCAGCGTGAAATTCAATGACTGCTTTGTGGTGGAAAATCTGAAAATCGTACAGGGCAGCAAGGGCCTCTTTCTTGGGATGCCCAGCCAGCCGGACGGCAAAGGCGGCTATCGGGATATGGCCTACCCTGTCACAAAGGAGTTCCGGGAACAGCTCAATACTGCTGTTCTGCAAGCCTATGAGGCAAAGCTGGAACAGATGGCGGAGCGCGGCTCTGTGGGGCGTGCGTCCATCAGCGACCAGCTCAAAGCCGGAAAAGCGGCTGCCGAACAGGCAAAGGCAGAGCGGCCTCCGAAGGAAAAGCCCAGCCGCAGTGCAGAGCGTTGACCTCGGGCCATGCTGGCACGAAGCAGAAAGGAGGCGGGAACCATGCCACGCAAACGGACGGGCTATGACGCGGCCTGCTATTACGACGGAAAACTGCTGGGCCGCTGTACCAAAGCGGACAGCGACGCCTATACCCTGTTGATGAACGCCTGCGGCGGGGAGGCCGCCCGTGTCCTTCGGGAATATGCCTATTTTTCCCCAGAACTGAAAGCCATCTTGGAAAAGGCGGCGCTCATGCAGGCGGACCGGAGCCGGACGGGCGGAATGTTCCATGCGCCGAAAAGCTCCCCGTGGGGCGAGGTGCAGAATTGTGAAACCCTCTGTCCGGGGGTGTTTCTGGTATCTACCGCCAGCCACGGCGGAACGATGGTGGCAAACGAGGTAGCCGCCGTTCTCTCCCCAGCGGCCAAAAAATGCGGCTTCAAGGACAGGGGCTATATCTGCTATGAGGAGGACGCACAGGAAAGCGTAGTGCTCCGGGAGCTGCTGGACAAAAAGCTGTGGAAAATCCCTGACCGCATTAAGGACAAAGGACAGTTTGAAGAAAAACTCAATCAGTCCATCCGGCAGTATCACCCCGAATACTGGCGGGCAAGGCAGAGCGGACGAGAGGCCGCCGAAGCTGCCCGCAGCACAGCCCCGGCCAAAGAAGCCGCAAGATAACCTCGGGTCATGCTGGCCCGAAGCAATAAAGGAGGTGTACCAAAATGGCCTATGTGCCAGTACCAAAAGACCTTTCCAAAATCAAGACAAAGCTGGCCTTCAATCTGACGAAGCGCCAGCTTGTTTGTTTTTCCAGCGCGGCGGCGGTGGGCCTCCCGGCCTACCTGTTTTCCCGTGGCAGTATCGGGAACAGCGCCGCCATGTTCCTGATGATCGGCCTCATGCTCCCGTTCTTCTTTCTGGCTATGTATGAACGAGACAGTCTGCCGCTGGAAAAAGTGCTGAAAAACATCATCCGCACCCGGTTCCTCTATCCCCGTGTGCGGCCTTACAAAACCGAAAACTTCTATGCGCTGCTTAGCGCCAGAAAGGAGGCGCAGCCGATTGCGAAACAGCAGAAGGGCCGGAAAGCCCGCAGGCAAAAAGCCTGAAAAGCAGAGCCTTCTCGGCCTGTTCACAAAGGGAAAGAACATTCCCACCACCGCCCAGCAGACCCTCCCTTACCGGGAAATGTACCGGGACGGGGTGTGCCGGGTAGCGGACCGCTATTACACCAAGACCATTGAATACGAGGACATCAACTACCAGCTCGCACAGTCCGAAGATCAGGCGGCCATCTTTGACGGGTGGAGCGCCTGCCTCAACTACTTTGATAGCAGCCTTCCGTTCCAGCTTTCCTTCCTCAACCACCGGAGCCGCCCGGGCAGCCGATACAGCGTGAACATCCCCATGCAGGACGATGATTACAACAGCGTCCGGTGTGAGTATGTGGAAATGCTGGAAAACCAGATCGCCAAAAGCAACAACGGCATTGTCCGCACAAAGCTCCTGACCTTCGGCGTGAATGTGGACGACCTTTCCACCGCCAGGGCAAGGCTGGAACGTGTAGAGGCGGACATTTGCGGGAACTTCAAAAAGCTGGGCGTCAAGTGCCGATCCCTTTCGGGGCTGGAACGGCTGGAGCTTCTTCACGGGCAGCTCCACCCCGGCAGCGGCTCCCCCTTCCGGTTTTCATGGGATATGATCCCCAAAACCGGGCTTTCCACCAAAGACTTTATCGCCCCGGACAGCTTCGATTTCCGTTTCAGCCGACTGTTCCGGGTGGGGACGACTTGGGGCGCTGCCTCCTACTTGCAGATTTTGGCCTCAGAGCTCTCGGACAAGCTGCTGGCGGAGCTTTTGGAAATGGATGCGGAAATGACCATCACTCTCCATATCCAAACCGTCGATCAGGCCGCCGCCGTGAAATCCATCAAGGCCAAAGTCTCCGACATTGACAAGATGAAGGTGGAGGAACAGAAGAAGGCCGCCCGGGCCGGGTACGACATGGACATACTCCCGCCCGACCTTGTAACGTACAGCAACGACGCAAAGACCCTCTTGGAAGATTTGCAGAGCCGGAACGAGCGAATGTTCCTGTTGACCTTCCTTGTGGTGAACATGGCCCCGACCCGCCGGGAGCTGGACAACGACCTGTTCACGGTGTCGGGTATCGTCCAGAAATACAACTGCACCTTGAAGCGGCTGGACTTCCAGCAGGAGGACGGTTTTCTTTCCAGCCTTCCGCTGGGTCATAACGGCATTGAGATCAAGCGTGGCATGACGACCAGCTCCACGGCCATTTTCGTTCCCTTTATGACGCAGGAGCTCCGCATGGATGGCGAAGCCGTCTATTACGGGCTCAACGCACTTTCCCATAACGTCATCATGGCAAACCGGAAAAAGCTCAAAAACCCCAACGGCCTGTTCCTCGGCGTGCCTGGCTCCGGCAAATCCTTTGCCGCAAAGCGGGAGCTTGTGAACGTGTTCCTTGCCACCCGTGACCGGATCATTGTGGTGGACCCGATGGGCGAATACTCGCCCCTTATCAAGCGGCTGGGCGGACAGGTCATCGAGATCGCCCCGGACAGCCCCCACCACATCAACCCGATGGACATTGACCTGAGCTTTGACGAGGAAAACCCGATGGCGCTGAAAGCCGACTTTATCCTGTCGCTGATGGAACTGATCGTCGGCGGCAAGGACGGCTTGCAGCCGGTGGAGCGGACCGTCATTGACCGCTGTGTGCGCCAGATGTACCGGGAACATTTGCAGGACCCGGAAACAAGCAAAATGCCGACCCTCCAAACCCTGTATGACCTGCTCTGTTCCCAGCCGGAGGGCGAGGCGGTACGGCTGGCAACTGCCCTTGAAATCTATGTGTCGGGTTCCCTTAACGTGTTCAACCATGAAACCAATGTGGACCTGAACCGCCGTCTGGTATGCCTTGACTTAAAAAAGCTGGGTGCCGGGCTTCGGACGATTGCCATGCTCATTATGCAGGATTTGGTAAACTCGCAGGTGTCCATGAATTTCCTGCGCGGTATCGCTACATGGTGCTACTTCGACGAATTTCATGTGCTGCTCCGTGACCGTCTGACGGCAAGCTATTGTGTGGCGATCTGGAAAATGCTGCGAAAAAAAGGGTGCGTTCCCAGTGCTTTAACGCAGAACGTAAAGGATTTTCTGGCAAGCCCGGAGATTGAGAACATCTTTGAAAACTCGGACTTCCTTGTGCTGCTCTCGCAGGCACAGGGGGACCGGCAGATTTTAGCCAAACAGCTTGGGATCAGCCCCCACCAGCTTTCCTATGTGACCCATACCAATTCCGGCGAAGGGCTGCTGTTCTTCGGGAACACCACCATCCCGTTTGTTGACCGCTTCCCGCAGAACACAGAGCTGTACGCCATTATGACCACCCGCCCGGAGGACAAAAAACAGGAAATGAACCGGGCATAACACACTTCGGGCCATGATGGCCCGAGGTTTGGAAAGGAGGGATACATCATCGGAAAGAAACCGGACAAACGGAATTTTCAAAGGCCGGGGCCGACGGAGGATACCGGGGGCAATCGCCCCGGACCGGCTGAACGGGAAGGGCCTTCCCCTGCACCATCCCGACGTCTGCGGTTTGAGGACGAGGATACCGGACAGGACAGCCCTTCGGGCCATGATGGCCCGAAGTCCAAAAGCGGCAAGTTTCAAGAGGACAGCCGGAAAAGCCGTCCCTCTGACCGCATGAGGCAGGAGGATGAAGCGGGCGGGCCGCAGGATACCGGCAAGGCACAGGAGCCGGAGGGCTCCGCCGAGAAGGCCGGGAGCAAAAAGGACAAGTACCAGAAAGCACAGGCAAAAGCGGAACACGCCGGGGAAAAGCTGGGAAAGGCCCGGGAGAAACTGGACAAGACCGAGGCAAAACGGGCAGCGAAGAAGCCGCCGGGGCTTGCAAAAAAGGCAGTCCGGGGAGCCCGTACAGAAGCATGGTTCTATGTCCACAACAAGATACACGAGGTCGAGCATGAAAATGTGGGTGTGGAAGGAGCCCATAAATCCGAGCTGACCGCCGAGGCCGGAGCCCGGAAACTGACCCGGTATGCCAAACGCCGCTGGCAGGAGCACCCGGCCCGGAAGGTGGCAAAGTGGGAACGGAAGGACATAAAAGCCCGGGCCAATGTGGATTTTCAAAAGATGGCCTCCGATCACCCGGAACTTGCCAGCAATCCGCTTTCCCGTGTGCAGCAGAAATGGAAACTGAAACGCCGGTATTCCAAAGAGGCAAAGGCGGCTGCAAAACAGGGCGCAAAGGCCGCAAAGAAAACCGCTGCCGCTTCGGGAACTGCGACCCGGCGGGCGGCGCAGTTTGTGACCCGTCATCCTGTGGCGGTGCTGGTCCTGCTCCTGCTGTTGCTACTCTGTTTTCTTGTGTCGGCGGTAAGCTCCATCTTTCCCACGCTTGGCAGCGGCCTTGCCAATGCGTTATCCGGCACCTCCTACGCCTCGGAGGATACGGATCTGCTGGGCGTAGACGAGGACTACACGGCACTGGAAAACGAGCTGGCGCAGACGGTAGCGAACATTGAAAGCACCCATCCCGGCTATGACGAGTACCGCTATTCCGTGGACGAGATCGGCCATAACCCCTATGAGCTGGCGTCCTATCTCTCGGCAAAGTACCATGTGTATTTCCGGGAACAGGTGCAGGACGAACTGCGAGAAATCTTCGAGGCACAGTATGAGCTGACCTTGACGGAGGAAGTCGAGATACGCTACCGCACCGAAACCAGCACCGACCCGGAGACCGGGGAAACCACCACCGAGGAAGTCCCCTATGAGTATTACATTCTCAATGTGATCCTCACAAACAAGACGCTGCCCGCCGTGATCCTGCCGAGGCTTAACGAACAGCAGCGGGAAATCTACACCGTTATGCAGCAGCTCAAAGGCAACAAACCCTATCTGTGGGAAGGGATTTACAACGGCGGCGAAGATACCGGGCCCAGCTATGAGATACCCGGCGAGGCACTGGATGACCCGGCTTTTGCGGCGCTCATGGAAGAAGCCACAAAGTACATCGGCTGGCCCTATGTGTGGGGCGGCTCCAGCCCGTCCACCTCCTTTGACTGTTCGGGCTTTGTCTGCTGGGTGTACACGGCCAGCGGCGTCCACAACCTGCCCCGTACCACGGCGCAGGGCATTTATAACCAGTGCGCTATCATTTCCCCCTCCGAGGCAAAGCCCGGCGACATTATCTTTTTCACGGGAACCTATGACAGCCCCGGCCCTGTGTCCCATGTGGGGATTTATGTGGGCGACGGGATGATGCTCCATTGTGGTTCGCCCATCCAATACGCAAACATCAATTCAAGCTACTGGCAGACACATTTCTATGCCTTCGGGCGTTTGTGAGCCAGAGGAAAGGAGTCCTTGCATGAACAAGATCGACAAGCTCGATAAGGAACTGGAAAAAGCCCGGGAGAAGGCTGCCGAGTGGCAGGCCAAAATCCGGGAGCTGGAAAAGCAGAAACAGGAGGAAGAAAACAGCCAGATCGTGCAGGCGGTGCGCTCCCTTAAACTGACGCCCGCCCAGCTGATGGCATTTCTGAATGACCCCAAAAACAGCCTTACCGCTTCGGGCCATACTGACCCGAAGCCGGAGGCACCCGAAAAGGAGGACACAGCCCATGAAGAAAATTAAATACCGCAGGCTGGCGGCGATGGCTGCCAGCCTTTTGTGTTGCCTGATCTTTACAGTCCCGGCTTATGCACAGAGCAGCGAGCCGCAGCCGGAGACAGCTCCCTCCCCGGCAGAAACCGAAGCAGAGCCGGAAACCCAGAACCCCTTTACCCCGGACGGGACGGGAACCGTGGTGGACAACGCCACCGACGAGGATGGAAAGGAGTTCTACACCATCACCACCGCAGACGAGAGCGTGTTTTATCTGGTGATCGACAAACAGAAAACCAGCGAGAACGTCTATTTCCTCAATACCGTTACCACAGACGACCTTCTGCCTCTTGCCGAACAGGGTAAGGAACCGCCCAAAGAAGTGACCCCGGAGCCAGAGCCAAAGCCCACTGAACCGGTGGAGGAAGTACCGGAACCCGAGCCGGAGAAAAAGGACAGCCCCCTTCTCTCTCTGCTCCTGATTGGTGCGGTGGTGCTGGCCGGCGGTGGAATTGGTTACTATTTCAAGATTTACAAGCCGAAGCATGAGGCCCCGGATTTGGAAGATGATTACTGCGAATATGAGGACGGGGAGCTGGAGGAGATCGCAGAGGAACCCGAGGACGAAGATACCCCGCCGTGGGAGGAAGATACGGAGGAATGAGAATGAATTTTACAAGCAGCCCTTTTGAACGAATGATGAAGGAAGTACCGCACCCCGGCTGGGACAATGACAACCCTTGTAAGGGATGCCGTTACTACAAGGAGTGCAAAGGAAAGAAAAAACAGTGCCGGAAGAAGTTTCGGGCGCTGATCGTGGAGCCCCGCCCTTCGGGCCATCGTGGCCCGAAGTCTTAAATGGACGCCCGGGAGCTGACCCGTGACGAGAAGAAGAAAATCCGCACTCTGGTCACGGGGATGTGTGCCAACTATGACAGGGAAAGCGGCCTGTGCCTTCCTCTGGACTGTGCCTGTTATATGCTGCACAAGTGCTGGACAGGGGCGTACTGCCGTTACTTCCGTGAGGCTGTCCTGCCCCTTGACCCGGAGCTTCAAGCGGCGCTGACAACGGAAGGAATCTCCCCGGAACTGCGGGCCTGTGCGGTCTGCGGAAAGGCATTTTGGCCCGAGGGGCGTCAAGCCTACTGCTCCGACGTCTGCAAGGCCGAAGGAAACCGTCGGAAAAGCCGGGAACGCATGAGGAAAATGCGGGAGAAAAGGCCGGGCGGCTGTTACGATTTGCCGCCTCCAAAGGCTTGACATTCCGGGCTTTTTTGAGGGTGTTTCTGGGGTGGGAATATCTTATTACATTCCTCCCCGGTCTGCCCTCTTATTTCGTAACATCCAGCACTTCGGGTCATGTTGACCCGAGGCATAGAAAGGAGGGATCTCTTGGAGACAGTACAAGGATATGTGATTTTGAAAGCTGCCACCTTTGAAACCGGACACGGCTTTGCGCTGGGGCATAATCCGGGAGCGCCGAGCCCCTTTGTGACCTGGCAGTTTACCGAGGGGGAAAACGGCCATCGGGATTACTACTGGGGCCGCTATGGAACCAGTCAGGCGTGGGCGCAGCGGGACTTTGATCGCCGGGTGGACGACTATCAGCAGTTTTACCATGCGGCGGTCAAGCATACCGAGCTGGGACCGGAGGGCGTTTACCGCTATTATTCCACCCAGCGGCCCGTGGACATAGGAACTTACCCGAAGCCGCCGGATAACCAGCCTCTTTCCATCGTCAACTACGATGACGACAGGCGGCGTCCTGTGGCAGACGGCAGGCTGATGGCATGGGGCGAACTGACCTACGCAAAGCCGCTGACCGAAAAGCAGATAGAGGATTATGAACTGAAACCAGCACCGGGCAATCCTGACCGGGTGCGCCCATCCATTACCGCCCGGCTCAAAGAAGGAACCAGAGGGCAGGAACCCCCGAAGGAGCCCGGCCAGAAGCGGAGCCATAAAAACCATGAGGAACGATAAAGGAGGATCGCCATGCACGAAAAAGACAACTATCTGAAAACCGCCGAGCTCTCCACGGAGCAGAACTGCAACATGATCGACGGCGTACCCAACAACACGCCTATCCCACCCACGCCCCCGGAGTTGGACGCAAAACCGCTTGATAAGGTAAAGGAGCCCAAAGAGCGCCGGAAAGGCCGGGAGTTGGAACGCTGATGGAGAACCGCAAGCGGAATGTCCATCTGCACGTTATGGTAACGCCGGACGAGCTGGCAGCCATCCATGAACGGATGGCTGAGGCGGGCATTTCCAACGCCGGGGCTTATGTGCGGAAAATGGCTCTGAACGGGTATATCCTGCACATCGACCTTACGCCCGTAAAAGAGCTGATCTCTCTGCAACGGCGCTGTTCCAACAATCTCAATCAGGTCGCCGTACACGCACACACCTATGGCGTGTACCCGGAGGAAATCGACGGATTGAAGCGGGACTATGAAAAGCTGTGGGGCGAGGTGTCAAAGGTGCTGCGGGAGCTTTCCGAGCTGGTGGCAAAGTAAGACGAGGGCGGCAGGCTTCCGTTGTGGGGCTTGCCGCCCTGCTCTTTTTTTACCACTTCGGGCCAGTATGACCCAAAAGTTTGGGACAGGATTTACTAATCTTTCGCAACATTTATGTCCCCGGGCAAGCATGATAAAATAGAGATAGAAAGAATAAAGGAGGTTTTGATGATGAAGATACTGCTGAAAATATTGGTTGCTCCCTTTGCTTTGGCGTTGTCCCTTCTGGCGGCTCTGCTGGTGTTCCTATTTGATATTTGTGCCGTCCTGCTGACGATTGCCTCTGTGATCCTGGCGGTGCTGGGTGTCGCTCTCTTTTTCACGCCGACGCCCATAGGCGGGATTGTATTTCTGTTTCTTGCCTTCCTTCTTTCGCCGTATGGACTGCAAGCGGCGGCGGGCTCCCTTCTTTGGGCGCTGGACGGAGGCAAATCCGCTCTGTACCGGTTTCTGGCAAGTTAAGCAGCCTCGGGCCATACTGGCCCGAAGTCGGGGCGGTCTGAATGGGCCGCCCCTTTCTCATGGAAAGGAGGAATGATTTTTGGCTACCACAACTTTGTTACAGCGCCATGCGGGCGAAGGCGAAACGATTGCTGAGGCTATCCGGGATTGTCTGGACTATGGCAAGGACCCGGAGAAAACAGAAAGCGGAAAGTATATCTCCGCTTATGAATGTGATCCGGCCACCGTGGCGGACGAGTTCCTTTTGGCAAAGGCCAGCTATGCCGCTATGACGGGCCGGGAACAGAAGAAAGAAAATAATGTGCTGTGCTATCAGATACGACAATCCTTCTATCCGGGCGAGATCACCCCGAAGGAGGCGAACCGTATCGGCTATGAGCTGGCTATGCGCTGGACAAAGGGGCGGCACGCTTTTATCGTTACCACGCACACCGATAAGCAGCACATCCATTGTCACATTTATTACAACTCCACCACCCTTGACTGCACCCGGAAATTCCGAAATTTTTGGGGCTCCAGCTTCGCCCTTCGGCGGCTCTCTGACAGGCTGTGCCTTGAAAACGGGCTGTCCATCGTGGAGAACCCGAAGCCCCGGAGCAAGAGCAAGTATCGGAACTATGGGGAGTGGCAGAAAGACCGGAAAGGACCGCTTTCCTATCAGGACCGACTGCGCCTTGCTATTGATACTGCGCTGGCGGAACGCCCCGCTGATCTGGACGAATTTCTCAATTTGATGAAGCGGGCCGGGTATGAGGTCAAGACGGTTCGGGGCGGCGGTATCAGCTTCCGGCTGACCGGGCAGGGACAGGAACGCTTCACCCGTCTGCGTGCCTCCACGCTGGGGGACGGCTACGACTTGCAAGATGTTCTGTCCGCCATTGAGGGCAAAGAAAAACGCACCGGGCGCTCGGAGCGGAAAATCAGTCTGGCGGTGGATATTCAAGCAAAGCTGGCTGCCGGTAAGGGGCCGGGATATGAACGCTGGGCGAAGGTATTTAACATTAAGCAGATGGCTGCTGCCCTTGCTTATATACAGGACAATGGCCTGACCGATTATGAGCAGTTGGCACAGAAAGCCACCGAAGCAGCAGACCGTTTTCATGCCATTTCCGAGCAGATCAAGCAGACGGAACAGGCCATGAAAACCAATGCCGGGCTAAAGGCCGCAACGGTTCAGTATGCCAAAACCCGTCCAGTCTTTGAGCAGTATAAGGCGACGAAGTACAGCCGGAAATTCCTTGCGGAGCATGAGGCCGACCTTGAACTGTACCGGGCTGCACAAACGGAAATGCGCTCTCTGCTGGGCGGGGCGAAGCTCCCCAAAATGGATGTGCTGAAGGAAGAAGGCCGTAAGCTCACAGCAAAGAAAAAACAGCTCTATGGAGAATACCAGAAGGCACGACGGGATATGCAGGAGATCGTCACAATCAAGGCGAACATTGACACTCTGATGGGCTACACCGAGCCGGGAAGAAAGCAGGAAAAGGAGCGTTAAGGTTATGAAAACAAGGAGCAAAGCGACGCTGACACTTCGGGCCATGTTGGCCCGAAGATACGGGTTTGGGGCGAGCCCCAACAAGCCGCCTTTGTGCCACTTGTGGCCACAGAGGCATTGCTTGCCACTTAGCGGCAGCCCCTAAAATGGCGCAAAAAAACAGAGGCCCTTATTCTGGAACCTCCGTTTCTCTGGCTTTCTTGAGCCCCTCGGCTGTGGCTTCTATCACGACAAGCTCTTTTTCGTTCATGGAGTTTAGGAGCACATCAATATGCTTTCTGCAAGGGCTTTCCTGTTCGCCTCCGTCCGTATGAATAAACTGGTCAACCGAAATGTCAAACATGGTAATGAGCTTTACAAAAAGGTTGAAACTCGGATACTGTCCTTTGTTCTCGATATTCATAATGGTACGGGAGTCACGGTCTACCAATTCCGCAACATAGGCTTGCGTCCAGCCCTTTTCTTCTCTGGCCCGTTTGAGAGCCGCCCCGAGGCCGTGAAAGTCAAACCTTCTTTCATTTTGGTTCATTCTCATATCACCCTATATCATTGTACATTTCGGGTTGGATTATGAGAATGTAATGAAATTTTACATAAAGTAGTATTTCATTTCATCAATGTGCAGCCTCCAACTTGTACTATTCGAGGTAAAGAACTATAATGTATTCTGTGGAGGCGCGAAATGGACTATATGACATTGAAAGGGGCCGCCGAAAAGTGGGGCGTGACACCTCGTAGGGCAAATTATTATTGTGCTGGTGGACGTATCCCCGGTGCTGTGAAAATGGCTGGTGTTTGGCTGATCCCTAAAGCTGCGGAAAAGCCGATTGATGGCCGGACAAAACAAGGGAGGTTGCTGAAACATGAATAGTGTTTTGATTATAGACGATGACAAGAAACTTTGTGCCTTGATGAAAAAATGTGTGGAACAAGAAAATTTATCTGCGGTAGTAGCACATGGCGGCTTAGAGGGTCTGAGGCTACTGGAAAAAAACAAGGATACCTGTTCACTAATTATTCTGGATGTGATGATGCCAGATATGAACGGGTTTCAAGTATTGCAGAAAATCCGAGAGAAAAACAATGTGCCGGTGCTGATGCTGACCGCCAAAAGCGACGAAGAAGATAAGGTTTCTGGTCTGCGGCTGGGAGCGGACGATTATCTGACAAAGCCGTTTGGAATTAACGAACTAATGGCTCGTGTCAATTCTCTAATCCGGCGCTATACCACCTTAAACCCTGTGACCGGAAACGAAGCCGCCACCATGCTTCTGAAAGATATGGTAATTGATAAAATCAACCGAACCGTAACGGTTCAAAATCTCCCGGTAGACTTGACCGGCAAAGAGTTTGATTTGCTTCTATTTTTGGCGTCCAACAAGGGTCGGGTCTTTACTAAAAAACAACTTTATACGCAGGTGTGGACAGAAGAATATGATTTTGACGACAATAACCTCATGGCATTTATCAGTAAACTGCGAAAAAAAATCGAGCCAAATCCAGAACAACCTTTTTATATTCAGACTGTCCGCGGTGTAGGGTATCGCTTTAACAAGGAGGCATGAGCATGGAAATTAACCTTTATCTATTGTTGTCCTTATTGATTGCTTTGCTGGTAATCAGCTATCTTTTGGGAAAACTTCACCGCGTCCGTGGTCAGCTTTTTCTTATTAGGGATGCCCTAAACGATATAAAAGCCGGGAATTTGAACCGCCGTGTATTGGCGCGGGAAAGCGACCTGACAAAACAAATCTGTTATGATATTAACGAGATTGCCATGAGCAGCCAATCTCGGCTTATACAGCAAAAGCAATCCGAACAGGCTTATAAACGGCTTATGACAAGCCTTTCCCATGATGTAAAAACCCCTCTTGCTTCTCTGGTTGGATATTTGGAGGCTGTGGAAAGCAAGATGGTAACAGGAGCTGAGAAGGAAGAATACATTCGGGTGGCTATGGAAAAAGCCTACCACCTGAAAGATTTTGTGACCGCCCTGTTTGAATGGGTGAAGCTGGATGCCGGGGAACAGATTTTTCATTTTGAGGTCTGCGACCTGAATGAGCTTTCCCGTGACATCATGGCTGATTGGGTGCCGCTGCTGGAAAACCACGATCTTAGCTATGAAATTGAGATACCCGAAACAGAATACATGACACGTGTTGACTCTACCGCCTACACTCGTATTCTCAATAATTTACTGCAAAATATCCTGACGCACAGTGATGCAAGCAAAGTTTTCCTGACCGTGACTGAAACTGAGCAGCAAGCAAAAATCGTTGTTGCTGATAACGGCAACGGGATTGCCGCCTCTGATCTCCCGCATATCTTTGAACGGATGTATCAATGCGATCACTCCCGTTCTGCCAAAGGGAACGGGCTGGGCCTTTCGATTGCCAAAGAGTTAGTCAGTATTCATAAAGGAACGATTACAGCCGCTAGTGTTCCCGGAAACGGAACAACCTTTATCATCATACTTCCGAAAGCTCTGTGATCCCACGGAGCTTTTTTTGAAAAAATTTTATCTCGGCAAGGTTATGGCAAGGTTTGCGTTTTATAATTGGAACCATGAAAGGAGGAAACCGTATGACGATTATTACAACTGAAATCCAGAAATGGAAACGGAATAAAATTGTCTGGTGCATTTTGGCTCTAACACTTCTGCTTGGAGCGTTTGCGATTGAAAGGGCTTGCAGCATTTCAAGGAGCAGTCCCTTTATGGATAGTTTTGGCGACCTTTACACACTGGCCTTTAAGAATCTGTCCAGCCTGTTTCTGCCGATTGTGCTGGGAATGTTTGCAACGACACTGTTTTTCGATGAACACAAAAATGACACGATGAAAGAACTGCTTATCATCCCTATTACAAAAGCACAGCTATACTTTTCAAAAGTCGCTGTGGTTATTCTGATGTCCGTAGGACTGTGCCTGATTACTTTTCTTTTGTGTGTTGTCGGTGGGCTGATTGCCGGAGGCTTTCCCGATCTGAACGCCCAAACACTGATGGACGCTGGTCTTTTGTATCTGGCAGGTGGTATTCTGATTCCCATAGCCATGCTTCCGATTGTGTTTCTTTCCACGCTGTCAAAGGGATATATCCTGCCCATTGGCGCAACGCTGCTTTATCCGATTCCCGTAGTCATTGCCCCGGCTTATCTTACGGGAATACACCCGCTGGCAAGCGTGATGGGGATTTATCCCCATATTTCCGAAGCGGCCGCAGCTATGGTAGAAAGCCTGATGCAAGGCGTTTTATTCAATACTTCGCCGCTTGTTTGTGTCGGTTCGCTGCTCTTGATCGGTGCTACATTTGCCGCCGCATCCGTAGTGGCTCTAAAAAAGCAATCTTACTGAAAGGAAAGACCTATGAAACGATTGAGTTGTTTATTACTCGGTATTCTGCTTGTTTTTTCTCTTTGTGCCTGCCAGCAGGCCGCTCCATCTTCCGGCGAGGCTCCCGACCAACAGGCCATTACGGAAGAAGCAACCGAATACTTTAACCAAATGATGGATGGAGATTTTGAAACTTTCTTCAATGCGTTGCCGCAGGGCGTACAGGACAATATTTCTGCGGAGACGATACAGGAAACATGGGAAGAAGAAGTCGATAAGCTGGGCGGGCTGCCGGAGAACACTTCCCCGGATGTGTCCTGCTATGTGCCGGAACACTCTGACCAAATCCGTGTTGAATTTGTCATTCCTTGTGACAAAGGCAATTTCAAAGTATTCATCAACTATTTCCCGGATGGCAGCCTTTACAACTATGTTATCTGGAAGAACGAAACAAAATGAGAAAGCGAGGCATTTTTATGAGTGATCTTGTGATTGAAACCAAAAAGCTGACAAAGATTTACGGGGAACAAACTGCCGTTAATTCTGTGAATCTTCATGTAAAACCGGGCCGGATTTATGGACTTTTAGGACGCAACGGAGCCGGTAAAACCACAATTATGAAAATGATTTTGGGCCTTACACCAATCACTTCCGGCGAAGTAGATGTGTTCGGACAGAACATCAAAGGCCATGAGAAACGCATTTATCCCCGTATTGGAGCCATCATCGAAACTCCCGGTTTTTATCCGAATCTGACCGGCACAGAAAACCTTGAAATTTTTGCGAAGTTACGAGGGACACCCCAGCCCAATGCTGTCAAGAACGCGCTGGAAGTTGTGGGATTGCCCTACAAGGACAAAAAGCTGTTCAGTAAGTATTCCCTCGGCATGAAGCAGCGCCTCGGTATTGCCAACGCTATTCTGCATGACCCGGAGCTTTTGATTTTGGACGAGCCGACCAATGGACTTGACCCTATCGGTATAGCCGAAGTGAGGAACTTTATTAAGAATTTAAGTGTGGAGCGTGGCAAAACCATCCTAATTTCCAGCCATATACTTTCCGAAATTTCACTGTTGGCAGATGACATAGGCATTATCGACCACGGGGTTCTGCTGGAAGAAAGCAGCATGGAAGAATTAGAAAAGAAAAATCGGAAATACATCCAGCTTCAAGTGTCGGATATTCCAAAAGCCTCTTTAATTTTGGAAAGGCAATTCCATGTGACCGATTATGCGGTGCAGGACGAACACAACCTGCGGCTTTATGACACCGCACTGGATATGGCGGCAATCAACAAGGCCCTTGTGGTGCAGGATGTAGCTGTTATCAGCTCCCAAATCTGCAATGATACCCTTGAGGATTATTTCAAACAGATCACAGGGGGAGAGGGAATTGCTTAAACTGATACAAGTTGAATTTCTAAAACTGCGCCGGAGAAAGTTTATCTGGCTCATGCTGCTGGCGGCGCTCTTTATGCCACTGGCTGCCGTATTTTACTTTTCAAGTGTCAAAGGAACCGGTGTGGACCCCATTATGTTTTACAAATGGACAGCGTTCAGCTATACCCCGTGGATCATCCTACCGGTAGTGCTGGGGATGTTGTGTACCATGCTGATGTATAACGAAAACCAGTATGATATGCTCAAACAGCTTTGGATTGTACCGGTCAATAAAATGGCATACTTTTTCAGCAAGTTTGCTGTGGTGCTGGTGTATTCCATTTGCTTTATGCTAGTTACCGCAACGGCGTCCATTCTGACCGGCATACTATCCGGTTATATTCCCTTTGACAGTGAAAGTGTCCTTTATCTTTTGCGGAAGTGTATGGAAATTTCTCTGTTGACCGCCTTTGCGGTGTTACCAGTACTGGCGGTTGCCGCAGCGCAAAAGGGCTATATTCTCCCTGTTTGCCTGACGCTGATTTATACATTCCTCGGCTTTATCCTCTTGATGGTGAATATGTACCTACATCCGCTGTCCAGTATGACCGCTATTGTTATGTATGATATTCCGGGTGTTGTATTCGATCAGCCATTAAATATTCCAGCCGCATTTCTGTGTATTGGTGTATGGGCTGCTGCTTCGGCTGTATTGGCGAATGTGGCTTTGGTTCGGAGAAAGTGAGGTGCAAAAAATGATGAAAGATTTGCTTTGGGCGGAGAGCCAGAAACTCCACCGTTCCAAAATACTCTGGATTGCTGGGTTTGCAACAGTCATGGTAGGGTTGATCGTCTTTGCACAGGGACAGTTTACATTCTATGACCGCCGATATATTGACGGGGCTGGATGGTTTATGACAGCGGCCCAATCCCTTGCTACCTTTTATGTTCTGCCTGCTGTAATTGCCCTATTGGGAAGTTATATGATTTGCCGGGAGGAACAGGAGGATACCTTAAAATCTCTGCGGCTCATTCCCGTAGATGAAGTGAAACTGACACTTGCCAAAATGATACTTGCCTTTGTGTTCAGCGTTCTGATTTACCTTTTACTTTTTGCAATTACCTTTCTTGTCGAGGCAGTTTTGCATTTAGAAGCACTTTCCGTTGGCCTTGTGTTAGAAAATCTGAAAATATATTTTCTGGATGGGGTAGGCGTATTCTTTGCAATTTCGCCTATTATCGCTCTGGTAGCGCGGATGAAAAAGGGGTATTGGCTGGCTCTGGTATTTGCAGAAATTTATTCGTTTGCTGGATTATTTGCGAGTATGTCCCAGCAGTTAAAGACGGTATATCCCATGACAGCCGTTTTCAATATCTCTGGTTATTATAATGCAAATATGTTTCAGGTTTTAATCGGTGTTGTAATTCTGATGGTTTGTGTGATTTTGTCATTGTTAATTTTGAAAGGATTGAACCGCAAGACTAAATAAATGCAATATATCTAATGATCTGCCGGACGACGGCAAAAGAAAAAAAGCCGTCGTAAAGCAGACACATTTTCACGCGCCTATGAAGCGGCGGCTTTGATTTTCAGAGCCGCCGTTTCTTTTCGTCTATCCTAAACCAACGACGACCTAACACCGTGTAAATCCACGGCGGCATATAGGAGGATTGCCGCCGTGTCTATTTTTGTCTTTTTTCACAGTACCCATGATCTGCACCAGCTAAAAAAAGCGTAGCTCCCCCTCCGGGTTATTCCGGCTATGTATGCGAAATTTGTTGGAACCTTAACTATCATGTCATTTCATGCGTCCGTGTGGCTTCATGCCGCCCGGGCGCTTTTGTGTTCTTATGGGGCTGCTTCGGGTCATGTTGGCCCGAAGTCATTCCCCGGTGCCGCTCCCCGCCGCCTTCGTTTCGGTCACTCGTCAACCAACAACCGAAACGGAGGTCAATATGGCTATTATCAATTTGCGGGACTATTACCCATTCTATACATCGGATTGCTTCATGGAAGTATCGGAAGAAGTTGCAGAAATGTTCAAAGAGTTTGATCGTAAAGAGGCTGCTTATCGGCTGCGTACATACCGCCACAAAGCCTACTATTCCCTTGATCGGGATGACGGGCTGGAGCATGAGGCTGTCTTTGTCGCTTTATCTCCCCATGAACTGTATGAGCGGAAAGTGACCATGCAGGAACTTCACGCAGCGATTACCAGTCTGCCAGACAAACAGGCAAAACGGATTTACGCCCATTTCATTCTCGGCATGACCAAACAGGACATTGCCCGGGCAGAGGGCGTCCATGAAAAAGTAGTTCGTGTCGCAATCGAGCGAGGTCTGCGTCGCTTAGAAAAAATTTTGAAAAATTCTTTGTAAGGCGTACCGATTTAGGTCGGAAAATGAAATGGTTTATGAGAGGCAAAACACTTCGGGTCACAATGGCCCGAGGTTCAGACAAGCCTCATGCAGATTGAAAATTGAATAAAAAGACACCCGGATACGAAGGGGAACGCGCTGTGTGACAGACCCGCCATGACCTCAGATTTCAGAGAATACAGTCTTTGTAAAACTGAGCGAGCGAACAGGTCCATGCCATAGGTGGGGCAAGGCTGGCTCCACCGGAACAGGCGCAGAACCCGGATACTTGCGTTTAGTCACAGTCCGAGCGTTGAAGCGGCCTTGCAAGCCGTGAGCCGTCGCAGGCAATGAGAACGCCTTGCCATCAGAATGGGGAGAGTTGAAATACTATGGGGCATGAAGCCTATGCCCGTCCGGTGTGTCTGAAATGAAGTGAAAACCTATGGGGAGCCCCCGGCAATGCTGTCTGATGATAGGCCAACCGATCCGGCGTGGCTCCCCATCTTTTCAAAAAAGGAGCACTTTATGGGAAATGCGTTTGGAATGATCCCCGGCTTGGAAACGGACGAATGGAGCAATGACGCCTGCCGCGGTTATGTCATTATGGCAATGGAGGACTGCGGATTTTCAAAGAAAGATATACGGCGTGTTGTGGGGCAGCTTTATGAAGTATTTGACCTCAACAGCGTGGAGGGCGCCAAAGAAAAGTACCTTTCCAGTCCTTACTGACCTCGGGCCACATTGACCCGAAGTGGAGAAAGCTCAAAGGGCGGCACCTGCTGTGTGCCGTCTTTTGACATTTCCCCACGGGACAAGTGGGAAAGGCTGGCATATACACGCACTTTCGCAAAGGAGGTTTTCAATGACGCAAGCTGTCACTTATGAACGAGAAACAAAGTCTGTCGCATTTCAAGGGAAGATCATTGTGCTGGAAAGCCTCACGCCGGTACTTCCCCCGAAGGAGAAAGCACAGCGCAAAAAAGAAATTGAGCGTTGTCTTTATGAGGTGTTCCGCAAATATGGAGACAGATTTCCCTAATCATTCGCAACATTGTTGTCCGGGGCTGCTGATGGTATAATATAGTTGTAAGGTTGGTAGCTCCATTCCAACAAGGAAAGGAGCCCAATATGGAATTTATCAGAGAAGATTGTATTTACGCAAGACAGTCAGTAGACCGCAAGGACAGTATCAGCATTGAAAGTCAGATCGACTTTTGCAAGTATGAATTGAAAGGTGGGAGCTGCCGGGTATTCAAGGACAAAGGCTATTCCGGTAAAAATACGGACAGGCCGGAGTTTCAAAAGCTGCTGGGCGAGATCCGCAAGGGAAAGGTCAGGCGAGTCATCGTGTACAAGCTGGACCGTATAAGCCGCTCTATTCTGGACTTTGCAACGATGATGGAGCTATTTCAAGAGTACGATGTAGAGTTTGTATCCTCCACGGAAAAGTTTGATACTTCGACCCCGATGGGCCGGGCCATGCTGAATATCTGCATTGTATTCGCCCAGCTTGAACGTGAGACAATTCAGAAGCGTGTCACAGACGCCTACTATTCACGGTGCCTGAAAGGCTTTCACATGAGCGGACAGGCACCATACGGTTATCAGTTAGAGCCTACTGTGGTAGAGGGTATCCGCACAAAGAAAATGGTTGCCGACCCCGTAGCCGCCGACCATGTTCGGCTGATGTTTGAAATGTACGCTGAATCGGAAACCTCCTTCGGAGATATTACCCGATACTTCGAGGAACATGACATAAAAATTTATGGCAAATCCATGTTCCGTACATTTCTTTCCCAGCTTTTAAGAAACCCCGTTTACGCACAGGCCGATTTGGAGCTGTACGAATTTTTCAAGAGTCAGGGCGCAGCGATTGTCAATGACGCTTCCGACTTTGCCGGAACAAACGGCTGCTATCTCTATCAGGGGCGGGATGTGAAGGAGGACAAGGACAGGTGCTTAAAAGACCAGATACTTGTTATTGCTCCCCACGAAGCACTCATTTCCTCTGACACATGGCTTAAATGCCGGAAAAAACTTATGGCAAATACCACATTCCAGCAGGGACGGAAACCGAAAAATACTTGGCTGGCCGGAAAAATCAAATGCGGGCATTGTGGGTATGCTCTGAAAGCCACCCATGTACCAAACAGCACCGGATATTTCCGCTGTACCAAACGGACGGAAAACAAAGGCTGTCCGGGCTGCGGGAAAATCCGCAAAGAAGAATTTGAGCAATTCATTTTCTCGGCCATGCAGGAGAAGTTCAAAGACTTTCAGATACTCCACGGCAGGGAGGAAAAAGTCAATCCGAAACTGACAGCCTATCAAGTGGAACTGGCACAGGTGGAGGCAGAAATTGAAAAGTTGCTGGATACGCTGACCGGAGCCAATGCGACCTTGCTTGCCTACGCCAACAAAAAAATTGAAGAACTGGACACCCGACGCCAGACCATTTCAAAGGCAATCGCCGAATTGAGCGTTGAAACCATCTCTCCCCAGCAGATAAAGAAGTTATCCTATTATCTCGACAACTGGGACAGTATAGATTTTGACGACAAAAGAAAAGCCGCCGATGGTTTGATCTCTACGATCAAGGCCACCAGCGACCGTGTTCTGATAGAGTGGAAAATCTGACATTTCCGCTCTATCGCCCCTCATTTCTATTTTATCTTGTTTGTACCCCTTGTACACCGATGTTTACCTCCCCGTATTGATTCTGAAATTATCCAGATAGTCTCTGTAAAGTTGATAGCAGTCTTTGCCATCGTAGGTACGGATCATTGACCGATATGCTGTCTCTGAATCCGTTATAATGAATACTGTCTGGATTTCTGGATGCTGGCTCAATTCGGCATCGAACTCTGAATAATATATTTCATCTACCAGAACAGCCATTTTGTTTTGCGGCAAGATCAGCATGTTCGGGAGATTATCATTTTCAAGAGCAGGGCACTTACCAATGGCGCCGCCCTTCATCCAGAGCACCGGAAGCAGTTCACGGAACTGTCTGCCGAGAGCAACAGAGGTTTTGTCAAGGAAGCTCAGTTTGAAGAACACAGCATTGGTTTTGAATCCATCAGACATCTTCAAATCCGCTAATTCAGGATAAGCAGGTTCTTTTTCTTTTTTATATACTTTTCCTCGAATCTTTTTTCCAGTTTCAGGATTAACAGTTTCCCCGTCAATTTCGGTATATTGTTCTACATTACATCCATAGTTCCCATCGAGAGGTTTGCCATCAATATTGCATCCCTTAATGGAACAAACCGTTCGAGGCCATGTGACATACCTAGCAATACCGCGTCTATCCCACTCCTTATCTCCTGGCCTATATCCTTTTTCATCTAACGCTTTTGCTTCATCCGCTGAAACTTCATTGTTGGTCACCATAATACACCGACGATGACCATTGTCTATCGAATTTAACAGATTGACAGCATGCATGGTTGTACCAGATCCTGCGAAAAAATCAACAACAAGAGCATTTTTCTTATTTGCAATAAAATACTTGAGTGTATCCATTACAGCATACACCGATTTTGGGAAAGTGAATTTACCGCTTCCTATTATATCGCCAAGTACAGATGTTCCGTATTGTCCCGCATCATAACTTTTGTTTTGCCATACGGTTGTTGTTCTTGTAACCTTACCTTCTGTTTCGACAACTATTTTTGTTCCATCCTCGCGTAGGCCTCGTACGGCCCATCGACCGCTTTTAATTTTATCAACATAATTAGCACTTAAATATCTAAACACATATGGTTGGTTTTTGCTTCCTGGAGAAACTCTTACAACGCCTTCTTTACAAAGTTTCTGTAAAGAGTCCCTTGTTATTCCCCAGTTCATTTCAACTCCATCGTCTCTAACGGGGAATACAGGAGTAGCACCTTCAATAGCTGGGATATCAAATCTTTGTTGCTCTGGTTTCAATGCCTCTCCTATAGCAACGATCTTCATTGTCTTATCATCAACATATATTGGATAAAATTGGGCCACACCTCCTTTAACAGTCCCTCTTCTGGAGGCATAATCCGTTCTGCGTAAATACCACCATCTTACTTCTCGTTCATTGCCATTTCCTTTCGGGTGTACCACTTGTGCGTTACCAAAGAGAATAATATACGCATATTCATCAGAGCGCGAAAATAGATTATCTCGCTTTGCTCCAGAGGGATTAATGGTTATACTAACCATTTGCATCGTTTTCCCAGAAAAAATCTCCTCAAGAAGGCAGCCAAGATGAAGATATTCTTTTTCATCAATGGTTACAATTAAAACGGAGTCTTTGGGATTCAGCAGTTTTTTAGCAATCTTAAGACGCTTTTCCATCATGGAGAGCCATTTGCTGTGACGATAAGCGTCGGAACCATCTACATAGTCGTTGTTGTATTTCCAGTCCTTGGCTCCGGTGTTGTATGGTGGATCGATGTAGATGCAGTCCACCTTCTCTGCGTACAGATATTCCAGCAACTGGAGCGCGTGGTAGTTGTCCGCCTCAATCAACGTATGCCAAAGGTCGCTATCTGGAGCGTTCTGAACTGCATCCAGCGGTTTTAGTGTGGGATAGATCGGCTCACCAAACTCAGCCACTACCACAAGCTCATCCAGCTTAAAGTTTTTCTGCTCGTGTGTATCTCGGCGATCGCAGAGCACTTCATCACCGTTCATCTTTACGACAGTATAGATGTCGCTAACATATCCGGTCTTCAGCGCGACCTTGGAACCAACACGAATCGGCACATCGTAGAGTGGCGTGCATTCCGGCAGATGTTCCTCGAATACGAGTCCGAACTTTTTCTGCTTCATCAATTTATTGGTTTCCTGCAAAATCCTATCCCTAAGTGTTGGATCGTTGATCTGCCGGATCAAGTCTTGTAATAGCGCCACTGTTTCCACCTCATTCTTCTGTGATCGTCTTTTCCTTTATGTGATAATCAATGCCGCGCTCTTGACAGAAAGCCGTCACCTCTGCTGCGCATTCATTGTAAAAGTGCCGTTGTCCTTCATAGGCGTTTGCTGTCTTGCTGTAATTCGTTCTGCCGAAGATGATCCTGTCGGTAAATGCTACAGCTTCCAAGATTTCGCGTAAATTCTGCTCTATCATGTTCGGTGTTGGATACGGTTCTATGCTCACCCACGTCTTGCAACCAACTTCGTGAAGCGCTCTCAGCGCTGCCAGTCGGTCTGCACAGGGAACAGCTCCCGGTTCCATCTGTTCCCGGTATGCTTCATCCAGCGTTATCAACGTGATCCCATATTCATTTTCCGGAGAAAGTTCCGCCAATTCTATGGGAAGCAATCCCTTCGTCAATGTAGTGCATTTGATACCGGCCTCGTTCAGTTTTCGGATAGCCGCAATGCTCATCTGGGACACCTCTGGATATCCTTCCATGAACGGATCTGTGGTAAAGCAAAGCTGCACAGACTGAATCTTATCTCTGAGCCTCGGTATCTCTTTATCCAGCAATTCAAGCGTGTTTGATACAAGCACCGGCTCAAGCCAGCTCTCGTAATCTTTAATTTGCCCGAATCGCTTCTTCATCAGGAATGCATAACATGGATATTTGCACCCATGTGCACACCCCTGCACGTGATTCATTGTGTAGTCACCATACTCTACCCCTGTTTGATAAAGCATGGATTTTCGTTTTATCGTCTTCAAGGTGTTTTCATCCTCCGCCTACTTGTTCTTTAATATGTAGTCTGCCATCCGCAGTGCAAGTCCCTGCGCTTTCAGACTCTCACTCGCAATGGCAAAGCAGAATAGGAACATCGGCGAGTTCCTGCTGTTCCTGAAAATCCGCGCATGCTTTGACACGCATGGAAAGATTGTCCCAAGCCGAGAGAGGATATACTCCTTTATGTGATCTGGATTTGCGTCCTTAACCATCCGTTCGCCATCGCTCTGTCCGGGCTCCGGGAACAAGTCAAAAAGCGTCATCTGGGGATCTTTCTTATAGAATTCCTTCCGCCATCCGGAATCTCCAAGCAATCGATCTATGCAATCCTCCCATTTATCGTACTTTCCGTTTTTCGGCAGCATACGTTCAAGTGCAGAGAACGGAAACAGGTACCATACGTCTATCGATTTCGTCTGTGCTACATTTTCAAGCGTAGCCCAATTTACCTGCGTCGCATATGGATCTAAGAACAGCAATCCTCTGTTATATCTCCAGTCTACGTTGCTAATAATTTCCGCGAGCTTATCATTCGCATCGCCGCAGTAAATCGTAACAATTCTCCTCATCTGCGGAAACGCGGAATTTATCATATCCTGGAGTTCTCCTGCCTTCTGAGAGTCCGCTTCTATGAAATAATAATGATCGAACTTCTTTTCAGACGCCAGTGCACGCTTAGCAGAGCCCACAAGAAACTGCCCGCCGTCACTGGTCTCGATCTCACCGGTTCCAGCAAAGGCATCTATATAAATCTTCTTAAACTTCTGATTTTGCAGTGCAATCAGGTATGCGTCCAGGTAGCTGGTGAAGATATTCAACTTCTCCTCAGTCCAATTGCCACCAAATTTCTGCGACGTTGCCATAAATTCCAACCACCTCATCTATTTGAAACTCAGTCTCAAGAAGAGAAAGAGATCACCGTTTCCTTCTTTCCTGTATCAGGATTCACAATCTGCTCAATCTTCGCGCCAAAGAAATCGGTAAGATCGCTCTTTACCTCATTACGAAATCCCTCTGACGGGAAAAACGGGTGGTTATCCAGAAGTTCCCACATCTCATCCAGAGGCACCTGCTTTCGGCCTCTAAAGCTGCGCTGCAGGTATTTCGCTATATCGATAACATACAAGCAGCTTTCATCTTCCTCTTCAGCAATCTCACCGAAAAGGTTAAATGACAACTGCCTGTTCTCAACCGAGTGCTTGGTAGAGGACTGTGCGCCAAATACCTTCCAAGCACTCTTCTTGTAGAGCTTAAAGCCCTCCTTGTTGCTCGTGCAATGAATCAAATTGTAGACGAGCGAGTTCTGCGTGTTATAGAACGGAAATGCCGATACGTAGTACCTGCGAGCTCCTTTCAGTGAATTTATGATTTCTTCCACTCTGGCCTCATAGGCCTTCTTGTCACTTCCGTAAGGCACAAGTTTCTCAAAGTCTTCCAGATAAGTGTTCTCGTACTTTGCCTTTGTCGTTTTCTTCTTGGCGCTTGTGATCGCCCGCACCGGATCTGAAACCATGTGATTAATCATAACTTCACCCCAGTTACGAAAAAACGGCAGAAGTGCTTCCCAGTCAATAGTCGCATCATATGGATCGTAGAGCAGGAAATAATGCAGGTGCCCAGTTCCATATAACTGTGGCCCGATAGTTCGGAGTAGCTCGTGCGCATCACCACAAGACGTGACAATCTTAAAATTGCGCTCATCCTGTGGAAGATGCTTTTTTAGCTCATCTACGCGCGCTTTATCCTTGTCATTCAAGTAAATGTGTATATTTTTCTCCGTATAGGTTCTTGATGCTTCCCTAAGTGCTTCTGAGACGCGTACTGCTGTACCTTTCACCAATTGTCCAGCATCGTCGGTGTATACACCACTGTTGCACATACAGTCTATAAAGATCAGCCCATTGCAAGACTCAGTCAGCAGCAACTTCTGTGCCCACGATTTGATGTACTCTTCTATCAGCTCAAATTTTTTTATTGTGTGAGGGCTAGCCTTGCTAATTATGTTTTTCTTTTTTGCCGACATACCATCCACCTCTTATTCAACGATGCCTTCTTGGGAAGAAATCAGCTTTCGGATATTTCCAATATTGCAGTTCAGTGTTTTACGCACCTTCATTAGCATTTTTATACTGACCGTTTCGCCTTTAGACAGCCTGATAGCGAAAGATCATTTGGTGCCGACCGCTACCTGCAATTTCTTTCAAAAAGCATCTACAAAATCATCCCAAAGTGACGTAATGCCTCCGTGATTGCTTTTTCCTTCTCCGCTGGGCATTGGGGCTGCTTGGCGTTTTCGGATTTTGGCTTATTGTAGTTCTCACGCTCAATAATGCCGTATTTCTGCTTCACCTGTGCGATATAAAGATGGCTGACTTTCAGCCCGGTATGTTCTAAGACATATTCCCGGATTTCCTCATAAGTCGCCTTACTCTCAGCCGAAGTCAAATCCATCTCGTCCATCTTCACTTCGATCTCGATATGTTCCTTACTTTGAAGTTTGGACAATAAACATACCGTCTCGACGGTATTCCCTTTATCCCACAAGAGTTCCGAAACTTCCTTACCATCTTTAAACACGGGGAAGTTTAATCCAATCCGTTTTAGCGGACACTCGGACTCGTCGTTTCGATAAAGCTCTATTTCCTTAATCAGAGCTGTAACGACCGCTCTCTTTTCTTCATCGCTTATTATATTATAAACGCAGTCAAAATTCACCATGATTTTGTAAATACCTTCAAGGGTAATGGCCTGTTGGGCGATAGCGTCCCGCCTCATCATCGCATCCTCAATTTTTTCTTCCAATTCTACAATGATGTCATAAAGGGAATCTAACCGCAGGGTCATGTCATGGAGCTTTCTTTCTCGATACTTGGTGTCAATAGGAAGATTATCGATTTCTCGTTCCAGCCTTGATTTATTTAGATCTACCTCCTTCAGCTTTGCACGATAACCCTCAAGTTCTTTGTCTACTGCCTTCGTGTCAATCTGAACACCTATACGCTTTTTGATTGCTTGAGCATACTCTTTATTTCTTACAATCTCTCTAATCGCTTCGATAACCATCGGTTCTATATCGGTTTTTTTCAGCATGGCCTTATATTCACAGTGTTTACCTCTGACCATACGATTTCGGCTACATACATAATAGTATACTTCTTTGTATGTTCCGTCTTTATTGGTCCACGCGTGTTTATTGGTGTACATTGGGCTTCCGCAAACCGGGCATTTCAGCAAGCCGGACAATAAATGAACGCGATCCCGTCCAATTTTGGATGGCTGCTTCACACCTGTCCGAAGTCTTTTAGCATGAGCTTTCTCCCAGACTTCTTCACTGACAATCCCCTCGTGCTGTCCATCTGTCAGAATATAGTCATCATTTCTTTTCATCTGATAATCATTTTTTGTGCCTTTAACTTTCTCTTTGATCCTTCTTCCATATGCTATTTTCCCGTAATAAACAGGGTTATCCAAAATCAATTTGATAAAATGGCCTGTCCAATCTTCTAGTGTACCATTTTGGCGGGGAATTTTTCTAATGCCTTCCAGATTCAACTGATTTGCCACGCCGCCCAAACCGATTTCCGAGGATGTATACAACTCAAAGATCCTTCGGATCGCCACAGCCTCTGCTTCCGCGATCACCAGCTTATTATCAACAAGAGCATATCCATAAGGTGCAAATCCGCCGTTCCAGCCACCTTGCCGTGCTTTTTCTCGGCGTCCATTCATGGTCTGCTCTATGATATTCTCACGCTCAATCTCTGCCACAGCCGACAGAACGGAAATCAGGAGTTTTCCGCTTGTCTGGGAAGAATCAATTCCTTCCTCGATACAAATCAAATTCACTCCATACGATTGAATCAGTTCCAGTGAATTTAGTATATCCGCTGCATTACGCCCAAACCGGGAGAGCTTATAGACTAAGACGTAATCAATGTCCAAACCTTCTTCAATGTCTCTAAGCATTTTCTGAAAGGCAGGACGTCCTTCAATGGACTTTCCAGACTTACCGGCATCTTCGTAAGTATCGACAATAACCATTTCCTCACGGTCAGCAAAACGAGTTAACATCGTTTTTTGACCTTCCAGACTATATCCGTCTACCTGCATTTCTGTGCTGACACGCGGATATAGAACACATCTCTTTCCATATCGGTTCATTTCTATACCTCCAAAATTATTTTGGGGAAATATCCATTATGTAAAGCTGCGATTTTCACGCAGCTCCATCACCCTCATTAAGCACTTTCATGCCGTACTTTTCGACTATATGCGCCAACGAAGTGATAAACGCTTCAAACTTCTGGTTCGCCGAAATATTTTCTATCCGAACCTGGTCTGAAGTTGCCAACGCATCTGCGTTATGGATATTTTCCATGTAGAATCACCTCCGCAATTCCTAAGAATATTATATGGCATCTTGGTTACTCTGGAAATGATATGGCGATTGGCATTAGCTGCCCCGCGAAATTCCAAGACTTTGCAAAAGCGTCTCGTCTATGTTGTTCATATCTACAGCATTCAAATGGCCGATGTACTTTTTGAGTCTTTTCTTATCTATAGTTCTAATCTGTTCCAGCATAACAACAGAGGGCCGTGTCAATCCACATTCATTTTTCAAATGATAATGGGTAGGAAACTTTTGGCTTTTCTTATTTACACCGGTAATCGCTGCTATAATAATCGTGGGACTAAAACAATTTCCAATATTGTTTTGTAAGACAAGCACAGGGCGAAAACCACTTTGTTCGGAACCCACAGATGGGCTTAAATCCGCCGAGTATATATCACCTCGTCGTAATTTATCAAACATAATGACCTCTTCCTTCATAAATGCAAACAAGAACATGAGCTACTTGCGAAAACAGTTTGTTTCAATCCATATAAAATGGAAGCAGCCGCACCGACAAATTTGAGGATACGTGCGAATCAGTTTATCGGTACGGCTGCTGTATTGTAGTTTATCTTATGCTCGTCATATTTGCCACGCACCCCTGACGCTGGGGACAGAACAGGTCTCCGCTGGCGCGGCTGTCATAACTCCGCAGCGTCGTTCATAGCGTGCGCCGCAGGGTTCCCCCCAAGTCTTTGGCGGGCCGTGAGGAAGTATCTTTAAGCCCCCGCGCCATCATCGCGCCGGATGTGCCACCATCCGGGTCACAGGGCCGTTGATCGCTCCGAAACAGCTTGTCCATCACCTCCTGGCTGCTCCATCTTCGCGGCGTCCTGCACTCGCTCATGCGCGGGTTATGTACCTGTTCTGCCGTGTATTCAGTTGTCAAAGATCAGCGAAGGAAAAATCCCCTTCTTGATAGCCATGACAAAAACAGGCGATTTGTCCTGTCTGTACTGCGATTTATTTGAAAAAAATATTTTGCCCTACCGCTTCATAGAAGCTACGGACAGCGCAAGCTCCTTACAAGCACAATAAAATAGGTACTATCGTACTCAAAAACGCCTTTTATAAGGTTCTTCCTGCAAGGAAATGGGCACGATAAAATATGATTAAGGAGACGATAGTGCCTATGGAACTGATAAAAGAGCTGGGACGAAGGATACAAAAAGCGCGTAAGGAAAAAGGACTGACGCAGCAGGAACTCGCAGATCTGAGCCATGTTTCTCTGAAGCACGTTCAAGGCTGCGAAAGAGGGGTGAAAAACCCTTCTTTTGAGGTTCTGCGCGCTTTTGGCAAAGTCTTGAATTTATCTTTAGATTCCCTGATGAATCTCGATCTACCAGAAGATGAGCAAGCCGCCAACGATATGCGGCAGCTTTACCTTTCGTGCCCTCCGGCTGCCAGAAAAGTGCTGTTAAACTCGACCCGTGCGTTGGCTGATGAGCTGAAAGAGATGGTGCAGACGGCTGGTGTTGACCCAGATGAACATTTAGAGAATAAGTAAGCCGGTGGAGGAATAAAAATCCCCCACCGGCTTTCTTTTGCCGTTATGCGGCGGTCAGGTTATCGGGCCGTGTCCAGCAGACGTGCCAGCTTCTTCAGCCCGCGCCGGATGCTCTCCCACACGCGGCGGCGGTCAGCGCCTTCGATTCGGGCGATCTCCGCCACCGTCATGCCCAGATAGAACCGGGCGTAGATACGCCGGGCCTGGATGGCGGTCAGCTGCATCAGCGCAGCGTACACTTCCTCCCGCAGATGCTTCTGCTCCAGGATTTCCTCCGGGGTGAGCGGCCGGTTGAGGGCATCGTTTTCAATGCCATCCTCCCGGTTCAGAGAGTAGTGGGCCTTGTGCCGGTACATCCGGCGCTCATAGGCGGCATCGTCCTGCTCCTGGCCCCGGATCACGGCCAGGACTTCCTCGGCCACGTCCACAAAGACATCGGTTTTATACACATCGGGATACAGCTCCCGAAGATTGATCTTCTGCATTATGTACCTCCATTTCGATTCACGGGTTGACGGGTGAACCGAAACGAAGGTGGTGGGCGACACTTTTCGGGAAAATTCCCGAAAAAACGACAAGCAAAAGCGCCAGCATCCGAAGAACGGCGGCTGGCGCTGCTAAAAGAGGACTTATGACGCTTATGGACCAGACACGATAGTGCCTGTTCATAAGCAGATGGAGGCCGATTGACGGTCAGGCTTTTTTTGACAGGTAAATTCCTGCCGAATTATGTCGAAGCAGTCTTTGCTTCACGGCGGCTCCCTCCTAAAGCCGCCGTCACCATTGAAACAGGGTCGTCACTCTTTGGGCATAAGGAACGGCGGCCTTGATTTTGTCAAAGCCGCCGTAAGTGTGTTTAGGGCATGGCGATTGCCTGCTGAACGACGGCTTTTTTTCTTTTGCCGTCGTCCGGCAGATAGATCGCATATATCTATCAGTTATGATTGGTCTTGCAAGATGCTTTGTGCCTCATCCTCGCTTATGTAGCCGTATTGAACCATTCTCTGTACGACATACTCTTGACGCTGTTCCGCCAGCTCTGGGTTGGCTGTCAGCGAATAAACTGAGGGCGCATTGGGAATCCCCGCCAAGAGAGTACATTCATAATCCGTCATATCAATAGGGGCTTTCCCAAAATATCCTTGGCTTGCATCGTAAATACAGTAGTAGCCGTCTCCAAAATAGATAGAATTGACATACAGCTCTAAAATCTCATCTTTTGTATAGGTATTTTCCAAGCGGAATGCCATAAACATCTCGGCGATCTTGCGGATGAAACTTTTTTCCTGCGTAAAATACAGGTTTTTGGCAAGTTGCTGTGTTATGGTGCTGCCGCCCTCACGCAGGCTCCAAGAGGTCAGATTGTTCCAAGCAGCTCGTCCTATGGCAATCAGGTCAATTCCAAAATGCTGTTCAAAACGGTGATCTTCCACTGCCACAACGGCGTCCAAATAAATCTCTGGGATTTCAGCAAGGGTCGTATAATCGGGATCAGCTTGAATCTCGGCAACTTTTTCCTCAAGAGGTTGCTCGGCAAGTGCATCACGGTACATTTTATAACCAAATCCGCCCAAAACACCGCCAACAACGAGCATCGCAAGCATCACAAGCGCGAAGGAGCGAATTAGGAACTTTCTTATTCTTTTCATGCTGCACCTGCCTTTCCGTTTGAAGTAGCGCCTACATAGGCTTCGGCTTACGAATTGCCGCCGTATTGTTCCTGCACGGCGGCGGGCATTTCATCAAATTGCACTTCTGCCCAGGTAACAACACCACGGAATGGGGCTACCTTCAGGCATAAGTAGGCATCGTCAGTGAGAATTCGGCTCGTTTCAAAGTTCAGTTCTTTTTCGGCCCCGGTTTCATCGTAGGCGCTTAATGTGTAGCGATAATTCATCGCTCCGTGTGGTGCGATCTCGGTTACACAGTCGTTGTCAATTTGCGTGTAGTAATCGGCGCTTTTCTGCGTGGCAAGAAAAGCAACCGCGATAAACGCTACTACCAGGATAGCTATAACAGCAATGATGATTGTTTTTTTCTTTGCGTTCATAATGTGTACTCCTTACTCAATTTCGATGGATACGGTTCCTTCTGCCTGGTCGCCCCACACACCGATATAAGTGCTTGTACCATCAACTTCTATTGTGCCATCGTACTCACCGCTCTCCGAGAGAAGAATGGTCGGATCATCTGCTCCTGAGCGAAGAAAAACCGCTGCCTCGCCGTTTTCAAGCGAAAGAGAACAGGTGATGTGGATCGTACTACCCGCTTCGCGCTCCAGGGTAGTACCACCAAACAAAATCTCTGTACCTGTCAAATTGGAATACGTTGCTTCATAGGACCCCGTGTAATCATCTGCACCGTTCTCCTTGTGGCCTTGCAGTTTACTTTGGGGCGTCAGCGCAGCAGTCCCCGCATCATCAACAAGTTTGCCAAAGGCTTCTAAAATGCTGTCTTTTGCCTGGCCATCGTCAGCCTCAGATAAATCACCAAGAGCCTGATCAGCTCCATCCGCCAATCCGTTCAGTACAATATCTGTGCCGTTCGCCAATCCATTTAACACGGCATCCGTCCCGTCGGCCAAAGACTGCATGGCCGTCGAGCATCCAGACAAACTGCCGATACAAAAAATTGCGCAGAGAAGGGCACAGATTTTACCTGCATAGTTTAATTTTCGCATGAACTCTCTCCTTTCGTCAGGCGCGACGCCTGCCGCGTCCCTTTTTG
Organism: Gemmiger qucibialis; assembly: GCF_027689445.1. Classification (NCBI taxonomy): domain Bacteria; kingdom Bacillati; phylum Bacillota; class Clostridia; order Eubacteriales; family Oscillospiraceae; genus Gemmiger; species Gemmiger qucibialis. Next base: position 80,648 of record NZ_JAQFEN010000006.1, on the reverse strand, counting down.
ACTTTTTTCTTTTTGTTATTGCCTGCTTTTTTGCTGGGGCGGGAAAGCAGTAAAATCGCCATCGTCAGAACCAGCACCGCCGCTATGCCTGCTGCTGCCAACAAAACGCTGGGAGCCTGCGTAGCGCCATTGTATTCCTGCATATCAAAACCGGCGAGGATCAATGCCGCCGAAAACGGATAAGCAGAGAGCAGGAAGCCGCTCTTGAAGAACAAGATGCAATACCCCAGGAAGAATGTCAGAAGCGACCCACCCAGGTAGGCTCCCCGCATCTGTCCAAAAATCAGGATCATCGGCATACAGACCAGGCTGGTATTGAAAGCGGCCGCAACCACCTGCGCGCCCTGCCGCAGCAGAACATCAGCAGAGAATCCATCCAGACCGGCGAGTGTGCCCGTCAGAACCGTTATGGCTACACTATAAATTCCAAACAGAATCGACAGGAAAATCGTGACGATTAGTTTCCCGCCCAGCAGCTTCGGGTAGGATACCGGCACGGTCAACAGATTTTTCATGGTGTCATTTGTGTTCTCACGGTCAATCAGCCAGCCGCCAATCATAACCAGCGAGATCGGCAGGAAAATCTGCGTGTTTCCCCAAATGACATTGGCAAACAGTTTGACAAAATCAAAGTTCTGGTCCCGCATCTCCGGGTTGATAATCAGCTGGGTGCCATATTGCACGACAGGGCACAGTGCCAGAGCTACAATACCAACCAGCAGGATCTGGCAGCGTCGCAGTTTGCGCCATTCCCCTTTTAGAATACTCCACATGACTTTACACCTCCTTAACAGCTCTGGCGCTTATAGACCAGTGCGATCAATGTCAGGAATACTGCCGACTCCAGGATAACGACCAGGAACGCTTGGGGCGTTGTCACAAAGTAAGGACTGATCCGCTCCATCAATTCCGTCATCTGTGCGCCGGATGTGTCCAGATACTGAAAGAACCAGCGGAAGGTCAGCGGTCCGGGTAACAGCGTACCTGGATTGAACCCAAACGGCTGCATGATGAAATAGTCGTTGGTGCCAAAAATATAATTGACCGCCGTGTAGAAGAACGTGATAATTACGGAGATAATGTAACTGCGGTTCAAAAGCACCACCAGGAGGACACAGGGCAGCGCCCCGGCCCACATCATGATCCCTTGTCCGATGCCTACAAAAAACAGTTCCCAAAAGCCGACCGGCTCCAGCCCGGAGACCAGCACAATCGCCAGATTGACCAGGCCGCCGACAGCCATAAACGCAATGGAAAACAGAAATAGCAGCGTCATCTTTGCCAGGGCCAGCGCGGGTTTGCTCACAGGAACGGTCATGAGATTCTTTAAGGTGTCGTTATCCTGTTCTTCAAAGAGCAGATTCGATGCCAGCACTACTACGGCAGGCATCAGGAGCAGATAGGCGCTCAACTGAAACAGAGTAGACATCAGGCGGTCCACCGCTTCCGCGCCACTTGAAAATTCCTGCATCTCCGGCAGAAACAGCGCACACCCCAGGGGAATCAAAGCCGAAATGGCCGCAGCCGCAAAGAACAGGGGCTTTCGTTTCAGCTTGGCAAACTCACAGCGCAAAAGTTTAAGCAATGCCCTCACCCCCTGTAACCTGCTTGAAGTAATCTTCCAGGGTGTCCTCATAGAGATGGGCTTCGGACACAGACAGCCCTGCGTCTACAAACAGCCGGACCGCCGCGCCAGTGTCCAACCGAAGGTCTCGGACCGTCAGCTCATTGGCACTGTCCACCTGGACATTCTGAATGCCAAGTTTGCTCTGAAGCAAGTTAGCAGCCAGCGCCGCATTGGAAACAGTAAAGCGGAAATATTTCCCGTTCTTTGCTTCCAGCTCCTTAAGGCTTTCTTCTTCCAGCAATACGCCGTGGTCAATGATTCCGATGTCATCGGCAAGCAGGGAGATCTCCGACAGGATATGGCTGGAGATCAAGATGGTTTTCCCGGTGGCGTCGCACAGTTCCCGGATGAAACCGCGCACCTCTGCAATACCGATAGGGTCAAGGCCGTTGATCGGCTCATCCAAAATCAGCAGTTCCGGGTTGTGCATGACAGCCAGTGCGATGGCAAGACGCTGCTTCATGCCCAGCGAATACTGGGAAAACAGCTTTTTGTCCCGGTACGGAAGGTTGACAACCTCCAACGCGCCTTTGATGTATTTGGGGCTTTTGAGTCCCCGCAAATCGGCAAAAATCCGAAGATTTTCTGTTCCCGTCAGGTTCGGATAAAACCCAGGCGACTCGATCAAAGAACCAATACGGGGCAGGATGTTTTTTTCGTTGCCGCGAAGCGGTTTGCCGAAAATCTTCACATCGCCGGAAGATGGAGCGGTAAGACCCAGCAACATCCGCATGGTGGTGGTTTTCCCGGCTCCGTTACGGCCCAGCAGGCCGTAGATACGCCCTTTTCTCACATGGATGGACAGATTGGATACACTGTTCTGTTCCCCGTATGTTTTGGTAAGGCCACGGGTTTCGATAACATAATCGCTCATGTGCGAATACCTCCTTTTCGTGATGATTTAAGCATACCATCCCAACCTTGAGATAACGCTGAGCCAACCTTGAATTATCTCTGAGATTTTAGACACAGAATAGGCATCCGACTTCCTTTGCGTTATAATGTAAATAAAGATAGGTGGTGAAATTTGCTTATGACAAATCACAAAATACTGCTGGTTGATGATGACCGTGATGTATTGGAGATGCTGCTCTCAATCTTCCGGCGGGCTGGATATACAAATCTAATAACCGCCGCATCTGGCGCTGAGGCATTACGGATATGGCAGAGAGAGCAGCCAAGTATGATCGTGTTGGATGTGATGATGCCGGACATGGATGGCTTCTCAGTTTTGAAAGAAATACGGCGCACAAGCCGGGTTCCCGTTCTGATGCTGACCGCTCGTGGTGAAGCGGAGGATCGCATCGAGGGGTTAGAGATCGGCGCAGACGACTATCTCGCCAAGCCCTTCTTACCCAAAGAATTACTGCTCAGGGTCGGCGCAATCTTAAACCGCGCTTACCCAAAGCAAAATGAAATGGTGGAACTTGCCGGAGCCACCGTGGATATGGCTAACGCAGAAGTTTGGAAAAACGGAGAGAAACAAACATTGACTGCCAAAGAGATGCAGCTTTTTGAAAAGCTGTATCAAAACGCAGGGCGGATCGTTACCACGGGTATCCTGTGCGAGACGATATGCGGGGAATTTTGGCAAGGGTATGAAAGCACCCTTTCCACCCATATCCGACACTTACGGGAGAAAATCGAGGAAAACCCGTCGAAGCCTGTTTCCCTTGTCACGGTTAAAGGGCTTGGCTATCGCCTTAATCTCAAGGAGGTGTCGCCATGAACGCCGTGCAGCGATTTTTCCGCCGCTATATTCTTTCCACGGTCGGGATCGTACTTTTATTTTTTGCCGTCAACATCGCTTTGCTCTTTGTAATCATCATTGCAGGGGGCATGAGTGGGGCTGATACCTCTTTTTCCGTCCGTGATTTCTCGGACCATGTAGTGCTGCAGGATGGGAAATGGGTCGCAGATGATACTGCCCTTTCCATGCTGCAAGAACAATCTGCCTGGGCAATGCTCCTAAATGAAGATGGCGATGTCATCTGGCAGCAGAGCCTGCCAGAAAAGCTGCCGCGTTCTTATACCAGTACAGAGGTGGCTTCTTTCAGCCGTTGGTATCTGGAGGACTATCCAGTTAAAATATGGACGCGTGCAGATGGCAAGCTCATGGTTGTAGGCTATCAGCCCGGAACGCTGGTAAAATATTATTTTTCTCTGGAATGGCCCTACATGGGGGTTTTACTTGGTGGAATTGCAGCGGTTTTTATCATCAATCTGCTGCTCATTATTTTCCTGATTTTGCGGAATACGCGGAAAGTCGAAAAAGCGATGACGCCCATTCTGCAAGGCATTCAAAATTTAAGTCACGGAAAAGCTTTGCATCTGGAAGAACAAGGGGAACTGGCTGAGATCAACGCCGGACTGAACCGGGCCGCAGGTTATATGAAGAAGAAGGACAACACAAGAGCGGAGTGGATTCGCGGCGTATCTCACGACATCCGCACACCGCTTTCGATGGTGCTGGGGTATGCCAGCGAGCTGGAAGATGACTGCGCCCTTCCACTGAACGCAAGAAAGCAGGCAGGGATCATTCGCCGGGAAAGCGAAAAGATGAAACGGCTGATCGACGATTTGAACCTGACTACCAAGCTGGAATATGCGCTCCAGCCCGTTCACTTCCAAGATGTGGATTGGGTAGAGACCAGCCGCCAGGCTGTCAGTGAAGTGCTGAATAGTGGTCTGGACAGCCGGTATGAGATCGTATTTGCCGAGATGCAGCCAGGGCGCTCGATCCACCTTTTGGGAGACGATGGACTGCTGCGGCGTATGCTGGACAATTTGATCCGCAACAGTATCACCCACAACCCGCATGGGTGCAGAATTTCCGTTTCTGTCGGAGAAGAAAACGGGCGTTGCCTTTGCACAGTTTCTGACGATGGCATAGGGATCAAGCCGGAACGTCTGAAAGTATTAAATCGCGGAGACGACATTACCAGTACCCAAGGCAGTGATGAAAAGAACGAGCATGGTCTTGGCTTAAAGCTGGTGATGCAGATCGTAAAAGCTCATCGCGGAACTGTCTCTTTTTCCGGCAGCACCCCACATGGGTTGGAAGTCAGAATCTCTCTGCCGACCCAGCCACTTATTTCATAAATCTCGGCAATATAGAACAAAACCCCGAAAGGAAAACAGATGAGCCAATATCTTGAAGCACTGCGGCAGGCGATGGTCATTTACCCGATGATCGTCGTCCTGTTTACAGTGCCATACATCGCATGGAGTTATCATAAATATGGATCGGTCCTCAGTTTACGGGTTCTGATCGTGTACAGCTTTCTTCTGTACCTTCTCTGCGTCTATTGCCTTGTCATTCTACCGTTGCCTACGCCAGAAAAGGCCGCCACTCTGCATGGGCATAAGGCGCAGCTTATCCCGTTTTCTTTTCTTGCCGATATAGTCAAGCAAGCAGAAATCCAACCTGGACAGCCTGCCAGCTGGCTTCACATTTTCACAGGCAGCGCCTTCTGGACAACCATTTTCAATCTATTTATGACGATGCCGTTTGGCGTCTATCTGAGATACTACTTTTGTTATCACTGGCGCAAAACATTACGGTTGTCCTTTTTATTATCTTTGTTTTTCGAGCTGACCCAGCTCAGCGGTCTGTATTTTGTCTATCCGGGCAGCTACCGCCTGTTTGATGTGGATGACCTGATCGTTAACACAGCGGGCAGCATGATTGGATTCGCTTTGGCCGGACCGGTGAGCCGTCTACTGCCCACCCGGCAAGAGTTGGATACCGTCAGTTTCCAACGGGGTGCTTCCATATCCTTTACGCGACGCGTTTTTGCCTTTCTGGCCGACATGGCTTGCCTGATCTTTGCATCGTGCATCCTGGCCGTGTTCGTAGTCCCGTTTGGAATTACCCTTTCCATTCAATGGCTGCCAGTTCTATTTCTTCTGTACTTTGGGCTGCTTCCTGCTTTTTGTCACGGGCAGACTCCAGGTAAGCGGCTGACACGAATGAAAATCGTGCAAGCGAACAGCGACACAGCGCATTGGTATCAATATTTTCTTCGGTATGGCCTGCTGATAACTGGTCTGGTCGGGGTTCCATACTGGTTGAACCGGCTGCTGTTTATTCTGATGAATGTATTGCACCTTGACAGCTTGGCGTCTCTTGTACTTCACGGATTGCTGGTCGGCGGGTATTTGTTCTGGCTGTTCTTTGCCGGAATTCGCATGGCCCTGCATAAACCCTTGTTCTACGAGCGATGGTCGAGGACAAAGTTAATAAGTACAGTAAAACGCACATAAAATCAGACTTTGTAATATTGCAAGATAAGGACGGGAGTGACTGGCAAGCGATGCTTGTGGCTATCCAGATAGCCCCACGCGCTTGTTGAGGGCCGCGCCCCCAAGCCCCCTTTGAACACAGATTTTCAATCTGTGGCTGCGCGTTCTTGCGAACGCTTTTGGCCATAGCCAGTTCACTGCTGGACGCGGCCCTGTGCGCCGAGATCAGCAAGAGCCGGGACGAGGTGAAACGCTGCGTCGAGTGCGGGGCCGTGTTCACGCCGAAGTCCAACCGGGCCAAATACTGCCCGGATTGCGCGGCGCGAGTGCGCCGGAAGAAAGAGGCTGAACGGCAGCGGCAAAGATACCTCCTGTCTACGCATTTAGGGCGGTGAAAGCCCAGCCGTGACAAGGTATTTCTGGCATGGTCGGCAGGCAGGCGGGACAGATTATCCAATCCCCGCCAGAACACACTTCTAAATGCGTAGAAAACAGCCCATGAGAAAGCGCCGGACGCGGCGGCCTGCTGGCCCTGCGCCCGGCGTTTTTTATGAACCAAATAGGTGAGAACAACTTGTTATTTCACATAGATTTCTGAAATCGTATCTTCCACACCATTGATTTGCAATCTTACATGGATTTCTCCATTTTCAAAATCATTTAGCGGATATTCAAGCGGTTCGGACAGATTTGTCACATCAACGGATTTCACCACCTCGCCCTGTACCAACCACAAAACAAGTGTTGTGCCCTCAGGCACCGTTCCGCAGGAAATATCAGCGTGAAGCATTTGGGTGTCTGCATCATCTATCATCATGTCCTGTTCTTCCACAAAACCATCGCTTGCACTTCTAAAATCCAAATTCCAGACACCATTCAGATAGGTGTTAGAGTTCATGCTAATTACACCTAAATTCCAAACACGGTCGTTAGAAGTAACATTTGTATTCACACCATTTCCCGTAGCAGCACTGACGATAAAGCCGGTCAAACACATCAGCATAAGCACCATGCTGACAATACCCGCAACAATCAATGTCAAATGATGGGTTCCCTGTTTTACCATAACACCATTAGCCTCCCTATTTTCAATATGTGTTCCACATTCCTCACAATATTTTGCTTTCATTGAAATTCGATGCCCGCAGGCAGGACACGTTGCTTTTATCTCTGAACGGCGCAGAAAGTAAATCAGCAAGCCAATAAAAGGGGTTGCGATAAAAACTACAATCGCCCATAACACCGGGTCATCGCCCCGCTTTTTGCAATCTTGATATACCCACGCCGCAAAGAAAGCAGCAGTACACAAGGCAAAAAGGATAAAGAGAAGAAGAAGAATGGGAAGTAGCATAGAAAGACCGCTAAAGCCATCACTTTTTAGAAAATACAGGCCAAACCGCAGGAAAATCAACAGCAAGATAACTGGAATACCAATATAAAGCGGAAGCCTGTTCTTTTTTGTATTATTCACGCCAATACACCTCTTTTCTCAACACGGATTGTTATATCCTCTTTCATATTTGTCCTTTTTACACCAACTATGGTAAGCAAAACGCCAGCCAGTCCAATGTAGAAACAGATACCAGCAGCAAAGTAAGACAAATATGTGTTGCTGATTACTATTAGTGCTACACCCGCCAGCATAATAAATGTAACTAAGTTCAAAATCATCGGCAAATACCAGAGAGAAAAACCGCGTGTGGCGGGTTGCTTTCGCATTGCCGCTTCTTTTTGATACAATGTCGCTTTCAGTTTGTTGTTCAACTCCGGGTCTGGTTCGTCAGCCAGTTTCATAGAAGCCCGGATGAGTTCATCCATTTCTGTATTGAAAAGGTCATTTTTCATATCCTGCTTCCTCCAATCTTTTCTTAATCAGACTTCTTCCCTTAAACAATCGGCTTTTTACCGTTCCGGGCGGTTTCTTAATGATTGTTGATATTTGCTCTACGGAACAATTAGAAAGATAAAACAGTGTCAGCGGTATTCGGATTTTTTCTGGTAGGGTTTCAATAATCCGATTAACTTCTGAAATCAATTCTTTCTGCAAGTAGCTTTCTTCAATACTTTCGTCGGAATGTAAGACTGTTTCTGCTTCATCATCCAAATTACTACATGGAGCAATCATATTTCGGCGGGCCTGCTTTCGTCTATCGCTTTTCCAAAGATTGTGTGTCAAGGAAAAAAACAGTGCTTTGGGATTTTGCCCCCAGTCAAGCGTCCATTCAGCTTCTAACGCTTTTAGAAAAGTCTGTTGATATAAGTCCTCTGCTTCTGATTTGTCCATACAGAGTTTCAGGCAAAATCTATATATATCTGTACCGAACTCATCAATACACTTCTCGATTTCTCTTGCGTCCAATGTTTCACCTCCATTGCCCGTTCACCCTATATTCGCCATGACTTTATATGCGGTTCACTTTTTTCAAAATAATTTTTACAGGTAAAATGCCGAGGCGAAGTAGGTAATTTCACTCCCGGCATGAAAAGACTGATTTCTTAATAGTGTTCAAACGAGTTTTTTTATTATATTTCATTTGCTCGAAGAACACAAGGCAGGAAATATGAATAATAGAGTGTAAGTACAGACCGTATTCAGCGGCAGCCACGCGTCGGAAGAACGCAGCCGAATGGCAGGAGAAAAGATACCTCTTGTCTACGCATTTAAGCCACTGAAAATCCTGATATTTCGGAGCTTTTCCGACATGGTCGGCGGGCAGGCGGGACAGATTATCCAATCCCCGCCAGAAATGGCTTCTAAATGCGTAGAAAAAAACTTCCGCCGCTGGTATTTCTGCCGGTTCTGTGTTATGCTGATACAAGCATAAAAAAGACAGGAGTGGACAGGATGGCCAAACAGGAAATGTTGCTGGACAGCGCCACGAGCAGGGCCGCCGTCGCGGGTGAGAAGTGGGCCATGGAAAAGGTGATTGAACACTATGCCCCCATGATCGACGAGCTGGCCGTGGACGAGGATATGAAACAACACTTGATTATGAAAAGATTCATAGCCCCTGAAAGCCTTGATTATACTGGGGTTGAGCCGATTTGAACGTATAAAGTTGACACTACCAAAACTTATTTAGGGGTGATACAATGAAAATTAAAAAAAGCAAAGTAAAAATCTTTTGCATTGTGTTAGCCGGAATGATAGTGGTTGCAGCACTCTTTTTTTATATGGCGCTGTTCAAAGGCTTTTATGCTTCGAGTGATAAGCCCATAGGTGATTATTCTGGCCCAGCGGATTTTGATTTTCTTGGTAGAAAAGAAATATATCACGTTGTAGCAAATAAGTATGGTGAACCAATTTTTGAAAATTCTTCGGGTGCATTTGACGAAGCAGAGGCCGATTATGGCGATGCAATACAACTTATTTATGATACTTTTGGGAATGAATATGATCTAGGCCCTTTTAACGAAAAAAACTATCAAATGTACATGACTTTAGGATGGCAGCTACCAACCGATGATGAAATTGTGCGAAAACAAGGGAGCGATTTATCCAAATTCCTTGATATATATGAGAATAGTGAAAAAAGATGGTTTTTAACACCTATTGGCTGGGTTCGTGAAGCTCCATAAAAAACAGCGCCGGACGCAGAGACCATATAGCCCCCGCGCCCGGCGCTTTGCTGTACCAAAGTTGTCAACGATTCTTCTTCTGCTCACGTTCTTTCTCAACCTGCTTTTCATCCTCAAAGCCCATAACACGATCCACATTGTTCTTGACCGTCAGCAGCTCCCGCATGGCGGCGCGGGCCTGCCGGTACTCGGCGTAAGCCTCTTTCTTGTCTGCCAGCAGCTTGGCGTACTCGGTCTGAAGCTCCTTGACGGTGGGCAGCTTTTTCACGTTCAGCTCTTTGAACGCCTCCTTGGCGGCCTGGTGCAGCAAGATTTCTTCCTCATGCTCCTGCCGGAATTTTCTTGAATACCCGGCCTTGCGGTAGGCCACATAGGTGTCGCGGGTCTTGGCATAGTTGACGATGTGGGTGCGCAGCACGGCGATCTCGGCCATGCGCTTCTCGGCGGCCTTGATCTGGTCGGACAACGCATGGTAACGGGCCGTCGCCTCTGCCGTTTTTGCTTCCAGATCGGCATAATCCAGCAGTCCGTGTTCGGACAGGTAGTTGAGGGTCTGGGCCATCTGTTTGAGGTTGAACACCTTGGCCCAGCGGGCATACCCGGCACCTTTCCCGGCCTGCAATTTTGCCTGGATGTCCACCAGCAGATTGACCCTGGGCGGGGCGGCCTGCGGGGCAGGCTGTTTGCGGGGCGTATGCTCTTTCTGGCCGGAGAGAACTGCCAACAGATCGTCCAGCGTGTAGCCGCCCCCCAGCCGGTCAAAGCGGACGTTGTTGCCCCAGCCCTCCGCGCTGATGGAGATGGTTTTGCCGCGCCGGTGAACGGTAAAGCCGTCCTGCTCCAGCAGGCGCAGCAGCTCCTCCAGGCTGGCAGGTTTCTGTGCCAGCGCCCGGTCAATGGCCCGGCGCAGCAGCTCCTTATGGGAGGGCTTCGCCGCATCGCCCAGCCACTTGTTGTAGCTCTGCCCGCGCCGCTTGGGAGCCTCCACAATGGAGTAGCCGTTTTCGATGCAGATGGTATCGCTCAGGCGGTGGACAGCGCGGGTGCTGCCCCAAAAGTTGCGGAACTTGCGGTCACATTCCAGTGTGGTGGAGTTCCATATAATATGGTTGTGGACGTGAGCCTTGTCGATGTGGGTACAGACGATGAAAGCGTGCCTGCCCTTGGTGAAGCGCCGAGCCAGCTCCACGCCCAGTCGGTTGGCTTCCTCCGGCGTGATCTCGCCCGGCACAAAGGACTGCCGCAGATGGTAGGCGATCACGTCGTCCGCACCGCGCACCCGGCCGGTGCGGGCGGCGTAGGTCTGCTTGTCCAGCAGGAACTGCGCGTCGGCCACGCGGCTGTCACATTGGTAGCTGGTGATAAGTCTGCCGTGGTCGGTCTTTTCTGGATTTTTCACATAGTCGATGATGTCGCTGATCGCCTTTCCGACCGTGCGGCCCTTGCCAGCGTGCAGTGGTATGATGCGTGTGGTGGCCATGTGGGGGTCCGCCTCCTTTCCAAAAAAATAAGCGGCCTGCTTATCACAGACCGCATCGGTTTACTCTATATCAGTTTCCTCGTCCATATAAAAATCGAAATCTTCCTCAAAGCCATCTTCCAATTCATCCAGTTCTATCCTGGGCGGGAACCGCATTTCATACTGCTCCGTTGCCAAGGCCCGCACGGCATCCCGCTTGTCCTTCATCCGTTTCTTCAACCACGAAAGTTGTTCTTTGGATAATCGCCAGGGAAGGTTGACAAGGCGGGTAAGCGTCATTTCTTCCGCCTGCTTTTCTGGCGGGAGGGCGGCGCAGGTTTTACAGATGTGCGCGGCATGGCCTTTGCCGGAAAACTTTTCGTTTGCCTTATACTCGCCACAGACCTTGCAGTAGTGTCCACGCTTTTTCATACCGTGCCCTCGCAACGAGCGAACAGTTGACGGACCGCAGCCATGACCGTATCCCAGCCAAGGTCGGACGCATAGGAGAACTTTTGCTGATAGGCCGCCCACAGGTCCTGCATGACCGGGCTGTTCTCCACTTCATCAAAGACCTCGGCGGCCTCGGCCAGATGGCGCTCGGTGCCGCGCTTGTGGGCTGTCGCCAGCAGCGCGTCATGGAGAACGTGCCGGTCCAGAGTGCTGCCATAGAGTTGTTGCAGGATGGCGATGTCGTAAAAATCTCTCATACGGGTGTTGGTCGTGGTGCGGGTGATGATGGTTTCCAGCTTTTCGGCCAGCACGGTCTCCAGGTTATAGGCCCAAACTTCGATGGAGCGGTCCTCCAGCATGAGCTTGAAGCTGTACCGCACCTCTTTAGGGGTGATGGCGTCGCCGGTGGAAATGTCGATTTTCAGCGGGGTGCGCACCCCGTCAAAGAGCGTTGTCATCGTGACCCGGATGCCGGGATATTCCGCTTCATCCATGATTTCTGAAATGCTTTTCACCTGGAAGGTAACGCCGTCATCAATGGGAACAGCGATGATCTCGGCCATCATGTTCTCCACATCCTCGACACTGACGTTGGCCCCCTTGACCGTTGCGTCCAGGTCCATCGTAGAGCGGGCGTCCAGACCGACCATCGCGGCCACCAGCATCCCACCCTTGAGGATGAATTTGTCCCGGTAGGACGAGAGAGAAATGCGTTCCAGAAAACGCTCCATCATATAGTTGCGCATCAAAACCTGCGCATCCGCAGCATTTTTCTTTGACAGGTTACGGATCAAATCTTTCAGCTGTCTGGCTGTCTTTATCATAGGAGTACCTCCAAATACTGGCGTAAAATCTTCTCGACCCGGAACAGCTTGGCATAGCGCACCAGCGTCCGCAGGTCCTTATCTTTCCGGCGGGCATACGCTTTCAAAGCGTCCTGGAATGTCTGCATCTCGATATGGCTCCGGCTGCGCAGCACATCGCAGATCGTCCGTTCCATATCATAGACCGGCACATCGTGACCGAAGGGGGTCTGCGCGGTTGTCAGGCCGACCTCATGCAGCTCCGCCTTGATGGTAAAGACCTGAACGCCCTCGTCCTTGAGCCGGGTCGGATTGTAGCCCGTCTTGACCGTAATGGAATAGGCCAGCGGCTCCCGGTCGGTCAGGTCATGGAAAAACAGCGCCGTTTCATGGGAAAAAACTGCCTGCGGACAGCGAAGATGCAGCAGATACATGGCGTCCACCCAGGCGTCTTTGGAAAGATAAATCCCATGCGCCGCCTGTTCCAGCCCACGAGACTGCACGAATTGATAAAAAACAGGTTTTGAGATCCCGGCCGCGAGGACCTGCCCGGTGCGCAGCATCCCATCCTGACGTTCCATCAGCTGGTCCAGCTGTTGAAATTGGCTCACGTTCTTCACCTTCCTTTCATGCTAATATTATACGCAAAATTAGCACGAAAGTAAAGTCAAAAAATTGCCGGGCACTCACTCCCGGCAATTCTTCGCTTCCTATTCAGCCATACACCGCGTCCTGGATCGCATACCGCAGGTCCTGTACCTTGCCCACCAGCCAGACGGCGGCCATCGGCAGGCCCAGCGGGCTGACCAGGAAGGCGATCACCAGCAGGATTACGCCGTTTTGCGGCGAGTAGGTCACAAGCACCGCGATCCCCAGCAGCGCCACCACTGTGGAGGCCAGGCCGAAGATAAAGCTGGACACATACAGCAGCCCGAAGCACAGCCAGGTGAACAGCGTCAGCGCCAGCACTACCGGCGCGGCAAGGATTTTCAGCCCCAATTTCAAAATAAACAGCACCGCTCTCATTTCAGCGCCTCCTTCCGCCAGTCCAGGTATGGCTGGCACAGTTCCTCTACGGCCTTTTCGTCCGCCTCTGTCACCTCCCGGCGCCCCCGCGTCCGGCAGATCATGGCAAAATCCTGAAAATCCGAGAGAAGTATATCGAACAGTTCCTCCGGGGTCCGGCAGAGAATGCCATCCACACAGTAGCGGGAATCCTTGTCCCAGGTCAATCGGACATAGCCGCGTTTACAAGGGAGAACTTCTTCCTCCGGGTCGCGCAGCAGGTATTCTTGAAAAATCTCCAAGACGTTTTCAAACGTCAACATCAGCCATCACCTCGTTTCTGACTCCATTATCAAGCACAACCCGCCAAAACGCAACGATACCGACAAAGAAAAAAGAGGGAGGCCCGGCGATGCAGCCCGCACGCGCCGGACCTCCCTCACAGCCGGGGCGTATGCCCCTGTCACGACAGCTTTGCCAGCTGGGTCAATACCTGATGTACCCCATCCCACAAAGCCTCTTGCCGCCGGGATATATCCTCCAGGTCAGCGTCGTAAATGCGCCCGGTTTCATGCGCACGGCGGGCCAGCTGGTTCAAGTTGTTGCCGGAATAGCGCATCAGGGACACCAGCTCCTTCAGTTCCGGCAGTTCCAGGCGCACCACATAGCCGTCCAGGGCCATCTTGCGCAGGTAGGCTTCCCGGTTCTTTGTCCCCAGCTGGGCCATCTTCTGCTCGATCAGCGCCAGTTCTTCCGGCGAGACCCGGAAGTTCAGCTGTACTTCCCGCTTGCGCTTGGGGGCGCTCACCGTTCCGGCTCCTTTTTCTTATGGATGTGAGCTTTCTTTTCAGCGGGGCGCGGCTCCTGTTTCAGTTGGCGGCGGACAGAGCGGCGGGGCGGGCGCAGATCCTTGCTGCGGTCCTCGCTGGCCAGGATGGTGATATAGGTGCCGGGCAGGTCCTTCATGCCGGTGATCGCCAGACTGCGGAATGGCAGCAGCGTCATCAGCTGGTCGTGGGCCTGGGAACCTGCGCGGGCCAGAAAGTCCGGCGAAACGCGGGCTATATAGTGGGTGCCGTGGGGGCTGTTGGGCGTATCCGGCGCACGAAGCTCCTGCAAGAGCCGGGCGGCCTCGGCGCGGATTTCCTCCGGCGTCAGCGGCTGGAGCCGCAGATAATCCTGCCGCGCCTGGCTTAAGAACAGATCGACCAGGCCGGAGTGGCTGTCCACTACAAAGTCCAGATTGCGTTCGCCGCCGAAGCCGTCCGGGTTGGATGGGATGTCCACCGTCTTTGCCCACGCCTTGTTGGCCGGGCTGAAACGCTCATCCCAATCTTTCTGCTGTACGGTGTTTGCCAGCACATAGAGGGTGCGGGTGTAGCCGAACTGCTCGATCACCTGGGGCACCGCATCCTTGTCCAGCCGGTTGTCCCGGTAATGTTCCGAAATGGATGCCTCAATGGCCTCCTTGCAGGCGATGTTGGCGCGGCGGGACGCCCGGTACAAATCCAGGTCGCCCTGTTCGCGGGCATAGGCGGCGTCGTGCCGGTAGAGCGGCAGTTCCCGCTGGGCGTCCAGCGCCGCCTCGGCCCGCTGCTCAATGCTGTCCCGCACCACATCCATGTAGGAAGTCTCCCGGTCAGAAAACTCCTTGTAGACATCGGCCAGCGGGGACGGCGACGCCAGCAGCGCGGCGGCCCGGCTTTGTGGCAGGTCCAGCTCCTCCATCGCCATCAAAATATCCTCCCGGACCGTGTACTCATAGGTATGCTTTAGAATTTCCTCCGGGGGCTGGCTTTTCAGCCAGTCCCGGAACTTGTCCTGTTCGGCGGCCATCTTCTCATAGAGGACCGCGTTTTTGTCGGGATTCATGTTATCGCACCTCCTGTTCGTGGTGTTTGGGTTTCTTTTCGGAGCAGCGCGGCGGCACCGGGCGTTTCAGCCCCTCCAGCACCGAGGGGCGGCTGCTCTTGGCAAGCACCGCCTCCGGCGCAGGTCGGCCCCGGCCGTCCATGTTCAGCAGTACGTCCAGTTCGGCCAGCCGGGCAGATTTGTCCCGCAGTTCCTGCTCCTGGGGGAAGGGCTTGCCCACCTCCGCCTTGGCGGCGGCCTGTTGCTGGTAGAGATTGTCCAGCTGGTTCTTCACCGCCTCCAGCCGCTGGGGCATCTGACTGAGCGCATTGTCGATACGGGTGAGGTTGCCACGGGGGTCTGTGCCCAGCGTCGCCCGGTGGGTCATCTGGCCTTTCAGCAGGAGCATATACTCCTGCCGGAAAGCGTCAAACGACACCGACATAGCGAAGCCCCGGTAACTGCCCACCGGCACCGGGTCGGCCCCTTTGACCTCCTTGCAGGCGTCCAGCAGCGCGGCCCCAGCGTTTTCCTTGTCGGTGAGGGTGTCGCCACGGACTTCCATCCCGGCAAAGCCGTCCTCCGGGTGGGGATGGGCGGCCAAGGTCGCCATATCGGCTTCCAGTCCGGCGATAAACCCCTTGTTTTTCTCGATCTCCTCCGGGAAGGTTTTCAGTAGCTGGTCCTCCAGGCGGTACTGTTTGCTCTGGTGGTCGGCCTTCATCAGCTTTAACCGCGCCACGTCCACATCCAGGTCCATGCGTTCCTTGATGCGCGGGTCCCCGGCGCACAGCGCCTTGATCTCGGCAAAGGAAAGCGCCGTTTCGTCCACGTCATCGCAGGAGCGCACCGGCGATTTGGAGGTCATAATCTGGCTGATGAATTTCTGCTTGTTCTCCACCGTCTGCCAGAGGTAGGCGTCGAAAGTGCCCTCGGTGACGTAGCGGTACACATGGACAGTCTCGTTCTGGTTGCCCTGGCGCTCAATGCGGCCCTTTCGCTGGGCCAGGTCGCCGGGCCGCCACGGGCAGTCCAGGTCATGCAGTGCCACCAGGCGGTCCTGGACGTTGGTGCCCGCGCCCATTTTGGCCGTGCTGCCCAGCAGGACGCGCACCTGGCCGGTGCGGACCTTGGAGAACAGCTCCTTTTTGCGCACTTCGGTGTTGGCCTCATGGATAAAGGCAATCTGCTCGGCGGGCACGCCCTGGGCGATGAGTTTTTGCCGGATGTCCTCATAGACCGTAAAGGCCGGTTCCGGCTCGTCCAGCGGCACCGCGTCCTCTAAAGCGTGGAGGGTCGGGTTGTCCAGCGCCTTCGCCACCTTTTTGGTGGGCCGGGCCTGGGGCGTGGAAATGTCGCAGAACACCAGCTGGGTCAGCTTGTCAGCCTCGCCGTCCCGCCAAATCTGCATGATATTGTCCACGCACTGGTTGACCTTGGTGCCCGGCTCATCCGGCAGCAGCTGGTTGATGATCCGCTGGTCCAGCCCCAGCTTGCGCCCGTCGCTGGTGATCTTGAGCATATTGTCCTGGGACGGGTCCACCGTGCCGCTGTGTACCAGGGAAGCGCGCTCCGAGAGCGCCTTCACCATTTCCTGCTGCTGTTCGGTGGGCTGGGCCACGACGTTGTGGTACTCCACCTGGGGCGTGGGCAGGTGCAGCTGGTCGGCGGTTTTGATGTCCGCGACCTCCTTAAAGAGGTTCATCAGCTCCGGCAGGTTGAAAAACTTGGAGAAGCGGGTCCGTGCCCGGTAGCCGGTGCCCTCCGGGGCCAGCTCCAGCGCCGTCACGGTCTCGCCGAAGCGGGAGGCCCAGCAGTCAAAGTGGGCCATGCCCAGCTCTTGCAGGCGGTCATACTGGAGATACCGCTGCATGGTGTAAAGCTCGGTCATAGAGTTGGAAACCGGCGTGCCGGTGGCAAAGATGACGCCCCGGCTGCCGGTGATCTCGTCCATGTAGCGGCACTTGGCGAACATATCTGAAGATTTCTGCGCATCCGTGGTGGAGAGGCCCGCCACGTTGCGCATTTTTGTGTAGAGAAAGAGGTTCTTGTAATTGTGCGCCTCGTCCACGAACAGCCGGTCTACGCCCAGCTGTTCAAACGTCACCACATCGTCCTTGCGGCCCTCGGCTTGCAGCTTTTCCAGCCGCGCTTCCAGAGACTTTTTCGTGCGTTCCAGCTGCTTGACGGTGAACCGTTCCCCGCCGCTGGCCTCCACCTCGGCGATGCCCTCGGTGATTTCCCAAATCTGCTCATGCAGCAGCCGCTCCTGGCGTTCCTTGCTGATGGGGATCTTCTCGAACTGGGAGTGACCCATGATGATGGCGTCGTAGTCGCCGGTGGCGATGCGGGCGCAGAACTTCTTGCGGTTGTGCTTCTCGAAGTCCTTTTTGGTCGTTACCAGGATGTTCGCGGACGGGTACAGACGCAGGAACTCCGAAGCCCACTGTTCGGTCAGGTGATTTGGCACCACAAAGAGGGATTTCTGGCACAGGCCCAGGCGCTTGGCCTCCATCGCGGCCCCCACCATTTCAAAGGTCTTGCCCGCGCCCACCTCATGGGCCAGCAGCGTGTTGCCGCCGTACAGTACATGGGCGATGGCGTTTTTCTGATGTTCCCGCAGGGTGATGGCCGGGTTCATGCCGCCAAAAACAATGTGGCTGCCATCATATTCGCGGGGGCGGGTGGCGTTCATTTCCTCGTTGTACTGGCGCACCAGCGCCTGCCGCCGCTCCGGGTCGCGCCAAATCCAGTCGCGGAAAGCATCCCGGATGGCCTGCTGCTTTTGCGCGGCCAGGGTGGTTTCCTTGGCGTTCAGCACCCGGCGCTCCTTGCCGTCCGCGTCCTCCACGGTGTCGTAGATTCGCACGTCCCGCAGATTGAGGGAATCTTCGAGGATTTTATAGGCATTGGCGCGGCCGGTCCCGTAGGTCGAATAGGCGGCCACGTTGTTTTGCCCCACAACATTTTTGCCGGAGATCTGCCACTCCGCCGTAAAGGGGGTGTAGTGGACTTCAATGCTGCGCTGGAGGTAAAAAGGCGTGTCGAAGGTCTCGTACATGAATTGCTGGATATACTCCTTGTCGATCCACGTTGCGCCCAGCCGCACCTCGATCTCGGAAGCGTCCAGGTCTTTGGGCTGGGCGGCAGTCAGGGCCTCCACGTTGACCGCAAAGGCCGGGTCCTGCTCCGCCGCCCGCTGGGCCTGGCGCAGTTTCCGGCGCACGTTGCCGGACAGGTACTCGTCGGCGGTCACATAATGTGGAGTTCCGTCCGGCTCAGTCTGGCCCGGCACACGGAAGATGACACCGCGCAGCTCGTCAGCCAATTCTTCGCCGGTTTTGCCGGTGAGCTGTTCCATGTAGGCCATATCCACGCAGGCTTTTTCAGAAATGGAGACTGCCAGGGCCTCGGAGGCGGTGTCTACGGTGGTGACAGCCTCATGGGGCTTTATCGTGCGCTTGGTGAACATATCTGCCTTGCGCTCCAACCGGCCATCCTCGTCCAGCACCTCCAGCGCACAGAGCAGGTAATAACTGCTGTCATCGGCAAAAGCCAGCCGGTTCGCCCGGTCATTGATAAGTCCGTACTTGGCGGAAAAATCGTCATAGCGGCGGTTCAACTCGGCCATCTGCGCCCGAATGTCGGCATCCGGCGCGGCGGCGTCCATCTCCAGGTCGATGAGCCGCTGCACACAATCCCGCAGCCCCACCAGCCCTTTGACGCGGGCCTCGGCGGTGGCGTTCAGGTCAGGGCGCACCATGCGGCTGTTTTCCCGGAAGTACACCGCGCCGTCCACCACCGTGTAGGAGTAGTTCTTCACGTTAGGGTCAGCCGGGAGGGATTCGTCGATGTCCTCGCCCTCGCCCAACTCCGGCAGCGCGGCCTCCTGGTAGGTGCCGCGAATGTACTTCACGGCATCGTGCAGCTGATCGGCCAGCTCCAGCCCCTCGATGGGGGCCACGGTGTAATCCTGTTTGCCGTATTGGGTGCTTTCGGCGGTAGGGCGGCCCAGCACCATCTCCGGGTGATCCAGAAAATACTGGTTGACCGTGAAGCCTTCCTCGGTCCGGCCAGTCTGCGTCCAGTCCGGGGCGATGTCCAGCGGACGGTCCCGCTTTTGCAGAAACAGGATGTCGGACACTACATCGGTCCCGGCGTTGGCGCGGAAAGAGTTGTTGGGCAGACGGATCGCCCCCAGCAGCTCGGCCCGCTGGGCCAGATACCGGCGCACGGTAGAATCCTTGCCGTCCATTGTATAGCGGCTGGTGACGAAAGCTACCACGCCGCCCGGCCGCACCTGGTCCAGCGCCTTGGCGAAGAAGTAGTTGTGGATGTTGAAGCCCAGCTTGTTGTAGGCTTTGTCGTTTACCTGATACTGTCCGAAAGGGACGTTGCCGATGGCAAGGTCATAGAAGTCCCGCCGGTCAGTGGTCTCGAAGCCCGCCACGGTGATGTCGGCCTTGGGGTAGAGCTGCTTGGCGATGCGCCCGGAAATGCTGTCCAGCTCCACGCCGTACAGACGGCTCCCGGCCATGCTCTCCGGCAGTAACCCGAAGAAATTGCCCACGCCCATCGACGGCTCCAAAATGTTGCCGGTGCGGAAGCCCATCCGCTCCACGGCTTCATAAACGGCGCGGATGACGGTGGGGCTGGTGTAGTGGGCGTTGAGGGTGGAGGCCCTGGCCGCAGCGTATTCCTCCGGGGTCAGCAGTTCTTTCAGCTCCACATACTCGGCGGCCCACGCGGGTTTGTCCGGGTCAAAGGCATCCGCCACGCCGCCCCAGCCCACATATTGTGAGAGAATATGCTGTTCTTCTGGGGTGGCATAGCGATTTTCCTGCTCGATCTGCTTCAGCGTGGCAATCGCCTTGATGTTGCGCCAGAACTTTTCCTTTGGCCCGCCTTTCCCCAGGTCATCGTCCAGAATGCGGAAATTCTCAGGCGGACGCTGTTCCGGCGGCGTGGGTTCCGGCTCGTCTATGTGTAGCCGTTCCACCACCACATCATAGGGAAGTCCGTTTTTGTCGCCGGGATAGACCGTTACCGGCTCGGAGGTGATTTCCGGCGCAGGGGTTTCTCTGGTGTCCGGCGTGAACAGTCCGGCATTTCGCTCATCCTGGCGCAGCCAGGTTTCAAACTGTTCCCGGCTGATGACATCATAACTCCAGGTGTAAGGCCCGGTATAAATACGGACCGTTGTATCTTCAATGGCATCAATCGTGCCGGCGATGGGGTGGTCGGGCGCAGGGAGCGTTACCTGATCGCCTACCTGGTAAGATGGGATTCCTTCCAGGAAGGGCGTGTTCAACCGGACCGCAAAGGCTTCAGCTTCTTCCCTTGTTTCAAAGGTCTGGTATATATCATCCAGATCATAATAGCGCCCCGTCTGCTGGTCGCGAATAATGAAGGGTTCTTCAAACGCATCCGATGTTTCTTCTACCACATACCGCTTAAAGCCTTCCGGGTCTTGGAAGAAGCCGTCCAGTTCATACACATACAGTCCCCGGAGAAGCGGAGCCAGTTCATCCCAGTGGTATGCCAGGGTCGTAAGTTTTCGTTCCTCATGGTCCAGGATCTCCACCTCAACGCTGGTGGTGAAGGTGCGGTAGTCCGCTATGTCGCCGGTCACAAGGTCCATCGTTTCCACGCGCCCGGAATACAGCTCAGATAACCGCTGGGCAATTTTAGTGTTGCCCTCGCCATCCCGCAGCCAGTGAGAAATATACTCCTTGTCGTGCCGGGTAAACAGGCCGGAAGTCAGCACTTCTCGCAGGTCCTGGTCCGCTTTCTCCGGGTCAACGTAAAGGAACTCGGTAACGGGGCCGTTTCGCAGGTCGTTTTGTAGAAGCTGCTCGAACCGCTCCCGGCTCTCAGCCCGGAAGATGGGATAGCTCATGCCGGTAGGCAGCAGCTGCACCGTATCCTCCCGCAGTTCGGTGATCTGGTATTCCTGATTGTCCAGATAGACCGTATCGCCCACATGGTAAGGGGGTGTTGCGGGGTCGTAGGCGATAGGCTCTTCTGTTTCCGGGATAGTCTGCCGGATAGCCTCATATTCCTCGTCAGAAACGGTGATGTCGATCTCATGGGTAGGTTCACCGCTGCCGATGGTGAGGGTGTCGCCCTCGCGGGTGATGGGCTGGCCGGATAAGTCAGGCACAGGCGGCTTTGCCGCTGCCTCGGCCTGTTCCTCGGCCGCGACGGCCTCCACATCCCGCATGACCTGCTGGATGAACGGATCGTTGTCCAGCTTTTCCGGGTCCACCACCTGGCCGTTCACGATGCCGCGCTCGGCCAGGGCCTCCCGAATGGCGATGGGGTCGATGTTGTCAAATCGGTCCTGCTCCGCTTCGGTATAGAACCGATCTTCCTTGATGAGCTGGGCGATCCGGCGCTGCACCTTGGGCCAGGGCACGTCGCCCACCGCGCCGTCCACCGTCACAGGTAAGGCCGGGAGGTCATCGCCGTACTCCTGCCGCAGCCAGGCGGCGGTATCCTTTTCACGGGCGTGGTCCTTCATGTAGCGGACAACCGCGTTCTTACTTTCAATATTGCCGTTCCATTCCTGGATGGCGGCGTCGATTTCCGCCTGGGTCAGCGCCCGGCGCACAGGTTCCGCCTGCGCAGCGGGTTTTGGCATAGAAAAAGCAGAGGGCGTTTTCACACTCTCTGCTTCGTCTATTCTTTGGATTTGTTCCGCTTCGGAGAGGAACAGGTTTAAGGTCAGCTGTTGATAAGTTCCGCCAGCAGAATCTCCTCCGCCTGGGCCTTGCAGGTGTTCATCAGGCCCACCCAGGCCATCGGGTCGCGAGCTTTCAGCGCCTCCGTCGCGCCCGCCGACTCTGCCAGCCGGGGCATCATCTGCTCCAGACGGCTGTTCGCGGTCTCGTCGATCTCCAGAAGGTGCGAGTACAGCTTCTCGGTCATCAGCAGCTGGTTGTAGAGGATGGGCCGGTGTTCCTTCAGATACGCTTTCCTCATCCTGCCGTACTTGCCCAGGGGCTTCTCCGGCTGTTCGGACAGCTTCAGGTCGGGGATCAGGTAATCGCCGTTCCTCGTGTAAGTCAGGTTGTTCTCCATGTGTGGCACTCCTTTCCGCGCTCTTGGCACGCTCATAGTTCTGGATGGTGACGCCGATCTGCCGCAGCACCTGCTGGTTTATCTGGCTGACCGCCGTGCCCAGCGCCCCCACGGTGGCAGGGGTGTTGAAGTCGAAGATCGCCATGAAATCCTCATGGCTGAAATACTGCTCCGGCTCCAGCCCACAGCGGGACATCAGGGCGTAGGTGATGCTGACCGTGGCGGCGGACTTGAACTGGACTTCGATGTTGTACTCATCGTACTCCTCCAAAAAGGAACCGTCAACGATATAGAGAATGTCCTGCCGGTGATCCGTCCAGTATTCTTCCGCCAGACCGGCGGCCACATCGGCCAGCTGCTGGGGCAGTTCTTCGCCGCCCACACCGTAGCTACTCTCCAGCATCGCCATGACCGGCGCGGCGTGTTCCTCGTTCATCGTCCACAGCCAGGGGGTGCGGGAGTGTTCACGGGTGCCGGTGTCAGAAATATCAAACACATACCGCAGCCGGGGCCGGTCCCCGGAATCGTCCACCAGCGCGATACCCTTGGACCCGCGCCGCACATACCGGCCCATGCGGTTGTTCCACAGGTCGTACTCGGCGCAGGCAGTGGCGTCCGGGCGCTGGGCGTAGATCATCATCTGCTCATGGAACGGATATTTGTAAAGTCGGGCGGCGGTGGTGAGAAAGCCCGCCCACTCCTGCCAGCTGCCGGTGAGCTGCCGCGCCACCTGGTCGGCCATCTGCGCATATTGTTCTGCTTTGGTTGGCATGGGGTTCTATCCTCCCTTCCTTCGGATATGAAAATGGGGCGGCACGGCGGCCGCCCCGGCTGGTTAAAACAGCGGGTTACTCGTCAAAATCCGGGTACAGTTCCAGCTCGTCAAACTCGGCGTCGGTCATGGCACGCAGCTTGGCGAGGGTGCTGTCCGTCAGGGCCAGCAGCTCGGTCTCGTCCGCCTGCAAGTGGCCGCGCATCTCGGTCAGGGCCTCGATGGCCCCCTGGCGGGTGCCGGGGTTGTAGATGCACAGCAGGTTGGTTTCCTCAAAGGTCAAAGCGTTCATATCAGATCTCCCTTTCCGCGCTCTTTTTGGGCGCTGTCTTTTTATGTTCGGGTTTGGGCTGGCTTTTCAGCTGCTCCACAACGGATTTCTTTTTATCCCGGTCCTCCCGGTGGGCGGCGGCAGCCAGGTCCATCAGGGAAATGGGCTGGCCGCTACGGGCCTGCTGTTCCAGCTGGGCCACCGTCTGCTCCTTGGGGCCGTTGTTGATGATACCGTCGATCATGCCGTAGTCATCCTCCACGGCCATCTCCGCATTTTTCAGCGGGTTGTCCGGCAGGAAGCCGGGAACCTCGGCAAAGCCGAAGCTGTCGCAGTAGTGACAGGATACCTTGCCGTCCCGCTTGATGGCAACGATGTCGCTGACGCTCATGGACGGGTGGCGGTAGTCGGCGGGGTGTTCATTGTTGAAGCGGTATTCAAGATTGTCCAGCACGCTGCCTTTCAGGTCGCCGGGGGTCAGCGGCGCGGTGTAGACCAGATCGTAGTTGTCTCGCTGCACCGTCTGCCCGATGGACTTGATCCATTCCAGCCCCTCATAGCGGATGTCCCGCAGCTCATCGGTGTGCTTCACCTGATAAATGGCAAAGCAGTCGCCCTTATGGTCGAGGAACGCCTGCTCCCGTTCCTGCTGGTGGTCCATACGCTCTTTGACCTGGGCATCGAAAGCCGTGCTTTCCTCCCATTCCTCGCGAGTAACGGCAAAGATACCGTCATGGGCATCCAGGTCAGTGGTATCAAAAGCCATCGCCGGATTCTCACCCTGCTGGATGATGTAAACGGTCAGGTCGCGCTCCATCAGCTCATAGGCGCGTTCTTTGGAAAGGGGCAGAAGGTCCCCGTCCAGATAGCCGCACTTTTCCAAATCGTCCTGGGTCAGCGTCGGGTCCGGCATGGGGTATTCGTCCAGATGCTGTTCCGGGGCGTCCGGCAGCTGGGTGGTGGTAGCTTCTGCGGTCTGCTGGTAGGCGGTCTCCTGCAAGGTCTCGATTATGGACAGCGGCGCATACCGAATGGTCTGGCCGCCCATCCCGTGCATCTCGCAGATTTTCAGCGCGGCGGTGGACAGGGGCAGCTCCGGCGCATCCAGCTGGCCGCCGTCCAGCTGCTTCCTGGTGGCGGCGTCGTAGAGC
Organism: Gemmiger qucibialis; assembly: GCF_027689445.1. NCBI lineage: Bacteria > Bacillati > Bacillota > Clostridia > Eubacteriales > Oscillospiraceae > Gemmiger > Gemmiger qucibialis. The sequence goes on along the minus strand of NZ_JAQFEN010000006.1, from coordinate 56,349 downwards.
GTGTAGTCCCAGCCGGTGTCGCAGGGCTGAACATGAAGATAGGTGGTATCATCCAGCACCAGCAGGGCCTCGCGGTACTCGGTGCTGGGCGGGGTAGTTTCTACGCCCATCGCTATCGCTTCATCCGCCATTTTCACAAGATTGGGGTCAGGTTCCGGCACCAGTTGCTCCAGGCGATCCAACAGCTCGGCAGCTTTTGTGGCCGCTTCTCTAGGTTCATTTTCATCGGCAAATTCCTGGAGCCAGTCCCGAACACCGCTGGCATCCCCGCCGCGGAACGCAGCGGTCAATTCCCGCAGCGCATCCTCACGATTATCCACCTGATCCCGGTATTCATAGGTATCGTAGTCAAAAGAAAACTGGTCGATGTCGGCTGCCAGCTGCTCGATAGGGTCCCGCTGCGGTTCCGGGGCAGCAGTCAGGTCAATGCCGCGCTCCTTGCAGATAACCTTATAATGCCGGTCAATGTCCGCGATCAGTTCCCCGGCTGCCTTGTTGATAGTTTCCAAACTGGCCCGCAGTTCCGGCAGCTCCTTACCCTGGCTCCAGTTGGCGATGTAGCCGAAGCTGTTCTCGCCGGTCTGGATTCCAAAATACTGGCAGACCGCATAGGAAATGCTCTCGGCCTCCACCTCCTCGGTGTTGCGGTCTTTCTTCTTGGGCGGCTCCTTGTCACCGGCCCTGGCCGCTTCCTCCTGGACCTGGGCGTAGTTATGCAGTTTACTGTGGGCGATCTCATGGACGGCGGCGGAAACGGTCTGCACCTCGCTCATGCCTGTCCGGATGGCGATGCGCTGCTGGTCCGGCGAGAAATACCCGTCCATGTTGGCGGCCATCGGCTCCACGGAGAGCGGCACCGGCGCGGACCGGCGCAGGGCTTCCATGAAAGCCTCATAGTTCTGGACACTCCCGGACAGGGTGGACGCCAGCTCCGGCAGCGGTTTCCCGTCCGTCTGGCTCACATCGAACACCTTCACCGGACGGAACATGGGGATCTCGACTTCCCGTTCCTCCATGATGACCTTACCGTCCTGATCCAACATGGGGGCTTTGGTGTCCGGGTCCAGCTTCTGTTCCTCAATCTTTTTCTTGAACGGCGTGGGCGCGATGATGGTAATACCGTGTTCGCCGCGCTTCACATGACGCTCAAACTGATTTTTCCACTTGTTGTACCCGGCCACCAGGGTGGCGTCCGGCTTCTGCATATAGATGAGCATGGTGTTGTTGACGGAGTAGCGGTGGAACCGGGACATCACGGACAGGTAGCGCATATACTTTTCGCTCTCGAACAGTTCCTTGATACCCTGCTCGATGCCCGCCGTGATTTGCTGCAACCGTTCCCGGTTGGTGGGTTTGTCAGCCATGATGTTCACTCTCCCTTCTATGGCCGAAATTTCAGCGGTGTGTTCTGCGATCCACTGGTCCTGTTCCTCGGTGCTGCTGTCGAGAAAGGCGTCCAGCAGATAGCCCATGTAGTCTTTTTTCTGGATGGCCTCCAAAAAGCGCGGGTGCGGGTCCTCGTCCGGCGTCTTGGGGGAATAGTCGGCCTCCCATTTTCGGAGCAAGTGATAGTAGTCCGTCAGGACGCGCCAGCCGTGTTCTCGTTTTTCTTTCCGCACCTGCGCCTCGGTTTTCTGCCGGACATAACTTCGCCGGATCGGGGCCTTGCTGTCATAGGAAAGGCCAAAATCCTGGGCCAGCTTTTCGGCGGCCTCCTTGGGGGACAGGTCGTAGAGCCTGGCGGTGAAGTCGATCACGTCGCCGTCTGCGCCGCAGCCAAAACAGTGGAAACGGGTGTCCACCTTCATGCTGGGGTGGCGGTCATCGTGGAAGGGGCAGCAGGCCATGCCGCCGCGCCCCACCGCGATGCCGTAAAGCTCCGCCGCCTCTCTGGCGGTGACGGACTGTTTTACGACTTCAAATACGCTCTCGCCCATGCTTACTTGCCGCCCGCTTTCGGGACGGGCGGTTTATACCCGGCGGCCTTGGCCCGTTCGCTGGCGGCCTTGCGGCGCTCGGCGCTGTACGGCTCCCGCACCGACACGCAGCGTTTGGGCACCGTAAAGGTCTGACGGTCCTTTTTCACGATTTGGTCCGGGTATTTTTCCGCCAGCCGCCGCAGCTTTTCCAGCAGGCGCGGGTCGTGGGAATAGACCTCGGCGGTGGCCTCGGCCTGGTTGTAGAGGATAATCGTTTCCTGTTCATACAAACTCAATTTCATTTGCCGCCGCCTTTCTGCCGGTCAAATTCCAGCTTGAAGTTGACGTACTGGCCGGTATCTTCCAGCACCACGGTGGCGTCGTAGGTCTTGCCGCTTTTCTCGGAGTACAGCCCCATCACATGGGCGCGGCCATCTTTGAGCAGCGCCGCCACAATGGCCTTGGTGGGCTGTTTGCGCTTCGCTGCCCACCAGTTGTTGTTCTTCCAGATCGCAAATTTGCAAGATTGGTCCTGACAGAAGAAGCCTTTTTGCATTTCTGCAATTTCACCGCCGCAGCGGGGGCATCTGCCCACCACCTCGTGGGGCGGGGCAAACAGGTACTCGCTGCCCTTGATGACCTGATAAGTCCCCACCAGCTCCTTCAGCATGGCGGTGATCTCGGCCATGAAGTCCTCCGGGGCCAGCTCGCCGCGCTCGATCTCGCCCAGCCGGTACTCCCATTCAGCAGTCAGCAGCGGGGATTGCAGCTGCTCCGGCAGGACGGTAATCAGGGAAATGGCGTCGTGGGACGGCAAAAGCTGCACGGTTTTCTTGCTCTTTTTGCGTTCCAGAAAGCCGGTGGACACCAATTTCTCTAAAATCCCGGCGCGGGTAGCGGGGGTGCCCAGCCCCTTGCGCTCGGCGTCCTCCGGCATATCGTCCTTTCCGGCAGTTTCCATCGCAGAAAGCAGCGTGTCCTCGGTGAAGTGTTTGGGCGGGGTGGTCTTACCCTCCTTGACGGCGGCACCGGCGACTGGCAGCGCCTGGCCCTCGGCCAGTTCCGGCAGGGCTTTGTCCTCGGTCTCTTTGTCCGGCTCCGCATTTTTCATGCTGGCCCGGTAGGCGGCGTCCAGCGCCCGCCAGCCGGATTGCTTCACCGTGTGGCCCTTGGCGGTAAACTCCGCACCGGCGCAGTCCACCGTGACAGAAGTTTCATCGTAGATATAGGGCAGGGCCACCGCACACAGCAGCCGCAGAGCCACCAGTTCCAGAATGGCCCGTTCGCCCACCGGCAAAGCGGACAGGTCCGCCTCCCGGATGTTCCGGGTAGGGATCACCGCATGGTGGTCGGTCACTTTCTTGTCGTTGATGACCGCCGCCGCATCGCAGGAAATGGCGATGCCTTTGCGGAACGGCATGGCGTTGGCGACCAGATTCACCAGCACCGGCAGACCCTCGGCCATATCGGAGGTCAGGTAGCGGCTGTCCGTCCGGGGATAGGTGCAGAGCTTCTTTTCATAGAGGTTTTGCAGATAGTCCAGCGTCTGCTGCGCCGTGAAGCCTAACAGGCGGTTGGCGTCTCGTTGGAGGGTGGTGAGGTCATAGAGGGCGGGCGGCTTCTCGGATTTGTCCTTGCGTTCCACCTTTTTCACCGTGGCAGCCGCACCCTGACAGGCAGTTTTCAGCTGTTCGGCATCGTCTTTCTTGTCCATGCGGGCGCTGGCAGCGGTAAAACCGGGCAGGTCCAGCGCCACAGTATAGAACGGCACCGGCTTGAAGGCGTCGATCTCGGCCTCCCGCTGGACGATGAGAGCCAGTGTCGGGGACATGACGCGGCCAATGTTGAGGGTGCGGTGGTACAACACCGAAAACAGCCGGGTGGCGTTGATACCCACCAGCCAGTCCGCCTTGGCCCGGCAGAGGGCCGCCTGGTGCAGCCCGTCATAGTCCGCGCCGGGGCGCAGGTTGGCAAAGCCATCCCGGATGGCGGAATCCTCCATGCTGGAAATCCACAGCCGTTTCATGGGCTTCTGGCAGCCCGCCAGGCAGTAGACCGTGCGGAAAATCAGCTCGCCCTCGCGCCCGGCGTCGCAGGCGTTGACTACCTCGGTCACGTCCTCCCGCCACAGCAGGGTGCGCAGCACGTCAAACTGGTTCCGCTTATCCTTGGCGATGGTAAAACGCCAGGTTTCCGGCAAAATGGGCAGGTCATCATAGCGCCACTTGGCATAGTCGGGGTTGTAGGCGGCGGCATCCGCCAGCCCGGCCAGATGCCCCAGGCACCAGCTCACCAGCCAGCCGCCGCCCTCCAGGTAGCCGTCTTTGCGGGAAGTGGCCCCCAGCACGGCGGCCAGGGATTTTGCCACCGAGGGCTTTTCAGCGATCACAAGGCGCATCTTCCTCAACCTCCATTTCTGCATTAGATTTTTTCAGTTTTCTGGAAATGCTGTTTCCATCGTCCAGAAGGCAGTCATAGCCGACGTTGTAATCATAGCGGTACAGCTTTCCCAGCAGGTCGTTGATGATGACCCGGCAGGCCAGCAGCACCCGCGCCTTATCCACCTGCATGAGCTGGTAACGGCGGTAATCGCTGAAATATTCCTCGCGCTGGCGGGTCCTGGCGGCGGTTTCCTCCATCAGAATGTCAATCACGTCCTTGTCGCCGTCCTCTTTCGCGCCCTCAGCGTAGTTCAGCATCTCCATCACCATCGGGAAGCTCTGCTCATCCATCGGGGCTTCCTCTTTGAGATAGCCGATCAAGGCGCAGAACAGGAACCTGGCCGCTGTCTGCTCCGGCTCGGTCAGGGCGGAAAGCGTCTCCTGCCCACTGGGCAGAAGTTTGTTGCAGACAAAATCGCGGACCTCGCCGCGGAACAAGTGGCGGATGGCGTCGATAGACAGCGGCGGTTCAGCGGGTTCGTCCTCCACCTCAAATTCATAGGGGTCTTTCTGGCCCGGTTTTTTGCGCACCTTGGCAAGCGCCGTGCAAATGATGTCGCCGCCAAAGTAGACGCCGAAGCAGATCAGGTCGAACACAATGAGAAATTGGATAAAATAATTCATTTTGCTTTTCTCCTTTCACGCAGCCACGCGGTCAGCTCTTTGTGGCAGAAACCCACGCAGGGCTGGCCGGGGCGGTAGTTTCCGCAGCCATAACAGGGGTGGCCGGGAGATAAAGAGGGAGGACGGGAAGCCGCCTTCCCGCCCTCCGGCCTGCGCGTCATCATGGGTTCATAGGGGCTGTCGGTGAACCGGGTCATTTGGCCGAGTTCTCGCTTTCCTCATCGCCGCCCCCGCCGGCGTCCTCCGGCTCGTCAGATTCCTCGGTCTCCCAGGGGTCCGCATCCTCCTGTTCGGTATCGTCCTCGCCGTAGTCGTAATCATCCAGGTTGTCGCTGCCCTTGGTCTTGGGCTTCTGCTTGATGAATTTGAAGTAGACCAGCGCACCGATGCCGCCCAGCACAGCCAGCACCACCAGCAGCATCGCCGGGTTCAGCCCCGCCGGTTCCTGTTCCGGCTCCGGCTCTGTTTCCGGGGCGGGCGTAGGTTCCGGCTCCTGGCCCGTACACTCCGCCATGTTCACGGCGCACACCGGGCAGGCCGTATTCACCGCACCGGCGGCGCATTTTTCCGTGCAGTTGCAGACAGCGGGCGTTTCCTCCGCCGTCTCGCCGTCCTCCATCAGGGCCTCCAGGTCAGCCTCGTCCACCTGGTTCAAGAAGTGAACGGCGGTCTCCTTGTCCTCGTTGGCGCGGTCAATGAGGATATAGAAGTAGTTGCCTGCCTTGGTGGTGACGGTGATGAGCTGCTTGTTGCCGCCAAAGTCATCCACCAGGGCCGCGTTGCCCTCCGGGGTCAGGGCAGGGCTGTCCTCAGTTTCCTCCACCACCACGTTGCTGTCATTGGTGGCGTCCGCAGCCGGTGTGGCCGTAGGCGCAGGGTCAGCGCCCTGGGCAAAGGCGGTCACAGAAAAGCCGCCCATCAGCATCAGGCAGGTGCAAAGGGCGGCAAGGGTTCTGAAAATCTTCTTATTCTTCATGGGTCATTTCCTCCTGTTCGGGATTGGCGGGAGCCGCCGCCCGGCCGGGTACCATGCCGCCGGACAACATGGCGGACAGCTGGGCCGGGGTCATGTGCAGGGCGCGCACCATCTGGACGATCTCCAGGTTCTCCGCCTCGGTTTTCTGCGCTTCCAGGTCTTTCAGCTTTTCCTGCTGTTCCGCGATCTTCTCGCGGGTTTTGGCGATCTCCTGGTCGATGCGCTCGATTTTGTTCTTTGCCATAGTCAAATCACTCCTATTCTTCATAAAAATTTGTCACCAGTTCATCAAGCCGTAGCCCTTGATGCACTCGTAGGTCAAGGAATAACTCTTGATTTTGCAGGCGTCGCCGGAATTACCCTCCACAGTGTAGACCCGGCTGCCATCGGTGCCGACAACAATGCCCACATGGTCGGCGCTGCCGTCCAGGTCCCAATCGAAGAAGATGGCGTCGCCGGGGGCGATGTTGGCGTAATCCCGCCCGCCCCATTGTCCGTGCGACTGGAACCAGGGGATGCCCTGGGACTGGCAACCCGAAAAGCGCGGCTCCGTCAGCCCCATCTGGCCGTAGCACCAGGACACGAAGCAGGCGCACCACTCCACGCGGGAGGTAAAGCCGTACCAGCTCCAATAGGGCTGGCCGCCCACGTTGCCCACCTGGCTTTTGGCGATGTCCACCACCGCCTGATTGCCAGGCCGGGTGCCGTTGACAAACTCCACACCGGCCAAACTCTCGGAATCGCTGGTGTCGGCGGACCCGCCGCCGAAGATCAGGGGCTTGTTGCCCAGCGTCTGCCGGTACACCTGGTACATTTCCAGCTGGTCAGGCGTCAGCAGCTCCGAAGCCACGGAGGAGATGGGCTTGCTGGTGAGGGTCACATTTAAGATGTAATAGTTATAGGGCACTTCCACATCATACTCGTTGCCCTCGCTGTCCGTCCGGGTCTCGGTGCGGTAGCGCACCTCCACTTCCTCGGTCAGCGTCAGCTGGTATTGGGCTGCGAAGATGCGTTCCAACTCCGCCTGGGCGCTTGCCCGCGTGTAGCCCTGCAAGACGGCGGACAGATAGGCCGCCAGCTCATGCGGGTCGTGGCCGATCATGTCCAGGTCATAGCGGTACTCGTCGTAGCCGGGGTGGCTGCTCTCGATGTTGTCGATCTCGGCTTGCAGCGCGGCCTCCTTGGCGGCGTAGTCGGCCTCCACCGCCACCAGCTCCGGGTCATCGGAGGGGTAGGTGGTGCCGGAGATCGCCGAACCGATGCTCTGCGCCATCATGGAACAGGAGGACATGGTGTTGAGCAGCAGGCAGACCAGCAGGAAAATCGCCAGCACGATGCCAAAGCCCTTTTTGTGGCGCATCACATAGGCCCCGGCCTGCTGGGCTTTCTCCTTGACCGTCTTGGCCGCCTTGCCGGTCTTTTGGGCGGCACCGGCGGCGCTCCCGCCGGACTGTGCGGCCCGTTTGGCGGCGGCGTACTGTTTCTTGATTTGCTGTTTCTGCTGCCAGCGGGACAGTGGATTACTGGCTGCCGCAGGGTTTTCATAGACGGATTTCTGGAACAGCGCCTCGATGTTGGCCTTTTCCAGCTTCCGCTCGGCCTGGGCGGCCTTGCGGTAAGGTTTCAGTTTGTGGCTGCGGTAGCCCTCCCGGACCAGATGCACGCCGGTCTCTACGGCTTCCTCGGACTTGTGGGCGCTCTCCACGCCCACGTTATCGTCCTCGGTCTTGCGGATCTCCTGATGGAGCTTACCCGCCACCGCGTTGCCCGGCGCGTCCCGCACCGTATGGGACAGTTTGGAGGGCGGCCGGGGCTTATCCTCCAGCACCAGCTTGGTCGTGACCTTGCCGGTCTTGGGGTCCACCTCGGCCCGCTTGACCTGCTTTTTCGGGATTTTTGCCTGCGCCTTATCCGCTTTGGCGGCGGCCTTTTCCGCCTTGCGGATGGGCTTCTCCAGCGCCGGGTCCGCCCGTTCTTCCTCCGTAAAGCGCAGGCGCGGTTCCTTAATCAAACCATTCCCCCAGCATGAGGGAGGCCGCCATGCTGGAAAGCTCCGCATAGGCCGCCAGCCCCAGCGGACCCACAAAGCGGCACTCGGTCAGGCAGGCGTAGAGCTGAGCCACCACGTCGGCCAAAATCTGGACCTCGGTGCCCTCCAGCACGGCACCTCCGGCCTGCCCGCGCTGGACCTTGGCGGCGCACAGAATCTCCACCAGCCGCAGCAGGCCAATTTCGCCGGTTTCAGTCAGTTCAGCGGCCTGGTCCGTCGCCGTGCGGCACTCGGAAACGGCGTCCGCCATCGCCGTCAGCAGCGCGGTGCGCTGGGTTTCCAGCGCCCGGTCCAGAAACATCATGTGGTCGTTATGCAGAATTTCGGGTTTCATCGTCCATCAGCCTCCTTCATTTCCTGGGGTTTGGTCGTCATAATGCGATACAGTTCGGTATTCTTGGGGAAGTGGTCCACAAAGGGCAGGATGGTGGAGCCGTAGAACAGCAGCCCCTCGCCCTCGCCGGAGTGGGTCACATAGGACAGCTGGTGCGGGGAAATACCCAGCTGCCGGGCCAAAATCTGCCGGTCACCGCCCGCCTGGTTGAGCATATACACGAAGTCGGAGTTTTCAAAGATGTTCTCCACCTCGCGGGAAGAAAGCAGATCCTTCACGTTCTGGGTGATGCCCGTGGGAATGCCGCCCCACTTTCGGAACCGCTTCCAAATCTCCACCGTGTAGGCGGCGGTCTGTTCCTCTTTCAAGAGCAGGTGCATCTCGTCGATGTAGTAGCGGGTAGACTTGCGGGCGGCCCGGTTGATGGTGACGCGGTTCCACACCTGGTCCTGGACCACCAGCATCCCGATCTTTTTCAGCTGCTTGCCCAGCTCCTTGATGTCGTAGCAGACAATGCGGTTGTTGATGTCCACGTTGCTGCGGTGGTTGAACACGTTGAGGGAGCCGGTGACGTAGATTTCCAGCGCCGTTGCGATGTACTGCGCCTCTTTCTCATCCTGCGCCCGCAGCAGGTCGTACAAATCCTCCAGAATGGGCATATTCTCCGGACGCGGATCGTTGAGGTAGTCCTGATACACCAGCCGCACACAGCGGTCAATGATGGTTTTCTGCACCGGCTGCAATCCGTCCTTGCCGCCCACAATCAGTTCACACAGCGACAGGATAAAGTCGGATTTCAGCGACAGCGGGCTTTCATCGTCCGAATAGTCCAGGTTCAGGTCCATCGGGTTGATGTAGTTGGTGGAGGTGGGCGAAATCTTGATGACCTGCCCGTGCAGGCGCTCCACCAGCGGCGCGTACTCGGCCTCCGGGTCGCAGATGATGACATCATCCGAAGTCAGCAGGAAGCAGTTGGCGATCTCGCGCTTGGCGCTGAAGGATTTGCCGCTGCCCGGCGTACCCAGAATCAGGCCGTTGGGGTTTTTCAGCAGTTTGCGGTCCACCATGATGAGGTTGTTGGACAGGGCGTTGATGCCGTAGTACAGCGCCTCCTTGCCGTTCTGAAAAAGCTCCTGGGTCGTGAACGGCACGAAGATGGCGGTGGAGCTGGTAGTCAGCCCCCGCTGAATTTCCACCTGGTTCAGCCCCAGCGGCAGAGCGGACATCAAGCCTTCCTCCTGCTGGAAGTCCAGCCGGGTCAGCTGGCAGTTGTACTTTTGCGCGATGGAGCTGGCCTGGAAGATGTTGTTGCCCAGCTGGCGGGGATTGTCCGCCGTGTTCAGCACCAGGAACGTCACCAGGAACATCCGCTCGTTGCGGCTTTGCAGGTCCTGCAACAGCTTCTTGGCCTCGGCCCCGTAGGTGGCAAGGTCGGAGGGAATGATGTCCATGTCATACCCGGCGCGGACGGCCTTTTTCTGTTCCTCGATCTTGCTGCGGTCCAGGTCGGTGATCTTGCGCTTCACCGTCTTGATGGCCTTCACCTGATCCACCGACTGGATGTGCAGGTTCACGATGAGGGAACTTTCCATGTCGAGAAAATCCGCCAGCATACGGTCATTCAGCTCCGGGGCCAGAATCTGCACGAAGCTGACAGCCCCGTACTTCTTTCCCATGCGGAACTGCTTGCCGGTGCGGAACTCAAAGCCGGACGGGGCGATAAAGTCTTTGGTGGAAAGGCCGCTGGGGGCCAGCCAGTCCCACTCGAACTGGAACGGCGCCTGCTCGTCCATGTGGAAGATGGCGTGGAGCTGGGCCAGCCGGGCTTTGCCGTCCAGGACCTCGGCGGCCACGCCCAGCCGCTTGAAGTTGTTCAGCACATCGGTCTCGATGCGCTCCAGACGGGGCTTGGCGGAGCGGATGCTGTCGGCCTCGATGGAAAAGGTCAGGTACTTGGTCTTGATGAGGCCGTTGTTGCCCCGCGCCAGCTGATTTTGCAGCATCTGCGTGTACTCCACCCGGATGGGGTCAAAGTCATCCCCCTGAGCCGGGATGGTGATGCTGTTGGCGAAGGTCTCCTGGGACGCCGCCAGGTTCAAAAAGGACAGCTGGAAACGAATGGAGCTGTCAAAGTAGTTGAGGAAATCGCACCAGCCCTCGAAGATGGCGGTTTTATCTTCATTTTGGCTGAGCTGGTAGTTGATGTCCTGGAACTGGATGGTTTTCGTGTAGCGTCCATCCGCCACCTTGCAGATGCCGTCCGGCCACATCCGCTCATAGGGGATGCTGTCCTGGGCGGACTGCTCTTTTTTGTCCGTGCGGTTGGCACGGGCAATCGCTGCCTCGATCTGTTTGCGTTCGGCGCGGGTCAGCTTACGCCGGGTTTTAGTCTGCGACTCTGCCATTTCGGCCTGCCGCTTTGTCTTTGCCGCGAACAATGTCATACACCTCCTTGTCGAGATTTGCCTGCCGTTCCAACACGGCATAGAAGTTGTTGGTGCGGTAGGGGCGCTGTCTGGGCCGGATGACGGCCACCTTGAGAATGTTGCCGACGATCTTTTCCAGGGGCTGGCCGTGTTTTTCATACATCGCCAGCAGGAAGAAGGGCAGCATGACGAGCATCATGCACATGGCCGCCACGCTGTTGCCAGCCGGGCCCCGCAGCAAAAAGAAAAGCGGCACGCCGATGAGCGCCCCGCCGCCGAAGCAGACAAGCTGCCTTTTGGTTAAGTTGAATGCGACCTTGGTTTTTACCCTGGTCAGGTCTTTGGGTACGGGTACATACGCCATTTTGCGTTTCCTCCTTCCTGGTCAGTGCGCCTGAAATACGGCTTTGGCGAGACTGCCTGATTTGAACAGCGTGAAACACAGCAGCACGGTGTAGCCCACGCAGCTCCAGATCGCCATGATGATGTCCTCCTCGGTGGCGATGTTCTGCACCAGTACGGCGTAGATCGCCACGCAGACGATAATCAAAAACGCCTGGAAGCCCAGCGCCAGCAGGCTGCGCAGGTAGTTCTGGCCCATGCCGCCCCATTCCTTGCCCATCATGGTCGCCATCGGGATGGGGGCCACCGACGTGACAAGGTAAATTTCGATCATACGGCCATAAATGACGATGAAAATGCAGATATACAGCGCCCACATGGTAATGCCGATAAAAAGCGACTGGAACCACAGGCCGAACAGCGGCCCCAGGTCCATATCCATCAGCCGGGACTCCATATCGGTCATAACAGCGGAGATGTCGATGGAAGCGTCCGAGCCGATGATGCCGGACGCCTGGGCCACCACGCTTTGGGCCATGTCGAACACGCCCATGACGAGGTTCCAGGTGTTGGTGACGAGCAAAATCGCGGCGGCGGATTTGAACACCCATTTGAAGATCATCCAGGTGTCCACGTCATGCAGGTTGTTGCGGTCGGTAATCATCTGGATCAGCTCCAGCGTCATCACGATAGCCAGGATCACGCCAGCAATCGGCACCATGATGGAGTTGGAGAGGTTCTGGATCATACTGAAAATGCTGCCGTTCCACCCCTGCGGGGTCTGGCCCACCTGTACGGATATATCCGCGACCTGCTGATTTACGCTGTCGAACATCCCCGATAAGTTTCCCATGATGCCGCCCACCAGCATCTCTTTCAGCCAGTTGGTAAGGGCATCCAATAAGAAATCCATACGGTGTCAAACCTCCTTTCAGCCCCTCCCGCTGTGCGCGGGAGGGGGCGAGGATTTCAGCGGGGTACGATCAGACGGTGAACAGGCCGGACAGCAGCGGTACAAGGACCATGCCCACGATGGCGACGCCCGCGCCGGCCATCAGCTGTTTCATGCCCTGGCTTTTTACTGATGTGCGATAAAGAAGTAATAGAAATGTAAAAAATTTTGCCGTTCCTATCCGGCACTTAGGGCTGTGTCGGATAGGTCGGGCGTTAGGCTTCGGGCAAGTCAATCTTGCCGACAAAGCTGTAATAAATCTCAATGTCCTGCCTGCGGGTGCCGTTCTCGTCATAGCTGCACTCATGCACGACGATTTTCTCAATCATCTCCCGCAAGAGGGTGGGGGTAAGTTCCTCAAAGGCAAGGTGCTTTCGGACGATACCCATAAACTTTTCCGCGTTGACGGTGGCGGCCTGCGACTTATCCAGTTCTTCCTGCAAAGCGGCGGCGCGGTCTTTCAGTTCCCGCTGCTCCTGCTCATAGTCTGCCGACAGTTCCATGAAACGCTCGTCGCTGATTTTGCCGTTCACATTATCCTCGTACAGCCGCTTGATAATGCGGCTCACTTCGGCAATGCGTTCCTGCGCCTGTTCAAGCTGTTTGGTGGCTGCGGCGGTCTTTCTCTTGCCGCCGATCTCGTTCTGCTGGATAAGCAGCTTCACAAAGCGGCTCTCATGCTTGGCGGCGTATTCCGTCACTTGCCGGAGATTGGAGAGGACACCGGCGGTCAACAGGTCGGTGCGGATAAAGTGCGCCGTACAGTCGCGGGTGCGCTTCTTGTAGCTGCCGCAAATGTAACAGTCCTGCTTGCGGTTTTTGTTCTGATACCGCTGCTGATACATCACATGGCCGCAGTCGGCGCAGAACAGCATACCGGAGAACAGCCCCACTTCATCATAGCGGTTCGGGCGTTTGCGCTGCTTGCGTAACTCCTGCACGCGCTCCCATGTTTCCCGGTCTATGATAGGCTCATGGTGGTTCTCAAAAACAGCCTGCTTCTCCACGGGGTTCTCTACACTGTGCTTGACCTTGTAAGAGGGCTTCTCCGTCTTGAAGTTTACCAGACAGCCGGTGTACTCCCGGTTTTCGAGGATATGAACGACGGTGTTCGTCGCCCATTTGCACTCATAGCCGGGGTGGTATCGGCGGGTGCTGCCCGTCCTACGGTATTCCAGCGTCCCCGGCGTGGGGATTTGCTGCTCCGTAAGCATACGGGCAATCTTGGTCGGGCCGTTCCCGGCAAGGCAAAGCTGGTATATCTGCTGGACAACCGGCGCGGTTTCCTCGTCAACGAGATAGTTCTCGTCCTCGTCCATGAGGTAGCCATAGACCGGCTTGCTGGTAACGGGCTTGCCGCTCATGCCTTTTGCTCTCTTAACTGCCTTGATTTTCTTGCTCGTATCTCTCACCAGCCATTCGTTGAACAGATTTCGCAGAGGGGTAAAATCGTTGTCCATGCCGCCGTTTGCGCTGTCCACATTGTCGTTGACAGCGATAAACCGCACGCCCTTTTGGGGGAACAGCATTTCCGTGTAAAATCCCACCTGCAAGTAGTTTCGCCCTAACCGGCTCATGTCCTTGACGATGACCGTACCCACTTTCCCGGCTTCAATGTCTGCAAGCATGGCTTGAAAACCGGGGCGCTGGAAGTTTGCGCCGGAAAAGCCGTCGTCGGTGTACCAGCGCAGATTGGTAAAGCCATTCTGCTTGGCGTAGGTTTCCAAAATACGCTTTTGGTTGGAAATGGAATTGCTTTCGCCTTGCAACTCGTCCTCATGGGACAATCTCGGATAAAGGGCGGTAATGAGGTTTTGGGTGGCTTGTCTTAACATAAAATCCTCCGTTTCCGACAGCCAGCCCCACTATTCCGTAGCTTTATTGTACCACGGAATAGCGGGGGCTGTATAGCGGCAAAAGTGTAAAATCTGCTTCTTTATGATTTGTCAAATTTCCGGTTTTTGTGTAGCAGCGGCTTCCGCTTCCAGTACCCGCGCCATTTTGTCGGCGGCGGTGGTCGTGGTATCTTTCTTGAAATAGCCGAACACGACAAGGACGGAATTGCCCATGCGGATTTCCGTCACGCAGTCGGGGCGGCGGGCTGTGCGGGTGTCGTGCTGCTTGTTATCTGCCATAGGCAATACTCCTTTCAGTCGGTAATCAGTTTCTTCATGCTCTCCATTTTCCGCTGCGCGGCTTCCTGCCGGAAGTTGTCGCCGGTAAAGCGTACCGGGACGCACATGGAAATCAGGCGGTCATAAATCCGGGAATGTGCGGTGTCCTCTGGGTTCCGCAGGTCGTCCAGCGTGAGGTTGGTCGTGACGATCAGCGGCTTGCCGCTGCGGTAACGGCTGTCAATCACATTGAAAACCTGTTCCAGCCCGTATTCGGTGCCGCGCTCCATGCCGAAGTCGTCAAGGATAAGCAGCGGATAGCGGCAAAGGCGGGAAATGTACTCGTTGCGGTTCTCAAAGCTGGCGGCAAGGTCGTTGAGGATAAGGGCAAAGTTCGTCATGTGAACGGGGATTTCTTTCTCCATGAGGGCGTTTGCGATACAGCCCGCAAGGTAGCTTTTCCCGGTTCCCACGCCGCCCCAGAACAAGCAGCCGATATTGTCGGCTCGCATATCCTCCCAGTGTTCCACATACCGGCGGGCAATCCCGGCCTGCGGGTTCCTGCCGTTGTCGTTCTCAAAAGTCCAGTCCCGCATGGTGGGGTCGGTAAAGCCCCGGCGTTTCAGTTCCTCCACGGTGTCAAGGTGCCTGCGCCGCTTCTCGGCGGCCTCCCGTTCCTCGCGGGCGGCTCTCTGGCAGTCGCACTCTGCCGGGTGACGGTCACGGCCAAAGATAGCGGCCTTATCCGGCGCAAAATAGGCTTCTTTCGGCTTACGGCACTTGCCGCAGTACAGTAAACCGTCCTCGCCGGTGTAGTCCTCCGGCTCCGGGGTAACAGTCGTCATATTCTCCAAAACAGCGTTGATTTCGTTCTTCATAAACTCTCACCCTCCTTGCATGAGTAGTCTGGTATGCCCTTTTTCGGGGCTTTCTTGGCTGCGTCCTCCTGCGCCCACTTGTAGATTGTGGCGGCATGGCTGCGGTATCGCTTGCCACTGGACGCGATATGACAGGATAGCCGGTCAATGTAGTAGTTCCATTTGTCGGGCAGGTCTGCTTTCAGCCCGTCCAGTTCTGATTGCGAAAGAAAGACATTTTCATACCGGCCATAGGCAGCGCGGGCGGGCTGTCCCGTATCTAACTCTCGCTCTCTCTCTTTTTCTATCTCTATCTCTTTCTCTATCTCTATCTCTGGTGGACAAATGTCCGCTTGATATGGTGGACATTTGTCCGCCCCGGCCTTTGGCAAGGCTTTCTGCTCCTGCAAAGCCAGCCTTGCCCGCCGTTTTCGCTCCCCCTCGGTAGAGGATTGACCGATAAGCAGTTCAATGTTGCTCATATACAGCGCGCCGCTTGGCAGCGGCTCCACAAGCCCCAGCTTCATAAAAATCTGCAAGGCTCGTTCTACGGTGCCGACTTGCTGGCGGGTAATGGTGGCAATCATCTGCGCGGTGTAGGGGATATTTTCATCAAGCTGCAACTTCCCGCCGTTTTTCAGCGATTTCAGGTACAGTTTCAAGAGAATGTTGGAATAGAGGATGCCGTCCTGCATACTTTCCAGCAGCACGATAGCGTCCTCGTCAAAGTAATTCTCTTTCAGCTTGAGGTAGTAGTATTTTCGGTTGTCTGACATGGTTCCTCCTTTGGGTGGATTTGGGGCGTTTGTACGCATTTAGAACGCCGTTTCCGGGGGAAAAGGATAAATGTATCGCGCACCCTTTGACACCCACGAAAAAAGCCTTGATTTATGCGGGTTTGAAAGGCTCTAAAGCGTGACATCTCTGCCTTTGTTTCCGCTTTCTCTCGGCGGCTTTGAGTTTCTTCATGCGTCCGGCGCAGTCGGGGCAGTATTTCCCCCGGTTGGATTTGGGGACAAATGCCGCGCCGCAGACCGCACACCGTTTCCGGCTTCCCCGGTACAAAAGGGCTGCGGCCAGCTCCCCGTCAAGGGGCAGGACAGCCACACGGAACCAGCGGCACATGAGGGAAAGGGAAATGCTCTGGACGCACACGCAAGGCTCCCCGTCGTCCAGCAGCAGGCAGTTCCCCTCGTCGTAGTTACAGCACTCATGCACCAGCCGCCGCGCCCGCCGGTGCTGGCGGTAGTCCATTCTCGGTAACTTATCGCTCATGGCTCTGCTCCTTTCTGCGGTGGAGTTCCTCCCGGCGCAAAATCTGGTCGATGTTCCGCTTGACGGTCTGCAATTCCTTGAACCGCTGTTTCTGTTCGTGATAGGTGTTATACAGGCCGTCTTTCTCGGAGATAAGCTGCTCGATCTCGGCCTGCAACGCTTTCCGGGCGGGCAGCTTGGTAATGCTATGCGCCTTGAAATACCGGGCGGCGGCTTCGGCTATGATAAAATCGCTCTCGTTTGCCTGCCGGTAGGCGGCGCGGGCTTTCTCGGATTTCTGCGCTTTCAGCCCGTCGCGGGCGGGCTTGGTCTTGGCATAGGCAAGTACCTGTTGCTGCAACTCCTTTTTTCCTTGTAGCTTCGTTTCCAGCGTTTTCAGCTTGCCGCTGGTCTGGCGCATTTCCTGATAGGCGGTATCAACGGCGGCTTCTAACTGTTCCGGGGAAGTAAAGCCATACTGCTGGTACACATTCAGTGTCTTGGCTGCCTGCTTCAGATTGTGTATCTTCGCCCAGTGTTCATAGCCCCGGCCTTTACCCTCGGCCAGCTTCTTTTCAATGTCCACAAGCCGCTGCACACCGTCCTGTTTCGGGGCGGTTTGTGGGGCTTTTGCGGGCTGTATGCCGGTTTTCCCATGCCGGGGGTATTCGGGTATGGCTGCGGGCTTTTCTGCGGCTCTGGCGGCGTTCTGCTCCAAAACGGCAAGGACGGCGGCGCGGTCAAAATCGTCGCCCAGCTTCCGGGCGGTAATGGGCTTCGTCCTGTCCGGCGTGAGGTAACTAAGCCGCCCCCGGCTCTCCTTGACGGTCACGCCCTCCCGCAGCAGCAGAGAGGAAAAGTCCTCGAATGAGGTCGCCGCAGACAGCGCGGCGCGTATGGTCTGCCGCAGCTTTTCCTTGTTCGTTTCAAACTTGGTCTGCCGGGGCGTGATACCGCCTGCAATCATGGGGGCGTTCTGCTTGTCCAGCGCGGCCTGTCCCTTTTTCTGCACCCAATACTCCCGGTCGGTGACGCGGTTCTTGCTGCCGTTCAAGAGGTCGATTTGGTAAAGCCCCTCCCGGTGGCACATCTCCATGACTTCGGACTTGAAGTAGCGCAAGGCAGCGTCGGTACAGCGGTGCTTGCAGCCGGCTTTCGTGTCGGCTGGCCTGTCCATGTAGGGTAGGAACGGCACTTCCTCTATCCGCAGGCTATTAATGACGATATGAACATGAATGTTGCCACTGTGGTTATGCCCGCCCGGGTGGGTGCATACAAGGGCTTGGTGGCCGGGGAAATGTTCGGCGCAAAACTTCTCGCCCAATGCCTGCGCCCGGTCTACGGTCAAGCCGTTGTCCGGGCCGTCCCGTGGGTCAAAGCTGATGATATAGTGGTGGCTTTTCACATCTTCCCGCTGCTGGTTCTTCCCGTAGCGGAGATTTGCCCGCATACAGGCAACGGCAAAATCCTCGCCGCCGCAGTTCAGCGTGGACAGCCGGTAGTCCTCGCGGGGGATAAGCCTGCCGGTTTCATCAAGGACGGGCTTCATGGTAAACTCGTCATGCTCGAAAAGCAGGTATTGTTCAGCGGCTCCGTAGTCGGCGTTTTTAGAGTTGATATGCTTGAGTGTTGCCAACCGCGTCACCTACTTTCTTGAGGACTTCATACTTGAGGGCGGCAAGGTCGGCTATGGCGGCGCGTACCTCGCCGGACAGCGCGTTGTAGGGTGCGCCGTACTCGTTCAGATACCGGGCAATCTGGTTGAGGTTGCCGCCAATCCTGCCGTACTCGGCGGCCAGCTTCCCGACAGCGGAAAGCAGTTCGTCATTGACCGCTGACACATGGATAACGGGGCGTATGGTCGCCCGCCGTATCGCCTGCCGGAGAAATTCCGACTGGCTGATACCATAGGGCGCAAGCCGCGCTGTGAAATCGGCGTATTCATCTTCGGACAGCCGGGTTTTCACAACGCGGCTGCGGTGGGGTGTGTTGTATCGCTTTGGCATGGGCTGTATACCTCCTTTCACTTATCACAAAAAATGCTCTTATCTGTTAGCCATTTCTGGGGCGAAAGAGAGAAAAAACTTTTCGCCGGACGGAAATCTTTTTGCGGCGCAAGCCGCATAGCAGGGTTTGGGGAAGGCACTCCCCAACAAGTTTCCCGCGAGGGGCAAAACCGCAGAATTGCGGATTTTGGCACCGTGGTAGAAACTTGCTCTTAGTAAGCCGCAGACTGCCCCTGTCCGGGTTTTTCCGTACATAGAGCGAACAGGGCGGGGCTTTCAGCCCGCTGTGCGCGGCCTTTTTTCCTTTCGCCAAAGATACATTTGAAAGGCCGCCAGCTACCCGCTGTCCGGGGATTTTTTCAAATTTCCTTTTGCTTCTGTAATGCGGAAAAGAGAAATTTGGCAACCGGCGGGGCAGAGAATTTTTCCTTTCACTCCCTACAACACCGCATTTTGAAATTTGCCAAACGGGGCAGGCAGCCTTTTTCTGGCTTTACCTACCTACTACGGGTGAGTTTGCGATTTTGCCAAATGGACAACAAAAAAAGCAGCAAATCTTTTTCAGACTTACTGCTTTCGCTGGCCGCTGGTAGCGGCTGATATTCAGTTTTTTTCTTATCGGTCAAATCGAAACTTGAACAGCGCGGCAATTAGCTGTTGTTTCACATATTCCTCAACCTCAGCGTTGACCTGTCCGTGTACTTTGGAAAAGTAGCGGATATATCCGGCGTAGTGGGAAAGGACGGTGTCGATTGCGTCCGGGTCGCCCTCATGCGCCTTAACGATTGTTTCATAGGGGAGAAGTTTACTCATAGCGATTTTCCTCCATGAGCCGCCGTAGCCGCTGCAAGGCAAGCTGGATATGCCGCCCCGCTGTGCTGCGTGTCCGGCCAATATGTACGCCGATCACGCGCTGCGGCTGGCGCAGGAAGTAGTAACGGAAAATTTTTTCCTGTGTCTGCTCCGGCAAACGGGCAAGGGCGGCGGCAAGTTCCGCATGGTACAGAACGGCGGTCTGGCCGCAGGCCGTAAAAAGATATTCTTCAAGCTGCTCCGGCTCGGCAAGCTGGACAAACTTCTCATTCATCAGGTAGTCAAGGGAAACTTCCCGTTCCCACCTCCGGCGCAGCTTCAAAATTATATCTATGGCTGCGTGACGAATGACAATCTTGCAAAAGGCATTGAATGTGTACTGGATATGCACTTTGTAGGCTTCATCTTCGGTCATGGAAATTCCCCCTCTCTGAATAATAGTGCGGGGCGGCAGCACTCCTTGCTGTCGCCCCTTGATTGCCTACCAGCAAAGACGGGCGGGACTGTCAACGGCGGCGCGTATGCGCCGTTCATCTTGACCGTTGACTGGCTCGGCTGGCTTTGCTATTTCATTATCTCTTTCAATTATTGTCAAAGGAAATATAGATAGTTAAACTATCTGGTATGTAACTGATACTCAACCACTTATCTTCGTTTGATAAAAGTGTCCCAATCGAAACATAGTTTCCCTCTTCGATTTCCTCCGATACATTCTCAATTACGGAAAAACCTTCTTGGTTCAAAACCTCCATGTACTCGCTATAGTCGTCGTCGCTAATGCCGGTAAGGTTGACACTGCAATTTTCATGTTCTGTATCAAGTGTTGCCCATGCAACCGTACCGGGCGGAATAGGAAGCCCCTCTGTGTATTCATTAACAGGCCAGATACCCTTGTCAAGAGTGGTAATACTGTTAGATTGTATATTGCTCTCATTACCTGTGGGTGTAGACGAAATAGTTTGATTAGAACACGCGGCCAAAGAAATTATGAATATGATTGCCAATACAGAAATATACTTCTTCATAAGTTATCTCCTATTTTTGTGTATAGTTCGGATAATCAATAAAACAGCAATTACCGCTGCGGCAAACCCAACTGCCAAAATGATTTGTAAAACATCAAAGCCCAATGCACTCTCAATCTGGATATTTGTTGTTGCGTCTGCCTGTCCGATTGCGCCCTCTGGTGCTTTTCCTAATCGTGTGACAGCATATATCGAAAAGGCAACAACCGCAACAATAAGCGCAACAAGCGCAGAAATGATACCTTTCCTTTTTTTTGATGAGGCGTTATCAATACCAAACTGCTCTGCGGTGCTGTCTGCAAATTCTTTTGGTGTTCCTAAACGCTGGATAACCTGCTGTTCCGTTTCTCCATGCTCCAAAGCAGACGCGAAAACTTCATTCAAATCACGCACAACCTCTTTTTTCGCTTTATGTGGTAAGGATAGTTCCTTTTCAACTTGTTTAATATATTGTTCTTTCATTTCGATACCCTCGCTTGTTGATAACTTTCTATGAAGCCGTTTACGCAGTTCTCATAGCTTGACCAAAATAAGATTAGTTCATCAAGTATATTCCTGCCTTTATCAGTTAGAGAGTAATACTTTTTTGAACCGCCATTTGCCACAGCCGGAGCCAATCGACATTTAATTAGTTCTGCTTCCTGCAAACGATACAGAATAGGATAAATGGTTCCCTCTTTTGCATATCCCAAAACAGACGCACTGTTATTCAATTCGGATATAATTTCGTATCCATAAGTTTCTTTGCGTCCGATTAGGCATAAGAGTATCATTTCCAGAGAGCCTTTTTTGAATTGTTGGACATATCTGTTATTCATACTGTCGCCTCTCTTCAGCTTTGCTATTTAGTTTTACTAAGTAGCGACTATATTATATCTCTTTTGGGGTATCAAAGTCAATAGGCTTCACGGAAAAGTTACAAAATGTTGTACTTTCTGCATAGGGTAATAACGGAATAGCGGGGTACTGGCGGTCTATGTTTTGTTTTTAGTATCTTACTTCTTTATCGTACATGAGCATTCGCACCAGGGTTGTCGTTGCCGTAACCTTCCAAGAGGTTAATGACGCCCCACACGCCGAGACCGGCACCGAGGGCGATAACGAGGGTCTGGAGAACGGTGATTGCCTGATTGAAAAATTCCATAAATAAAGTTGGCCGGAATCATTTGAAAAGATTGATTAGTCATGGTTCATAGGCATACAAAAGCCGGACAATCCGCCGCCCGGTATCCGGGCTGGCTGACTCCGGCCTTCCTCCTTTTTTCATTATTTTTGATAGAGATCGTCCGCTTTGTACGCCGATGGCCCCTTCGGGGCGGTTGTGGCGGGTAGATACGATCACTCCCTTCTAAAGCGGAACATCAATCGCCAGCTGCGGCGTCGATCTCATACACGTCGCAGACCTGGTTAGGTTTGAGCTTCAGCCGGACCTTGAGGTAGCCTTCGATGTCAAAGGCGTTCTTCGGGTCGGCGTCAGCGGTGTACTTGTAGTTGGGGTGCTGGGTGATGTCGTACTTGTCCGACAAAAACGGCCGCACCCCGCGCAGCTGGAGGATGCACTTGCCGCCGTCCATGACGGCCAGCTCATCCTGGCTCATCAAAGCCTTCCCCAGCTTTTGATAGTTGAGCGAGTGGGAAGTCTCCCGCCCCCGGCTTTCGCCGGTGTTGTAGGTGTCAATGGTCTCCTTGCCCAGCACAGCCTCCAGCTCCTTGAGCGTGGTCGGCTCCTTGCCGCCCAGGAAGATGGAGGAATCCATGTTGCCGATGATGGTATCGGCGTTGTCCTTGTAGATGGCCTTGAGCTGGCTCTGTGCCTGCAACACCAGGCAGGCGGAAATCTCCCGGCTTCGGATGGTGGCCACCAGCTTTTCCAGCTTGGGGATCTGGCCGATATTGGCACACTCGTCGATGAGGCACCGCACATGGACAGGCAGCCGCCCGCCGTACACATCGTCGGCTTTCTCACACAAGAGATTGAACAGCTGGGTGTAGCACATGGAGATCAGGAAGTTAAAGCTGTCATCGGTGTCGCTCATAATGAGGAACAACGCCGTCCGGCGGTCGCCCAGGGTGTCCAGCTCCAGCTCGTCGTAGGACGTGACCTCCCGCAGCTCGGCAATGTCGAACACCGCCAGCCGTGCGCCGCAGCTCACTAAAATCGACTTGGCAGTTTTGCCCGCGGCCAATTTATATTTGGCATATTGCCGCACAGCAAAGTGGTTGGGTTCCCGCTCTTTCAGCTCATCGAACATCAGGTCCACGGCGTTTTTGAACTCCTCATCGTCCTCCCGGACCTCCATGCTGTTAATCATTTCAATGAGGGTGGAGAAATTCTGTTCCTCCACCGGGGCCTCGTAGTGGATGTAGCCAATGAGCGCGCAGTACAGCAGCGTTTCCGCCTTGACCCAGAAATCGTCCCCGGCCTTGCCCTCGCCCTTGGTGTTGGCAATCAGCGTTGTCACCAGCTTCAAGATGTCCTTTTCGCTATGGATATAGCTGAAGGGGTTATAGTGCATCGACTTCTTGAAGTTGATGGTGTTCAGCACCTTGATCTGGTATGGCTCATACACGATTTTGCCGTGTTTGTCCTTCACCGGCTTGCCGTCCTTGCCCAGCTTGGGCGCACCCCGCTGGAGCATTTTGCCGCACTCCACCAGGATGGTGCCCTTGGGATCGGTGACCACATAGGAGCTGTGCATCTGCATCAAATTCGGCTTCAGCCAGAAGCGGGTCTTGCCGGAACCGCTGCCGCCGATGACCAGCACGTTTTTATTGCGGGCATACTTGGGGTTCTTGGGACGGCTGGACATGGTAAGGCGCTCGGTTTGGGTCAGGATGACGTTGTTCTGGAACACCGGGTCGATGTAGGGGGCAATATCCTCATGGGTGCCCCAACGGGCCGAACCATACTCCACGTTGTGGCGGTACTTCTTGGCGTTCTTGCCTTTCAGATACACCGCCAGCCGCAAGCCAGCGCCGCAGCAAAGCCCCACCAGCAAATCCAGTGGGTGCAGGCTGGGCCACCAGCTCCCCAGCGCCACCGGCAGGGTGGAGAAGAACGAGAGCATCTTGGCAGAAGCGTCCGCCCCGGTCGCCAGCCGCCAGGCTTCCCCCAGGTTGGTGGCAAACAGGCCCAGCAGGAAATAGGGCAGGTTCAGCAGCACCAGCTTTTTCACATTCAGCTGCTTCATCGTTCCAGCTCCTTCCGGCGGCTGCGGTCCACCACGGTATTTTTGAGCAGCTCCTTGAACTGGGCCAGCTTCGCCAGCACGGAGGGGCGCTCGGTTTTCTCCGCCTTTTTGACTTTTTTGCCGGTGTACTCGGTAAAAGCAGCGGTCAGGGCGTCGGCGTCGCGGGCCTTGAAGAAAATCAGGTACTTGGGCGGGGAGGCGCTGCGGTCCTTTTTCACCGCATAGTCCACGCCGTACTTGCGGGCGATGCGCTCAAAGTCCCGGATAGACGGGTCGTTGATCTCGATGTTGGAGACGCCCTGGTTCTGCCCGATGAGCTGCTTCACCGTCTGCTTGCCCTTGGGGATGACGGGGGAATCCCGGCTGCGCTGCTTTTCCAGCTTTTTCTCCCTGCGGTGGGCCATGTACTTGGATATGGCGGCCTTGAACAGCCGCCCGGTGAACTTGGTGCCGCTGACGATCAGCGTCAAAGTCCTGTTTTCCACTTCCTCCTGCATTTTTCTCGCCTCCCTTCGTCGGTTATGCAGTGGATGGCCTTGAATACTAAGGCGGGACCACCAGCCGCCGCAGCAGATACCGGCCTGTCATACCGTCACCAGAATCAGCGACCGCAGTTCTGCAAAGTGCAGCTTGCCCTTGGGCGTCACCAGCGTGTAGGAGCCGGTGTGGCCGTTGCGGCAGAAGTCTTTCACGCAGAACAGCCCATCGTTGGCGCTCTTGGCGTAGGGCATCACGCAGCCGGAGGGAGCGCGGTAGACGTACCGGCGTTCCAGCAGAAAGCGGACGAACCGCCGTTCCGGCACCTCCAGCTCCTTGGCGGTGGTGCGCAGGTTGGTGCTGTGCCGCAGGTCGATGAACAGGTCGTAGTAGACGGCCTTGCCTTGCAGCCGGGCGTTGTCCGCTTGCAGCGCCGCGTTCTTCTCGCGCTCGGCCAGCAGGTCGGAGCAGAGCTTCAGCAGCGCCTCCGGGGAGGTGGCGACCTCCCACAGCTTTTCTCTGGTGAGGTAAGCTCCGTGCTGGCGGATGCTGGGCAGGACTTCATCGAACACCCAGCGTTCAAACCGCTCCGCCGAGGGCAGTTTGCTGTGGACAATAAGACGGTACACATCGCCTTCGGGGATAAATTTCATTTGTTGAATCCCGCCGTTAGAAGGGGTCGGTAAAACGCAGACCCCTTTACAATGGGCCGCGATAGCGTCCGCCGGGCGGCGGTATCCGAGTGCTTGGGCAACATCCTTTCCACAAAACAGCACCTTGCCGTCCTGCTCAAAAGTGCGGATGCTGCCAAACTCCGGGTTTTTGAAAATTTCCATCTGGTTCATATCGTGCCTCCTTGGGCGGTGCAGCAAAAAGGCGGCCATTACCAGCCGCCTGCGTGCATATCGTGGTTGACCTGGGCCGTGTAGTGGTTGCTGATGGTGGTGGGCGCGTTGAACAGCACGGTGAGCAGGTACTGCTTCATGTTGCGGACCTCAGTGGTGTTGTTGTGCAGGCACTCCATGACGAACTCGATGTGGGAGCTGTCCAGCTTCAAGAACCGCGACCGCACGACCTCATGGGGAAAGTCCGCCCCGGCAATGCGGGTGGTCTTGCGTCTGGCGCAGACCGTTTCCACGATCAGCTCCACGATCTCGTCCAAATCCTCGCGGTAGGTGGTAAACTCCCGGCACAGGTGGTCGTACTTGATGTTCTCCAACACCAAATCCCGATAACTCTCCATTTCCTCCACCGACATCGCATCCCGTCCTTTCCGTTCCGGCAGCTGCGCTGCCGCAAAGCCCCGGAAGGGAATGGAATCGGTACTTGATCCCTGGGTATTTGATTTTTGGGTCCTTGATTTCTCTATATTTAATTCTGCGGGCTTTTCCGTATCCGGGTCAGCCAGATACGGGTTTTCCGTATCTGGTGAAGCCGTATCCGGCTGGGGCGTATCCGGCGCTTTGGGCTGGGGCTGCTCATAGATGACGTACTCGGTGTCGCTGATGCGGCCCTGGCGGTCCCGCAGCTGGTGGCGGACGATGTAACCGGCGCTTTCCAGCTCCCGCAGCGCCCCGCCGATGGCGTCCACGCCCTCCTTGCAGATTTTGGCGAGGCCGCGTGTGGTGTAGTTCCAGTCCTCCGGCAAGGACAGCATCATGGAAAGCAGTCCCTTGGATTTCAGCGACAGCGCCTTGTCGCGGAGATGGTGGTTGGACATCACGGTATAATCACGGGTCCGTTCAATGCGAAAAACGGCCATTTCATCACTCCTCTCAGCATTTATGGCATGAAAAAAGCCGCTGTCAGTTATGACGCGGCTCAAACTTCATAGAAAACTCCGGGCATCCCGTCAAAGGGATGGTCGTTGATGTCCTCAAAGGCATCGGCAATCTCCTCTGGTGGATAGTCCTGCCAGTCCCGGCCCTTGACGATATGGTGGACCGTGCGGTAGCAGGTAGAAAACCGCTCGTATGTCGAACGGTATTTTGTGGTTACGCCGGACACCTCCACAAACCGTCCATCCTCCAGGAGCCACAGTTCCCGGATACAAGCGGCATCCACCTGGGTGGAATGACTTTGGACCGTTTTTTGATAAATACAGCACCCCCGTTGGGGAAACAGCTCCGGCCCGTAATAGTCCAGGGCGCACTCATGGCTGCCGGAAGTCTGGTAGGCAAGGACGCTTTCCCCGCGATAGCGTACCCCCTGCGCCACAAGCTCCAGGTCCAGTCTGGAGAGCGCCCGTTTCCGTTCCTTTTTATCAGGGAACAGGTGCAGATATGCTGTGCGAATAGCATCACAGATTTCTTTTTCTCTGAACATCTCATTTCCTCCGTTTTTTCTTTACATACAGGACGTGCCCCTCAACCACATGGGCGCACTTTTTGATTTTGATTTCCCGGCGCTGCTGGCTGAGCAAGGCGGCCTGATACCCGTTCTCGGTGAGAAACAGCCGCATTTCATCGCCGGGGCTGCCGTAGGTGCAGGGGCGCAGGACGGAAAACTCAATCATCCAGCGGGTATTGTCCCGAAAACGCTCCACAGCCAAAATGTTATGTCCTTTCAGTTCTCTGGCTGAAATATCCCTCATAGACGCTCCTTTCATCGCTCTTGGTCTCTCTGGCGCTTGCGCTGCCACTGTTCCAGCAGCTTGATAATGGTCTCCTGCATCCGGGCGGGGGTGTAGCTCCTGGGAAAATACTTGCGCAGGGTGTCGCTGGTGAAGGTGATCTTATCCAGGTCGCTTTTCTTTTCTTCCCCCATGATGACCCGCATCATGTCGAGGGTCAGGTGGCCCTCCTGGCTGTACTTTTTCAGCCGCTGGGCCTGGGAGAGCGACGGCGTAGCCTGTTCGCTATCCATCGCGTCCAAAAGCTGCGTCTGTTCCTCTTTTTTGAGGAAAGACAGCTCATAGGCCGGGTTAAAGGCGATTTTCTTTTCATCCACCATGTCAAGCAGTTCGGGGATTAGCTCGGTGAGGCGGATGTAACGCTGGACTTGGTTGCGGCTGGAACCCGCTTGTTTGGCAAGAACTTCATCTGCTCGTAACTTCGTCCCAACTTGGGACGAAGTTAAATCTGACCGTTCGCCCTGATGTTTCATAGCTTCCAGCTTCATCTTATAAGCAAAAGCCCGCTCGCTGGGGAGCAGGCTTTCCCGCTGCAAATTGCTGTCAACCATGATAATGGTGGCCTGATCGTCGTCCAGGTCGCGGACAATGACCGGCATGGTATCCTTGCCAGCCAGTTCGCTGGCCCGATGACGCCGGTGCCCGGCGACCAGCTCGTAGCCGCCGTTGGGGTCCGGGCGGGCGATGGCCGGGACCAGTACACCGTACTGCCGGATGCTGTCGGCGGTCTCCATCATGGCCTCATCGTCCTTGACCTTAAAGGGGTGGTCCTTGAACGGGTGCAGCTCCGACAAGGGAATTTCCAGAACCTTCTCCCGCTGGGCGTCGGCCCGGCTTTCCTCTGTGGAGAACAAGTCATCTACCGAGGCCAGCTCTACTTTTTTCGCGCTGCTTTTCAAGTTTCAACACCTCCTTCGTCAGATTGCGGTAGCCCTCGGCCACCTTGCCGCCGGGGTCATGGGCGAAAATGCTCTTGCCCTCGGCGCTGGTCTCCTTGGCCCGGACCGAATGGGGAATCTCGGTGCCGAACACCTTGATTTTGCTGCCATAGGTCTCCCGCAGCAGGGCGGCGATCTCTTTCGCAAAATTGGTTCGGCTGTCCACCATCGTCAGCAGGATGCCGTCGATCTGGAGCTTGGGGTTCAGCTGTCGCTTGACCTTGCTGATGGTGGACAGCAGCTGTTCCAGGCCCTTGGCGGGCAGGTACTCCGCCTGGACGGGGACTATGATCCTGTTGGCTGCCGCCAGTGCATTGACCGTAAGCATCCCCAGGGAGGGCTGGCAGTCGATGAGGATATGGGAATACTGTCCCTTCACGGTGTCCAGATACTGCCGCAGGACGGTCTCGCGGCTCATGGCGTTTACCAGCGACACCTCCATGCCAGACAGCTGGATGTCGGCGGGCATGAGGTCCACGCCCTCCGGGTGGTGCAGGATGCCCTCGCCGGATTTGATCGGCTCGTCCATGAGGATGCGGCCCATCGCGTCGGACAGGGTAAAGGGCAGCTTGTCCGGCTGCGGGTTGCCCAGGCTGATGGTGAGGCTGGCCTGCGGGTCAGCATCCACCAGCAGCACCTTCTTCCCGGCCTGGGCCAGCCCTATCCCTAAGTTAGCGCAAGTGGTCGTTTTGCCGACGCCGCCCTTCTGGTTGGCGACGGCGATGATTTGCGTGTTCAAGAGAAATCCTCCTTTCTCAAAAATAAGCTGCCGGTCAGATAGACAGACAGCTATGTAAGGGAATAAAAAAAGCCGCTTGCTCTAACGTAAGAACAAACGGCTATGTAAGCGCGATATTTAATTTTATGTAAAGATTATATTACCGCAAAATAGTGAAGTGCATCCTTTATGGCTTCTACTTTCTCCGGTGTAGGATGCTTTCTGGCCTGTTTCAATTTTTCAACTGCATTGGGAGCATCATACATAGGCAGTCCTAAACTTCTCTTTACCTCTGCAATATAAGCGGTATGAACCTTAAAACCATACTTTTCAAGAATATATTCCTTGATTCTCTTGTAGGTAACACGTTCTTTTGGCTTATATTGCTCCGCTCTCTGGACAATTTTATCCACTGGAATCTTGCCTTCGCCCTCGCCAAACTCCACGTCAATGTGGATATAACTATCTGGTTTTTTGTGGGATAAAAGAACTACCGTCTCGACGTGTTCCGTGTGGGGGAACATATCCACGGGCTGGATTTTTAATGCTTTCCATCCGCGGCGGGTCAAGTGGGTCAAATCACGGGCAAGAGTTTCGGGGTTGCAGCTGACGTAAACCACGCGTTTGGGTTTCATGGCAGCCACTGCATCAATGCAGGCGGGGGTGCTGCCCTCCCGCGGGGGGTCCAGGAATACAACATCGGGGTGCGGCAAGCCAGAGTTGAGCTGTGCCGCAGCGCGCATCCAATCGGTTGCATCGGCACAGATGAACCGCGCGTTGTTGATCTTATTGGCTGCGGCGTTGGCGCAGGCATTGCGCACCGCGTCCGGGTTGCGCTCCACGCCAATGACCTGCTTTGCCCTGCCCGCCGCGCACAGGCCGATGGTTCCAATGCCGCAGTAGGCATCGATCACTGTTTCTTTGCCGGTCAGGGCAGCGAACTCAATGGCCTTGGCGTACAGCACTTCGGTTTGTTCCGGGTTGACCTGGTAAAAGCTGCGGGGCGAAATGGCGAATTGCAGCCCGCACAGCGTATCGGTAATTTTGCCGGGGCCATACAGGGTACGCACATCGCTGCCCAGCACCGCGCTGGTGCGGCGGGGATTGCAGTTCTGCACCACGCTGGTCACCCAGGGGGCCTTTCCCCGCAGGGCTTTCACAAAATTGCGGCTGCCGGGCAGGTTTTCCTGCGCGGTCACCAGCACCACCAGCACCTGACCGCTGGTTTTACCGCGGCGCACCAGCACATGGCGCAGCAGACCGGTGCCGCGATCCTCCTCAAAAGCAGGCCAGCGGCAGGCGCGGGCGGCTTCCAGCACAGCGGCAATGGTCTGGTTAATGACGGTATCCTGCAGCAGGCAGTCCGTATACGGCAGCACGCGGTGGGTGCCTGCTGCATAAATGCCGCATGTCAGTCGTCCACGCGGCCCGGTGGCAAAGGTGGCGATGGCCTTGTTACGGTAATGCCAAGGTTCTGCCTGCCCCAGCACGGGGGATACCGGGGCAAACCGCCCCAGCAGGCGTTGTTCCAACTGCTGCTTGCGCTTGAGCTGGTCGGGGTAGGGCTGGTTCAGCAGCGGGCAGCCGCCGCATTTCAATTTATAATTGGTGCAGGTTACAGGCATGGTGTTTGACCTTCTTCCCTTTCAGGGTTTTCAACATTTCTTTGGGTGTGCTATAATATAGTTTATACAGGGGGATCGGCGGTTCCGGGTATGAGCACCCCGGTGCACCAACTTTCCCCGCAGCAAAAGCTTTTTTCTCAAAACGGAGGCATAACGATTATGAACGTACTTCTTATCAACGGCAGCCCGCACGCACATGGCTGTACAGACGCTGCTTTGCAGGAGATTGCCAAGGCTTTGAACGCTGACGGCATCGAAACCACCATCTACCACATTGGCGCTGTCCCGGTGGGCGGCTGTGTGGGCTGCGGCGGCTGCGCCAAAGCCGGACACTGCGTATTCGGCGGGCCAGTCGTTGATGTTCTGCCGCTGGTGGAAAAGGCCGACGGCATTGTGTTTGGTGCTCCGGTACATTATTCCACCGCCGCTGCCAGCATGCTGGGCTTCATGCACCGGCTGGGCTACAGCGCAGGCCGTCTGTTGGCACAAAAGCCCGCCGCTATTGTTACCAGCGCCCGCCGCGCCGGCACCACCAGCGCACTGGAAGCCCTGGAAAAGATTCCCCAGTTCTGCCAGATGCCGCTGATCAGCTCCACCTACTGGCCGATGGTACACGGCAGCAACGCCGAACAGGCAGCCCTGGACGAAGAGGGCATGCAGATCATGCGCAACCTGGGCCACAACATGGCCTGGATCTTGAAGTGCATTGCCGCAGGCAAAGCCGCAGGGATTGAGCCGCCCAAGGCAGAAAATACCATCCGCACCAATTTCATCCGCTGATTTTGTAGTGGCAGTAGGGCGGGGTGCCCTCACCCCGCCACAGCCTCGTCCTGTTGCGTATTACAAAACTTGTGCCGAACCCCATTTATAGGGGCTTTGCCAGATATTTCACCCCGGAACACGGCATACTTCCCCTTTACAAGCCAACCTTTCCCACCCGCAGCAGCCCGCAAAAGGCTGCTGCTTTTTATTCTGCCGTTTCCGGCGTGTGACCGGTGGGGTACACGTTTTGCAGCAGCGCCACGATCTGGTCATAGCTGGCAGAGCGGGATGCTGCCGATACATGCAGCGTAACGCCGCAGTCATAGTTCACTTCGGCCAGGATCATCTGGTAGGTGCCGCAGTCATACCGGACGGACTCGGTTTCTGCATCGGGGATGGTCAAATCAAAGTCATATCGCACAGTCTGGGCTTCCTCGTTCAATTCCGCGGCGGATTCTTCCAAAAAGTCCGTGTAAACATCCGATACCTGCAGCAGTACTGCCGTATAGCTCAGCTTGTTGCCAGTGGTAATGCCAATGGTATCCTCCTGCGACATGCTGGGTTCGTTCCAGATATTGGCATCATAGGTTACACTGATGCCGTTTTCGCCGTCATAGGTCTGGTAGTCCTCGCCTTCCTCTTTGGTAAAGCTGTCACCACCGTACAGGTACAGCATCACATCGTTAAAGCTGCACCCGCTCAGGGGCAGGGCCAGTATTGCGGCAGCTGCCACAGCAGCAATTATTTTTTTGTATTGTTTCACAGTTATCATCCCCATGTCATAACAAGGAAGCCGATCACAGCCGCCCCGGCGCCAAAGGCCAGGCCAGCCAGTACGTCGCTGGGGTAATGCACCCCTGTCAGCACGCGGGTCACAGCCACAACCGCCGCCAGCAGGCAGGCGGCCACGCCAAGCGGCACCCACACGGTAAACGCCGCCGCCACAATGGCTGCGGCGGAAAAGCAGTGGCGGCTGGGCATGCTTTGGCCTTTGGTATCCTTGGGGAACAGCGGCGTAAAGTTCAATGCCTCATACGGGCGCGGGCGGTTAATGGCCGCGCGCAGCAGCGTGCCCAAAACGTACACCGCCGTCGGGACCGCCAGCACGCGCCAGAACTGGCCGCTGCGCTGCCAGAGCGTAACGGCCAACACCGCGCCATACACCAGATATACTCCCAGCACGCTGATCTTTTGTGCATATCCCAGCGCCCGCAGCGCCGCCGGGCGGGCACGGAACCAATCAAAAATTGCCTGATAGCGTTGTGCCGTCATTCTTTGCCCCCTTGTGTGCTGCGTCCAAAATCTTTATAATAGAAGCATACCATCCGCACCCGCCCTTGTCAAACACAGGGCCATGCGTTTTTTCAGGAGGGAATCCCTTGTTTGGTTTTGCTAATTTTCTGCTGTTGGCGCTCTTTGCCGCAGCGGTTTTTGACCTAATTTTTGCCCTTGCCAGGGGCGGCGGGCTGCGCGGGGCGTTGCACGGCCTGTGGAACACGCCGCACCTGTTATTTGGGCAGCAGCTGGCCGAATGGCGACTGCAGCTTGGCCGTATTCTGTTTGCCGCCGGGCTGGCCGCGTATGAGATTAGCGTGGTGTTCTGCAACAGCATGGCGCGCCAGAACTGGGCGTGGGTGCAGGGCGTGATGAGCCCCGTGCTGGAATGGCTCGCGTTCCTGTGCTTTGGTGCCAAGATTTTGTTCGGCACCCGCTACACCTGGCGGGAGCTGCTGGCTGGCGGAGCGCTGTATTTCATTGCCCGCTGGGTCTATTTCAACAGCCAGAACATCTGGTGGATCGGCATTGTGGTGGCGGTGCTTGCCGCCAAGGATGTTCCCCTGCGCCGCCCGCTGCAGGTCTATTTTGCCAGCGGCTGTGCCGCCATGGCGGTGGTGCTGGCACTGCACTTTGCCGGGATCGTTGCCCCGGACCTGACCAGCGAGCGGATGGGCGCTTTGCGCGGCACTTACGGCTACGGCCACCCCAACACATTCGGCGGACTGGTGTTCGGCCTGGTATTGGCCTATGCCCTGCTGCGTGCCCAAAAGGTGCGCTGGGTGGACTGCCTGCTGGTATTTGCCGTCGGCGTGTTTTTGCTGGTGGGGCCCGCCAGCCGCAGCGCTGCGCTGTGCACGCTGGCACTGGCCGTCGGGCTGGTGTTCTGCCGCCTGCGCACTGGGCACAGTGTACCCCGTTGGTGGCCCGGCACCTGCGCCGGTATGGTGGGGCTTACGGCGGCGGTCAGTTACCTTTTGCCGCTGCTGGTCATCAAGGTGGGACCGTGGAACAATGATATCGGCCCCGCATGGCTGGCAAAGCTGGACTCCCTGCTCACCTGCCGCATCTCGCTGACCTGGATGGCCTACCGCCTGCTGGATGTCAAAATTGCAGGGCAGGTGTTCAACTGGCCCACAGTGGATAACAGCTTTGCTTTTGCACTGTTTCAGTTTGGTCCGGTGGTCGCCGCGCTGCTGGGTATTCTGTTTTCCGCCGCCCTGTGGGGTCACGCCAAACAGGGCCGCCGGGTTGAGGTTTGCTGCCTGTTTGCCATGCTGGCTTACGCCTATATGGAAGTTCAGCCCTTCCACCTGACGACCAACCCCACCGCCCTTCTGCTGTGCGGTGCTGTTTTTGCCCAAGCTTCCGCCCGGTGGCAGAAAATCGAATAGACACACCGCGGCATGGGCATACTTCCGTTATAGGAAGGAGTGTTTTCCAACATGTGCAATTCTGTTCTTTCAAAAATCTGCCTGCTGCTGGCTATCATTGGCGGGCTGAACTGGGGCTTTGTGGGCATTTGGAAGCTGGATATCATTGCCTGGCTGCTGGGCGGCCAGACAAGCTGGGCGGCCCGCACCGTGTATATTCTGGTAGCGGCGGCAGCCATCTGCCTGATTCCCGCATTGTGCAGCCCCAGTAAAAAAGAGGAAGCCTGACACTGTAAAAGCCGGTGTACCGTTTGATTCATCTTACGGTACACCGGCTTTATTTTGTCTGTCTTATTGTTTTGTCTTGCACAGGCGGTCGAATTGCGGCAGCAGCGCAACGGTCACTGTGAAAAGCAAGAACCTCCACCGGGTCAAGTGGCGGTTCTTAGTTTACTAAGTTTCCTAAGCTCTTCGTCCAAAGGCCAACCGCTTACCGCAGTGCCTTTTTCTATTTTAGTGCGTCCGTTTGCCGGTGTCAAACCTGTTCCAGCTCAATGGGCACCGCCAGCTTTTTGCGGCGGTTCTTGCGGGATACCGCCAGCACCAGCCCCACGCACAAATACACCATGACCACGCTGGACCCGCCTGCCGAGAAGAACGGCAGTGTGACCCCGATGACCGGCAGCACCTGTAAATTCATGCCCAGGTTGATGATGCACTGCCAGAACAGTGCGGCAAAGATGCCCACGCACAGATAGCGGCCCAAAGCATCCGTGCTTTGCAGCGCTGCCAGCAGAATGCGCACCGAGATACCCAGCAACAGCAGCAGAAGCGTTACCGCCCCCACAAAGCCCATCGCGTTGGCCAGGTAGCTGAAGATAAAATCATTCCAGGAGTTTGGCACAAACACATGCTCGCCCCAAAGGCCGGTTCCGGTCAATCCGCCGGTTCCGATGGCCATAGCCCCCTTGTTCTGCTGGTAAGCGATATCGGCCAGAGCCGGGTTTTCGGGGTCCAGTACGGCAAAAATACGCTTGGCCTGGTAGCCTTTCAGCAGACCCGGGCGTAGTTTCAGCAGCAGGGCCGCACCACCGCCCGCAGCGGCCAGCCCGCCAGCCACCAGCCAGCCGGAAATACCGCCCGCAAACACCATGACCAGCCCAATGCCCAAAAATACCAGCGCCGTGCCGTCATCACCCTGGATGTGAATGGCCAGCACCGGCAGCAGCACATGCACCGCCAGCGCCAGCAAATTGGCCGGCTTGTTCACCCGGCCGCGCACATGGTTCAGATGCAGGGCCAGGGTCAGTACAAAGCTGATTTTGGCCAGTTCCGCCGGTTGGAAAGTCATGCCGCCCACCCGGTACCAGCTGTAGTTGGAAGTACCACCGGCATCGTACCCCACCGTTAAAAAGCCCAGGCGGACGTTGTGCAAAAGCAGGGTGGGCAGCACCATACCCCAGGCCAGCACCGCATGCAGCGGCCAGGCATGGGCCAGCGCACGGTAGTCCACCGTGGAAACGATCAGTGCCAACAGGATGCCCAGCGCGCTGGCAATAAACTGCACCGATGCTTTGTTGATGGACCCCAGCTGGTTATGCCCAATGGAAACCAGTGTTACCACGCTGAGCACCGAACACGCCGCGCACAGCGCCAGAAATATTCCGTCGATCTGCCGCAAATAGCGGCGTGTCAGCTGCAGCAATGGCCTGCCACCTTTCACTTTTGTTTTTCTTGTTCCCAGTATAGCACATTGCCCTGTGCAATGGTATTGGTTCCTGCTCGTATTACCGATTATTATACCGCGTTCCTGTGCAATATGCCACGCTTTGCGGCGTTTTATGGCGCGCCACACAAAAATATTTTACAAAGCAGGCTGGATGTTGTATAATAAAGTAGTTTATGCTGACTTAGCCGCTTACTTGTAGGAGGGCCTGCTGTATGGAAGAATATATTACCCATTCGCGGGATGAAACCGTGGCCCTGGGCCGCCGCCTTGCCGCAGAGCTTGCCCCCGGCAGCCTGATTGCCTTTACCGGCGGGCTGGGCGCTGGCAAAACCGCGTTCTGCCAGGGCATTGCAGAGGGCCTTGGCTGCACGGACCCTGTTTCCAGCCCAACCTTTGCCATTGTCAACTACTACCGCGGCCCGCGGCCCTTTGCCCATTTTGATTTGTACCGCATCCATACCGAAGTGGACCTTTCTGCCGCCGGTTTTTATGATTACCTGGATATGGGCGCTGTGGTTGCGGCGGAATGGAGCGAAAACTGCGCCGACCTGCTGGCGCTGGAAAACCCGATTTATATTAACATTGACCGGCTGGATGAAACCACCCGCAAGATTACCATCACCCGGCCTGGGGCTTGACGCCACGCCCTTTTGGAAAGGAAGAACTGACCCCGAATGAACATTCTTGCCATTGATACGGCGGGCAAAACTGCCGCCGTCGCTGTGATGCGCGACGATACTTTATTATATGAGATGGCTTCCAACACCGGGCTAACCCACAGCGAGACCCTGCTGCCCATGGTGGATACCGCCCTGAAAGCCTGCGGCCTGACCCCCGCCCAGCTGGATTTGTACGCCGTGACCAACGGTCCCGGCAGCTTTACCGGGCTGCGCATCGGTCTTGCCGCCGTCAAGGGGCTGGCTTTTGCGGCCAACACCCCCTGCGCCGGGGTTTCCACCATGGCTGCCCTGGCTTACGGCGTGTGCGGGGAAGGCACTGTGATTGGCGCACAGGACGCCCGCCGCGGCCAGGTGTACTGGGCCGGGTTTGACCTTGCCACCCACGCCCGGCTGACCCCGGACGCCGCCGAACCGGTCACTGCGCTGGAAGCTTTTGTAAAAGAGTGCAAAAAGCCTTTGATTTTTGTTGGCGATGGTGCCGCATTGTGCTACAATACATATAAAGACCAGCCCGGCATTCTGCCCTGCCCCCAGCCGCTGCGCGTTTTGCGCGGCGCAGGGGTTGCCCTGGCGGGCAAAGCCATGTGGGATGCGGGCACCTGCGTTTCCCCCGCAGAGCTGCTGCCGGATTATCACCGTTTAAGCCAGGCTGAGCGTGAGCGCGCCGAGCGCGAAGCCGCCCAACAATCCGCCACGAATTGAAAGGATTTTGATTATGGCTGTACAATTTGAAAAACCGATTGCCCTGGGTGCTGACCACGGCGGTTATGAGCTGAAAGAGGCCATCAAACAGCATTTGGAAGAGCGCGGCATTGCCTACCGCGACTTTGGCACCAACAGCACCGCCAGCTGTGACTATCCCGATTATGCCGCCGCCACCTGCGGCGCTGTGACCAATGGCAGCAGCGATTTCGCCATCCTGTGCTGCGGCACGGGTGTGGGCATGTCGATGTGTGCCAACAAGATCAAGGGCATCCGCGCCTGCTGCTGCTCGGAGCCGTTCAGCGCCGAGTACACCCGCCGCCACAACAACGCCAATACCCTGTGCCTGGGCGGCCGCGTTGTGGGCCCCGGCCTTGCCTGCCAGATCGTTGACGCCTTTTTGGACCACGAATTTGAGGGCGGCCGCCACCAGAAGCGCATTGACAAGATGATGGCGCTGGAAACCCTTTAAGGCTCCCCCACTGTTGTACCCCGCCTGGGACCAGGCTTTGCATTGTATCCGATGAATTTCTATCTTGTAAGGAGAATCTGCCATGAGCGTTGTTAAAATTGTAGACCATCCCCTGATCCAGCACAAAATCAGCCTGATGCGTGACCGCAACACCGGCACCAAAGAGTTCCGTGATCTGGTCAGCGAAATTGCCACCCTGCTGTGCTACGAGGCTACCCGCGACCTGCCCACCGAGGAAGTTGAAGTGGAAACCCCGATTGCTCTGGCTCGCACCCATGTGCTGGCTGGCCGCAAGCTGGCCCTGGTTCCCATCCTGCGCGCCGGTCTGGGCATGGTGGACGGCATGCTGACCCTGATCCCCGCTGCAAAGGTCGGCCACATTGGCCTGTACCGCAATGAGGAGACCCTGGAGCCTGTGGAATATTATTGCAAGCTGCCCAAGGATATTGCCGAGCGCGATGTTTTTGTTCTGGATCCCATGCTGGCTACCGGCGGCAGCGCCATTGACGCCATTGGCCAGATCAAAAAGCGCGGTGCCAAGCACATCAAGTTCATTGGCCTGATTGCTGCCCCCGAAGGACTGAAAGCCCTGCACGAAGCACACCCCGATGTTGACATTTATGTTGCCGCACAGGATGAAAAGCTGAACGAAAACGGCTACATTATCCCCGGCCTGGGCGATGCAGGCGACCGCATCTTCGGCACCAAGTAATATTTCCCCATAAAAGTTCATGACCCCCGCAGCGCTGGCTGTGGGGGTCATTTTGTTTTGCGGTAAAACCTGTTATGACGTATAAAGCAGTGTTTCGGAACGGTCAAGACCGTTCCCTACAGATAAGGCAATACCGCATAATTCTAAGTGCCGATACGGCGAGCGAGGTGCGGCAGATGCCAAGCCAAAAGCGCAGATAATACTGGATGCTGCAAAGGTGAGCGCCGCCAGTGGCGGAAACAGCGAACCGAAGCAGGGGCAGCGGTCGCAGAGTGCGAGGGGCTTTTGCCCCCGAAGCACGATGCGGGTACCGCAACCCGACATTATCGAGCATTTTGGCAACGCAGATGCCGTGCCGCAGCTGCCGGAGCGGTGCTTAAGCCGCAAGGCGGGAATTGTGCGGTATTGCCCTAAGGCGACGGGCGCACAATGTGCGCCCCTACGGATTATTCTCCGTAAAACCTGAAATTCCCGTTGTCCTTACTCTTTTTTCATCTCTTTATACTCAAAAAACTCAAACCCGCTCTTTTTGTACACATGCACAGCGCGGGCGTTTTCTTCTTCCACTTCCAGCCGCAGCAGAGCATCCGGGTATTTCTTCGTTATGTAATCAATAAACTGGCTGCCAATGCCAAGGCCGCGGTATTCTGCCTTGATATAAATATCCTCCAGCCAGATGCACTGCCTGCCGTACTCGGTCGAAAAGCTCTTGGCCGCCATGCCATAGCCCTGCACAGCGCCGTCCTGCTCAAACATATAACCCTCTATATACGGGTTATCGCTGATACAGCCCTCAATGTCCCGCGCAAAGATTTCATCCGAGCCATTGCTCAGCACGGCGGGTGAATTGTAGAACACCCGCATCATCTCCATCACGCTGTCTTTGTCCGCCGGGGTCATGGCCCGGATCGTTGTATTCATATTTGTATTCCTACTTTCCAGTTCTTTGTACAAAATATCCCGCACCTTATCCCCATAGCAGATCACATGGTTCGCCGCAATGGTGTAGCCGCGGTGCAGGCCGGTGTACAGGCTGGCGGCATTATCCGGGTGCACGGTTGCCAAAAGGTGGTGGTAACGGCTGCCGCGCAGGGTATCTTCCGCCATCAGCAGCAGCTTACCCTCCAGCCCATTGCCCTGATAGGGCGGGGCCACGCAGCAGCTGTCCATCTGGGCGGTGGTGTTCAGTTCTTCTTCGCTCATGCCCAACTGCCAGCCCAGAGCATCGGGGGCAGTACCGGCCAGCTTGACGGTAAAATACGCTGCCAGTGCGCCGGTCGTTTTTTCCTCCGCCACCAGGCAAAAGCCCTTGGGGCCGCTGATATGCTCCGCCATATACACCGCATCATCCGGCACAAACCATTCCGGGTGCTGCAAATTGGCCATGGCATCCGCCATCACCTGCATAATGGCCTCTACATCCGCCGGGCGGGCAGGGCGCATTTCAAATTTCATCTTGGTTCACCCTTGTGTTTTTGCGTTCTGGGCCTCAATGCAGCGCTGCATCCAGCCGCCTTTTGCGTAATAGATCGCAAACAGCACGGTTGCGGTGATCCAGGTCAGTGGGTAGCTGAATTCCACCACCGAAAGTTCATGCTTGAACGGCAGCGCCACCGCCAGCCACACAATGCGCATGATGCACACCGCAAACACTGTGATGATGGTGGGCACCCGCACATCACCGCAGCCGCGCAGCGCGCCGGAAAAGATTTCAATGCAGATATAGGTCATATACACCGGCACCAGGTAGTGCATCATCTGCACTCCCTGCGCCACCACGGCATCGTCCGAGCTGAACAGCCGGAACAGCAGCTGGGCCGATGGATACAGTGCCAGGCTGATGCAAAGGGTGGTACCTGCCGTCATGGCAAGGCAGGTCATGGTGCCGCGGCGCACGCGGTCATACTGGCGTGCGCCAAAGTTCTGGCCCGCAAAGGTGGTAACGGCAATGCCAAAGGAGCTGACCGTCATCCAGAACAGGAAGTCGATCTTGCCGTACACACTCCATGCGGCAACGGCAACGGTGCCAAACCCATTGATGGCGCTCTGGATGGTCATGTTGCTGATGCTGTACAGCGCGCTCTGTGCCGCGCCCGGCAGGCCGATGCGGCATATCGCCAGCAGCACGCTGCGTTCAATGCGGATATTTTTGAGCTGCAAATGCCACGGCATGCCCTGGGAGCCATGGATGCACCGCACTGTCAGCACGGCGCTGACCACCTGGCTGGCCACCGTGGCAATGGCCGCGCCGGCCACCCCCAGCGGAATGACCGCCACCAGCACAATATCCAGCACAATGTTGACGATGGAAGCCACGATCAAAAAGTACAGCGGCCGTTTGGAATCGCCCACCGCGCGCAGGATGTTGGTGCCCATGTTGTAAATCATCTGCGGAATCATGCCCAGAAAGTAGATTTGCAAATACTCGGACGCCATACCCACGATTTCATCCGGCGTCTGCATCAGGCGCAGCACCGGGCGGCTGATGAGCAGGCCGATCACCGTCAGCGCCGCGCCGCCCGCAATGGCAAGGGCCAGTGCCGTGTGCACCTGGCGGTTCACTTCATCGTGGTCCCCCGCGCCAAAGCTTTGGGCAATAATCACCCCCGCGCCGCTGCACAGGCCCACAAAAAGCCCCACCAGCAGCTGCACAAAAGAGCTGGTTGCCCCCACAGCCGCCAGCGCCTGGGTACCCACAAAGTTGCCGACGATCAGGGTATCCACCGTATTGTACAGCTGCTGGAACATGGTGCCCAGCCAGATGGGAAAAAAGAATAACAGCAGCTGCCGCGGTATGCTGCCTGTAATAATCGCGTTGTTCTGCTCCGGCGTTCTTGCCATAAACATCCTCCACATAACGTAAGCGCACCGCCACAGGCATTGTCCGCCCTGTCACAGTGCGCAGTCCTTTGCGGGGCGTGGTTTCTTCCTCAATTCCCGCCGCGCCCTGCTTTTTCTATTCCTTACCTATTCAATGTATGCTATAATGTGGGTATTGTCAAGCTTTTGTTTTGTTGTTGAAGGTGGTCATGGTTTGAACAGTTCACTTGGTATTTTGTGGCAGGCGTGCCCCGGCGGTGCGCGCATTCTGCGCGTGTTTGGGGACAGCCCCTGCCCCGCGCTGCCAGTGCAGATTGAAGGGTTCCCTGTTGTGGAGATCGGCCCCTACTGCTTTGCGCAGAACCAGCGCAGCCAGTCTGCTGATGCCCGATTTTGGAGCGTTGACGGCCGCGGCCCCGCTGCTTACCCCCACCCCATTGCGGGGGATTTTGTGCAGGGCGTTACCCTGCCCGCCGGGGTGCGGGCGCTGCATAACGCTGCCTTTTATAACTGCCGCAAGCTGGAATGGCTGTGCGCCGGTTCCGCGCTGGAAAGTGTGGGCAGCGATCTGTTCACCAACTGCCGCGCGCTTGACCGCTTTATCTTAGATGCCGCCCCCGATGCCCCCACTGGGCTGAAAAAGCTGGTGGCCGCCGTCAGCGCGGACATCGGCGCGGTGTTTGCCCCCGGCGGGGCGGTGCAGGCCAAAGTGTTCTACCCGGAATACTTTGAATTTTTGGACGAAAATACCCCCGCCCATATTTTCAACCACAGCATTGAGGGCGAGGGCTACCGCTACCGTCAATGTTTTGACGGCAGCGTGCTCCGCTTTGCGGAGTATGACGCGGCGTTCCCCCAGGCATGCGTGGGCGAAAGCGAAAAAAAGCTCTGCCGCATTGCGCTGGATCGGCTGTGTACCCCGTTTGCCCTGCTGCCGGAAGCACAGGGCATCTACAACGCCTACCTGGCCGCCCATGCCGCCAGCGCCGCGGCCCCGCTGATTGCCCGGCGCGATACAGAATCTTTGCAGCTGGTGCTGAAACTGGCGGACGAGGAAAACCGCCGCCAGATTGCATTGGCCTGTTCCCAGTCCGGCTGGAGCGAGGGCGCAGCCCTGACCCTTGGCGGCCAGCGCCCCCGCAGGCAGAAGACCTATGATTTTGACGACCTTTGATGTGCCGTAGATTCCCCATACTTTGGTGGTGATGATCAATGCCCTCCCAACATGTTTTGACCCAGGAAGAATGGGTTGCCGCCATGGCCAAACGCGCCATGGACCGCATCCGCAGTGAGCTGTACCTGGACCTGCGCTACATGAACGCGGCCCTGGGTGCGCTGGTGCCCACCCCTGCCGCGGGGCTGCACAACCTTGCCACGGACGGCGCGGCTTTGTGCTATGACCCGGAATGGTTCATTGGGCTGTACCGCAGCAACCGGCGCTATCTGCCCCGCGCGGTGCTGCACAGCGTTCTGCACTGCGTGTTCCGCCACCCCTGGCTGCGCGGAGGCCGGGACGCCAGCCTGTGGGGGCTGGCCTGCGATATTGCCGTGGAGCAGACGATTGATGCCTTGCAGGTGCCATCCCTGACCCGTCCGGTGGGCTGGCTGCGGCAAAAAACCTACCAGGCACTGCGCAAAAACGGGGCCATGCCCGCCGCCGGGCCCATTTACCGCTGGCTTGCCGCTCAGGAGCCTGACGAACTGCAAAAGCTGCACCGGGAATTTGTGTGCGACAGCCACCGCCTTTGGCCCAAGGACCCCACCAGCCAGCAGGCCCAGGTGCAGGGCCGCCGCTGGGAACAGCTTGGGCGCGAAACCCGCATCAGCATGCAGCAGGCAGGCCAGCAGGCCGGGCAGGCTGCCGGGGCCGAAACGATGCAGGCACAGATCGAAGCAGCCCACAGCCGCCGCCTGTACAAGGACTTTCTGCGCCGCTTTGCCGTGATGCGCGAAGAGCCCCGCCTGGACCCCGACGAGTTTGACCTGGGCTACTACTCTTACGGCCTGCGCACCTACGGCAACCTGCCCTTGATTGAGCCGCTGGAAAGCCGGGAGAGCAAAAAAATCCGGGATTTTGTCATTGTGATCGACACGAGCGAGTCCACCTCCGGCGAGCTGGTCAAGGCATTTTTGAAAGAAACGTTCGGCCTGCTTAAAACCGGCGAGAGCTTTTTTGCCAAATGCAACATCGCCGTGATGCAGTGTGACGATGCGGTGCGTGACCTGACCTTTCTGCACAGCACCGACGAGCTGGACCGCTTTGCCGCCTGCCTGACCCTGACCGGCGGCGGAGGCACAGACTTCCGCCCCGCGTTTGCCAAAATTGAGGAACTGCGCCGGGACGGCACCCTGCGGGATTTGCAGGGCGTGCTTTACTTTACCGATGGCAAAGGCACCTACCCTACCAGGCGCCCGCCTTACGAGACAGCTTTTCTGTTTTTGGAAACCGGCACCCCGCCGCCCGATACCCCGCCCTGGGCCATGCGGCTGGTTTTAAGCCCGGAAGAATTTTTGCCTGACCCGGTGCCCAAAACGCCGGAAATTGACTGGCAGGAGAACGAAGCCGAGGACCTGCCCGAGTTGTAATTCATCTTATTTGTTCCTAATGTTTTGATGAAGGAGTGTACCCCCCATGGACATCAAACGCGCCAAACAGGAAATTGAACACGCGGTCAAGGCATACCTTGCCGTGGACGATACCGGCACCCCGCTGATTCCGCCCATCCGCCAGCGGCCTATTCTGCTGATGGGCCCGCCGGGCGTTGGCAAAACCCAGATCATGGAGCAGATCGCGCAGGAATGCGGCATTGCGCTGGTGGCATACACCATCACCCACCACACCCGCCAAAGCGCCGTGGGCCTGCCATTTATCCGCCACCGCAATTTTGGCGGCGCGGACCGCAGCGTAACGGAGTACACAATGAGCGAGATCATTGCCAGCGTGTATGACAAGATGGAGCAGACCGGCCTGGAACACGGTATTTTGTTTATTGACGAGATCAACTGTGTATCCGAAACACTGGCTCCCACCATGCTGCAATTTTTGCAGTGCAAAACCTTTGGCAACCAGGCTGTGCCCGCCGGCTGGGTGATTGTTGCCGCCGGCAACCCGCCGGAGTACAACAAGAGCGTGCGGGATTTTGACCTTGTCACACTGGACCGTGTACGCCGCATTGATATTGAGCCGAACCTTGCCGTCTGGCAGGAGTATGCCCGCGCCCACCGCCTGCACCCCGCTGTGCAGGCTTACCTTGAACTGCGCCCCCAGCATTTTTACCGCATCCAGAACGATGTGGACGGACCGCAGTTTGTCACGGCCCGCGGTTGGGAGGATCTTTCCGCCATGCTGACGGCCTGCACCAAGCTGGATTTGCCGGTGGACGAAGCCCTGATCGGCCAGTACCTGCGCCACCCTGAAGTTGCCCGCGATTTTGCTGCCTATTGGGAGCTGTACAAAAAGTACCGCCAGGATTACGGCGTGGAAGATATTTTGCAGGGCCGCCCCTTTGCCGCCGTGCTGGAGCGCGCACAGAAAGCCGCTTTTGATGAGCGCATCAGCCTTGTCAGCCTGCTGCTGGCCGGGCTGAACACCCGCTTTGCCGCTGCCCGCCGGGCGGACGCGGTGACGGACGCCTGCTACCAGGAAATGCGCAGCTTTAAGCGCACCCTGAACAACGCCGACCCCGCCCAGGATGATTTTGTGCCCGCCGCCGTGTTTGCCGCGCAGGTCAATGTCTATGCGGACCACCTGACCGCGCAAAAGGCTGCCGGCACCCTGACTGGGGAAGAGCTGGCTGTTGTCACCACC
Source organism: Gemmiger qucibialis (assembly GCF_027689445.1). Lineage (NCBI taxonomy): Bacteria > Bacillati > Bacillota > Clostridia > Eubacteriales > Oscillospiraceae > Gemmiger > Gemmiger qucibialis. The sequence goes on along the minus strand of NZ_JAQFEN010000006.1, from coordinate 12,302 downwards.
GCCAGCGCTCTGCTGCATGCCTGGGTCGCTGCCCTTGACCCCGCGCTGGATCGCGATGCTGCCTTTGATGCCGTGCGCGCCAGCTTTAACGCCCAGGTGCGCAAGCGGGAAGATGCCGTCGGCCTGGCCGGGGACGCGCTGGAAAGCGCCTTTGACTTTATGGAAAGCGCCTTTGCCGATGGGCAGGAGATGGTGGTTTTTGTCAATGAGCTGGCCCTTGGGCCGGACTCTGCCGCCTACCTAGCCGACAACGAATGTGAGCGCTTTGAAACCTACAGCAAGCGCCTGCTGCTGCACAGCGGCCAGGATGATATTTTAGCCGAGCTCCAGCGCGATGACATCCGCCAGGGCGAGCACAGCATGGAGTTTTAAGGCAATACCGCATAATTCTAAGTGCCGATACGGCGAGCGAGGTGCGGCAGATGCCAAGCCAAAAGCGCAGATAATACTGGATGCTGCAAAGGTGAGCGCCGCCAGTGGCGGAAACAGCGAACCGAAGCAGGGGCAGCGGTCGCAGAGTGCGAGGGGCTTTTGCCCCCGAAGCACGATGCGGGTACCGCAACCCGACATTATCGAGCATTTTGGCAACGCAGATGCCGTGCCGCAGCTGCCGGAGCGGTGCTTAAGCCGCAAGGCGGGAATTGTGCGGTGCTGCCTTAGGCTCCCTGTGCAGGCATAAAACCGCCCGGCCGCTTGCAAAGGAGTTTATAACGTTATGATGATCGAACATATCGCACTTTATGTAAATGATCTGGAAGCCGCCAGAACATTCTTTATGAAATATCTGGGCGCAGCGTCAAACGATGGATACCATAACCCCAAAACAGACTTCCGCTCGTATTTCCTCACGTTTGATGATGGCGCACGGCTTGAGCTGATGCACAAACCGGAAATGCCGGATCAGCCAAAAGAGCTTTCCCGTACCGGATATGCCCATATCGCGTTCCGCGTGGGCAGCCGTGAAAAAGTAGACGCCTTGACCGCAGAACTGAAAGCCGACGGCTATAAGGTCATCAGCGATCCCAGAACGACCGGCGACGGCTATTACGAAAGCTGCATTGCTGCGATCGAGGGGAACCAGATCGAACTCACGGTTTGATCATATCGTTCCTGCATCGGCCGCAGGGCGCACCGTTGGGGGTAAATCTCCCCGCCGTTTTTAGGCAATACCGCATAATTCTAAGTGCCGATACGGCGAGCGAGGTGCGGCAGATGCCAAGCCAAAAGCGCAGATAATACTGGATGCTGCAAAGGTGAGCGCCGCCAGTGGCGGAAACAGCGAACCGCAGCAGGGGCAGCGGTCGCAGAGTGCGAGGGGCTTTTGCTCCCGAAGCACGATGCGGGTACCGCAACCCGACATTATCGAGCATTTTGGCAACGCAGATGCCGTGCCGCAGCTGCCGGAGCGGTGCTTAAGCCGCAAGGCGGGAATTGTGCGGTGTTGCCTTAGTTTTATCGAGAGAGGGAATGTATATGCAGCCGTTATCCACCCGCACGGAACATTTTACCGATTCCGTTATCCGCCGCATGACCCGCGTCAGCGCTAAGTACGGTGCCATCAATCTTTCCCAGGGTTACCCGGATTTCAACCCGCCGTCTGCGATTCTGGACCGCCTGGCCGAAGTATCACACGAAAACTTCCACCAGTATTCCATCACCTGGGGCGCGCAGAACTTCCGCGAAGCACTGGCCAAAAAGCAGTCCCGCCTGATGGGGCGGCAGATCGACCCCAACACCGAGATTGTGACAACCTGCGGCAGTACCGAGGCCATGATGGCCGCCATGATGACCGTTGCCAACCCCGGCGATAAAGTCATTGTCTTTTCGCCTTTTTATGAAAATTACGGTGCCGACACCATCCTTTCCGGTGCCGAGCCGATCTATGTTCCGCTGCATCCCCCGCTGTTCAACTTTAATGTGGACGAGCTGGAAGCCGCGTTCCGCCAGCACCCCAAGGCGCTGATCCTCTGCAACCCCTCCAACCCCTGCGGCAAGGTGTTCACCCGCGCAGAGCTGGAACTGATTGCCGACATGGCCGAAAAGTACGATACTTACGTTATCACCGATGAAGTGTACGAGCACATCGTCTATGCGCCCTACCAGCACACCTATTTTGCCACCCTGCCCGGCATGTGGCAGCGCACCATCTCCTGCAGCTCGTTGTCCAAAACCTACTCCATCACCGGCTGGCGGCTGGGCTACACCATTGCCCCGCCGGAAATCACTGACCGCATTAAAAAAGTGCATGACTTTTTGACGGTCGGCGCCGCTGCGCCCTTGCAGGAGGCCGTTATTCCCGGCCTGCGCTTCGGCCAGGAATACTATAACGACCTGCTTGCCACTTATACCCGCAAGCGGGACCTGTTTGTGGAAGGTCTGGATGCCATCGGCCTGCAGCACACGGTTCCCCAGGGCGCTTATTATATCCTGATGGATATTTCCGAGTTTGGCTTTGACAGCGACCTGGAATTCTGCGAAGTGCTGGCCCGCGATGTCGGCGTGGGCGCTGTTCCGGGGTCCAGCTTTTTCCGGGAGCCGGTCAACCATCTGATCCGCTTCCACTTTGCCAAGCGGGACGAAACCCTGTGTGCCGCCCTGAACCGCCTGGAAACCATCCGCAAAAAAATCCCGGCCAGAAAGTGACGAACTTGCGTGGGCAGTTTGGCAAATCGGAATTTATAAAGGAGAATATTGATGAAACTGTTTTTATGTTCGCACTTTTCAAGTGTAGGAAGTCTGATAAAGGAAGAAATTGAAAATAAAAAAATCGCATTTATTCCAACAGCTTCGCTGCGTGAAGGCTACACCGGTTATGTCGGCTCGGCTCGAAAAATATTCAAAAAGTTGGGAGCAATCGTAACTGAAATTGATATTTCAACGGAGGCTTATTCAACGATACAGTCTGTTTTTGAAGATGCGGATGTGATATATTTTACCGGCGGAAATTCTTTTTTCCTTATAGACCAGCTCCGTAAAACGGGAACGGATGAGCTGTTGAAGAAAGAATTGGCAAAGGGAAAACTGATGATTGGTGAATCGGCAGGTGCGATTATATGCGCTCCAAGCATCCAATATATCGAGCAAATGGATGAAAAGCCGGAGGACTACTCACAAGAAGATGATGCAGGGCTTGATTTGATTGATTTCTATGTTCTTCCGCATTATCTTACAGCACCATTTAAGAAAGTTACCGAGAAAATAATGACTGAGTTTTCGGATTTGAATCTATGCCCAATTAACAACCGTCAGGGAATTGTAATTGATGGTGAAGGTTCAAAGGTTATTTGCAAAGACTAATTTGAAAATTCGCGTTTGTTGAATGATGTTCAACAATGCACACCCCAGTGGGGTGTGCAAGCGACAGAACGGTCTTGCGCACAGCGCAAGATGGCGGAGTTTCACTCCGACAAGTTCGCGTTTGCGAAACGAAGTGAAGCAATGAAAGCCCCAGTGGGGCTTTCAAGCGACAGAACGGTCTTGCGTCAGCAAGATGGAGGAGTTTCACTCCGACAAGTTCACGTTTGCGCTAGCAACAAACACCCCTGCGGGGTGTTTGAGTGACAGAACGTTTTTGCGCAAGCAAAATGGCGGAGTTTCACTCCGACAAGTTCCCGTTTGCGCTAGCAGCAAACACCCCAAAATCCTGCACCACCATGTTACCGGGAGGATTTTTCCATGATATATCTGGATAATGCTGCCACCACGCGCCCCTGCCCCGCTGCGCTGGATGCCATGCGCACCGCGCTGGAGGATGCCTGGGGCAATCCGTCCGCGTTGTACCGCCCCGGCCAGCAGGCCCGCAAGCTGGTGGAGGACGCCCGCCGCACGGTGGCCCGCGTACTGCACGCCGCGCGCCCGGCGGAAATCACCTTTACCAGCGGCGGCACCGAATCCGACGTACAGGCTTTATACACCGGTGCCGCCCTGGGCGCTGCCGCAGGCAAACGGCACATCATCTCCACCCAGATCGAGCACCACGCCGTGCTGCATACTTTACAGGCGCTGCAGGCGCAGGGTTTCACTGTAACCTTGCTGCCGCCGAGCGCCGCCGGGCTTATCACCCCGCAGCAGCTGGCGGACGCCTTGCAGCCGGACACCTGTCTGGTCAGCATCATGTTTGCCAACAACGAAATCGGCACCGTGCAGCCCATTGCGGAACTTGGTGCCCTCTGCCGGGAGCGCGGCGCGCTGTTCCACACTGACGCTGTACAGGCTGCCGGGCACCTGGCCATTGATGTGCAGGCCACGAACATTGACCTGCTCAGCCTTTCCGGCCACAAGTTCCACGGGCCAAAGGGAGCCGGTGCGCTGTATACCCGGCGCGGTATTGCCTTGCAGAATGTGCTGTACGGCGGCGGCCAGGAGCGCGGCCACCGCGCGGGCACTGAGAACGTACCCGCCATCGCGGGCCTTGCTGCGGCACTGGCCCAGGCGGATGCCAACCTGCCCGCCAACACAGCCCGCTGCCTGGATTTGCGCCAGCGCCTGACGGAGCGGCTGCTGGCCATTCCCGGCACCCATCTGAACGGTGATGCGGCCCAGCGCCTGCCCGGCAATGTGAACATTACCTTTGACGGCGTGGAGGCCGAAACCCTGCTGCTGCTTTTGGACGAAGCCGGGATCTGCGCTTCCGCGGGCTCTGCCTGTTCCGCTGGTGCGGTGGAGCCCAGCCATGTACTGCTGGCCCTTGGCCTGACCCCCGCCCAGGCCAAAAGCACCCTGCGGCTGACGCTGGATGCCGCCAACACGGCGGAAGAAATCGACACCGCTGCCGCTGTGATCACTGCCTGCGTACAGCGCCTGCGCGATGGCGTGCGGTAAGGCGTTTGCCCTATTTTCGAGGTGAGATGTCCGGCAGGGCCAGTCTACGGGACGATGCAAGCATTGACCCCTACAGATTGATTTTTAAGGCAATACCGCATAATTCTAAGTGCCGATACGGCGAGCGAGGTGCGGCAGATGCTAAGCCAAAAGCGCAGATAATACTGGATGCTGCAAAGGTGAGCGCCGCCAGTGGCGGAAACAGCGAACCGAAGCAGGGGCAGCGGTCGCAGAGTGCGAGGGGCTTTTGCCCCCGAAGCACGATGCGGGTACCGCAACCCGACATTATCGAGCATTTTGGCAACGCAGATGCCGTGCCGCAGCTGCCGGAGCGGTGCTTAAGCCGCAAGGCGGGAATTGTGCGGTGTTGCCTTAAATTCAGCGGAATAAACCATTCCCCTATCGTGCGTTTGGCTTTCTAGCCACACACTTTCATTGGCCGCCCGTCAACCTAATGCAATCCCCCTACATTGCGAAATTTGCCGCTCACACAACATCTGAACCATCCACCAACAACATCCGAACTTTTATACGTCTGTGCAAAATATTTTGTACAGACGTCTGATTTTAAAATTTTATTGCTCATATTCCCCAAGCCGCACGCTGATGAGCGGCTGTTTTTTTACCTTTTTGTAAATATTTGCTCAAATATTTGACATTTTTTTTTATTGTGTTAAAATTATGTGTATTCACAATTGCTTACCACCCAATCATGTTGCATCCCAGCGCTGTTTTTTTGCCGCCGGGCGCTGCCGCACAGAAAGAGGTTTTTCCGCATGATTCGTATTCTGACTGATTCCGCTTCCGATCTGACCGCGACCGACAGTGCCCGTCCCGGCGTGTACACTGTGCCCCTGTCCGTTACCTTTGCCGATGGCACCGGCGGGCTGGACGGTGTGGAGCTGACGGCTGATGAATTTTATGCACATCTGAAAGTGGACAAGGTTCCCCCCCGCACCAGCCAGCCCAGCCCCCAATCCTTTATGACAATTTTTGAGGATGCCAAGGAGAACGGCGATCAGGTAATTGCCATTTTGATCAGTTCTAACCTGTCCGGCACCTATCAGTGCGCGCGGCTGGCAGCGGAAAGCTGCGATTTTGAGGATGTCTTTTTTGTGGATTCCCGCACGGCATCCCAGGGCGAGGGCATCCTGATTCGCGAAGCGCTGCGCCTGCGCGACGAGGAGCACCTGCCCGCGCACGCGATTGTCGCTGAGCTGGAACAGCTCAAGCAGCGCATCCGCATTCTGGCCGTAGTGGACAGCCTGAAGCACCTGCACAAGGGCGGGCGTTTGCCCGCCGCGGTGGCGCTGGTGGGCGGTGCCCTGGGTGTCAAGCCGGTGCTTTCGGTCGTGGATGGGCAGATCAAGCTGGCGGACACGGCCCGCGGCCGCCCCGGCGCGTTTGTGGCAATGTTTAAGAACATTGAAAAGATGGGCGGGGTGGACCCTCGGTACGGGTACGCTCTGCTGTATTCGGACGAAAAAGGTGTACTGGCCCCCCTCCACCATTACATGCACGAAAACCTGCACATGACCGGCGGGCGCGTTGCCCGCCTTGGCCCCGTCATTGCCTCTCACGCCGGCCCCGGCTGCGCAGGCCTGGTATTTGTGACAAAAGAGTAAGATTTATACGGGGGATTTTGTTCCCTTCTTTGAAAAGAAGGGAACCGAAGAAACTTTAATACAATATTATATTAAATTATAATTTAGGCAGCTGCCCAAGAGTTTTATGAGCAGCTGTCTTTTTATTGTTTACCGCTCTTTTTATTCTGCTCCGTAGGGAACGGTCTTGACCGTTCCGAAACCTATATACAATATCCCACAGACTCCAAATATGGCAAGTATCCGGAACATTTTATAACGGGATGTTTTCTTTAAAACGTTCTCGTGCCTATACCTTAACCACCCTCTTTTTTCCCCACCAACACCAAAAGCCCCGCCAAACAGCCACATCAATGGCCGCCCGGCGGGGCTTTCAACTTTAGGCAATACCGCATAATTCTAAGTGCCGATACGGCAAGCGAGGTGCGGCAGATGCCAAGCCAAAAGCGCAGATAATACTGGATGTCTTATCGAGCATTTTGGCAACGCAGATGCCGTGCCGCAGCTGCCGGAGCAGTGCTTAAGCCGCAAGGCGGGAATTGTGCGGTGTTGCCTTTAATATTTACTCTGTCAACGTCAATGCAATGGACAGGTCCTTCAGCTGCTGCGGGTCAACAATATCCGGTGCGCCGGACATCGGCTCGCCTGCGTTCTGCACCTTCGGGAATGCGATGACATCGCGGATGGAATCCTTCTTCAGCATCAGCATTACCATGCGGTCCAGGCCGTAAGCCATACCGCCGTGCGGGGGTGCGCCGAACTTGTAGGCATCCATCAGGAAGCCAAAGCTCTCGCGAGCCTTTTCCTCGGTAAAGCCCAGAGCCTTGAACATGCGGTCCTGCAGAGCGGGGTCATTGATACGCATAGAACCGCCGCCCATCTCAACGCCGTTCAGTACAATATCGTATGCCACGGCATGGCAGGCACCGGGGTCGGTTTCCACCTTGTCAATATCCTCTGCCTTGGGCAGGGTGAACGGATGATGCATGGCCATCCAGCGGCCCTCCTGCTCGCTGTACTCAAACAGCGGGAAGTCCACCACCCACAGGAAGTTGAACTTGTCGGGGTCGATCAGGCCGTACTTGCGGCCGATTTCCAAACGAACCTGGCCCAGCGCGGTGCAGGCCTTGACCCAGTCAGCATCGCTGACGATCAGCAGCACGTCGCCGGTTTCCAGCTCCATCGCCTTGTACAGGGCTGCCTTTTCCTCCTCGGTCAGGAACTTTTCAAAGCTGGAAGAAGTGCCTTCCTCGGTCAGGCGGCTGAATGCCAGGCCCTTAGCGCCATAAGTCTTGGCAACCTCGCCCAGTTTGTCAATGTGCTTGCGGGTCAGCTTGCCAGCCAGGCCCTTGGCATTGATGGCGCGGATGCTGCCGCCCTGCTCCAACACTGCGGCAAAGGGCTTAAACTCGGTGCCATCAAAAATGTCGGTCACATCCACAATTTCCAGGCCAAAGCGGGTATCCGGTTTATCGGAACCAAAGCGGCCCATAGCCTCGTCCCACGGCATACGCACGAACGGGGTCTGCACATCCACGCCCAGCATTTCTTTCCACAGGCGCTTGATCAGACCTTCGTTGATGGTCATGATATCGTCCTCATTGACAAAGGACATTTCCTCGTCCACCTGGGTGAACTCCGGCTGGCGGTCAGCGCGCAGGTCCTCATCGCGGTAGCAGCGGGCGATCTGGAAGTAGCGGTCAAATCCGGACAGCATCAAAATCTGCTTGTACAGCTGCGGGCTCTGCGGCAGGGCGTAGAAATGGCCGGGCTGCACCCGGCTGGGCACCAGATAGTCACGGGCACCTTCCGGCGTGGACTTGATCAGGGTCGGGGTTTCAATCTCGGTAAAGTGGTTATCGCAGAAATAGCTGCGGATGATCTGCATGACCTTGCTGCGCAGCACAATGGGCTCGTGCATCGAAGGACGGCGCAGATCCAGGTAGCGGTAACGCAGGCGCAGGTCATCGTTGACGTTGATATCATCGCGGATTTCGAACGGCGGGGTCTGGGCTTCACTCAGAATGCGCAGTTCGCTGACATACAGCTCCACATCGCCAGTGGCGATCTTGGTGGTCTTGGCGGCGCGCTCACGCAGCAGGCCGCGGCAGATCACAACATACTCGCTTTTCAGGCTTTCTGCTTTAGCAAAAACGTCTTTCGGCGTATCCTCATCAAAAACAAGCTGCAAAATACCGGTTGTATCGCGCAGGTCGGCAAAAATAATACCGCCTTTGTCGCGTGCACGGGCGATGGAACCGCAAACGGTCATCTCCTGGCCAACGTTTGACATACTCACTTCGCCGCAATAGTTGGTACGGCGCAGGCTGCCCATCGTTTCCATAGGTAACTCCCCTTTTCTGTTAAGTGACAATTTATTATACAGCGGTTTGCACTGTTTTGCAAGGAACCCCCGCATTTTTCCCCGAAAATACGCATTTTGCCTTGTTCTGCGCCTTTCCTGCCCCGCTGCAGCTTCTAACTCCTAACTCCTACTTCCTAACTTCTAACTCTGTTCTCCCAGTTCCAGCCGTTTGAACCCTTCGCCTTCCACCTCGTTCGCCTGCAGCATCACGATAAAACTGCCGGGGTCAATGCGCTTGGTTTCGCGGTTGATGATATACAGCTGCTTGGAGCTGCAGGCACACAGCACCACATCGCGCCCATCCTGGGAATAGCCGCCGTAACCTTTCAATATCGTGGAACCGCGGTCCACTTTTTCGCCGATCATCCTGCACACGGCGGGGCCGTCGCTCGTCACGATCAAAGCCATCATACAGGCGTTGAAACCGAACATCATCCGGTTGATGATGTAAGAGCTCAAAAAATTGAAGATCAGGCCGTAAATGATGGAATCCACATCATGGAACACCAGCCCGTTTGCAAGGATGACCGCCAGCGCTGCCGCAAAGGTCAGGTTGCCGAACGGCATGTGCGGGTGGCGGGATTTGATGGCCATGGTGATAAAATCCAGGCCGCCGGTGCTGGAGTTCTGCATATAAATCAGCGCATCCCCCACGCCGCCGATCACACCGCCGCAGATGGTGGCCAGCATGCGGTCCCCCTGGTACACCGGCAGCGCAGCCAGCACATAGTCCGTAAAAATGGCAAACAGCACCATGCACCGCACGCTGCGGAAAAAGAAATCCTTGCCCAGGTACTTGAAGCAGATCAGCACAATGGGGATGTTCATAATAATGTTGGTCACACCAATGGGCAGACCAAACAGGCGGAACAAAATGGCACCGATACCGGCCACACCGGTTACCGGCACCCCGGCCGCCACAGCAAAGCTGTACAGGCCAAGGGCCGAAACAAAACAGCCGATGACCTCCAGCGCCAGGTTTTTCCAGCGGGAATCCGTCATATCCTATCTCCTGCTTCCGCAGCTTGTGCGGGTATATTTGTGGGGGCAGCGGGCATTATTTGCCGCCCTTCTTGCGGTGGTAAGCAGACTTTTCGTCCTTCTGCTTCTGGGTCTGTGCCTGGGTGTTCTGCAGCTGGCGGCTGATCAGCACGGCTGCCACAATGCCGGCGCACACCACGGCAATGCCCACCGCCACATACAGCGGCAGTTTGCTGCTGGTTTGGGCGGCCTGTTCCTGGCGCTGCACCTGCTCCGGGTCCGGGGTCGGCTTTTCGGTCGGCTCCGGCGTGGCGGTGGGTTCCAGGGTGGGCATGGGGGTTGCTTCCGCCTGGGCGGCGGTAGGGTCTTTCAGGGTAGCCTTCGTGGTCGGGCGCGGCATGGCTGCAGCCGGGCGCTGAGTTGCCGTTGCCGCCGCGGGGGCCGATGTGGCGGCAGCAGCGGGGGGCTCGTCACTGGTATTGTTTTCTTCCTCCTGCTGCGGGGCCGCGGTAATGGCCGGGGTGGCTGTAGGCATCACCACAATATCCGGCGCGGGGTACACCTGCGGGGTACCGGTGGGCGGCAGCGTTGCCGCACTTTCCGGTGTGGAGGAACCGCCCGGCGTGGGGGCCGGGGTCGGGGTTGCCGTTTCCGGGGTGGCCGTGGGGGCAGTTTCCGGGGTGGAGGTTTCCGGCGTAGCGGTTTCACCCGTTGCGGTTTCCGCCGTTGCCGCTTGGCTCAAAGGTTCCTCCCCGCTGAAAAACCGCAGAATATCCCCCAGCACCGGGATGTCCAGCAGCGTTTCCACAAAGCTGGTCCGTGGGGTCTGACGGGTGCTTTCCGCATAGGCGGGCGCTGCTGTTGCCACACACAGGCAAAGCGCCGCACACAATGCCAGCATACGCATGTTTGTTTGCTTCATGTAAGTGTTCCCCCTTTTTTGGGCAATACCGCATAATTCTAAGTGCCGATACGGCGAGCGAGGTGCGGCAGATGCTAAGCCAAAAGCGCAGATAATACTGGATGTCTTATCGAGCATTTTGGCAACGCAGATGCCGTGCCGCAGCTGCCGGAGCGGTGCTTAAGCCGCTAGGCGGGAATTGTGCGGTGTTGCCTTTACATCTTTGGCTGTTCTGTAAAATCAAAAAAGCCGGGGCGTGCCGGTTTTGAACCCGCACTGCTCCGGCTTTGGTGCCCGATGATTACTTTACGGTCTTTTTGATTTTGGATGCGCTGTAGGTCTTCATCACGCTGGCGGAAAGGTTATTTTCCATCTCGGCGCCCTCTGCATAGAACTCGTCCTGCAAAGCATCGCTCTTCATAGCGTCCAGCAGATTATAGCGGCTCACAAAATCATCCACCGTGCCCTGCTCCATGGGGTCCAGGCTGCGCACGATCATGTAGCTCATGCCAAGGTCGGCCACCGTCCAGTTGCCGGTACCGGCTGCTTTTACCGCATCGGTAATGCTGTTGCCGCCGTCATTGGTGTTGTAGCTGGACAGGTCCGAAGGCGTAAACAGACCGCTGCCGGTGTAATACAGTGCCTGGGTTGCTTCCACGCTACTGCCCAGTGCGGTAAAGGCCTGCGGCACATAGGTCATTGCAGCACTGTACAGGGCAGATTCGTTGGTAGCCGCGGCCAAGTCATCACGGCACTGGTTGGCCAGGGCTTCAATCTCGGCTTTCTGGTCGTCGCTGGCAAAGGTATAAGTGCTCTGGTCAAATAGCGGCAGCTGGACCAGCTCCAGGTAGTAGCAATCGTTGTTGATGTAATCGGCATATTCCTGCTCGGTGACCGGGCTGCTGCCGGCTTCGCCGTAGATCAGCTCCAGGCAGGCATCTGCCTTTTTGCTGTTCAGCTGGTACTTTTCCAAGGTTGCCTTGGAAATGCCGTTTGCTGCGTACAGATCGCTGTTATTCTCCCACTGGGTATCGGCGGTCTTGGCGGCTTCGGCGGTAGCGGCTTCGTCCAGTGTGCCGCCCAGCTCGTCAAACTTCTTTTCCACAGCTGCGTAATACTGCAGGCTGCGCAGGGTCAGGCGAGCAACGTAATCTGCGCCGTCGGTGGTAACTTCCTCGCCGTTAATGGTGCCGGTGCACTCAGCTTTCAGCACGGCTTTCACATTGCTGGCGGTTTCGCCGGTGGCAAGCTTTGCTGCGCCGGAAGCGGTGTTGTAGGCGTTATACTGGGCCAGCAGGTAGATGCCGGCCGGGATATCAACGCCGCCAATGCTGCCCACGCTGGCCGGGGTGGACATGGCACAGCCCGTTACGCCCAGCAGCAGCATGACTGCCAGAGCCAGACTGATGAATTTTTGTTTCATGTTGTGGGGTCTCCTTACTATACTTTCAATTTGCCGCGCGGGCACCACCCGCAAATGGCAATGTAAAAACATTATACCGCGTTTGACCGCCCATTGCAAGCACGGTGTGGGGGCAAAATCGCCCGCCAAGCAACAAAAAACAGGGCAGCCGGCCCAAAATGTGGACTGCACCCCATTTGTTAGACAGTATGATATACTATCTAACAA
>NZ_JAQFEN010000005.1:137297-221485 GCF_027689445.1 Gemmiger qucibialis | reverse complement strand
TTCTGATTTTGATGATTGGCTGTGTTTATCTTTTGCGGCCATCTTATCCGTTTTGCAGCGCAGCAAAACGCCTTATCATAAACCATACTGCCGGCAGCTTTTATTTCTGTTCATCAGTTTCTTCCGGCGCGTTTTCCAGTTCCTGGTGGCGTTTTTTATACTCCGAAATTGCCGCCTGCATCAGCGTAAAGGTGAACACGACCGTAATAACGCCGGTCACACCGGCAACAACCAGGCTATGGGTCGCAAACATCATGACCACTGCGGAAAGCACACCACCGACCAGGCTGCCCACAATGCTGGTGCTAAGGCTGGCCTTGATGTGGCGGTCCCAAATGCCATTGCGCAGGCATTCTTCCAGCGTGTAAAGGCACGCGGCCATAAACACGATCCATTCTCCTGCCACCTGGCTGATGTCCGCCTGCATCATAAGTTGGAATATCATAACGGCAAACAGGCCCCACCACATCAGCCAGAAGCCGCGGCTTTCAATTTTGCGCAGGGTCTGTTCCTGCATTTCGTCCAGCTGGTTCTTTTTGCTGAAAATATTTTGTTTCATTTATGGTTCCTCCCAGAACAGTTCGTCCAATGTTTTGCCAAGTGCCTTGCAGATCGCGCGGCACAGGTTGATGGTGGGGTTATACTCCCCTTTTTCAATCGCGTTGATGGTCTGGCGCGAAACGCCGACGGCTTCGGCCAAAGCGGCCTGTGTCATATCCTTTTCGGCACGGGCAGCTTTCAGTTTCAGGTTTTTGGGCATATGGCTCCCCTTTTCTTGCATCCTTTTGTGGCAGCCCCTTGCTTTGCTGCTGTGATTGAAGTATAGCATGTGCCTTACATTATGTCAAGTATATATTACATTTTGTCATCTTGTAAATTGCCGCTTCTTGCCTTTCCCGGGTGGCTATGCTATCATGGTACCAGTGCTATTTTATTATGGCAACACCGCACAATTCCCGCCTGACGGCTTAAGCACCGCTCCGGCGGCTGCGGCACGGCATCTGCGTTGCCAAAATGCTCGATAAGACATCCAGTATTATCTGCGCTTTTGGCTTGGCATCTGCCGCACCTCGCTCGCCGTATCGGCACTTAGAATTATGCGGTATTGCCTTATGATTAAGGGGGCTACCCATGAAATACGGATTTTTGCACACAGCAGCCGTCAGCCCTGCGCTGCATGTTGCTGACTGTGCCTACAATACGCAGCAGATCATTGCCGCCATGCGCGCACAGGCTGTTGCCGGAACCAAACTGCTCTGCCTGCCGGAGTTTACCCTGACCGGCTATACCTGCAGCGATCTGTTTTTGCAGGAAACACTGTGCCGCGGCGCCGAGGATGGGCTGATTCAGATTCTCGATGCCAGCAAAGAGCTGGACGTGGTGGCGTTGGTTGGCCTGCCGGTGCGCCATAACGGCAAGCTGTACAACTGTGCAGCGGTTGTTTGCAAGGGGCAACTGTTGGGCCTTGTGCCCAAAACCTACCTGCCCAATTACGGCGAGTTTTACGAGCGCCGCCATTTTGTGCCGGGCCCAAAAGATGCGTTTGAAATCACCTTTGCCGGGCAGCGCACTCTGTTTGGCACCAACCTGCTGTTTGCCTGCCGCGAGATGCCGGAGTTTGTGCTTGGGGTGGAAATCTGTGAGGACCTTTGGGCCCCTGTGCCCCCCAGCTGTAGCCATGCGCTGGCCGGGGCAACGGTGGTTGCAAACCTTTCTGCCAGCGATGAAACGGTAGGCAAAGCTGCCTACCGCCGGGAGCTGGTGGCTGGGCAGAGCGCCCGCCTGCTGTGCGGTTATGTGTATGCTGACGCCGGGCACGGTGAAAGCACCACCGATATGACCTTTGCCGCCCACAATCTGATTGCGGAAAACGGTACACTGCTGTGCGAGGCCGAGCCTTTCGCCAACGGTACCGCCGCAACCGAGCTGGACCTTGGCCGCATGGTGCAGGAGCGTATCCGCAGCACGACCTTTGTGCCGGATGCCGCCGGATACACGACCATCAGCTTTGATTTGGAAGTGGCAGAAGCACCGCTGACGCGGTTTGTTTCCCCCACGCCATTTGTGCCGCAGAATGATGCTGCTCGCGCCGAGCGCTGCGAGCTGATTTTGCGCATCCAGGCTGAGGGCCTTGCCAAGCGTATGGAGCACACCCACGCCAAGTGCGCTGTTGTGGGTATTTCCGGCGGGTTGGATTCCTGCCTGGCTTTGCTGGTTGCCGTGCGCGCCTGCAAGGTGCTGGGCCGTGACCCCAAGGACATTATTGCCATTACCATGCCCTGCTTTGGAACTACCAAGCGCACCCGCTCCAACGCGGAGATTCTGTGCGAAGCACTGGGCGTCAGCTTTACCGAAATCAACATTACCAACACGGTGGAAAGCCACTTTGCCGATATCGGCCAAGACCCGCACACCTATGATGTGACCTTTGAAAACTGCCAGGCCCGTGTGCGCACGCTGGAATTGATGGATTACGCCAACAAGAACGGCGGCTTTGTGATCGGCACCGGAGATTTGAGCGAGCTGGCCCTCGGCTGGGCCACCTACAACGGCGACCACATGAGCATGTACGGTGTGAACGCCGGGGTGCCCAAAACGCTGGTGCGCCACATTGTGCAGTATGTGGCCGATACCTGCGGCCAGCCGGTGCTGCGTGATGTGCTGGTGGATATTCTGGATACCCCAGTCAGCCCGGAGCTGCTGCCCTCCGCCGCGGATGGCACCATTGCCCAGCAGACCGAAAAGCTGGTTGGGCCGTATGAACTGCATGATTTTTACCTGTATTATGTGCTGCGCTTTGGGTTTGGACCCGCCAAGATTTATCACCTGGCGTTGGCCGCATTTGCCGGGCGGTATGAGCCGGAAGTGCTGCTGGCCTGGCTGCGCAACTTCTACCGCCGGTTCTTTGCCCAGCAGTTCAAGCGCAGCTGCCTGCCGGATGGACCGAAGGTCGGTTCCGTCACCCTCAGCCCCCGCGCCGACTGGCGTATGCCGAGTGATGCCTGCAACGCTTTGTGGCTGAAAGAATTGGATGAGATCGAGGCAAAATAAACTTGCTGTTCTATCTCTGATTTCTATTATTTTCAATTCTTATCGCTTCACGGAGTTATAAAATAGCAAAAGCTCCCTGCCTGGTTACCGTACAGCCGGTAAAACAGGCAGGGAGCATTTTGTTTGTTATTTTATGCCGCTTGGAATGACCACCGAGCGGCGGTCATCCGGGGCATCAGGTGCCGTAATGGGAAAGGAACTGTTTGGTGCGTTCCTCGTGCGGGTGTTCGATCACCTGGTGGGCAGGGCCTTCCTCGACCACCACGCCGCCATCCATAAACAGGATGCGGTCTGCCACATCGCGCGCAAAAGACATTTCGTGCGTGACAATGATCATGGTAGTTTTCTGGTCGGCCAGATCGCGCAGAACGCGCAGAACTTCGCCGGTCAGCTCCGGGTCAAGGGCGCTGGTTGGTTCATCAAAGCAAAGGATATCCGGTTCCAGCGCCAGGGCGCGGGCAATAGCCACACGCTGTTGCTGGCCGCCGGAAAGCTGGTGCGGGTAATGGTTTTCTCGCTCCGAAAGGCCCATCTGTGCCAGAAGGGTGCGGGCTTTTTCTTCCAGTTCCGCATGAATCGCTTTGCGGTTGGCTTTATACTCCGGTTTTTCTTTTGCCAGCAGCTCCCCGGCCAGGGTAATGTTCTGCAAAGCCGTATACTGCGGGAAAAGGTTGAAGTTCTGGAACACAAGGCCGAAATGCAGGCGCTTTTTGCGCACTTCACTTTCGCGGTGGGTGGCCGGGTCAGCGGCATCCCACAGGGTTTTGCCGTCCACACGGATCACACCGGTATCCGGCGTTTCCAAAAAGTTCAGGCAGCGCAGCAACGTTGTTTTGCCGGAGCCGGAAGAACCGATGATGGCCAGTGCTTCGCCTTTTTCCAGGTTGAGAGAGATGTTTTGCAGCACATGGGTACTGCCAAAGTTTTTGCTGATGCCGGTAACTTCCAAAAGTGCCATATGTACGTCCCCCTTACCGGAAATAGCTGAGCTTTTTTTCCAGCCAGTTGAACAGCAGGGTCATTGCCCCGACAAACACCAGGAAGAAAAGCGCGGTGGAGAACAGCGGCCAGATCAAGCCCTTGGCGCTGTATTCCTTTGCCATCATGATGATTTCCTTGTTGGCGATCACATTGGCAAGGGAGGTATCTTTGATCAAGGTCATGACCTCATTGCCCATGGGGGCCAGGATGCGCTTGATGACCTGCAGCAGCGTAACGCGGAAAAAAATCTGGCTCTTGGTCATGCCAAGCACCTGCCCGGCTTCCGTCTGGCCAACGGGAACAGACTCAATGCCGCCGCGGTAAATTTCGGAAAAATAGCAGGCGTAATTGATGACAAACGCCACCACCGCCGCCAGCAGGCGGCCATTGGTGCTGGAACCCCAAGGACTGGCAAAGCCCATCAGACCGGGGCCAAGGTAGATAACGATGATTTGCAGCATCAACGGCGTGCCACGGATGATCCACACAAAGGTTTTGACCACGCCCCGCAGCGGTGTGAACCGGCTCATGGAGCCAAGTGACACCAAAAGGCCAAGCGGCAGGGCAAACAACAGCGTCAGCCCAAAAAGCTGACAGTTCATTAGGAAGGCGCTGGTCAGGCGGCTCCAAATCACACCCGCTTCCCCCATGATCAGTCTGCCAGGGTCAGGCCGTATTTGTCGGCCAGGGTCTGCATGGTACCGTCCGCTTTCAGTTCATCGAAAGCGGTATCCACAGCGGCGGCGACATCGCTGCCCTTGCGGAAAGCAGCACCGTATTCTTCCACATTCAGCTCGTCCTTGATGACAAGGTTTGCATAGTCGGTGCCTTCGCCGATCATAGCGCTAGCCAGGGTCAGGTCCAGAACAGCGGCGTCAGCGGTGCCGGCAGCAACTTCCATCAGGCAGTCGGTCTGCACGCTCTTGGCAACAAAGTCTGCCTGCTGCAGGCCCTCGTCCTCTTCAATGGTAGTTTCGCCAGCAGATCCGGACTCAGCCACAACGGTCTTACCGGCAAGGTCTGCGGTGGAGGTGTAATCGGCGTCAGCCTTCATCACAACCACCTGTGCATTCTTGACGTAAGGCTTGGTGCAGGCCATATTGGCCTCGCGGTCGTCGGTCAGGGTCAGGCCGTTCCAGATGCAATCAATGCTCTTGGCAGCCAGCTCGGTCTCTTTGGTATCCCAGTTGATCTCGACAAAATCCGGCTCCACGCCCAGCTTTTCACACACAGCTGTTGCCAGTTCGGTATCAAAACCGGTAAAGGTACCGCTTTCATCGGTGTAGTTCATCGGCTCATACACGGTGTAGCCGATGGTCATTTTGCCCTTGTTCTGCAGGTAGGCCAAGTCGCTGTCTGCAGCGGCGCTGTCAGCGGTGGATGCTGCCGTGCTTTCGGCAGAGCTTTCCGTGATGCTTGCAGCTGCACTGCTGCTGGAGCCGCAGGCCGCAAGGCTGAGGGCAAACATGCCCGCCACAGCAAAAGAAATCAACTTTTTCATAACATTTCCTCCCTTATCTATACCAGTGCTGAGCAAGTTCTCCGCACCATTCCTGCAGTGCTGCACATTTGCACTGCACGCCAACCTTGTGCTTTAGTGCGCCGAAGAGGTTGACTATTAGTTTATAATACCCTCTTTTGCTATTTTTTGCAATACTTATTCATGATTCCTGCATAAAAAGGCAAAGCCGGCAGGGTTTGACTGCGGTTATGCAGCGCTTCCCTGCCGGTCATGGTTTACCTTACCTCCACAACGGTGATATCCTGCGCGCTCAGGCCCTTGCACTTGCCTAAAACGGCATCCCGGATGCGGGTCACTTCATCCGCGGTCAGGGCGTCGTTTTCTGTCATAACGGTGATATCCGCGCGTCCCTCCCCAATGCTGACAACACAGTCCGCAAAGCCTTTGGATTTAATCAGGCTTTCAATGCTGGATTCCACCGTGATGCTGCTGATCTGGTTTTGCAGCTTTTGGGTAATGCTGTCTTTTTCGCTTTCGCTCAAATCCGCACTTTTCAGTGTCTTTTTGATAGCGTCCAGTGCCTCGTCCCGCGCTTTGGAGCGGTTCAGGCGTGCCTGTTCAAAAAATTCCGTACCGGAATCCTTGCTGACGCTGACAAGCTGGGCTTCGCCGTAATTTTTGCCTGCCTGCCCGCCCGATTCCATTCCTTCCGCTGCATCCGCCTGGGCAGCGGTCTGAGGTTCACTTTCCAGCGGATCAAACACTGCCTGGGCGGTCATGGGTTCCACCGCCGCGTTTGTTTCCGGCTGCCGGGCGGCAGTCTGTACCGTGTCCTCGTCAGCTTCCGCCGAAGTCTGCACAACGGCTTCCGGCGTTCCCGCCTGCGGGGTGCGCCCGGCGAACGACCAGTTCAAAAACACTGCACCGCCCAACGCCAGGGTAAGCGCCGCCAATGTGGCATACCGTTTGGTTGCTCTGCCTTCCATATCGTTAGCCCTCCCTATGATTGCATTTTGTTTACGGTAATATGGCTGGCCCCCACGCCGGTCAGGGCGCTGACCAGCTCTGTGATGCGGCGCTGGGTCCCGGCATTACCCCCGCCCTGGCAAAGCACGGCCACGCCGCGCACCTGCGGTGCCTGAACCGACTGCACCACCGGCTGTGCACCGGCCAGCAGATGGGTGCGCTGGCTGGCGGCGCTGCTGCGGGTGTCCTCGCTGGTTTTCTCTGTCCGGGTATCCGCTGCATAGGTGGTTTCCTCCCCGCAGTCCAGCGTTACCATAACAACGGTTTCGCCTGCGCCGTCCATGGCACGGATCAGGGCGGCAAGGCGGGTTTCCAGCTGCTGTTCATACTCCGCTGCCGTCTGGCTCTGCTGGCTGCTCTGCGCGGCATTTTGTGTGCTTTGCCCGGCTGGCAGCCATTCCGACATACAGAGCAGCAGCATGCCCGCCAGGCCGGATACCAGCAAGAGATTGATACGCTTTTTATCATCCTTCCACGCCGCCTGCAGCCAGGCGATACTCTGTTTTGCGGTCATTGGGTGTTCTCCAGCGTATAGGGCAGGTCCCCCGCAAAATTTTGCAGCAGGGTTTCCGCCTGTTCCCGGTCCGCCGGGT
Organism: Gemmiger qucibialis; assembly: GCF_027689445.1. Lineage (NCBI taxonomy): Bacteria > Bacillati > Bacillota > Clostridia > Eubacteriales > Oscillospiraceae > Gemmiger > Gemmiger qucibialis. Next base: position 214,372 of record NZ_JAQFEN010000005.1, on the reverse strand, counting down.
AAACCAGCCGCACATGCACGCCGCCCGCCTGCGGCTGCACAACGGATTCGATGCCGCTTTGCCGCAAAAGCTTTTGCAGTGCTGCGGCGGATTCCTGCATGGCAAGCTCTGCGCCGTAAGCGGTATAGTCCTCGCCGGGGGCGCTCTGGCTGGCAAAGTTTTGGAGCTGCGCGGCAAAGCCCTGCCAGTTCATGCCGGATACCGCATGGAGGACCGATGTTATAATATACAGCGTAAGCACCGCATTTATGACTGGCTTGAACCCATTTTGCGGCCAGAATGTCCGCACCAGCCCAGCCAGGGCGGACAAGATGCAGCAAACCAGTGCCGCGTGGCACAGCGTATCCATAAGTCAGCCCCCATTCCCGCCAAGCAGCAGCAACAGCGTGGATAGAATTACCAGAAAGAAATATAGTACCAAGATAGCCCCGCACAGCCGCGTCCCCTGGCCAAATAGGGTACAGATCTGCTTGCTGCGCTTTTGCCCCAGTCCCGCCGCCAGAATGCCAATGCCGGAAAACACCAGCCAGTACAGCCCGCACTGTGCCAGCACCGGGGCAAACGCTGCCCCCAGGGCTGCCACCGCCGCCAACGCCAATGAGCCTTTGAGCAGTCCGATTGCGGCGGAAGCACTGCCCAGAGCCGCCGCAGCGGCATCCCCCACAACGGGCACGGCAGCACTCAGCACGCTTTTGCCGATTTTTAAGGCTGCGCGGTCAGTCCCGGCGGCCAACACATTTTGCAGCCCCAACACAAAGGTAAACAGCATACCGCACAGTTTGAGCGCAAAGGTAAAACAGCGGGCAAACAGGTTTGCGGCATCGGCAATGCCACTATCCCCCCAAAGGGCCGCAGAAACGGAAAAGCAGAAATAGATTTGCAGCAGCGGCAGCAGTAAGTTTTGCAGCACTTCCGCCAGAAAGGCCGCCATAGCATAAAACATCGTGCTGTACACGGCAGCTCCGGCGGTTTGGCCCGCCAGCAGTGCTACCCCAGCAAACACCGGCACAAAACCGGATACATACAACTGGCTGGTGTTGGCTGCCTGGGCAACCTGCTGCACGAGAGATGTCATTTGATTCAGCGCAATGGTGCCAAAGCCGAGCACAGCCACAAGGTCCACACAGTCCCGCCAGGCACCACCGTCCGCCAGCAGCCCCACACAGCTGGAAAGCAGCAAAAACAGCACCGCGCGCCGGGCCAGTTGCAGCGGCTGCCCCCAGGCGTTTTTCAGCCAACCAGCCAGCGTTTGCAGCAGCTCCTGCAAGGTAATGTGAACGAGCTTGTCCGGCGTCAGTTCGCTTTGCTGCAAAATCTGCTGCACCCCAGCGGGCAGTTCTGCCGCGGCGGCTGGCAGCGGGAAGGCTATCACGATAAAAAGGACAAAAACGAGGCCAGCAAGCTTTGCAGCAGAGGCAATGCCTGCAGCATAGCCAAAATGCGGCCCACGAATTCCATACAGAACGCGGCGGCAGCAAGGCCGGCTTCGCGGCAAAGGTCCGCCGCCAGCTGGGCCACAAAAGCGATGGCCAGCACCTGCAGCAGAATGCTGAACGAATCGCCGCCAGCCTGCCCGGCCAGCTGCTGCAGCCGGGCCAGCAGTGGGCGCAATTGCTGCACCGCGAACCACAGCAGCCCCGCCGCGCCGCACAAAGAAAGCAGGAACGCAAAGCCGGGCTGGTCCTTTTTTAAGCAGAGCACCAGCACGCAGACGACAATGGCAAGGGCGGCCGCTTTTAAGATAAGCATCGTTATCCATGACCAATCACAAATCAAACAGCGCTTTGATCAGCACAAACAAATCACTGATTTGGCGCACCAGCATGCTAAGTACCACGATCAAGCCCGCAAGGGTGGTCATCATAGCCTGATCCTCCCGCCCAGAGCGGGTGAGCAGCTGGTTGAGCACCGCAACAATAATGCCGGTGGCCGCAATTTTGAATACAAGATCAATGTTCATGATGGTTCCCCTATAAAAAGCCGGCCGCGCTTTCGCCTTTTCAGTTATCCCCTGCTTCACCCTGCGGGCCAGAGCAGAATGGCCGCCAGCAGCCCGCCGCAAAGTCCCAGTTTAGGGGCAAGCACAGCGGCCTGCTGGGCGGCGGCATACTGGCCTTGGGCGGTGCGGTGGCACAGGGCGGCCAGCGTGCGCATGGTCTGCGGGGCCTGCTGCCTGCTGCACAGGGCAATGGTGTGCAGCCCGGCATGCAGCTCCGCTCCGCAGGTTTTAGCAAGCGGCGGGGGTAGGCGTAATTCCGCAAAGGATGCAGCATTCGGCGGGCAGTAGGCGGCAAACGCCGGGTGTTCCGCCGCGGCGGCCAGCAGCTCCGCACTGGGCAGGGCGCAAAAGGCAAGCTGGTCCGCCAGATAAGTAAGCAAACGCTCAAAGCCGCACACCGCCCGCCACTGTGCCCACAGCCGCTGGCAGTACGCCTGGCCGGCAGCAAAGCCTGTACACACCAGCAGCACAGCCCCCAGCAAACGGCAGTACAGCATCATGCCAGGGTGCGGACCTTCACTGCATGGCCGGGGTTCACGCGGCCATCCAGCAGTACCAGGGTTTCAAAGGCCCCCATCGCCAGCAGGCGGGCAGTGGGCGGTTTGCGGTTCAGCGCTTCCAGGGTATCGCAATGGACACTTGCCACAAACACCACGCCGCAGGCCAGGCCCGCTTCCACGGCCTGGAGGTCCGCCTGGGTGCCCAGCTCATCACACACGATGACCTGAGGGTTCATGCAGCGCAGCGCCATCTGGATGGCCTGCGCTTTGGTGCAACGGGTGTAGACATCGCAGTGTACGGTGTGCCCCGCCGTCAGCAGCTCGCCGCGCTCGTCCGCCACGCAGAAAATGCGGCGGGCGGTATCCAGATAGCGGATGATGCTGCGCAGGAAAGTTGTTTTGCCGCTGCCCGGCGTGCCTACGACCAGAATCCCGCCATTCAAGGCATCCAACGTGCGGCGAAGCTGGGGCGGCAGGACACAGGGCACCTGGCGCGCAACGCGGAGATTGAGAGATGTAATATCGGCAAAGCCCGCCGGGCCACACACACCCGCCACCCCCACGCGGCTGCCGCCGGGCAGGGTGAAATAGCCCTGTTTCAGCTCGTCCTCATAGGCATAGGCGGAGTCCCGGCAGAGGGCGGCAAAGCAGCTGCGCAGCATGCGCGGGCCGATGGCAAGGGCGGTTTGTGCTGCAGGCAGCAGCTGCTGCGCCGGCTGCCAGGCCCCGCCCACCGTAAACTGCACCGCCTGCCCGGCGCGCAGGCGGATTTCCTGCACGCGGGCGGCGCGTTCCGGCGGCATGGCTTTGAGCTCGGTGCGCAGCGGTTCCGGCAAGAACTGGATCACGGAATAATACTCGTCCATTTGGGGTATCACCTCCACACCCCCACTGTATTCCGGGCAGCGGAGCAGTAGAACCAGCCGCGGCAAATTGTATGCAGCGGGCAGATTTCCACTGTGGCACAGTAGATTTTCCCGGTGGTTCCTGCTATACTGGAAGCAAAGTAAACGCTGCGTTGAATGCTGCTCAAAGGAGGGTATCTTTATGGATAAGTTCAGAACGGTTGCACCCATCATCCTGATGCTTCTTACCGCACTGGTTGTGTTCTATGCGAATGTCAGCCTTTCCGGCAGCGGGTTTGGCGGTGCTATTTTGTTTGCCATGATCGCGGGGTTTGCCTGCGTGATCTATGTACTGGATAACCGCGAGCGATAACGCAAAGCAAAGGAGCTGCATGGGTATGACCCGCCGGGAATTGATTTATGATATTGAGCGTTACTGCCCGTTCAATGAGCAGGAAGAAAAGGACAAAGCCCTGATTTTGAATTGGATCAAAACAAATGATAACGCATTCAGCCGCGAAAACGCCGTGGCACACATGACGGCATCCGCCTGGGTGGTAAACAAGGACCGCAGCAAGGTGTTGATGGTATACCACAACATTTACCACTCCTGGTCCTGGCTGGGCGGGCACGCGGATGGCGAAACCGACCTGTTGGCTGTTGCCATTCGCGAGGTAAAAGAGGAAGCAGGAATCCGGCACGTACAGCCGGTTTCCAAAGAGATTTTCTCGCTGGAGTCACTTACCGTGGATGGGCATGTGAAGCGTGGATGCTATGTTTCCAGCCATCTGCATCTGAATGTAACTTATCTGCTGGAAGCCGACTCTGAGGAAGCGGTTGCCATTAAGGCGGACGAAAACAGCGGTGTGGCCTGGTTTACGCCGGAAGAAGCACTGGTAAAATCCACCGAGCCGTGGTTCGTGGAGCATGTGTACGCAAAGCTGCTGGAAAAGATGAAAACGATTTAGGGCAATACCGCACAATTCTAAGTGCCGATACGGCGAGCGAGGCACGGCAGCTGCTAAGCCAAAAGCGAAGATAATACTTTGTGTATTATCGAGCATTTTGGCAACACAGATGCCGTGCCGCAGCCGCCGGAGCGGTGCTTAAGCCGTCAGGCGGGAATTGTGCGGTGTTACCTTCAGTTTTCACAAATCATGCCGTAGCCATAGCGGTCATCCCCAAAATCGCGTTTATTGACCAGCTTTACGCCAAAGTGGCCGTATTTGGATGTAATGGCCGTAGCTGCCGCCCCAGCTGTCAAAACCGTTAATGCCACACTGATACCTGCGGCAACAGCCGTGACAAGGCTGTGCAGCCTGGCAAAAAAATGACGGATGGCTGAGTGTGACACCGTGATTGTCTTGCGGGTGTTGCTGGCAGCTTTCTGCATGGCAAATTGTATTTGTTGGATTTGATAACCCTGCTTCCTTATTTTATGTATAGGTAGAAAATGGAAAATTCGAAAAGAAACTGAAAACTGTCGAAAAAAGCAAAAAATCCCCGCAGCCAATGGGAAATTGGCTGCGAGGAAATTGAAAACATTCTGAAAACAGCAGAATTTATTCTGTTTTTCTCAAAAAAATTGCCCTCTCCCCTGCCATAATTCAGAATTTTGCGGGAAGACGGGGCAATAAAAGTGTCCAACCTTCTAAAAATGGTTGGACATCTCTACAAAAAGCAACCTGAAAACCGGTTGGCGAAACCGCCAATTTTCGGCGATACAACAAAAAAAGACTATGACATCTTTCTCATCACAGTCTTATGTCTGAGTGTTACAAAAGAGATGCCCGTCACCCTAATTTTCCAATAGACCCAATCGTATACTTTTCTCTATTTTTCTAATATTTTTAGCTGCGCTTGTTTTATTTTGGAAAAACAATCTCATACAATTTATCTAATGCCATTCGAGTTTCCACAGGATATTTACTGCTCACACTATTTTCCCACTGTGCAAGCTGTTCATCGGTGAGCGTAGGCATTTCATTTAGTGCCTTCTCCACATTGTAGGAAATTGTTGGCATGCTTCTTTCATCCTGCGCAAAATGTTTAATAATCTCTCGCTGCGTCGGTTCAGTTATTTGCAGCATTGTCGTCATTGATAGCTCGTAGTAAATCCACGGTGATGTTGTCCGCTTTTCTTTGGGATTATCTTTTATTTTGCTTAATGCTTCTGTCATACTAATCGAATTAGGTGTGTTAAAGAAGATAACACATTCTGTCTTATTCATCATTTCAGTCAAAGCTGTAGACAACATCATGTGAACATGGCTCGTGGTATAATTTCTTAAGTTATAGTCATATGTTTTTGTTTTTGGGTTGTAGCAATATTTTTTGTCTATCTTATTAAGCAATTCATCGCAATACTCCCAGGAGCATGAATCAATGAATGCTTTTAACCCGAAACAGTTATAAAGCCATCCCGCAAACGCCTTTACTTTGTTGATATCCTTGTGGGAATGTGAAATAAAAACATCCTTTGGTGAAATAGAAAACCAATAATTTTTTAATGCTGTGCCATCAATAATTCCGTCATCCGATATATACCTGTCTAAGCACTCATGCACTTCCTTTTCGTGCTTCGCATATAAGGAACATCCTGTAGCCATATGTGAATTTAATGTGCTATTGTAAAAGTAAATCGATGGGGAGTAATTGAATTTCGTGTACATTTATCTACTCCTCGCACTCCTCTGACGCATCTTTTTTCAGCTTTATATTTTCATTCTCATTCCGCTCGGAAGCGATTCTTTTGTGCTATCCACATGGCTTCAAATTCACTAACACAATTAAAGTAAATAAAACAATTGGTCCATATATCGGCAGGAGCGTTTTTGTAAACATAACTCTTAAAATGCAGGGTTCCTTCTCTTCCTTTGGTAGGCGCATTTTGCTATTATGTGGATTCAAATCATAGCAGTATTCATCTGTTTCTAATCGATTGGCTATAAGCCACTGATACTTTAACCTATATAGTCTCTCCATTTTCAAATAGAAAGCATCTAAATACCAAAAACATGTTGTCGCCACAATACTAATGCCACACAACAATTTCGCATCGAACTTTTCAGGAAGCAATGCAAGGGCAACAGCAATCAACGTGATAGTCCATCCTTTAATAACAAATGAATTCTGAGCCATTCGTGATATACATCCCTGCACCAAATCGATTTCTTTTTCCATAACAGTTTTAAGCTCTTTTTTATCCATGCTTGTCACCTCTATACATTATGATTGTATGGTTTTCCCCCAGAAAGCCATTTTCTTAAAGAAATATAATTACCGTTTTCTGGATCATTTACCCAAAATTCATATTCCTGTGTGCCTTTTCTCGTCTCATAGTCAATAAATGGATAAAGTCCTAAGTATTCTTGTCCTTTAAACGACTCTCCTTCTTTTTTCATAATAGGTAGAATTGCACATCGACCATTTTTCGCTGCATCGGCATATCCAAGTTCCCACGGACACCACTTCGAATTACTTGAATTGCCCGTAGCAACATACGCTAAACCCTTAGACATCCTCATTCTTTTTCGTAGAATGTCCGCCGTTGTTGCAGTTACTTCTGAACGATTCAGCTGTTGATCGTTCATCCAATCAATGTAAATACTATATCCTGCACTATTAAACAAATCAACAACTGCACACACAAGTTCTTTATCCATGTAACTGTGTGAAAGAAAGATATCATATTTATCAGCACTATCGTTCCTAAATTGCTGATCATTTTCATTTAGAACTCTCTTTTGAGCAAATTCGTAGCGAAAATTTTTAGTGTTTGAAACCTGATATAGATAGTTCATGTTCAATATCATAGAGCCATATCCTTTTGCTTTAAACCCAAAATTTTTTGCGCTTGTTTTTGGTTCCCATCAGCCTTGTCACAATGCTCACTTTATGATAGTTTCTTTACCTCTGCTTCAAATGCGCTTTCTGTCATGTTGGCTCGATGCGCAGCTTCTTTAATGCTCAGTAAACCATCCTTGACAAGCCCTGCAAGAACAGCAACCGCACCTTCGGTTTTACTTTCATTCATCATATCCTCAACTGCTTTGCACACATCAATCACCTCCGCGTCCTCTGGAATGTCCAGAGGTGTGTTCGTTACAGCTTTGATTACTCGCGCCGCGTTCGCTTCCATAAGCATACGCGGATTGTCGGTCAAAAATTCTGTCAATCGTTTTTTGTCTTTGGAATACTTGATGTACCCGATTACCTCTCGGAGACTTGTCGAGAATTTTTCCAAGTCCTCTTTGCTCAGTTTTGCCGGGTCAATCAAGTGGATCTGATAATCCTGCACAAAGTTCAGCAGGCTCTCATTCTTGACTGCCATCATTTCATGCAAAGACAGCGGGCCATCCCACTCGTTCGCGCCGAAGTGCAGCACCAATGTAATGACAGGTGTAATCTTATCATCCTTATAGAACCCGGACAGGTACTCTCCCCGGCTGTGTCCTTTCGAGCCATCAGTGCGGTGCTTTGCCGATATATCAGCAACCTGCTTGCCATACTGGAGCGCATCATAAATGATATTGCGAACAGGCATTGCATAGTGAATATCGGTTTGGTTTTCGATACCCAAAAGGATGTAAGCTGCTTCACCATCCTGTTTAATGACCGCTGATTTCAGCACATCGCGGTATTTCTGTACCGCATCATCCGGCTGGTTTCCGTTTTCGTCCTGCGCACCAAATGGCAAAGCTATTTCTGTTGTATCCAGTTCCTTCAACTGCGTAGGGTTCACAACCGTCTTTCCGCCGTAAATGAGATAGTTAAATGCATCTGCAAACACAGTATTTTCTTTCATATAGGCTTTTGTGACCGTATCAGCCAATCCCATTGGTGTACACCTCCTTACATTTCACTTCTTGCCTTATGGTTTTATCTTACCATAAAGCGTTCATTTTATCAAGTTTTGTTTCGTTCCGGATTCTTAATTTTCCGCAAATCATTGTGTTTTCCAATCCATATCTGCTACTATTATCATACACTGACAATCATCACTTTTCAGAAAGGAGTTTGCTCATGAAATTTACCGATGCGCAAAAGAAAGTCATCGTTGCTCGCCGTGAAAAGGGAGAATCCGTCCGTTCACTTTGCTCCGTGTTCAATATTCCGCGCAGCACACTTTATCGCTGGTGCAAAAGCCATAAAACGAATACCATCGCCAACGGCATACCTTTCACAGCAAGAGAAATCAATCAAATGCAGAATCGCATTGTAAAGCTGAACAATATAATTGCAATCCTCAAAACTGTAAATTGTACCGTATCCGCACCACTGCGAGAACGCTTGGTTGCTTTAGAGACATTATATGGTCAATATGATGTTTACACATTGTGCGAAGCGCTGAATGTTGACCGCGGCACATTTTACAACCATATCCTCAGAAATAAACGCGAGAATGCTTGGTTTGCCAAGCGGCGTGAGAAATATCGCCGTATTGTGCAGGAAGTCTTTGACGAGTACCACCAGATTCTCGGTGCGGAAAAGATTCGTACCGTTCTTGTAGAACGCGGTCATCAAGTAAGTACCAAATTTATCGCATCCATTATGCACGAATGTGGTCTATCCAGCGTTAGGACCACTGCGAGAAGCGATTATCTTCGGCTGAATACTTTAGAAACTCCGAAGAATAGAATTAGGCAAAACTTTACAGCACATTCTCCCAACCAGATTTGGGTCAGTGATGTTACATGCTTTAAAATCAAAGACAAGTATTACTACATATGTGTGATTCTCGACCTATTTTCTCGCAGGGTCGTTGCCTATACAATTTCCAAGAAAAACAGCACCCGCCTTGTGACCTCAACCTTCAAACAAGCTACTATCGCGCGTGGCCGTTCCCACAACCTCGTTTTTCACAGTAATCGCGGCTCTCAGTACCTATCGCACACATTCCAGCAGCTCCTACAAGAATATAGAGTAAAGCATTCTGTTTCCGCGCCAGGGCATCCGCATGACAATTCTGTGGCCGAGTCATTCTTTGCATCCTTAAAGCGAGAAAATCTCTACCGCAAGGAATATAAATCCGCGAATGCATTCCGAACGGGCATTGCAGAATACATACAATTTTATAACGAAAAACGCCCTCATAAGCTTTTAAAGAACCGCACCCCCTGCCAATTTGAGGAACTCAACTTTTCAAATGAGACATAGCCGTTCATATCGCGTTATTTCAGAATTTCATTTCTGCATTTTCGTAGTTTCACTTTTTCATGTCTCACTTCCGGGTAAGACAGAAAAATCCGCAAAGCCCGTCGCATCAAGGCTTTGCGGATATAAAAAAGACCACGCAATAGACTGTCTCAACAAGCAGTTCACATTACGTGGGGTCTTTCAACGATGCAGAAAAATTTTATTGTTTTCTTTTGCTAAAGGGTCACTGCAGCATCCATTCCAGATACTCTGCTCCTGTAATTTTCCTCGTTCTTAATTTTTCCTTTTGGCTATACCACTCTTTCAATAATTTTTCCACTTCCTCAAAATTATCAAAAAGCAGAATCGTGTCAATCGGAACGCTCCCGCCGCAGCCATGTTCCCAGTCATACCAAATCATCAAGCGAATAATGTCCTCCGGTGTTTCTGCCCTTGTAAAGAAATTTTCTTCGCGAACATTCAACGCTTTGGCTATGTCTTTGGTTCTGCTCTCTTTGGGCGTTCGGAATCCTGATTCATATTGGGCAATGCGATTTGCTGCGTTTCCATCCAAGTGCAGTCGTTCTCCCAGTTCCCGCTGCGTTAGTCCTCTGTGCTTACGAACCAGCTTGATTTTCTCTCCCAGCTTCATAGCTACCTCTTTCCGATAAAAGTGAAAAAGGGCATACCCAATCGAAGATGCTTTATCTCCGATTGGGTATGCCCTCTTTATTTTTATGCCAGCCGCATGGTCTTTTTGTAGCCGCCGATGAACCGTATTTCAATTTCATTGCGTGCCCTTACCGTAATTTTCTCAATGATTCTCGCGGTCAGCGCATCGTCATATTCTTGAATTTGCAGATCCTTGGCTGACAGCAGCATCTCCGGCTGGCTGACTTTTTCCTGTCGGGCGGTGCTGTCCTCGATGGCTTTTTTCAGACTCTTAATTTTATTATTCAGCTTTTTCAACCTGTCATCCAGAAACGGGGTATCCTCATCGAAGTCCAAAGACATTTCCAGCAGACGGTCAAATTACTGCTGGGTCTGTTCCAGCAGCTCCTGCAAATTGGGCTTTGTACTTTCGCCGGTCTGTATGTCATGAAGGATGCCGTTGATCTGGGCAGCGACCTCATCGGTGAAGTTTGCTGCCAAATCCTGCACCGCTTTCAAAATAGCACGGTGCAGTTCTTCTTCCGGGAGGGACGGTGAACTACTGCAGAATTTCGTGCCATACTCGATGCGGTTCTCGCACCGCCAGACAATTTGTTTTCTGCCGTGGATAGTAGGCATAATATTACCTCATTTCAGCCGTTCACACAACGGCTGATTTTATCTTTTTAGTACATCATGGATTTTTCTTCAATCTGCGAGCACGCTTCTTCAATAGACGTACCAGCCTCCAGCGATCAATTCGCTTAGGCACCTTTTGATAAATTTCCCGATAATCTACTGTTTCTGGAATCCACCGTCCGTTTTGAGTAATGCTGTGCCCATCAAGCAGATGAAGGAAGAAGGATGCTTCGATGATTACGGAAATAGAATTGCTTACACCGGAGCCAATATGATTGTGTTGGTACAGATTACGAGGTCCCTGAAAGAAACCCATAAGCATATACCTGATGCCGTCCTGCTCATTGCGCTCCGATTCGTTTTTCAGATCATTGATTGCAATAAGGGGAGCCCTCTTTATTTCGCCGGTTTGCTTGTCTATTTCAAAAGAAAGTGCTCTTGTCGCCAGATCGAATCCATGCGAATCCAGGCCTGACTTCTTTTTGAGATAATTTTCCACAGCCACGAAGGCTTCACGTGCTGCCGACTCAAACTCGGATTTATATATGAGTTGCACCGCATCCGATAACGCTGCGTGGATATTGTATACCTCAAAAAATCCTTTGAGCTTCTTTAGCGAATATGGCATTAAACTGCCGCAACAAGGACAGAATGTAAAATCATAAAAGTCAAGCCCATATGTACCGTTGCGATATTCCCTAAGTTGCTTTTTTCTGGGTGGAAGAGAACACCCATTAGGACAAGCGTATTCTTCTCTCCTCATTGCTTTCACCTCATTTCAACTACTCACTTACCCGCTGGAAAGATTACAATTTCAAAGGATAAGCATCCAGCTTGTTTTGCGCATTTATGTAGGATTTATAAATATTTTTGATTCCGGCTTCTTTTGCCATGCTTACAACAAGATTTTCCTCTGCTACGCCCATTCGCAGACCAAGAATTATGCCATTGGGGATCCATTCCATCATAATCGGCGGTTTCATAATGCAGCCGGTAATCATTCGCCATTCTTCATCATATTTATGGCACTCTTTTTTGATCAGAGTCGTTCTTTCTTGTTCCCATAGCACATTTCCCATCTCTACATATAGCTCTTGAGGAATCTGAGTTTTTGCTGTCTCTGCTATTTTGCGGAGCATAACGAATTTTGCAAATTTCGTTGCATCATAAGGCGTGTCCGAATAATAAATCGGATATAGCGGCGTTCCGTAGTTCTTGATTCCGCAATTTGCGCATTTTTCTTGTTTACCGCATAAAAAGTTGTCTTCATTTTCAAGATCGTAGATTTGCACAAAACCTCTGTGCTGATCTGCATATTTCAGCCACAGAACCTCATTAAACCCATTTTCGGAGAAACAAACTGACCACGTATCCTTTTTAACTTCATCACGGAGTGAAAGCGCTGCATTCAGAAAGCTTTCGGTAAGCCCGTGAGAAAGCGCGTTTGTTACATTCTCAACCGTAAACTGCGCTGCTTGCTCCTCAGAGAGAATATTCCCAAGCAATGACTTAACACCATCCACAACAGCTTCTGTACTTTCCGGAGTCTGGAATGCACTTAAATACTCTTTCCGGATTGCCTCAATGTCGATGTGAAGAAAGGTATCGAAAGGGTCATCATAATAATTCGCAGAAGAAAAATAGAGCTTATTCGTTCTGAGGGCATCCAAGCTCTTTGTGCTGACAGGTCGATACCGGAAAAGCAGCTTCGGATACTTAATTGCTTTGAAAAGCTGTTCTCGTTCTGCCACAATATCATTTCCGGGCAAAGAACATAATGTTTGCCAGAAGTGTTCTCGATCATTGTGATTCATTGATGCCCCTCCTCTCAATTATCAAATACGATTTGTAATCCGAAACAAAACCAACACTATCAGATTTATGAAAAATCGCCCATTTGTGTTTTGGTATGTTGATTGCCACTTGAATCTGTCCACTCGGTGACTATTCTAAACTTTGATGCCGAACCATTATGTGTGATGAGAACCAATTCATAGCTTTTTCTTGCCTCTAATTCTTCAAAAGGCTGCTTTTCTTGGCCCATAATCATAATACCAACATCACCATCAAATCGAGCAGACACATGATAGGCTGTTGCATTTCCTGAATTCCAAACTTTCAGTCTGTGCTTACCTTTACCTACAGTAATAAATCTTGCCTCGACACACGCAAGTTCCGCATCCTCCTTCTCTTTAGTTATCTTGTCCAATTCATCCTGCTTAATCTTGAGTTCCAGTTCATTAACCTTGTTCTGGAGACGTTGTGCCTTTGAAGATTTAAAAAGCGAAATGATGGCAACTAACAGAGATATACCTGCGATGATCAGCGCACCCCAATCTTTTATGAAGGACACCATTTCCTTCAATGTGTTAATCAAAACTTCCATTTTTTCATCGCTTTCTTTAATTCCTTTTCAAGTTCTTTGACTGCATCTTGCGCAAGTTCATCTACAGCATTATCGATTATTGCGGCATTGCTATCGAGCAACTCTCGTTTCGTGTATTCCGAACCGCAATCAGAGCAACGTACTCGTGCATCGTCACCTGCGTGAAGTAGATCTTCAAACTCTTCGTCCAATGATAAAAACTGATCATTACCACAAAGCGGACATAGCAGTGTGACATTACGATCTAAATTTTTCATTAAATCACCTCATTTCAACTGTTCACACAACGTCAGGATTTCTTCCGGTTTGGCAGTGATGTGGCGCCATGTCGCTTCAAACGTGTACACACCTTTTTGTCTCCATCTTACCATAAAGCGTTCTTTTTATCAAGTTTTGTTTCACTCCAGATTCTTAATTTTCTGCGAATGGTAGTTCATAATGTGTTTCACTCAAGGTTCCTTATTCTAGCGGCATTGCTTTCTCATATCCACCAATGAACCGTATTTCAATTTCATTGCGCGACCTCACCGTAATTTTCTCAATGATTCTCGCAGTCAGCGCATCATCATATTCTTGGATTTGCAGGTCCTTGGCTGACAGCAGCATCTCCGGCTGTCTGGCTTTTTCCTGTCGGGTGGCGCTGTCCTCGATGGCTTTTTTCAGGCTCTTAATTTTATTATTCAGCTTTTTCAACCTGTCATCCAGAAACGGAGTATCCTCATCGAAGTCCAAGGACATTTCCAGCAGACGGTCGAATTCCTGCTGGGTCTGTTCCAGTTGCTCCTGCAAATTGGGCATTGTGCTTTCGCCGGTCTGTATGTCATGCAGGATGCCGTTGATCTGGGCAGCAACTTCATCGGTGAAGTTTGCCGCCAAACCCTGTACCGCTTTCAAAATGGCGCGGTGCAGTTCTTCTTCCGGGATGGACGGCGAGCTGCCGCAGAATTTCGTTCCGTACTCGATGCGATTTACGCACCGCCAGACGATTTGCTTTCTGCCGTGGACATTCCAAGTCACCCGCTTGTAAGGGCTGCCGCAGTCACCGCAGAACAGTCGCTCGGACAAGGCATACTTGCTGTTGTAACGACCCCGGCGGCGCTTGCGCTGGTTAGCAGCTGACTTGCTGTTGCGGCGGGCAATCTCAGCTTGCACCTCTCGGAACATCTGTTTGCTGACAATGCCCTCGTGGTAATTTTCAATGTAATATTGTGGGAGTTGCCCGGTGTTTTTCTTATGTACACCTGTCAGCACATCCTCGGTAAAGGTCTTTTGTAGTAATACGTCACCACAGTATTTTTCATTTTGCAGAATGCGCTGGATGCTTTGCGCTGACCATGCGGTGTTGCCGCGGGCTGTGAGTGCGCCCGCCGTTTCCAGCTTTGCCTTGATACTTTGCAGACTGTCCCCTTGCAGGTAGCTGTTGAAAATCAGCCGAATGATTTCAGCCTGCTCTGGGATGATCTCCGGCTTGCCGTCTGCCCCTTTTCGGTAGCCGATGATTCTGCCGTAAGGGAAGGCAAATTTACCATGCTTATATCCCATGCGCTTGCCGCGGGCAACATTTTGAGAGATAGACTCGCTCTCTGCCTGTGCAAAGGCACTCAGGACGGTAAGGATCATCTCAGAGTTCATGGTGGTGGTGTTGATGTTCTCTTTTTCAAATACCACCGCGATTCCCATCTGTTTCAGCATTCGGACGTATTGAATACTGTCCAGTGTGTTGCGGGCGAAGCGGGAAATGGATTTTGTCAATATAAGGTCGATTTTGCGCTTCTTGCAGTCTTGAATCATCTGGTTAAAACCGTCACGCTTCTTGGTATGTACGCCGGAGATACCGTCATCCGCGTAGATGCCCGCGACTTCCCACTCCGGGGTGGAATTGATTTTCTCGGTGTAGTATAGTTTCTGGATTTCAAAACTGCCCTGCTGTTCTTCTTCCTCGGTGCTGACACGGCAGTAGGCCGCCACCCGCAGCTTGCGCACCGTGTTTTTCCGTCCGGCGTTTTCCCTCATAGAAGCGGGAATCTCAACAATTCTCATGTTATTCATGACTTTTCCTCACACAGTTTGTCCATTTCGCAGTTTGAATTCGATGTGGGTATCGCGGTATAGACTGACGTTGCTAACGATTCCTTTATAAAAGGTATGTGGAAAATCATCGGTCGGCTTATACTCGGCACACGCTTTTTGCATTTGCAGGCTTGCTGGGTCAGCATCGCCCGCCGAGCAGAATTGGTACTCCAGTTCTGCCCTGTGTAGGATTTTGGCAATTAGCGCATCGGCATTAGGCTCTGTCTCCAGTAAATCCGTTTGGATTTCCCGTGTCAACTTAGCGCCTTCGATAGATTGGACATTACGCTGTGTTGTCGGTGGGTGAATCACCTCTGAGTGTCTCTGAATCCATTCCAATTTTATTGTAATAGCATCAGACAGTTCCTTTTCTGGGATAGGCTTTGTCCACATTCCACATTGGCGGCAAAACCATTGTTCGGTTTTAGGCCGCCAATATAAGCGTTCTCCGCAGCATCCGCATTGCACATCTTGGCGAAACGGCTGCAAAACCGTGGAGTAGGTTTGCGCTTTCCTCTGGCGGATTTTTTCTGCCAAGCGATATTGGGCTTCTGTAATGATAGGCAGGTATTTTTCATTGCCACAGTAAATTTCATTTGCAAGGACGCGGCTCACCATGTTCTGGTTCCATTTTGAGGAATCTTCATGATATGGAGTTTTCCTCGCTGTCATGTTCTCTGCAATCTTCCGGAGGGACTTCCCTGCTGTGTATTCCTCAAAAATATATTGCACAGCTTCGGCTTCTTCTTGAACTATAGTTGTTTTTCCGTCTGTGATTTGGTAGCCAAATGGCAGATATCGCTTTTTCATTTTTCCGTCCGTTCCTCCGAAAGTTTCATGCCATTGATGAGTTCAAATTCTATCGCCGTATTACTGACCGACACTTTTTTGACCATCTCGGTAAAAGTATGCTCATCAAAGTATGTCAACGGCGGATCGGAAGCCAATATTTTTTCAATCTTCCTTGTGCTTTTCAAAGTTAGCTCAACATTCCTGCTGATGGAAGTTCTGGACAGCTGAACTCTTTTCTCGTCAAGCTGCTGTTCTATAAGGGTTTTGCGTTCTATATATTGGGTATCTTCGATGTACCCCTGCGCATGGATTCTTTCCAAATTATGATTTTGTTTTGCAAGACGTTGAATTTCAGCATGAATAGCCTCACGTGCGGTGTTCTGGTGTTCCTGTTGTGATTTTAGCTGCAAAAGGCTGTCTACCAGCGGCCGGAATATCCTTGCACGATTTGCTTGCAGCTTGTTATACATATATAAAAAAGCCCGGCAAAGTTCTGTTTCGTAAACAGACTTTACCGGGCATAAGCTGGATTTATTCAAATGTTTTCTGCACCCCCAAGCCACCATACCGTTTGCTCTGCTGGCTTGGGCAAACACAGTGCCGCACTCGGCACAGTAGATTTTCTTTGTGAATACTCGCGGAGCGGCATTCGGCACAGACATCTGCTTCGTTTTCAGCAGGTTCTGCACTTTCTCGAATTCCTCATCCGAAACGATTGCCTCGTGGCTTTTATAAGCACAGTATTTTGGGAACTGACCCTCGTTGTGGTAGACTCTGAACGGCAATGTGTCCGTGGTGTAATGTTTTTGGTGCAGCGTATCGCCTTTGTAGGCTTCATTATGAAGCATGAATTGCACAGCGGAAGTGTACCACCGGCCGTCCTCTTTCGGGTGGTTTTTATTTAAGTAACGTGCAATTTCTGCGATTCCCACCCCGCTCAGGTACTTTTCAAAAATCAAGCGGACTACTGCTGCCTCATTCTTTTCCAGTACCAGCTGGTGATCCTGCTGCCTGTATCCGAAAGGAGTCGCACAGTTCACATAAGTTCCCGTCTGCATCTTTTTGCGGATACCCCATTTCATGTTTTTGGAGATAGACAAGGATTCTTCCTGTGCAATGGCGCACATCATGCTCAGCATCATTTCCCCTGTGGCGCTATCCGTATCAAACTGTTCTTTTTCAAATTGTACTGCTACACCGATGCTTTTCAGTTCTCGGATGATCGTCAGCAAATCTACCGCATTGCGGGCCATGCGTGATGCAGATTTCACCAGAATACGGTCAATCATGCCCGCTCGGCAATCTTCCATAAGGCGGTTTAGTTCTGCTCTGTGCTTGATACTCGTGCCAGAGATACCTTCATCTGCATACACTCCAACGAACTCCCAGTTCGGGTTCTTCTGGATAAGGTCTTCATAGTATTCTGTCTGCACCGACATGGAATGAAGCTGTTCATTGGATTTCGTGCTGACACGGGCATAGGCTGCCACGCGTAGACGCTTCGGCTGTTGCTGTATCGGCTGGATAACTTGGACTTGCGGCATACTATTTCCTCCGAGTTTAACGCTGTGACATTCTTTTTATCACATACAATATACCCGAAAGGCAGGTCAAAAGCTATTCACGAGAACCACTAAACTTCTCGGCGCAAAACGCCGCATTTCCGGGCATAACCAACATTCGTGCGCTGGCAGATATCCCTAGGCAATCTTCCGTTTGCGGCAGCGGATACCAGCGCGGCATAGGCCAGTGCGTATTTCAACTCCTGTTCCAGCCTTATGGGAAACGAGTCAATCTGCATCAACAGCCACCTCCCACGGAACTCTTTTTCTGGTTTGCGCGGTACGAGCAAGGATCCGATTCTCCAACCCTGTCAGATAGAGTTCATATCGTAGATTGGTTTCGGTCGTAATCAGCACTGCACCGTAATTTTGCAGAAAGCGCAGGATGCGGTATAAGGTTGCAATGTCGTGACTCAAACGGTCAAGGCTCTGCACTATGACGGCGTTGACGCGCCCCTGCTGCACAGCGGTAAGCATGGCGAACAAATCAGGTCGCCAGAATTCGGTGCCGTACTTTTGCTCCATGCAGGAGTTGACGATGATGTAGCCGCGCCTGTCGGCTTCGCGCATGACATCGGCAAGCTGTTCTTCAAGCGCCGGCAGGTTCGGTGCGGCACTGCGGGCAAACGCCCAAACTTTGTATTCTTTCATGGGCGCACCTCAGAATTGGTCCATCAACGGGAGCCGAACATCAAATCGCGGCTTTCCAAAGGATGCCCGCGTGAAGCGGTCACCGACAAAGCGTTCCAGCCCGCTGTTGATAAGTTCGGCGTTCAGGTCACATTCAGTGGTAATAAGGTAGACATCATTCTGACGCAGAATTTCAATAACTCCCACCAGTATGTAGCTATTGCGGCTGATTTGCTCCAAATCGCGCACCATCACAGCTTCGACCCGACCGTTCTCTACTGCGTCCAGCATGGTGCGCAGACCGATGCGGTCTTTCAAGGTGTTTCCGCTGCAATGGTCAAAAGATGTGCCGCGCACAAGAAAACCGTGTCCGGCGGCTTCGTCGATAAGGTCATACAGCCGGTCAAAGGCAATGCGCGGATCGCTGTTGGCGCAGCGCACATAAATCCAGACATCGTGGTTTCGCATAAGGTACATCTCAGGTTCCTCTTTTCACAAAAAGTAATCCGGGCGCTTCTGCTCCCGGATGAATTGCTGCACATCTTCGATTTTCTCGGTGGTCAGACAGATCGGCAGTGCTGCCAGCGCGGCGTCATGATACCTGCCGCCAATGCCCACACGTTCGTCCAGAATCGCCACCACGCAGGAGTCCTGCTCGGTACGGATGGCGCGGCCAAATCCCTGCCGCAGTTTCTTCTGCATTTCGGGGATAATTTCGGCTTTTATATAGTCGTGCAGATTCGGGTACTGCTTACGCTCATAGTCGCTGACCGGGTCTGGTATCGGGAACGGCAGTTTTGCGATAATCAGCAAAGATACCATATCGCCGGGAAAGTCGATGCCCTCCCAGCAGGAGCCAGCGGCAAACAGCACACCATTGCCGGATTGCTTGAACTTCTGGATAATTTTTCCGCCGTTGCGCCATGCCTGATAGGTCGGGTATTGCCACTGACCGTCTGTTAGCGCGCGGACTTCTGCCATCTGGCGGTAGGACGTAAACAGCACCAGCGCATGACCGTGGCAAGCATCCACCAATCGGACGATTTCTTCTGCCATTCGGAGGTTGTCCATTCGCGCTTTTACGCGCGGTGGAAAGTACAACAGACATTTTTTCTTGTAGTTAAACGGAGAATCTGCACGGAAATGACGCAAGGGTCGATAAACCGCCAGCCCCAAAAGCTGTTCCGTGTGGCTGAAATCTCCGGCTGCAGCCAATGTGCCGGAGGTCAGAATCGCGGGTTCGCGTGTATTCCACAGCGCACTGCGGAGCAGCTGCGGTACGCGGCTGCTGGCTGCGCAGAATGTAGGCTGACCGTCGGCATCGTAGTCGATGTATAAGATGCGCGTCGGCACTTCCAAAAGAAAAAGGCGCAGGAGACTTTCGGCTTCTCCCAGCCTGTTCAGCAGGTATCGCGGCACATCCGGCAACCCGCCAGCATTTTGCAACAGTGCTATACAGTCGATGAGAGCAGCGCGGCGGAACGGTGTAAGCACGAACGGTTCGCTCACTTTTCTTCGCAGCTTGGAAAACCCCTGCGTGCAGGAGAACGACAGCGTAAGGAACGCCGTCCGCAGCTGTCTGGCAAAATCCTTGTAGTGCGCCTGTTGTAATAAAAGGCACAATTCATCCATGGCGCGCGAGGATAGTGTTTCCGTGTACATCTGACGGGCGGCATCGGGCAGTTTGTGTGCCTCGTCCACCACCAGCGCCTGATAGCTGCGCAGGAGCAGCGGCCTATCTTCAAGTCGGTGCGATGCGTCTGCCAGCAAATAATTGTGATTGCAAATTTGGATGTCGGGTTTCATGGAATCTCGCAGATATTGCTGGTAGCGGCAATCCAAGCGCATAAAGCAATCTCGCGGGCAGGACCGCGGCACAGAGATTCGGCAGCGGTCATACCGGGAAAGCTCCGGAATATGATCCATGTCCAAAATGTGCGCAGCAATGTTCAGGCTGTTGGTCTGCCGTTTTCTGCTTGGCTGCACCAGCGATGCTCTTTCGGCAAGGCGGGCATCGCAGACAAAGCGTTCTTTGCCCTTGCGGACAACGGCTGTGATGGGTGCGGTAATGATACCTTCGTCCAGCAAGACAGCGGACAGGTCGGGCAGATACTCAGTAAGGATAGCGTCCTGCAAGGCAACGCTGGAAGTGGAGATAACGATAGGCAGTTTCATCCGTTCGGGACGGTTCATCTGCCAAAGAATACAGCCCACGAGGTAGGCCAGCGTCTTGCCGGTACCCACGCCTGCTTCGCACAGGGAAATTTCCTTATTATATAAGGTATCTAAAACTTCATGGCAAAGCGCGATTTGTTCCTCGCGCACCGCCATGCCGTGCCGGGGTAAAATCTCCCGGAAAATCTGTTCGGCTATGTGGTGGGATTCCGCATAGCCCGTTGGATAGGTTTGCATTTTACACCCCTGTTTTCCATCCCGTTTAAAGCAAAATGATGGGCAGCAGGCGCTTGGGGTCCTGCTGCCCACGATTTGCCCTAAACGGCAAAAGTAGATAGTTAAGAAACTGTGCCACATTTGCCGCCCGCACCCCTGACACCGGGAACACAACAGGCAGGCCACTGGCAATGGCCGTTCACTGACTTTGCCGGAGTCTTACTGCTTACAACTCCGGCTCGGTCACCCCCTCTGACGCGGGAGGCTGCAGGTGTATCATTATAGCCTTTTCCTTGGCAACATATGGTTTTGCCAAACCGCCCATCGGGTCTGCCGGAAAAGGAACGTGCCTGTTATGCTGGGTATTCAGTTGTCAAGGTGCTGGGGAACGGACTATATCCGCTAAAGAGAAAAGCGTCGGAGAATGGAGTGTGCCGCCATACGATCTTCTTCTGTTTCTGCCTCATTGTACTTCCTGCGAAGCCACTCAATTTCTATCGGTTTTAAGTATGCTGTATGAGAATTGGGTCTGCGGTTTATAAGAAAAATTCCTCCATGCGGACCGGGCTTCGTGTCAATTTCGTAAAAGTCCATAAGGTAAACAATATCATAATTGATTGTGCGGCGAGAAACGCCGAACCGTTTCGCAAAATCATCGATGCTATATTTTTTATATGTATATAAAAGCTCAATAATTTCATTGCGGCGTATTTCGACGTCAGACACTCCATCACCTCCTCTCATTTCTCTAAACCCCATCTTAAATGTAATTAGTGCAAAAACCTTGCACTAATTATTTGAACTTTTTGTGAATTTTTGAAGTTAAAAAAACACCGCCGATTTCAGTAAAGGAATCAGCGGTGTTTTGCATTAGAAGTTTTTTATTCCGACTATATGCCAATAGCGGAAAAGTTTCTGTCTCAAACAGAGAGATTCAGTGTAAGTTCTTCAATGAAATATCTCTGTACTAGTTTTTCTGCTGTTTGCAATGTATCAGGTACAGCATAAAATTTATAGCAATACCGCACAATTCCCGCCTGACGGCTTAAGCACCGTTCCGGCGGCTGCCGCACCTTGCTCGCCGTATCGGTACTTAGAATTATGCGGTATTGCCTTATATTACTTCACCTATTATTATGTGTATCCTTACCAGCTTGCTTTTATAAACTCTTTCATCTGTTTTGCTTGCGTATCCAGCACAGATTGATTTCTAAGTTGCGGTGTTTTTCTATCCCGATGTTTGCTGCCAAGCGAATAGTCTTACTTCACACCCTTGTCACCAAGGTCTGACAGGTACCGCGCACGGCATAGTTGCCGCTGCCTGCGGGCAGGAAGAAGCTGTCGCCTTTCTTGACGACCACGGTCTCACCACCGCAGGTCAGCTCACCCTCGCCGTCTGTGACGAGCAGCGAAACAAAGCTCTTCTCGTCCGCTGTGTCCTCAAACGCGCCGTTCTTGGCATCCACGGTGAAATATTCACCCTGCGCCAGATGGCTGCCGAAGTCATGCTTGACAGGTGGGGTGCGCAGGGTCACGTCCAACGCCTTCTCCACGTGCAGGGCGCGTGGCTTGCCGTCCGCCCCCACACGGCCGTAATCGTACACACGGTAGGTCACGTTGGAGTTCTGCTGTACCTCGGCAATGACAATGCCCTTGCAAATGGCGTGCAGCGTGCCGGCCGGAATAAAGAAGCAGTCACCCTTGTGCACCGGCACGGCGTTCAACACCTCGGTCAGGGTGTTATTCTTGATGCGCTCCTCAAACTCCGCCTTGGAGATTTCATGGTCAAAGCCATAGTACAGGAAGGCACCCGGCTCACAGTCCAGCACATACCACATTTCGGTCTTGCCGTACTGATGCTCGTTTTTCAGCGCGTACTCGTTGGAGGGGTGTACCTGAATGGACAGATTGTTCTTTGCGTCAATGAACTTTGTCAGGATTGGGAACTGTTCAAACTTCTCGCAGTCGGTGCCAAGGCAGCCCGGGTGGGCGGTCACATAGTCCGCCAGCGTTGTGCCGTCCGCCAGATAGCTGGGACCGTCCGGGTGGCAGGAAAGCACCCACGCCTCGGCCAGCGGGTTCAGATCGCTCTTGATGCCAAAGTCACTGCGCAGGCGGCTGCCGCCCCACAGGTAATCCTTGCAGCTGGGAGTCAATTTCAGTATATTCATATGGATCTCCTTTACCTCAAAATTTCATTTTTTACTCAGGCATCTTCTGTTTCCTGTTCTCGCAAAAAATAGCACACAATAAACGCTGACTGTGTCATGCCCAGCCAGAGTAGAAACACCGCATTCCAGCCTCGGCTATGCCGCCGATGCCCCGTGCGGTCGCAGCTGCACCAAAATAGGTTATGGCGCTCAGCACAGGGCGCTAAAATCTTCACTTTAAGCAAACCACTTCTCGGCGTCTTTCACAATTTCACATTCGACCTTTTCAGCAGCTTCTCTGTTTTCGGCACTGACAGAAATGTAAATTTTCAGTTTCGGCTCCGTGCCGGAGGGACGCACGACAATAGAGCAGTTATCTTCCAGCAGGAACTTCAGCACTTCAGACTTGGGCAGCCCGTCCAGGCCATAAGCATAATCCAGCAGCTTTACAACCTTCTTACCGCCAAACGCTTTGATATTGCCGCGGAATGCCTGCATAATGCTCTGCATCTTGGCAAAACCGGCGCTGCCGTCGAACTCGTAGCTGTGCAGGGTGTTCAGGCAGTAGCCATAGGTCTTGTACAGCTCGTCCAGCTTATCCAGCAGGCTGATGCCCTTGGTGGCGTAGTAGCTGAACATCTCGCAGATCATGTAAGCACCGTCCACGCCGTCCTTATCGCGGACGTAGGAGCCGGTCAGGTAGCCGTAGCTTTCCTCAAAGCCGAACACATAGCTGTCTGCCCTGCCCTGCTTTTCCAGCTTGCCAATCTGCTCACCGATAAACTTGAATCCCGTCAGCACATTGATTGTCCGCAAACCATAATGGGTGGCAATCTGTTCCCCCATATCCATCGTCACGATGGTCTTAACCATGACCGGGTCGGCGGGCATCTTGCCGTGCTTGACACGCTGGTTGCAAATGTAATCCAGCAACAGCATACCTGTCTGGTTGCCCGTCAGCAACTCGTACTCCCCTGCCTTGTTCTTGACGGCGATGCCCACACGGTCACAGTCGGGGTCGGTGGCAAGCAGTAAATCCGCATTGCACTTTTTGGCATACTCCATGCCCAGTGCCATAGCTTCTTTAATCTCCGGATTCGGGTACGGGCAAGTCGGGAAGTTCCCGTCCGGCTGCTCCTGCTCCTTGACCACGGTGATGTTGGTGTAGCCCATCTCCTTCAGTGTGCGGGTCACAGGCTTCAGGCCGGTGCCGTTCAGCGGGCTGTAAACAATAGCCACATCCTTATTGACTTCTTCGCCAAACAGGACAGACTGATTCTTGACCTCATTTACAAAGGCAGCGTAGACCTCATCCGGAATATACTTGACATTGCCATTTGCAAGACCAGCCTCAAAATCGCTGTACTTTACATCCGCAAAGATATCCAGCTTTTCGATTTCAGCCAGAATTTCGGCAGCTGCCTCGGTCGTAATCTGGCAGCCATCTGCGCCGTAAACCTTGTAGCCGTTGTATTTGCCGGGGTTGTGGGAAGCGGTGACCATGACACCCGCAGAGGTATGCAGATAACGGGTCGCAAAGGACACGGTAGGCACCGGCATCAGAACAGGCCAGATACTCACCTTGACCCCATTGGCTGCAAAAACACCAGCAGCGACTTTTGCGAACACGTCGCTCTTGATGCGGCTGTCATAGCCGATTGCCACAGAAGGTTCTGCAAAGTTTTTCTTCAGATAGTCAGCCAAGCCCTGCGATGCTTTTGCGACCGTGTAAATGTTCATGCGGTTGGTGCCCGCACCGATTACGCCGCGCAGACCACCCGTGCCAAAGGCAAGATCACGGTAGAAGGCATCCTCGATTTTGGCATCATCCAGCGTTTTCAGTTCGGCGGCAACATCGGCATCTGCCGTTGCATTAGCAAGCCATCGCTCATATTCTTTTTTGATGTCCATCTTAATTTTCCTCATTCCATGCGGCTTTTGGCCAGCAGGGCTGCACCGATGACCCCTGCGCGGTAGCCCAGCGTACAGGCTGTAATGCGGGTATGTTTTTTGGCAAAATCATGTCCGAACACCATGGGCTCCACGGCGGCACGCAGCGGCTTCAGCAGGTTTTCACCCTGGTTGGCTACACCGCCGGACAGCCCGATGACCTCCGGGAAAAAGATGTTAATCAGGTTGGCAATGCCTACCGCAAGATAATGAATGTAGGTATCCACAACCTGCTGTGCGGCGGCATCCCCCTGCGCAGCGGCATCAAATGCCGTGCGACCGTTCACGTCTTCCGGCTTTGCGGCCAGCACGTTCAGCGCACTTTCCGGGTGGGCAAGCCGTGCTTCTTTTGTCATGCGGATCAGTGCGGTGGCACTGGCCAGTGCCTCAAGGCATCCATGACGTCCGCAGGTGCAGCGCGGGGCGTCTGCTGTATCAAGAATCACCATGTGTCCGGCTTCGGAGGCGGCGCCGGTGTAGCCTGTCAGCAGTTTTCCGTCCAGTACAACTCCTGCGCCAACGCCGGTACCCAGAGTAACGACAACCGTACTCTGTGCGCCTTTAGCGCAGCCCGCAAGAGCCTCGCCCAATGCAGCAACATTTGCATCATTACCAACGGCAACCGGCAGACCTGTCTTTTGCGCCAGATATTCCTCCATTGCAAAATCATGCCAATCTAGGTTGTTGGAATACAGCACCGTTCCGCCGTCCACAGTTCCCGGGCATCCGACACCAACACCTGCAACGTCCTTTCCCTCCGCCAGCTGCAGGCACAGCGCTGCAATGTCATCGCAGACAGCTTCCGCCGGGCGCGGCAGGTTTGTGGGGGTGTTGGCTTCGCACAGAATTTCACCCTCGCTGTTCACAAGTGCGGCCTTGATGTTTGTGCCGCCAAGATCTACGCCCAGATACAACATACGCCGTTTCTCCTTCCTTGCTTTACTCTACGGTCAGGTCGGCGCGCAGCAGAATATTCTCTGCATTGTCGCCAAGCTGGAGTTCAAATTTTCCGGGTTCTACCCGCCATACATAATCAGGACCAAGGGTACGCAGCTGCTTTGGTCCGACAGTCAGTTCCACCCGACGGCTTTCACCGGGCGCAAGCGTCAGACGGCGGAAAGCTGCCAGCTGGCGCTCCGGCTTTACGACGGAGCTGAACATATCCCGCACATACAGCTGCGGCACGGCATCGCCGGTGTACTTGCCGGTATTGGTGACCGTGACACTGACAGTGACCGTGTCCTGCGGGTCGATCACGCTGCGGCTCAGGGCCATATCGCGGTAAGCAAATGTTGTGTAGGTCAGACCGTAGCCAAACGGATACAGCGGCAGCCAGTCCATCTCCACATAGCGTTTTCCGCCGCCGGGTCGCCGGCTGTAATGGCAGGGAATCTGCCCGACACTGCGCGGGAATGTGATGGGAAGCCGTCCACCCGGGGCTGCATCGCCAAACAGTGTTTTTGCAATAGCGGTGCCGCCCTGCTCACCGGGGAACCACGCCTCCAGAATGGCAGGCAGATGATCGTTTTCCCAATTCGCCGTAACGGGGCGTCCGCTTTGCAGCACCAGCACCACAGGGGTTCCGGTTGCATAAACAGCCTGTACCAGCTCAAGCTGTCTGCCGGGCAGGTTCAGGTCGGTGCGGTCAAAGTTCTCGCCGCTGGTCTCCTCGTTGTCGCCCATGCAAAGGATGGCGACATCCGCTTTGCGTGCAGCTTCTACTGCGGCGGGGAAATTTTCCCACCCGGCGCTGTACCCGAAAATCACGCGGGCGCCCCGCCGGTCATTGACAAACTCAATGCGGATTTTATAAGTGCGTCCGGCCTCAAAGTGGAAATCCAGTGCCTGGTCAGCGCTTTTATCTTTGCCCCAGCCATCAATCAGCAGTTTGTCATCCACGTACAGGCGCATACTGTCCTGCGTGCTCAGACCGATACAACCATCCATAGTTTTCGGCATGATGACCGAACCTGTCCATGCTACGCTGAAGCAGTTGGCATCAAGCTCCGGATGGGGCAGTGCAAAAATCCAGTTGAAGTTGACGGTGCGATCCGTGCGAACCTGCACCGGTTCGCCCTGCGGCACAGGTCCGTTATAATAGCGACCTGTCAGACCGGCTTCGCCGTTTTCATCGCGCAGCATGGACGGATCAAACGGGTGCAGCGCCTGCCCCAGAAAGTTGCAGCCGCGCTCATACAGCACCTCGGTTTCGGGGCTGACTGCAGCACGGATTCCATCCAGCACAGAAACCCCGCCTTTACGACCGCGTGTTTCGGTATAGTCGCCGTAAGAAACCGTATCAGCCGCCGGACCGATGACTGCCACGCTGCGCAGGTCTTTTCTGAGCGGCAGCAAGCCGTCATTTTTGAGCAGTACGATGGATTTCTCTGCTATTTTTTCCGCGGTAGCCAGATGTTCCGGGCAGCGCAGGATTGTATCGGCGCGTTTTTCGTCCGTATAAGGATTTTCAAACAACCCCAGTGCAAATTTCATACGCAGCACACGCCGACACGCCGTATCCAGCACCGACATCTTCATGGAACCGCTTTCAATCAGGTGGGCAATCGCTTTCTGCCAGACATCATGCGGAAAGTCGTAAAGCTGCAAGTCTACGCCTGCTTCCAGCCCAAGGCGGATGGCCTCCTCCGGCGTTTCGGCAATAAAGTGCCAGTCATACAGGCGGGAAACCGCCGTCAGGTCGCTGCGGACAAACCCCGGCATACCAAACTGCCCGCGCAGCACATCCGTTAACAGCTCATGGTCCATGGATACCGGAATACTGTCGATGGAGTTGTAGCTGCACATAGCGTCACACGCTTTGCCGTCCGCAAAAGCCGCTTCAAAGACAGGCAGGCAGTCGCTGAATACATCGTGCCGACCCATGGTGCAGGGGGCGCAGTTCAGACCTCCCACAGGGTTGCCGTAGCCGACGTAGTGCTTGGGTTCGGCAGCCACAGCGTCCGGTGCCGTCAGGTCTGTCCCCTGCATACCCAATACGGTTTCGCGTGCAAACTCAGCACAAAGGTATGTATCCTCACCATAGGATTCTTCCGCGCGACCATACCTCGGGTCACGAATCAAATCCATAACGGGGCTGTATGTTTCGTGAATCCCGCAAGCCCGGGACTCTGCCGCAATGGCGTGTCCCATCTCGCGCCCGAGTTCAGGCTCAAAGCTTGCCGCCAGACCAATTTGCTGCGGAAAACTGGTTGCGTTGTTTGTCATCAGCCCATGCAGTGCTTCCTCGCTAAAAAGGTATGGGATGCCAAGACGTGTGTTTTCTATGGCATACCGCTGCACAACATTGGCTTGGGCAGCAGTCATACCGCGCAGTTGCACACTGCCGACACTATTGTGCTGCATCAGTGCATCAAACCGCTGCATATCCACGGCTGTAACCTTGCCGTTTTCGTCCTGCGTTGTAAAATCGCCGGAATAATACTGATCTGTCTGCAGGATCTTTTCTTCAAGGGTCATCCGGCTCATCAGGTCGCTAATGCGCTCTTCTGTCGAAAGATCCGGGTTCTGGTATGGGTACATCTTTTTTCTCCCTTTATGTTACAGAGGGCAATTTTCGCCCATTTATAATCAGGTTGGCAAAACCGCCGATGCCTGCCACAAAAAACAGCAGCGAAATTGAGCTGTCCCCCATAGATTTTTCCAGCATGGGCTGGATGGCGGTTCCCACTGCGGCCGATGTGCAGGTGGCAATGCTGCTCATGGCAGCCGTTACGCCAAAGTAAGCGGTTTTGCCGCTTTCAGGACTCAATGCAAATTGCAGGTTTGTGCTTGCCAGTGATGCGCCGCCTGCACAGCCCGCCGCAACGACAATCAGAACCGGCGCAACCAAATGTGCAAAGGAAGGGCGCACAAAGGACCAGCTCAGCGTGCAGGAAAGATTCAGGAATGCAGTAAGCCAAATAACGCAGTTCCACGCAGTGCGGTCGGCCAGCCGCCCCCACACCCAGCTGCCTGCCATGCCCACAACAGCGGACACGACACCCACCGATGTGATGAAGGTGTGGCTGAGCCCCAGCACCCGCAGCTCATACACGGAAAGGAACGGAGAAGCAAAGCCGCCAGTCAGCCCGCCGATGATGCAGTAAAAAAGCAATGGACGGTAAGCAGGGTCGCGCACTGGGCGCAGAATATCCGCCGGGCGCATTTTGGAGGTGAATTTTACCGGGTTCTCTCTTACCGAAGCAAGCAGAACGGCATCCACCACAGTAAGCGACAGGCTGACAATACCGATGATAAGAAAGCCGGTATAGCCCTGCCCCTGTTCCAGATAATAATCCAGTACGCGACCAAGTGCAAGTGTTGCCGCGCTGGAAACGCAGGTTCCGATAATGCTCTTGACGGCGTAGAACTGACCGCGCCCGCCTTGGGGGGCGATGCCCAAAACCATGTGTTCCAGCCCCGGCGTAACAAGCCCCGCAGAGAAAAAGCCGATGGTATAAAGCACCAGCACCACAGCGCGGGCATGACCGGGGTCCGGCAGAGCCAGCGGTATCAGCAGGATGCTGCTGACCGAAAGCCGGAACACCACGCACATAAGCCATATAGCCAGTTTGCGGTGGTGCATCCGTTCAAACACAAAGGGCGAGATAAACTGCAGTACGCACCCGAAAGACGGTATCATGGCCGCTGCGGCGCATAAGGATACGGACGCCCCAAGGCTGCTCAAATACCCGGCCAGAAAGTTGCCGGTGGCAACGGCATAAATCACGCCGGCCACTGCGCCTTCGGCAATAATCCGGTAGCGACCCATTTCCAGTTCATTTTCGGTCGGTGTATGCGCAGGAAAAAACAGCTGATAAAGCCAGCCCATGGCTTACCTCCCGGCAGGCGCCTCCACGGTTCCGTAAGCGCGTCCGCGGAGAAGATCCGCGTAACGGCAGATTAGGTTTGTCAGAACCGACAGGCTGCTTTCTTTGCTGACCTGACGCCACTGCGCACGGTAGCGCTGCAGCCAGTCTTCCAACGCAGCTGCCATGGCATCTGCTTCGGGGCCGTGCGGGCAGCCTGCATTGAGCCATGCGCCAATACGGTTCCACAGCACAATGATGTCTGCCGTCTGGCAGAGTACCTGTACAATCTGCTTTTTGCCGGCAGGAAGGTTTACCGCAGCTGCAAGGATATCTGCCTTTGCCTTTTCTACGGCGCGGTTGGCATCGTCAATCCTTGTAAAGTCCACCTCGGAAAGGATCTCGGCGCGGGTTTTCTCATCACATTCTATCCAGTTGACGGTATTCCGCCAGTCAAAAACTTCATAATCCTGCAGCTTTGCCATCAGACCGGCAAATTGCCCGGTGGTATCGCCGTAATACAGGCGGGAAACCGCTTCGTTCAGCTCGTCAAATTCCACAGGCTCTGCATTCCAACCGAACGCTGCGCCGTACAGGATGCCCGGAATCGTCAGGCGCGGGTCATTGACATGACCATAATCGCCCCAGTCCGTGTTCAAAAGGCCGATGGCGTTGTACTTGTGTGCATGGTGGCACATGGTACGGATATTCATGTAAGAATTGTACATCAGAGGCATCCAACGGTTCCAGCCACAGACGCCGGGGCAGGCGTACTGCGTAATCCCGCTGGCGGCAATATCCCGGATCTCATTTTCCCGCTGATGCGGCAGATAGCCCCAGTTCAGGCAGATGGTTTCCTTGGGCAGCTCGGCACAGCTTTCCGGGAAGCGCCACATGATGTCCCCCCAGAACTGCGGTGTTACCCCCTGCGCAACAAGATATTCGCACAGCGCCTTCACATGGCTGAGATACAGGCTGCGCTCGCTCTGCTCCTCGGCGAGTGCCTTGCTGCGCCCCTTGCCCAAATCGAACGTTTCGTCATCACAGATATTGAATTTGCTGCTGCGGAAAAGCGGGCGGTATTCGTCAATCAGCCCTTTTACAAACCCCAGCGCATCGGGATTGGATACGTTCAGGGTATGGTGATTCCCTGCATAGGTATAACTGAACGGAATCTTTTCCGAGTCAGGCAGCTCGCAGAGGTCGCAACAGGTTTTTGTGCTGAGAATACGGTACATATGCCCGAAGGTAGACAAGGAAGGAACGAGTTCAATGTGCCGGGCTGCGCAGTAATCATCCAGCTCCATGATCTCCTGCGCGGTCAGCGGCGTATCCTCACGCCATGCTTCGCTCAGGTCACGGAAAAGATAGGTGTGCTCAATATAAAGCTGCCATTGGTTGATCTTGTAGCGGCAGAGAATATCTGCCACCTGTTTCAGGTAGTCCAGCTTCGGGACACGTCCGCGGGAGCAGTCCTGATAATAGCCTCTGTTGGCAAGATCGGGCCAGTCCTCAATTTCCAGTGCGGGCAGTACGGCTCCGTGCTGTTCAATATACTGGCACAGTGTCTGCACACCGTTGCAGAGTGCTTCATCGCTGCCGGCTTTCAGCGTGATGCATTCCGGCATAATGCTCAGCGTGTAACGGTTTTGCGGCAGGGCGGTATCCACCGTAAGTACGGCGTCACCTGCCCGGGGCTTACCGCGGGTGAACGGCACTTCCAGCCCGGCGTACTCCCGCAGGCAGCCCTGCAGCATCTGTGCATAAAGCAACGCGGCGGGTTCGGTCTGCCACAGGGTGATTCGGCTCTGATTGTCCAGCATATGAACCCCTGCAGGGTGTTCGATCTTATGTGGATTCGGAATAAACTCCATCATCATTTCCTCCAAAAAAAGGCACGGGCGGCGGGCGCATTGCCAACCGCCCGTGCAGAATGTTCGGACTTTGTTATTTAACGGATACGAATTGTCTTGATTTCATACGGCTTTACCGTAAAGGTAATCTTGCCGTCTTTGACTTCAACCGGCTCGCCGTCGGGCTGTTCCAGACAGTTGCAGCTTTCTGCCGCATGGAAGGGAAGGTTCCAGTCCAGGGTGACATTTGTCAGGCTGTTCTCGCACTCATACATACGCACAATGGCACCATCGCCATCCTCGGCGCGTTTGATGGTTTCCAGCACCACATTGGGTGCATCCAGTCCGGCAAGGCTGAAGCTTTCGCCCGGCTTTCCGCCCTGCACAGCCAACGCGGGCTGGTTCAGGAAGAACGCCTGCGGCACCGTGCCGGCCGCCTGCCATTTTTCGGCGTGCGGATAAATGGCATATGTGAAGTGGTGAACTTCCTGATCCGTGGTAGGATTCGGTTCAATACCAGACTTGATCAAGGTCAGCCCAATCACAGAATCTCTGACAGAGTGGCCGTACTTGCAGTCGTTCAGCATACTGACGCCGTAATGTCCTTCGCTCAGATCCATCCACTTCTGACCGCAGCTTTCAAAGCGCGCACGATCCCAGCTGGTGTTGGCGTGCGTCTTGCGGGTCAGGTTGCCATACTGAATTTCAAACGTAGCTTCGTCAGTATGGACATTTACCGGGAAGTGGACCTTCAGCAGGCTCTGGTGTTCATGCCAGTCCACGGTTGTAACAAACTCAATCCGGCGCTGCTTTGCATAGAAATGGATATCCTGCACCAGGGTGGAGTTGCTGTAATTGCGTTCGATGTGCAGTGTGGCGCGCACGGGACCGTTCTCCGTCCATGTGAAGTCCTGCAGGTCGGTGACATCCCAGAACTTTTCGGTATAGAAAATATCGATATCCCAGTTGTCATAATAGATGGGCTTATCCTCATATACGCGGAAGAGGTTGCCTGCCTGACCGGGCTTGAGCACTTCGCGGCGGTTCTCTTTGTCAAAGATGCCGGTCATCTGACCGTGTTCATCAAAGGTGACAGTATAGAACGGGGTGTCAATCTTATGTCCATCGGTCGCAATTTCAAAAGGCGCAGCCGAAACCTGTGCCGGTACGACCGCAAACGTTTTGCTGCCCTTGGCAGGCAGGTTGTTCAGGAACGCCACGGCACCATCGGCTGTTTTTTGTACGGGATAGATATTGCCGGCTTCGTCCTGCAAAGCCTCTGCCTTGCAATCACCCAGTTCAACCACATCGCTGCGGACAAAGCCGGTAGTGTTGTACACGGTAATGCCTTCCCCGGCGGGGGTCAGTGCATCCAGGCGCTCCTCGCGCAGTGCCGTGATTTCGGCTTCCATCTCGGCATACTCTTTTTTGGTGACTTCGTATACTTCGTGGATGGAGGAACCGGGCAGAATATCATGGAACTGATTGATGAGGATTCCATGCCACAGCTTGTCGATTTCTGCCTCTGGGTATGCGACCTTGGCTTGTGCCAGCAGGCTGAGCAGTTCCAAGTCCATCATGTGCAGCTCAATCTTACGGTTGGAACGCTTGTTGCGCGCCATGGAGGTGTATGTGCCGCGGTGATACTCAAAGTAGAGTTCACCTTCCCATGTGGGCAGGCGGCGGTTGTCCTTCACACGCTCAGCCAGCTCATCAAAGTAGGTGCGTGCAAATGCCTGACGCACTTTGGGCAGTCCCTCGATGCCCTTTTCCATACGGGTGGAGGTTTCCAGCATGGCGCGGGTCGGACCGCCGCCGCCGTCACCGTAACCGTAGGAAATCAGGATATCATTGTTGATGTCCTTCTGCTGGTAGCGGTGCCAGCCGCCGATCAGCGCATCGGGATGCAGGATGCCGTTGTAAGTCGTGAAGAAGTCGTTCTCGCTCTGACCGACCCCTAGCGTTGTAACAAGGTGGGTCAGGATTTCGGTGCCGTCAATGCCGCGCCACTTAAAGGTGTCGTAAGGCATTTTGTTGAACTGGTTCCACGCCAGCTTTGTGGTCATGAAATAATCAATGCCGCACTTTGCCATGATCTGAGGCAGCGCGCCCGAATAGCCGAATACGTCCGGCAGCCAGAGAATGCGGTTATCCACACCGAATTCTTCCTTGAAGAAACGCTTGCCGTACAGGAACTGGCGCACCAGGCTTTCGCCGCTGGTCAGGTTGCAGTCTGCTTCAACCCACATACCGCCTTCCGGTTCCCAGCGTCCCTCTGCCACGCGCTGTTTGATCTGCTCATACAGTTCGGGGTAGCGCTGCTTCAGGAAGTAATACAGCTGCGGCTGGCTGGACATAAATTTATAATCAGGGTATTCATCCATCAGTTTCAGCACAGTTGCAAAGCTGCGGCAGACCTTTTCCCGGGTCTGTGCCACAGTCCACCACCACGCCACGTCAATGTGCGTGTGACCAATGCAGCTTGCAATGACTTCCTCATGACCGGCAAGGTCGGTATAAAGCGCTTTTGCCAGATACCGGCGGGCAGCAGCAATGCTCTGATAGAAACTCTCGTTATAAGGTGTGCGCAAATCAATCAGATTGACAGCCTCGTTCAGCACGCTTTCCAGATCACGGCGGGCTTTGCCGTCCTCTTCCAACCGGGGAAAAGCCTCCAGCGGCACAACCATATCGTAGTAAAGACCCTCAATTTCGGGGTCGATTTCCCGCAGATCTACAATCAGGTTGAATTCGGTATGCAGGATTCCGGTGTAGGACTGCAATTCCAGACGGTACTTTTGACCGCCCTTGGCGCAGCGGTCCAGCAGGATGTCGCGGTGGTTCATATCCACGCCCTGTGTCACCTTGCCGTCCACAAACAGCAGGAACTGCGGGTTTTTGGCATCGTCCCACTCATCAATCTGGGTGCAGACGTGCATCCACAGCGGTTTTCCGTCCATTTCCTGCGGCACAGCCACATCCGCGCGGAACCAGTAATGCTTGTCCGGTCCGTACCAATGCATGGTGCGGCTGTCAAAGGGTTCAAACGGTGCAGGGTCTGCATCGGCATCTTCCGGGCGCAGGAAGTTGCCCGGCTTTATGAGCCAGTCGCTCGTTTCAAACTTCTGTTTTACAGAAAGCTTTTTCAGCTCATTGCAGATACCTGTGACGCGCTTGTCAAGAAAATCAATGGTGCGCATAGGTCTTTCCTTTCCCTCATAACGAGGCTTCCAGCAATTCAAAGCTGGCTGTTTTTTGCATTTTTGTTTGCGTTAGTGGAACGTATCTACACCGAAATCGTAGTATCAGCAAAATGTTATCCTGTGGCATCTCTTTGCCCCTTTAACATCAGAAAGAGTTCTTCTTGATATAGTCCAATACACGATCCACAGTGGTGAACGCCAGACCGGTCACGGTATCGGCACAGCCGTAGTACATCGCAATACGACCGGTCGCGGCATCCGTCAGGGTGGCGCAGGGGAAGGTTACGTTCGGCACGTCGCCTACACACTCATACAGCTCATGAGGAGCCAGCAGGTAATCCTTGCCGCGGTATTTTACCTTCCACGGCTCGTCAATATCCAGCAGAGCAGCACCAATGCGGTATACATAGCCGTTGCAGGTGTTGATAACACCATGGTAAATCAGCAGCCAGCCCTCATCGGTTTCAATGGGGATGGGGCCGGGGCCAATTTTCATGCTCTGCCATGCAGATTCATCGCCTTTTACAGCACCCATCATAAAGCGGTGGCGTCCCCAGTATACCATATCCTCGCTCTGGCTGACAAAAATATCGCCGAAGGGGGTATGCCCGGTATCGCTCGGGCGGCTCATCATCATGTAGCGCCCCTGAATCTTGCGCGGGAAAAGGACACCGTTACGGTTGTACGGCAGGAAGGCATTTTCCAGCTGGTGGAATGTCTTGAAGTCATCCGTCCACGCAATGCCGATGGTGGGTCCGTGGTAGCCGTTGCACCAGGTCACATAGTATTTGCCGTCCATATAGCATACACGGGGGTCATAGCGGTATTCACGGGTTGTGACCTCCGGGTCGTCCCCTACCAGATGAATCGGGGTATCCTCAATATCCCAGTGCAGACCGTCCTTGCTGAAGCCTGCGAAAATATCCATGCTGATGGACAGGCTGTCGCAGCGGAATACGCCGGCAAAGCCATCCTTGAAAGGCACAACGGCGCTGTTGAACACGCTGTTGGAACGGGTGTTGCCGTCACGACCGATGATGGGGTTTGCATCATAGCGCCAGAAAGGGGTGCGGGTGTTTGCAGGCGGTTCCTGCCACGGAATATTGGGCAGTGCGCTGCCGATGATTTTAGCCATACTTGATTCTCCTTGTGTACTTAAAATAAATCGGGAGCGGGAACTCAGCGTTCCGCTCCCGAAGGTTTCCCTGCCTGCAGGGATAGTATTTGGATTTTTAAAGATTACTTATTGGTAGCCATGAAAGCGTCAACCTGGCTCTGTGCCTCAGCAACGATCTTGTCAAAGCCGGCAGCGCGCAGTTCTTGCATCATCTGGGGAACCATAACTTCGGGATCAGCCGTACCGGTCAGCAGCTCGCCCTTGTAACGCTCTGCAATCTGGATGCAGTTTGCCAGTTCATCAGCGATGGGGGTGGTGTCGAGAGTGAAACCAAGCAGGACAGAAGGCTCAGCCTTTTCGTTCAGCTCTTTAACTTCGTCGAACTGGTTGAAATCGAAATCGTCGGTCGGGGTGATAGCGAAGAAGCTGCCCTGGGTGTAACCTGCCATAGACCAATCCGCGTTGTTCTTATGGACGAAGGTTTTGCTGTCATCGGTGTAATCCCAGTTGTCGCCCTGAACGCCGTAGTAGAACAGGTCACGGACGTAGGTGTCGGTGTTTACCAGCTGCAGGAATTCCAGTGCCTTTTCGGGATGTGCGCAGTTAGCGGAGATGCAGTTCAGAGAGCCGCGGACAGTTTCATTGGAGACGATGGTCGGGCCCCACTTCTGGGCAACGCACTCAACGCCGAGCTGCGGACCCCAGGAAGTGATTGCCGCACCGGACCAGCCCTGTGCAATGGAGCAAGCCTTGTAGTTTGCATCTTCGGGACGGGTTGCAGCGTCAGAGTTGATGATACCTTCGTTGTACCACTCATGGAAGGTTTTCAGAATCTGCTTGACGTCATCCTGCTCAACAGTAGCAACAACCTTACCCTCGCTGTCATCATAGCGCACACCCAGGGGATACAGACCGGCGCCAAGCTGGTCATACATATAGGACTGGTAGCCGCCGCCGTTTTTGTTCAGAGGGAAGGAAGCCTCGCCGTCAGTGTCCTTGATAGCCTTCAGGGGCGCAGTCAGTTCATCCAGATCGGTGATGCCCAGCTCCTTGGTATAGTCATAGCCGGCAGCCTCGATCTTTGCCTTATCCCAGACAACGTACTCGCTCTGAGAAGAATCCTTGTAGGTAGGCACACCATAAACACGTCCGCCCACTTCGCAGGCTTTCCAATAATCTTCCGGAACGGAAGCGTACAGTTCAGGAGCCGCTTCCTTGACCATATCGGTGATATCCAGGAAAGCACCGGTATTGACGTCGTTGTTATAGGTGTTGACGTTGGTGAACAGGATGTCGTATTCACCGCTGGTGTTCACAATAACATTGCGGCGGGTGTCCCAGTCGCCCCAGGAGATAACCTCCATGTCAATGTTGACGCCGATCTTATCTTCCAGATACGGGTTAATCTGTGCCAGCCATGCATCGTAGTTAGAAGGCATGCCAGAACCAACGGCCACCCACTTCAGGGTAACGACTTCATTGGAAGGAGTAGCCGTAGAGGTGCTGCTGCCATCGGTGCTGGTGGAGGCAGAAGTAGAGGAACTGCCGCCGCAGGCTGCCATGCTGAGGGCCATGGAACCGGCCATGCCCAGCGCAAGCACTTTGTTGAACTTTTTCATCTGTTTTTCTCCTTTGCTTGTGTAAAGTTGTGTATCTTCATTCCCCTTATAGGGGAACAGAACCAAATGTGGTGGGAAAATTGAATGGGCCTATTTGTTAGCATCGATGTTCTTATACAGTGTTTTTCTTTTTCAGAGTCTTTCTCTTAGCCCTTAACCGCACCAACCGTCAGACCGGAAATAAAGTACTTCTGGAAGAACGGATACGCGCACGCAATGGGAATGACGATAATGATTGCGATTGCCATACGAACGGATTCGGACGGCATCGAGTTACGGTACTGCTGCAGACTCAGACCTGCGCTGGGGTTATTGGCGATGTACTCCAGGTTCTTCATCATGTTGTTCAGCAGTGCCTGCAAGGATACCAGCTTGGAATCCGAAATATACAGGGCAGACTGGAACCAGTCATTCCAGTAGCCAAACGTCAGGAACAGTGCAATGGTGGCAAATACTGGCTTGGAGATGGGCACCACAATACGCCAGAAAATTTTCATCTGGGATGCGCCGTCAATCTTTGCCGACTCAATGATGGAATCCGGTACCGTTGTTCGGAAGAAGGTCTTGCAGATAATAACATTGAAGCTGCTCATCGCCAGCGGCAGAATCAGACACCAGATGGTGTTGTTCAAACGCAGCATATTGGCAACAACCACATAGTTTGCAACCATGCCGCCATTGAAAATCATCGGGATGAACACCATCCAAGTGAAGAAGCCTTTGAGTTTATAGTTCGGGCGGGAAAGCACATAGCCAATCATTGTGGTCAGCAGCACACCCAGCACCGTACCCATAACCGTGACCACCACGGAAATTATGAGTGAATTAAAAATCGTTCCGCGTTCATTCCAAAGGAACGTGTACGCCGCCGTGGAATATGTATCCGGGAAAAGCCTGTACCCGTACTTTGTGATAGAATCCGTGGAGGAAACGGAAATCATAAAGACGTAGAACACCGGAAACAGACAGACGAAGGAAAGCAGTACAAACAGAATGTTAAAGCAGGCATTCGTTGTTGGCTTAATCTGGTTTAAGCGGAACTTCGCACGAGCTTCCTCTTTTTCCAGCTTTTTTTCTTCGGCCTTTATCTTATGCTTTTCTGCCAGAGTCATTTGTGTGTTCTCCCTTCATCAAATAATCGCGCTTTCTTCATCAATCTTGGAAACGATGAAGTTGGCAACCAGAACGGTCGCGCAGCAGCATGCAGCCTGGAACAAACCTGCGGCAGCAGTTCTGCCGATTGTCACATTGCTCTGCAAAGCCTGGTAGACATAGGTGTCAAATGTGCTGGCAACGTTGTACAGTGAGTTGGGAACACCCTGCGTAACCTGATAGAACAAGCCGAAATCGGAATAGAAGATGTGGCCGACATTCAGAATGAACATCATAACGATGATGGGTTTCAGTGCCGGCAGTGTAATATATTTGGTCTGCTGCCACTTGGTCGCGCCGTCCAGCGTTGCCGCCTCGTACAGCGTACTGTCAATGCCGGTAATACTTGCAAGGTAGACAACCATATTATAGCCCATGGATTTCCAGACCTGCATGAAAGTCAAAATCAGCGGCCACCATTTTGGCTGAGAATACCACATGATTTTATCGCCGCCAAGAGCCTGAATAATGGTGTTCATCAGGCCTTTGTCAGGGTTCAGAAAAGCGTAGACAAAGTAGCTGACAACAACCCACGAAAGGAAGTACGGGAAGAACATCATCGTCTGGTATGCTTTAGAAGCAATGCGGCTGTAAATCTGATTGATAAGCACAGCCAATGTAACCGGAATTACAATGTTCAATACGATAAATAAGATGTTATATAACAGCGTATTGCGCAGCAGCATGGCAAAGGTGTTGCTGGTAAGGAAAAATTTGAAGTTGTCAAACCCTGCCCAGTCGCTGTGGAACAAGCTGTAAAGGAAGCTCTTTCCCGGAGTGATCTTGAAGTTTTTGAAGGCGATAATCAGACCGAACATGGGCAGGTAGCAAAAGACTGCGTACCAGATGGCTGCCGGAAGCCCCAGCAATGTCAGCTCCGTGTCATCACGCGTCCAACGTTTGCGGCGTGGCTTCGTTGAAGCTGAAACTGCCGACTTATCCTTTTTCATAGAATGTGCCCCTTTCTTTCGGCGAACCAATTGTTAACAACCGTCAACAGTTCATGTTAACTCACCGTTAGCTTTACAGTCAACTTTTGTTGCTTTTATTAACCCAATATTAACATTTGCTTTTGTGTCTGTCAATCGTCGTTTTGCACAAATTGCGCATCGTTTTATTGTATTCGTGTATTTTAACGGATTTCGCCCTATCTTTCTGTGCATAATAGCCAACATTTTCAACATTGAGCATTAGCAAAAGTTAACATTTAGTGTTGCCTTTCTCTTGTGATTGTGCTATACTTTCTATAAACTAAAAAAACGGAGGCTTTCTTTCATGAGCAAACCAACCATGCAGGATATTGCCGATGCTCTTTCTGTTTCCAGAATCACCGTATGGAAAGCGCTAAGCAACCGTCCCGGCGTTTCGGATTCTATGCGTGCCCAAATCCATCAAAAAGCCACCGAGATGGGCTATTTCCACACTCCCTCTCAGGATACCACTGCGACCGTCTCTGCTCAACTGCCTCCCCACACACGCACCGTAGCGGTAGCCGTGTGCCGACCGGAGTCCTCTCTTTTCTGGATGCAGATTATCCATCAGATTGCCAAAGATCTTTCCGAGCATAATGTCAACCTCATGTACACATATCTTCCCACAAATTACAAAGCGGGCTATGTGTTGCCGGAGCCTTTGACAAACGGTACAGTAGATGGTGTCATTGTACTGAACACGTACTCTGCGCCCTTGCTGCGGCTGTTATCCTCTTTACCTATACCAAAGGTTTTTCTGGACACGGTTCCTTCTGTCCCCTATAACCAGTTACATGGGGATCTGCTCATTATTGAGGGTCGCGACCTTATCCGGCAGATTACAAGCAATCTGCTCCGTCATGGATGCCGAAAGCTCAGTTTCATAGGCGATGTAGAATATGCCCAGACAAACAAAGAACGCTACGAGGGATTTCTGGATGCGCTGCATGAGCATGGGATCATTCCAAACCCCAGTCTTTACCTTACCGGGTCATTGGGTCTTCGTACCCATTATGAGGAAATCAGTCACTTTCTGGACTTTTTGCCAACCATGCCGGACGGTATCGTCTGTGCCAGCGACTATATTGCTCATTTCATCCAGCGTTATCTTGAAGAAAAAGGGATAGACCCTGAAGGACGTATCGTACTGACGGGCTTTGACAACAACAGCGAATATTTGAACGTTGCCGACCGTATTACAACAGTCGATGTAAAGCCGAAAACCATCGGTTCTCGCTTGGCCGCCAAGATTCTTTTTGTGATAGAACACCCGAAAGCGGCGCCCGAAGTCAGTTACGTTTCTTCCGAAGTGCTTTACCGCGGCGTGCTGGCATCCGATCCAAAAGCTTCAAATCCTGACGAGTCTATTCTATAAAGCAATCAGCTACATGGTTTTTTCACCAAATAAATAGCAGGACATCCGCGGTTTTGAGGTGATCCCAAAAAGTCAGGGCCATATTTTGAAGTAAAAATTGTTCAAGCAGCCGAAAGGGCTTGTTGTCTGTGAATTGCAGGCGGCAAGCCCTTTTGTTTTGCTCTGATTCTGCGGTTGTTGTAGTAATCCAGATATTCGACGAGTTCCTGTTTGAAGTGCTCCATGGACTGAAATTTTTCCAGATATATAAGCAGATTGATATATGCCTACCGGCTGGCAGCTCTTGTCAGCCCCTGTAGCATAGAACGACGGAGAGCCTTCCGGCGTTTGGCGTATGCCATCCAAATGGACAAGAACACAATGGTTTTTGCTTTCCAAATAGATGATGTCACGTTCTTCCTTTTCGTAGTCCGCCAGTATCCCTCTGATGGCTCTCTTTACTTTTTCCTCCTTGCCAGGAATTGCCTTCAAGTACTGCGTCCAAAGGGAACGTGCCGTTTCCCAATAGAGAATATCCCGTACAATGAGAGTGTACCTCGGATCATGTTCAACAAGCGGGAACCGATTATATCCGCAGGATAAACTGCACACTACACTATTGTGGGAATTGCAGTAATTGGGAAAAACAATGCAGTCGAAAGAACTATCTCTGCTGGCATCCAGCAACTGTTCCATATTCCAAAACTCATAAATACGACTGATACGGTCTGAAAGTCCTTTATCATGGTACAATATCGTCTTTATCGCTTCGATAGCAATCCCTTTCGGGTCACAAACTGCGATTATCATAAAAATCCACCTTATCTTACAAATATTATCCGTAAGATAAGGTGGATTGGTTTCATAAATTTGTGGAGTTTTTTTGCTGCCTGCTGAGCATCAGCTTTCCGGCCGCAGCATTGGCGAGCGTTGCGGCAATGAGAAGCCCCAGCGTGTTCCATTTGGCGAGGACATCCTTGGCACAGGGGTTCAGGGAAAAGCCGGTTTCTATGGCTTTGCCCACTGCGGGCAGCAAGCCGCCCCAGTAGGAAAAGTCGCTCCACCGGGCGGGGGTGATCCAGGGCGGGAGCAACCGTAGCAGGGCGGACAGGACGAGCGCAAGCAGAAAAGCGCCGCCCAAAACAAACCAGCACGTTTCCTTTGGGCACCCCCTGCGCACCCGGCCGCCCAGGGTGCGGGCGGCGGCCAGCAGCACCAGCCCCGCCGGGCAGAGGGCATAGGCCGTCAGGGCGGCCATCCAGGGGAAAGGGAAATAGAGGGTCACCTGCTGTGCGATCCCCGCCGCACGCAAAAGTTGCTGCACCGTCTCCACCGGCGGCGCAGCGTAGCCGCCCCAAAACTCGATGTTGGAAAAGCCATGGTCAAGGCTTTCCCCGCACAGGGCCAGGCTGGCGCTGCTGCGAAAGAGCCCGCACACGCGGTAGATGTCTCCTTCTATCTCCAATTCCTGCCCCAGCACGTCCTCGCTGCCCCAGAGCTGCCACGCGGCAGCGGTTGAGACCGCGCATTTGCCATTCTCCTGCGCAGCGGGGAACCGCCCCTCCAGAAGCACGGCAGGATACACCGCGTCATACTCGCCGCAATATAGAATGGCAGTGATCCCGCAGGTTTCCCAGCGGCTTTCCGCCGATCCCTCTGCCTGGCTCCAAAAAGCGGGAACAAGCGCGCTCGCCCCATCCTCCTGCCGCAAAGCAGACCGCAGCGCTTCCAGCTGCCGCCCCGTGACCGGCACGTCGGAGCGCACCGAAACCAGCGGATAGGCTGCCCACAGCCTCCCCGCAAACCAAACAGCGATCCCCCAGGAAACCGCGCATGCCAAAAGCAGCACCGCCTTTCGAATCTTCATCCCGCTGTACGCACACGTGCGCCCTCCTGCAAGCTCTTCGTTGTGGCGGCCACCACCGGCGCACCGGTCGTATAATTCCGCAGGGCCGCCAGCTCGTTGTTGCGCTCCACGACCTCCACATAAACCTTGCGCACGATGTTTTGCAGCCCCAAAATAGTGTTGCGCTCCTCCACCGAATAGACGAAATCCCCGCCGTTATCACTGTGAAGGGCGCTGACCGGCAGGCAGCAGTCATATTCCGTCTCGGAAAGCCGGATTGTGAGTTCCGCTTTTCCCACCTGCCAATCCGACCCGGTCAGCGCAGCGGAAAGCACCACGCCTCCATCCTGCTGAGAAACGGACGAATTGATTTTCACGCTTTCGGACTTTGCTCCCTGCATGACCGTCACCGTAACGCCGGCGGTATCCTGCACCGCGTCCTCGGCCTCCAGCGCAAATCGGATCTGATACCCTCTTTCGGGGTCGGAAATGCTCCCGCCCACCTGGCCGCTGGTCTGCCCCTGCATAAGCTGCAGAGATTCCACGGTACCCGTCTGCGGCGCACAGAAGACGCCCTCCTGCTCGTCCAATTTTTTCAGCGTCTCCACGCTACTTTCCATTTCCCGGATCTGTTCCGCCAGAACCGTGGCACTGGCCGCATTGGCGGCGGCTGTTTCACTGGCGGCTTCCACGCTTTTCTCGTAGGCGTGCCGGGCGTCGTTTCGGGCCTGCTCCGCCTGTTCGGCGGCCTGCGCAGCCGTGCGAGCCGCTTCTTCCCGTTGGCTTTGGACGCTTTCCAGCGCTGCGTCCGCCTCGTTGAGCCGGGCTTCCGCTTCGGCCAGTGCCTCCCGGTTTTGCGTTTCCTCTGCCGTAAGCTGCGTCAGCTCCGCTTCGATCCGGCTGATGATTTCCTCGTCCGGCGATTCTTCCTGCTGCAGCAACTTCCGCTGTGCCTGCTTCTCTGCGATCTCGCGGGCATATTGGGCGGCCTTTTCCTGCCGTTCGTTCAGTTCGCGCTGCAGGGCATCCCGCTCGCTGCCGGCGTTCGCTTCTTTCTCCTCCCAGGCTGCCGCGCTGTTCTCCGCTGCCTGGTAGGCGGCCTGCAGGGCCTGCTGGGCTTTTTCCAGATCATAGCTGTCCGCCGCCACCGGTTTGGTAAGCCGGGCATATTCCGTCTGTTTCTGCGCAAGTTCTGCCTGAAGGCTCCGCAGCTTCTGTTCCACATCCTCCCGGCGGAGGGCCGCTATTTTGTCTCCTTCCTGTACAGCCTCCCCCTCCGAGACAAAAACCGCCTCCACCAGCAGCCCTTCGGGCAGATAGAACAGGCTGCCCGCCGCCCACTGAATGGTTCCTGTCGCCGTTAGGCTCTGGGTGATGGTATTGGGCGCCGGCGTGGAGAGCTGCACCTCTGGCAGCAGCGCGCCGGATGTTCCGCGGGCAAGCAGCGTAAAAGCCAGCATCCACAAAAAGAAAAGCGCGATCTGCCGGGGGCGAATCGAAAACCTGTTTTCCTCCGGCGATACGGCCTGCGGCTGCGCCGGTTCCTGACGAACGGCAGAATCCCTGACGATTTTCACAGAAAATGTCTCCTTCCTTATGCCTTGATGCCTCCGGCCTGGATGCCCAGTTCCAGATAGGTTTGCCCATACAGGAACACCAGCATCGCCGGAATCAGCGAGAGCAGGCTGGCCGCCATGGCGATCCCCAGGTTGTCTGTCACAATATCGTTCATATACATGGAAAGCGGCCAGTTGGATTGGGATTTCAGAA
The DNA here is from genome assembly GCF_027689445.1 of Gemmiger qucibialis. Taxonomy (NCBI): domain Bacteria; kingdom Bacillati; phylum Bacillota; class Clostridia; order Eubacteriales; family Oscillospiraceae; genus Gemmiger; species Gemmiger qucibialis. Next base: position 169,976 of record NZ_JAQFEN010000005.1, on the reverse strand, counting down.
AGAGCAGCGGCTGCTCCACCGCGTTCCACCCTTCGATAAAATTCAGCACCAAGGCGGCAAAGATTCCGGCATATCCCAGCGGAACGCCGATCTTCCAAAAGATCTGCCAGGCCGTTGCGCCGTCCAGCTTGGCCGCCTCGAGGAGTTCATTGGGAACATCCTGAAAGCTGCGGGTCATGATAAAAACCGGGAACGCCGAAAACACCCCTGGCAGGATGACGGACAGCGGCGTATCGTAGATTCCAAGGCGTGTGGCGATCAGGTAGTTGGGTACCATCAGTACCTGAAAGGGCAGCACCATCAGCGCAATGTACCCGAGCAGCAGGAAACGCCTGCCCGCAAAGCGCAGCTTGGCAAACGCCCACGATGCGGGGGCGGCGACCACCAGCTGACCGGCGATCTGTGCAAAGGCCAGCAGGCAGGTGTTCCAGAAGACCGAAAAAAACTGCGGGGTGTCCAGCAGCAGCTCCGCCAGCGGTTGGAGCGTCGGCCAGGAAGGCAGGATCGTCCACACCGCATACCCGCCGTCTGCTGTGTCCAACAGGGCCGGCCCCAGGGCGACTGTCAATTCGTCCGACGCCATCAGCGCACCGCCGACGGTAAACCACAGCGGCCAAAGGACGGTGAAGGCCAGCAGGCCAAGGATCAGCACCGGCAAAAGAGGCTCCTTTTTTCTCATTCCTGCCCACCACCCCAAAAGTGATACAGTAGATACACGACGCAGCCAAGCCCCAGCGCCAGCAGCACGGCGGCGGCAGACAGCTTGCCGATGTCCAGCGACAGGAACCAGTTGTTGAAGAGGTGCTGCAGCAGATATATGCTTTCCTGCGGGTAGTTGCCTGCCACCAAGTAGGCCTCCCGAAAGACCTTAAAGGAGTTGACCAGGCTCAGTATGGTGGTCAGCACCACCGTTGGCAGCAGATTGGGCAGCGTGATAAAGACAAAGGTCTGAAAAGGGGTGGCTCCATCCACCGCTGCCGCTTCATACAAGGGCCGGGGGATGGTCTCCAGACCCGCCAGCCACAGCAGCATATCGTACCCGTTGTTTCGCCAAAGGTAGGTGAAAATCAGCACCCAAAAGGCCGCGCTGCTGCCCATAAAGTCCACGGGCCGGCACCCCAGCCCCACCAGCAAGCCGTTGACCAGCCCCTTGCCGGAGAAAAGCGCCCTCCATAACACAACGATGCTGGCAACAGGGATCGCATAGGGGAGCAGGAGGACGCTTTTGAAAAAGACCGCCCGCCGTTTTGCCGCGCCAAGCAGCACCGCACAGAGCAGGCTGACGGCCAGCAGCGCCGGGATGCAGATGCAGAGAAAGCGGCAGGTGTTGCGGACAGCCAGACGGAACGCAGTATTTTGAAAGAGCGCCCGGTAGTTCCCCCACCCGACGGCCCGGCTGCGCAGCGGGTCCATAAAGCTGGCCCGAACCGTTTCGGCCAGTGGGAACAGATAGAACAGGCACAGCCCCAACAGGCTGGGCAGCAGAAAAGGCAGTGCCTGCCAGCTCTCCCTCCGGCGCAGGCCAGTGACCTTTGGCCGTTTCATCGCCTTCACCTCCCTGCCTACACTGTAGCACAGGGAACCTGAAAAAAACCTGAATACCTTTCTGCCAAAACAGCTTTTAGGTCTCATCCAATTGCGCCAAATGGTCGATTGGTTCGATCTGCGCTTTGATTAATTCTGAATAATACTTCCCAGCTTTCTGCAGTTCCTGATGGGAACCGGATTCGACTAATCTGCATATTGGCGATTCACATCCTATTCCGTAAATTGCCCTTGTTATAGCACGGATTTCATATCAAAGTGCTCATTCGAGCGAAAACGCGCGTTTCTTTCATCGAAAATCGACGATGCCGACGAGTGATTTCTTGTTCGGTATGTACACAAAAAGTGCTGTGAGAAAACCAAAAGGCTCTCACAGCACTTTTTACAATGATGCGACAAACGGTTGTGGATTCTGCCAATATCACGCCTGTGGGATCGTGACCTGCAGCGTAGCGCCGCCGCCCGGCGTATCCCGGATCGTGATGCTGCCGTGATGCAGCGCCACAAGCTTCTGCGCGATGCTCAGGCCCAGACCCAGGCTGGCATCGCCGGTTTGCGGGTCTGCGCGATAAAACTTTTGGAAAGCCCGTTCCTTATCCGCAATGCCCGGCCCCGTATCGGCCACCGACAGGCAGACCGTTCGCCCCGCCGCCACGGCGGAAAGTTCGATCTGCGTACCGCTGGGGGTGTGCTGAACGGCGTTGGACAACAGAATGGCCATCACCTGCTTCAGCGCGTCCTCGTCTGCCCGAATGGGCGGCAGCGCGCCGTCCGGCAGGCGGAGGGTCAGCCGGTCACCGGCCTTTGCCGCCACCGGCTGCCATGTCTCGTAAACTTCCCAGAGAAAGGCCTCGGTGTCCAGCTTTGCCGGCATGATCTGACGGGCAGCGGTCTCCAGACGGGAAAGGGATAGAAGCTCCTGCACCAGCTGCGCCATCCGGTGCGCTTCTGACAGAATGTTGGCGCGGTATTTTGCCTCCTCGCCGCCGGAAGGCAGCAGTTCGGCGCTGGTGATGATCACTGCCAGCGGGCTTTTCAACTCGTGGCTGGCCGCCGCCAAAAACTCCCGCTCCATCCGCTCGGCCCGCCGGGCGGGCTGCATGGCCCAGCCGGTCAGCGCAAAGGCCAGCGCCCCCAAAGCCAGCACGCCGCCCGCCGCCACCGCTACGTACAACAGTTGCATCCTGCCCCATTCCTGCCGGAAGGTCGCGGCATCCTGAAACAGGTACATCTCGATCCAATTCCCACTGGCCGTGGGGATTGCACAGTATTCCGCAAACCAGAGGGCACTCCCGTCCCGCAGGGTGTATGCCTGCCGGACAACCGTTTTGGCCCACAGGCCGTTCTGCCCATCCACGCTTTGCCGCGCCTCTTCCAGCATTGGTTCGCTGAGAGTGAGCAGCGGTGCGGCATCATCGCCCTGCAGGTAGGGATTCTCGATGGGGGCTCCCTTCTCGAATAAGGCAGGCACCAGGCGGTTTTCCACCGCGCTGCTGTAGATTGCCTTATGGTCGATGGTCTGTGTCTCCAGGATCGGCTGTTCCAGGGCGGAACAGAGGGAGGCGAAGGCCAGCCTATGCTTCTCCTCCAGGGCGTTCTTTCCCTGCCGGGCGGCCACGAAACAGAGGGTAGCCACCACCATGGCGGCAAACAGGATGTTCACCGCTACGATCTTCCACCGCAGAACGTCCAACGGCGCGGCCGATTCAGCGGCCTTCTTTTTCTTCCACAAGGGCATACCCAACACCTCGAACGGTCCGCAGGCTCATCTTGGAGTGGATCTGGGCCAGCCGCCGGCGGAAAAAGCCGATGTAATTGTCCAGAATGGCCTCCTCCACGTCGGCGTCCGCGCCCCATACGCGGGCAAACAGGGTGGCTCGTGCCAGCGCCTGACCCTTGCTTTTCATAAACAGTTCAATCATAAGGCCCAGCTTTTTGGAGACCGCGATCTCCTCCCGGCCACAGGCCAGCAGCAGCGCCTTGGTGTCGTACACCAGATCCCCGTACCGCAGCACCACCAGCTCCTCGATGGGGGCCTGCCGCCGCAGGTTGGCCCGGACACGGGCCAACAGCTCCCGGCTGTCAAAGGGTTTACCCAGATAGTCGTCGGCGCCGGCATCCAGGCAGGTCACCTTGTTTTCCACGGCGGTCAGCGCCGTCAGCATCACCACCGGCGTCATGATCCCCTTGCGGCGGCTTTCCCGCAGGATGTCCGGCCCGCTTTCGCCGGGGAGCATCCAGTCCACCAGCGCCAGGTCGTAGGCGTTCTGCTGCAGATAGTAAGCGCCTTCCTCCCCGTCGGTGCAGGCTTTCACCGTGTAGCCCTCTTTTTCAAGGATTTCGCACAGCATCCGGTTCAGTTTCCGGTCATCTTCGATCACTAGCAAGTTCATGTATTCTACCTCCCGGGGCATATCTCGTAGGCCGTATCAAAAGCGGCAGATTATTTAATTTATAGCACAAATTCTCCCGGAGCGCAACCAAGGCCGGAAAGAGCCGCAGGCGCATTCAGGATTTTTTCAGGTTTTGTGTGGTACAGTGGTATTACCAAAATTGCCAGGGCAGCGGCCGCCTGCGCCGCCGCCCCGTCAGGAGGAATTTGTATGAACCGAATTCGATCACGGCTTGCGCCGCTGGCCGCCCTCATGGCTTTGCTGCTGGCGCTGGCAGGGTGTTCCGCCGCTCCTTCAACCGAGGAGCCGGGAACGGCCTCCCAAACGAAGTACGCCACGGGAAAATACACCCAGACGGAGGTCACCCCCGCGGTGGACAGCGGCTTCGCTCCCGCCAAGCTACAGATGCTGGACGGCGTTCCCACGTTATCGCTGTATAATGACGCCCAAAACACCGCAGCGGCGTTTTCCTGGACGGGGGATGGCTGGGAAACCATCGATCCCTCCACCGTACAAGCCTTTCTGGACGGGCTGGACAAAACGCAGGTGGAAACGCTGACCGCCTGTTACGGCGGCAGCGGCCGGTGGTGGGTGGCCGCCGCCGAGACCGGCGGCGCGTTGACGCTCTACCGCGTCGATTCGCAGGGAAGCGTCCGCACAGTGTTGACAGATACGCCGCCTGCCGGCGGCACCGCGCCCTACATCACCGACTTTGCCGCCGCCCCGGGGTATGCGGTCGTCTGCCTGGCGGACGGCGCAGGAAGCTGTGTTCTGCAGATTGTGGACGGGCAGAGCGGGGATATTTCCGCCACGATCCGTCCCAGCGTTGTGGATTATACCTTTGCGGTATCGGGCAACCGGCTGTATCTGCGCAACCGGAATGCCGGAACGATGGATGTCTATGCGCTTCCTTCCGGTGAAAAGGCCGATTCCTTTGCGATTGTTCCTGAGGCACAGGAGGTGGCCGCCTATGCGGTGGACGGCGAGAACCAGCAGATCGTTTTCCTCACCATGGACGGAGTTTTTCAGGCGGGCTTTGGTTCCTCGGTCAAGCAGGCCATGGTGCAGGAAAAAGGCTTTGTCTACGCCGCACCGCAGACCACCGACTATGAGATTCTCCCGCTGGGGGATGCCGCCTTCCTGGTGTCCTGCCTGCAGAACGGCGCGCCGCTGACTGTCCTGATCCGGTTGGACGCCACCCTGCCCACACAGGCAGCGCAAAGCCTGTATATTTGGGCGCTGGAGGACAGCGATGTCATCCGCAGCGCCGCCGCGGTCTTTGCCAACCAGTACCCGGATTGTGACGTTCAGTTGGAATTTGGCCGCGATGCCACCAGCCAGGCCCTTTCCGACGAGGATATCATCAAGAATCTAAACACCCGTCTGCTGGCCGGTGAAGCGCCCGACGTGCTTTTTCTGGACGGCCTGCCCATCCGTTCGCTGATGGAGAAAGGTGTGCTGGCGTCGCTGGATGGTGTTGTTTCGATGGACGGATACTATGAAAACATCCTGACCGCCTACTCGCTGGGCGGCAGGCCCTACGCCTATCCGTCGGTGTTCCGCGTGCCGGTTTTTGTAAGCGGCAGCAGCGAGATCAACGTGGATGACTACGCCTCGCTGGCGTCGCTGGCCGCGCTCTATCAGGAGCAAAGCCTGATTTTTAACACCTCCTACGAGGATATTTTTGATTCCTTCTATATTGCCTCCAGCGCCGGGCTCTTCCCGGAGGAGAAGCGCATTGACGAGGACGCGCTGCGCGCATTCCTGCAATCCACCAGAGAGATGATCGATGGCCAGCAGATCACCGCCCAAACCAACGAGTATGTGATGGCCAGCGGCAACGGACAGAGCGTGGCCCAGTCGGAGTTTGCCATGAGCCTGATCAAGGTGGCCGAGGGGAGTTACCCCTGCGGTACCGGCGTTGTAAGCAGCCGTTCCGACGCGCTGAAGCTGTTTTGGAGCTCCCCCGCCGTTGCCATCCGGCCGCTGCCCGGCAGCGGCTTTGAGGCCAAAGAGATCGTTTCCATCCCGGCTAACGCCGCCAACCCCACACTGGCAAAAGCTTTTGTCCAAATCATGCTGACAGACCCCGTTGTGCAGTTGAATTCCCTCTACAAGGGCTTCTCGGTACAGCGGGATGTGGAAAACGCCTATCTGGCGCAGACCATCGCGGACGGGGAGCAGACCTACGCCGCCGACCCGCTGACCTGCGATTGGGATTCCCTGATCGAAGAGCTGGGCGCGCCGTCCGTCAGCTCTGCCACGATTTATGATGTAACGCATGAGGCTGCGTTTGACTACTACGGCAACGAGATCGACCTGGACACCGCCGTCCAGCGCATCGAGGAAAACCTGGGACTCTATTTTTCCGAGCAGCAATAAGCAAAGCAGTAGCAGCATCGCCGAATCATTCTACTTGGCATTATAGCGGCGTTGTGTGGATGCTTTTCAAATGGCGATTTTCAAAGTCTTACTGCTATAATTTAATTTCTTTTTTCTTACGTTTACAAACCGTCCGCTGTTTTCTCCTTACCCTTCGGGGTGATAGAAGAAAATGGCCCCGGAAATTTATCAAGGCATTGTTGCATACCAATCCGGTGATTCAACCGCAGCATGGACACTCGTTCAAAAATTCACATGTTTTTCTTTACAATTTACATTCCGAAATACCTCATTGCGTCTGTCCTGCTTCCGTTTACATGTACCTCTAAGTGCAAATGGCTGCCTGTGGCTCGCCCAGTGTGGCCGACATAACCGATGACCTGCCCGGCCTGCACTTGTTGGTCGGTGGTGACACAAATGCTGGAGCAGTGTGCATATAGTGTTTCCAGTCCGCCGCCGTGGTCGATTTGGATGTAGTAGCCGTAACTGCCGCCCCAGCTGTCAAGACTGTTGGCAACAGTGACGGTGCCATCTGCGGCGGCAAGGATGGGTGTGCCCTCGGCACAGGCAATGTCGGTGCCAGTGTGGGAACTGACCTCTCCAGTGATTGGGTCTACACGGTGACCGAACTGCGAGGTAATCGTACCCGCAACCGGCAGCGGCCACTGCAGGGTGCCTGTGGGGGTGCGAGTGCTGTCCGGGTTCATAAGTTCTCCACCGCCCTGTGCAAAACCGCCGAGCAATTCTGTCCACAGTTCCTCATACTGCGGGTCTTGCAGGAGTTGCAGATAGGAGTTCTGGCGGGTGGTGAAATGATAATCTGCCGCCATCTCGTCGGGTGTTTTGTGGGTCAGTTCGATTACGAGGACGGTTTCGGTTATCTCCGTGGTGGTAGGATTGCCTTCCTCGTCAGTAGTTTCTATAACAGCGGTTTCCGCACGGGTAGCGTAGTCCACTGCGTTCATTGCCCACATAGTTTCCCGCAGTTTATCCACCTGTTCCTCTGTCAGCGCCGCAACAGGTGCGCCTTGTTCATTTCCTGATACATACGAAGAAAAGACCGCCAAGACATCTTGCCAGCGGATGTAGTATACATCATCGTTGGCGGTAATGTCTTGGCGGTCGTGCTGTACCGTGTCGGAGATTTCTTCCAGTCTGTCGCGGTATTCTTCCGTCAGGGTTTCTACGGCTTCGCGCACGGTTACGGACGCTGCGTTGGGGGCATCGGCGGCAAAGAAAATGCCGTAAGCCGAGCCGGACACAAACGCCACAAGGCTGATTACGATAATAATACTAAGCGCCACGCTGATGCCTACGGCAATGGTCGCAACAAGGCTGTGGAGGCTGGCGAGAAAGTGTCGTATGGCCGAGCGTACCGCTGTAACCGTCCTGCGGGTATTGCTGGCAGCTTTCTGGATAGCAAGCTGTACTTGGCGGGTGCGGGTCTGCATCTGCGCTTGGGTCGTCACACTGCGCACAGTTTCATTTGCGGCGGTTCGCAGTTGGCGCTGACCTTGTGTCACGCCGCAAATGTCGCGCGGCGCGGTTTTGGCGGTGATGGCTTTTTCTTTCGCCCGCTGTCGGGGCAAATCTGCCCCACGGCGCGGGCGTTGCGCCGCATCGGGCAGCGTGCCGCACTCGGCTTGTTTCGGGCTGACACCGCGCTCACTGGCGGCGTGGGCGTGGGCGGCAGCTTCCTTTTGGCGGCGCTGTCGGGCTTGGGTTTCTGCCAATTTCCGCCCCTGATGCCACACAAAAGCTGCTGCCTGTTCCGCCGCCGAACCTGCAAGGTCTGTCGGTTCCGGCTGTCGGGGGTCGGTGTCATTTTCCCGCGCGACGGTACGGGACTGCTCCTTCGTTTTTCGCCACGCCGCTTTTAGGGCGGCTTTCGGTATCGTCCCCGCCGTACTTTTGGGGGTGCGGTTGCGGAGGATTTGTTTATTTTCTTTTGGCGTTCTCATACTCTCACCTTGCTTCGGTTATACGCTTTGCCACAACGACCACCCTGCTGTTCTTGCCGGAATCATCGCAAGTGGACAGCGTAAGCAGCTTGTCCCCATAAGCAGCCGTCACGCCGGTGTCGTACAGGGCAGCGCCCTTGCAGGCGTCCACATAGGCGGCAAACTCCTGCGGTGTTTCGGCATCGGTACATTGATAATAGGCGAACAGGTTCTCAGCCTCGCCCCGAAATACCGCCATCACGGTATATTCTGCCTGTGCCGTCAGGGTATCAAATCGGATAATTCTGTGCTGCTCCCAAAAGGATTCGCGCTTGTATTGCAGTAAATCAGAGAACATAGTGCCGTTCTTCATGTTGTGTCCGTACACAAGGATGTTGTCGGATGGCGTTTGCAGGTCGCAGTTTGCCTGCACATACGGGCAGCCGTGCGGGGAGTCAGCTTTTTCAAAGTTGTGCTTTAGGTAAAAGTCGGGGTCATGCTTTGACTGCATGACCGGGTAGTTGATGTTGGTTCCGTCAATCTGTATCCACCCGGCGAGGTCGCTGTTTTGCGCGTACAGCGCCTGATACTGCGGCAAAAAATCATTCCCCCGTGACGCGGCGTCATCGGGGAATTCTTCTGTCTGCGCGGCAAGCTGCCGATATATTCGGCTTTGCGTACAGGAGTCGGCGGCATAGCGGGCAATACCTGCGGTACTTGCAAGAAAAACAGCGGTAAGGGGTAAAATCAGGAAGCGGTAGAATTTGAACATAGGGTGTCCTTTCTCGGAATCGGTTTGCAAAGTAAAAACGGACGATGTATAATACAGATATGTTTTACGACTGCGGGGTGTTATGATGAATTTGTATCTCAGTGCGGCGGAATACGATTACCACACGCTGCTCAAGGTAGCCGAGATGGCAGGGCTTGCGGGAATCATCGGTTTTCATGAGGCCGGGGACGGCTATCTGGTGACCTTCCCGCAGGGGGAAAATGTTCAGGCTTTGATAGATGACTATAAGGGACGGCTGCGGGATTTGGAAAACAATATTTGGCAGCATTAAAACAGGTATATAAATCGGAATTTGATGAGGTGACTTTGTTGGAGAAAATCATTGAATATATTGAGCAAAAGTATAACCCTCTTTCCATCATCCTTTATGGCTCATATGCGAACGGAACAAACAATCTGAACAGTGATTTTGACGCATTGGTTATTTCTTATGACCATGAGCAATTCCATGACACATCTTTCGTTAACGACATTCAGTTGGATGTTTTCGTATATCCTGCTTCTTATTTTGATGGAGAATTTGATTGCAATAATTTTATCCAAATTTTTGATGGAAAGATTATTGTGGATAACGAGGAACGAGGAAAAACGCTCCAAATGAAGGTGCTTTCGTATCTACAAAATCGTCCCCAAAAAACAAAAGCAGAAATGGATGCAAATGTCGACTGGTGCGTCAAGATGCTTGCGCGAGTAAAACGATACGATGCTGAAGGGATGTTTCGATGGCATTGGGTGTTGATTGACAGTTTAGAGATATTTTGTGATATCCAGCAGCATCCTTATTTGGGACCAAAAAAGGCATTGAAATGGATGGAGAAAAACCATCCCAGTGCTTTCGTTTGCTACAAAAATGCACTTGATAATTTCAGTATAAATAGCTTGGAAAACTGGATTGCATATATAAAAAACGCTAATGGTACAACTTAATATATTCCAGTTTGTCGAACTGAATATAAGGATGATCCGTCTGCGGTATGGGAGCATCCCCACACCGCAGATACTTATCATCCGCCCATGCAGACCAGTATGAGATTCCTGTAAAAAATACCACCTATGTTCTTAAAACAACCACCTATCGAGCATCGGTAGAAATCGGTTCTTGATTTTCCTATACTGTAACCGTAGCGAGGAGGTGAACCGATGCAAATTGAAATCAAGATAGACGAAAAATGCAAAGAGCCAAAAATCATCGTGATGACGGACAAAATGACCGATGAAGTCAATGCAATCATAAAAAGACTGTCAGACGAGCAACCGCAGGTCATTGCCGGCTTCAGGGACGATGTGGTCGAGGTTCTGGAACCGTCTGAAATCTACCGTGTTTTTGCCGAATCAGGTAAGGTGTTTGCCGAGACAAATCACGGCGAGTATGCGCTCCGCCTGAGGCTATACGAGGCGGAACAACGGCTTGACAGCAAGACTTTTGTCCGAATATCAAACTCGGATATTATCAATCTGAGAAAGGTCAAGAGCTTTGATTTGAGCTTTGTCGGGACAATTTGCATCACGCTTTCAAACGGTACGGTTACTTATGTTTCACGGCGATCCGTTGCCAGAATCAAACAACTGTTAGGAATATGAGGTGGCAGAAATGAAGAAAAAACTGATTGGACGAGGTGTAATTGGTTTCCCTGTTGGCATTGCAATCGGATATGTCATTACGGTGATTATCTCAATCTGCATTGGGGATGGCTTCTTCTATCCGGTCACTCCGGAGCTTGTGAATAAAATGGGGAGCGAACTAAATGCAGTTCTCATTCAAACCGGTCTGAGCGGAATAATGGGCACAGGCTTTGCAATGGCTTCTGTTATTTGGGAGATCGATTCGTGGAGCCTTGCAAAGCAAAGCGGGATTTACTTCGCAATTGCTTGCGTGATCATGTTCCCTATCTCTTATTTTGCCAACTGGATGCCCCATTCGACCGCTGGAATTCTGTCTTATGTAGGCATATTCGTAGCGATCTTCCTCGCTGCTTGGGTAACTCAGTATTCTGTGTGGAAAAGGAAGATCAAAAAAATGAACGAAGGCATTAAGGATAATAACGATATGAATTGATCCCGCCGTTCTGCATCCTGCGCCTTGTTTTAACAACAGAATAAACCACACACATAGCCGCTTGGTTTTCAAAAGAAATCAGGCGGCTATTTCTATTTTGAAGGAGGTGTTCGCTATGAACGAAACAGATTACAACGCTCGCCTTTATGAGAAAATGAAAGCCGAGCAGGACAAATATCGGGACTGGCTACTGCATCAGGAGCCGTCCGAAATTCTCAATCATACCTACGAATGCCACAAAGCGAAACAACGAACGCTGTTTGACAACTTCCAGTTTGTAGCATCCCTGTGGACCGCTTCGGCGGTCCTCTATTTTTGTGTTGCATGGCTTTACTCCCTTTTCTCAGATGGGTTGGTCGACATCAATTTATATAGCTTAGTATTTTTGGGGAAAGAATTTGTGAAAGGCACGATGTTGCCCGCACAGCGAATCAGCCCGCAGCCTGCGGGGACGTTGGTGACGTAGCCCAGCTGGTTGTCGGAGATGTTCAGCAGCTTCGCCAGTTCCGCGCGGTCGGTGGCGCTCTGGTTCAGCATTACCAGAAACTCCGAGTTTGCCAGCATCAGGCGGGCGGTGTCGGAGCGCAGCAGTTCGTCCACATTCTGCGTCAGCCCGGTCACAAGTCCGTTGTACTTGCGGATGCGTTTCCACAGTTTGTAGAAGAAATTGGCGCTGTACTCGTAGCGGAACAAAATGTAAAACTCGTCGCAGAAAATCCACGTTCTGCGCCCCTTTTTCCAGTTCTGAATCACGCGGTTGTAAATCGCATCCAGCGTCACCAGCATCCCCAGCGGCATAAGTTGCTCGCCCAATTCGCGGATGTCGTAGGCAATGATCCGCGCCTGTGTGTCCACATTGGTGTGCCGGGCAAAGGTGTTCAGCGTGCCGGTAATGAACAACTCGGACGAAAGCGCCAGCCCCTGCGCTTCGGGTTCGGGCTGCATTTGGAGCAGACGGTAAAAGTCCTGCAGCGTGGGCGGTGTGCCTTTATAACCGTTGCGGATGTAGGGCAGGTACACTTGCTCGGTGCAGCGACCGAGGATGGACTTTTCTTTCGCGGTCACCATGCCGTCACCGATCAACTGCTCGAACAGCGACAGCACAAACTCCGACTTGCTGACGATGGGATTGCGCTCATCGCCGTAGGCGCGATCCATGTCCAGCGCGTTGATGTGAGTATCGGACGTGGCCGAGATGCGGATGACCTCGCCGCCGAGGGCTTCGGTGAGGTAGTTGAACTCACTTTCGGGGTCTAAGACGAGGATGTCATCCTCGGTGGAAAGCGCGATCTGCACGATTTCTTCCTTGGCGCTCATGCTCTTGCCGGAACCAGACACGCCCAAACGAAAACTGTTGCCGTTCAGCAGCAAGCGGCGATCCGCCACGATCATGTTCTTGCTGACGGCGTTCTGCCCATAATACAGACCGTTCGGCTGCATGATTTCCTGCGCACAGAACGGAATCAGCACGGCGGTGCTTTCGGTGGTGAGCGTGCGCAGGGCTTGGATTTTTCGCAGACCATACGGCAACACCGTGTCCAGCCCGTCCTTCTGCTGCCAGCGCAGCGTCGAAAGCTGGCAAAGGTGCTTACGCGCCGTGGAGTAGAGCGTTTCGGTGTCGCTGTCGAGCTGCTCCTTATTGTCCGCCAGATGCACCAGTGTCACCAGCCCGAACATCATTCGTTGGTCGCGGGTGGTCAGGTCGTCCAGCATTTCTTTGGTTTCCTTGCGCTGGAGTTCCATATCGTAAGGAACTGTCGCGGCAAAATTGTTGTTGGCGTTCTGGCGGCGCTGCCAGTTGGCTACATTCGTTTCCACTCCCAGCAGTGTGCTTTGCAGCTGCCGGGCGGCTTCGTCCGTCGGCACCGGCAGGATGTCGATGGATAACATCAAGTCGCGGTCAATGTCGCAGAGTTCCGACACAAAGCTGTCCTTGATGTAGCTGGCATAGTCCTGCAAATACAGCACCCGACCATAGCGGGCATCCAGCTTGAAATGGTCGGCGGAAAACTCCATGCTGTCGGGGCAGAACCAGTCCTTGAAATGCTGCCCGCGTTTGGCGTGTTCGTGGATATTGAACTCCGCCGCAGCCTGTTCCCCGCCCTTGAAAAAGTCGCGGAAAATGTGCAGGCGCTCGGTCAGTGTCAACTCCTGCGCCACCGAGGAAAGCTGGGCAAGGTGCGTCACCAGATCCGTGCCGACGCGGGCAAAGTAGCTGCGGGCTTCGTCCGCGTTGCGCTTTACCACGCTTACGGTCAGATAACGCTCCCGCACAATGCTGTTGCTGGTGCCGGTGACCTGTGCGGTCAGCATCTGGTTGAATTCGTGGCGGTATTCATCCAACCCGTCATCCTTGTCTGGCAGCAAGACGCTGCGCTCAAACTCGGCCTTGTTGATGCGTCGGTTGTAAATTGTGATTTTTGCCGATGCGCCGGAGTCGAGGGCGTTCAGCAGTTCCGAGTAATCAAGGAACATACTGGTTTTGTCCTCTTTGCTGGCGATGGCGTAGTTAATGTCGGTGAACGACCATGTTTTGGAATATTGGTTGCCGACTTGGAAAATTCCATCCGCAAAGATGCGGCGGATGGGGATGGCGTCCTGTACACTGAGCGGAATACGGAACTTTTCGCGTTCCATCTTCTGCGCTTTTGACAGGGTTTTAATCAAGCGTTATCCTCGCTTTTCTTCATAGGCTTGCCTCTCTTTCGTTTCATGCCCGCACGGATGGCGGGCTGCATGGCTTCGTAGTAGTAACTGTCGGACTTGAACATAAGGCGTTTCGGGCAGAGGATTTCAGACTTGAACCACGCCCAAAGCACCTGTTCGGCGGTCATGCCGTGGTAGGTGAAGAACCCGCAGGCGGCAAAGGGTGCGGCACCCAGAATGCACATCCAGCCGATTTCTTCGGTGCCGACATACGGCTGCAAGGCAAAGTAAATGCCTACTGCAACACCGACCGCCAGCACCGAGCAGATGAATTGCCGCGTATTCAGCCCGAAAAAGATATTTTCGTGGTAGTCGCGGACTTCTTTCGGTATTTTGATTTCGATACTGCATTCCTTCTTTCTTTAATAAATAGGTTGAATTCATCCTATAATTCGTGTATACTATATGTAAAGGAGGCGTTGAATTATGGTTATTAACACAGACAATCTTGTATCCATCACGGAGGCCAACCAGAATTTTTCCCGTGTAGCACGGATGGTTGATGAGAACGGCGCGGCGGTCATCTTAAAGAATAATGTCCCGCGTTATGTGCTAATGGAGTTCAGCCAAGTCGAGGACGAGCAACAGGCGAAAGACGAGGACATTCTCGAAATCTCCAAGCGCCTGATTGCCAAAAACAAGCAAGCCTATGAGGTACTTGCCAAATGAAAACGCTGAGCAAGGAACAGGTTTTGCAACTGCACGATGCCTTGCTGGAAGAATTTGGCGGCACTGCCGGTGTCCGTGACGATGGTTTATTGGAATCTGCTTTGAATGCTCCTTTTGCTACATTCGGCGGGCAGTATCTATATCCATCCGTACAGGCAAAGGCGGCACAGCTTGGATTTGGCTTAGTCTGCAATCACCCATTCACGGATGGCAACAAGCGCATCGGCGCCCACGTTATGCTGGTTTTTCTGGCAATTAACGGAATTGAACTTGACTACACGCAGGAAGAACTGATTGACATTATTTTGCAAATTGCAAGCGGTCGTGCAAAGGCAGTGGATTTGCTGGAATGGATTCTCTATCATCAGGCATAATATTTGCGGCGCACCATAATGGTGCGCCGCTTTTGCTTTACAATCCCATAATTTCCTTAACAATGCGGTCACAGCCCTTAATTGCTCCCACCAGCACCAGCAGGTTGAACGCCAGTTCCCCAACGTAAGTCCATACCGCCGTCACCACAGATGCACCGGTATCCACGGCGGGCGGGCTGGACGAAATGGCGGAGAAAATAATGCAGGACAAGGCAATCACCACGCCCTGCAAACAAACGCCCGCATAACTGCGGATAAAGTTCTTGCCCACGCTGCTGGTGGGTTCACCCGCAAAGGTAGACAGCGGTATCGGCGCAATGGCGGCGTACATCCACAGGCTGAACATTCTGCCGTAGACCGTCAGAATCATCGTGAACGACAGCACCGTAATCAGCAGCCCGCCGATCAGTGTGACCGCCCACAGCGGAATGGAATCCCAAAAGCCCACGTTATTGATGGCATCGATCAACTCCTGCGGCAGCGATACGCTGCTCATACCGGAGCTGCCCGATTGGGTGATAATCGTGGACACCATGCCCTGCACGATGGAGAACACCGCCAGCATCAATTCCAGCCCATACGTCACCGCACCCTTGGCCAGCGCAAAGCGGATGAACAGCTTGAGCGCGTGTTCAGGCTTTTTGACTTCCACAAAGCTGCCGCAGGTTTTCATAACGCCTACGGCAAAAAACAGCACCAGCAGCCCATAACCGATTGCCTGCAACGCACCGTGGATGCCGGTCATAACGCCCCAGACCTGCCCGCCTTTGAATGTCTGCGGACTTTCGGTCAGCAGCGACCAGATTTCCGCCAGCTTGTCGTTCCATGTGGAGAGCGCGGCGTTTAAGTTGCTGACGATCCATGACTCACCCACAGGGCATCACCGCCTTTCCTCTTGGTGCGGTCCTCACGCGGTAATGAGGTCGAGGATTTCCTTGGCGAAGGTAATCACCAGACCGCCCGCCAGCGTCAAAAAACCTTGACTGCGCTGGCTGGGGTCGTGGCTCTGCAACGACAGACCGACCTGCACAATGCCCCACCCAAGCAGGATGAGCCCCACGGCGCGAATCAGCGAAAAGATGAACGTGGAGAGATTCTCCACGACCACCAACGGGTCACTGGCAGCAAAGGCGGGCAGGGCAAAAACAACGCCGCACACCATGACGGCGTACAGCGCAAACAAATTGAGAGAAATTTTCACGTATTTTTTGTTATGATTCAGCTTCATTTGGGCCTCCGAATTCTTTGTATGGTTGGCTTCATCTTTGCCGCTTCGGCGGGCAGAAAATCGTCCATATCCAGCAGTTCATAATTTTCGGGTGCGCCGGGCAGATCCTCCAGCGCATTGCCGGCGGCGGTATAGTCGTAGGGAGCTGCGCCGCCGTCCTCGGTGTAGCGGATGTTCGGATGTTTGAGCAGATTATACTTGAAATCCACCACAGGGCGCTCCCCTCGGATGAACAAAATGCATTTGCTGTTGTCCAGCAACCGCACCTCGTCCGGGGTCATGAGGTCGCGTCCAGATTGCTGGTGGTTGATGCTGTAACTGCCGCTGCGGCCTTTGCTCTGGTTGTAGCTGGTGGTGGAGATGGTTTCCTTTCCCAGCAGTTCCGAGACATACTTGTGGGTTTCCTTTTCAGTGCCGCCGAGATAGAGAAACTCATCACACAGACCGACCAGCGATTCCCAATCGTCCTTGTACATGGCTTTCAGCTGCGCCATGTTCTGCACGATGATGGAGCAGAAAATGGCGCGGGAACGCATAGTGGCCAGCGCCGACAGGAATGTATCTTTCGGCAAAGAAATGTTCGCGTACTCGTCCATCAGGCAATGCACCGGCACAGGCAAGCGTCCTTTGTGTACGCGGTCTGCTTGGCGGTACAGCGTCTGGATTAGCTGGGTATAAATCATACCGACCAGATAGTTGAGGGATTTGTCCGAATCCGGGATGCAGCAGAACAGCGCGATTTTGCGCTCGCCCAATTCCTGCAAGTGCAGTTCGTCCGTCATCGTCAGCTTGGCGATGGACGGCAGATTGAATGCAGCCAAGCGTACACCCACGCTGACGAGGATGGATTTTGCGGTCTTGCCAGCCGCTTGTTTGAAAATGCGGTACTGCTTACAAGCGATGCTGTCGGGTTCACGCATTTCCAAGCGCTCGAACAGGATGTCCAGCGGAGATTGGTAGTTGTCATCGTCCTCATGGACTTCGGCGGCGGCTATCATCTCCATCACCATAGAGAAGTTTTGTTCTTCGGGCGGAGCCTCGTGCAGCAGGTACAGCATGAGGGCTTGGAGCAGGGCTGTTTCGGACTTGGTCCAGAACGGATCGCTGCTCTGCGCATGGGGTGGCGTGGTATTTTGAATCAGATTTTCTATCAAAGTCAACACTTCACGGTCATCATGCACATACACAAAAGGGTTGTAACAGAACGATGCGGCAGGGTTTATGAGGTCAAAAACAAGTACCTCATATCCCTTTTGTTTCAGCAAATTGCCGGTCTTACGCAAAATTTCAGCCTTGGGATCTGTAATTACCATAGAGCAGGCACATTCCAGTACATTCGGCACACCATAGGTTCTGGTCTTGCCTGCGCCGGAGCCGCCGACAATGAGGATGTTCGTGTTATGCTTGTGTTTGTAGCCATCTATCCCGATGTGGAAATGTTGCGTCAGCAGCAGATTCGGCCCTCGCCTGTCCATGTAGAACTTGTTCAAGCGGAACACATCGCCCCACGCCGCCGAGCCATGCTCCGCACCGGGGCGGGTATTCCTCTGATCCGTCACGGCCACGATAACCGCTACCGCATAAATCACCGTAAACACCAGCAAAAAGCGCAGGCTGTCGCTGCTCCAAGACAGATCAAACGGCTCTGCCAGTGCGCTGTCCAGCGCATCCAGCAGAGCCGTTATCCTCATGCCCGGCTGCCAGCGGCAAGCCACCGCCAGTGCCGCCCACCAGACGAGGGGCAACGGCAGCAGCCAGACCCACCAAGGATTCTTTCTTCCCGGCGTGGTGGACTACCTTTCCTCACCGCGATGGTGCAGGCGCGTTCGCTGTTCCGCATCCCACGCCAGCCGCTTCTTCCAAAGTTTGGGCAGAGTGCTGGCAATGTCAGGGCTTAGCTTTCCTTGCCGTGGTTGGGGCGTTTCCTCGCGGATACTTTCTCTCAGATAATCCCACTCCCACCTGCATGAAATGTGTTCCAGATAAAACTTATCGTAGCTGTCCAGCCCGCTGATGTCGATGTAGTGCTGTACTTCAAGGCCGAGCAGGTAGCGGTCAAATGCCTGTTCCTGCTTACGGTTCGGATAAAGCAGCACACGCATGATTTCTGCATCCAAGGCTCCAGGGGGTTGTAACAGAGTGGGGTATTTGCGGCGCAGTTCCTTGGCGATACCTTCCTGTGTAAAGTAGGTTGGCAATGCTCTGCCCACAAAGGCAAAGCTTGTTAGATACCCGCAATCTTCCCATTCAGTGTCGTTGAACGGAATCTTGAACTCGGCAAGCGCATCAGGCTCTTTCAGCGCCTGCCGAAAGACATACTGTCCTTGCAGAATCAGCCAATTTTTGAAATAGTCGAATCGGTCATCCGAGGTACCGCCGTTGATGATACAGGCCGCGGCAATCAACTGCGGGCTGTTTGCTATCCTGCGGTATTCCTGCCACGCGCAGTCGAAGCCGACTAATTCATCCGGGGACAGCTTCAAAAGCTGCTTGTACAGGGATTCCCGCAGCGGTTCGGCTTCCAGCGCTGGTACTATGGCTCTGGCGTTATCAATGATCTTCCAAAACTTATCTTTCGTCATAGGAATGTTCTCTTGCCAGTTCTGCATCTTCTTCACCAGAGCAGCAGCGGGGTGTGGGCGTGGAGCAGCCGCGCCAGCGCGTCATCCACGGCATCGGTATAGCCGCCCTCAGCCAAGCGCTGGGTACGCAGCTGGTTGAGCGCTGCTTTTGCCAGCCGATACTCTGCTGCTGACAGCGTCAGCTTGCCGCCTGCGGGCAGATCGTTCACCCGAAGAATCAGCCGCCCGGTAACTTCGGTGCTGCCGCCGTTGGCGCGCTGGCCGTAGTAGACATCACCCAGCGCCCGGAGCAGGATGCTTTTGTTGGCACGGTCAAGTTTAACTTTACGTTCTGTCATTGTTTTTCACCATCCTTTGCTCACAGCATATCATAGAACCGCCGCAATAGCTATCCGTCATTTGAAAACAAACGGAAAACAATCAGCCGCGCTCCCGCTGGCGAGATTGCTTCTTGGCAGACGGCACGGCAACAGCGTATTCTGCGGTGGGCGGTTCGCGGGACTGTACAGCCAGCGTGCGACTCAGACTGCGCAGCAGCCCACCACCAACGATGTTCACATCCGTCAGAAAGCCCCGCTGCTGTTCTTTGCCCAGATTGCCGTACAAGGCAACCACGCGGTCAAAGTTGAAAGCGGCGGTGTCAAGCCCATACCGATGTGCGACCATGTAGGCGGCACAGTAACTCGGCGCAGCGTAGGCTTGACGGTTGTAGGTGTAATCCTTGTGAAAATCTGCCTGTGCGCACTCCCGAACGACGGCGCACAGCGTCGTGCCTGCATCCATGCCGTTGCGGACATAAATCGTGCGGTTCTTGGAAACATACTGCGCTTGGATGCCGTCTGGCAGACTGTCCGAGATTTGGATCGGCACCGGGCTGCTCTCGATGGCCGCGGCGACCAGTTCATCCACTTGGTAGTTAGCGGGCGGTGGCACAGGTCTGCCGCGCGTCTGTGTAATGTCGAACACCTTGCCGATATTATACCCGGAAGCCTTTCGGCCGTTATTCTCGTACACCTGCCCCACAATGGCCGTGTAACCTTCCTCGCCGGTACGGATATGCCTTCCGGCATCCTTCCATTGCTGGAATGTGCGGGCGTCCGTGATGTCGGCGTTCTGGCCGGAGAGCAAAAGCTGGTTCGGCAGCGAGTTGCGGCATTGCGACATGAAGTTGAGAAATTCCTGCAAGGCCGGGGCATCTGCCAGTACCTCACCCATGCGGGCATCCACCTGCACCCAAATCGCTTCACGCTCGGTTTTCTTCATGGCAGCGTATTCTTCCTTAGAATACTGCGGTTCTGACGGCGCTACGTTGTTGAGATATTTATTCAGGTCCATTTACAGTGTTTTCTCCTTTCGCTTGATTTTTACCGGCATCCTAGGCATACGGTTTTTCGGCGGCTCAACCTTGCGGCGCAGGTAGGCGGTGATGTCGCTTAATTCCATGCGCACGCTGGGGCGCTCACCCTTGGCCCGAAGCTGATCGGCGCGCGGCGACGGCGAGTTTGCAAAAGATTTGCTGCTGTCGGAGAAAGGCTCGGACGGACTGGCGTTCTCCGAGCCCTGCGGAAAACCCATGTTGAACTGCTCCTCGTCTGCGCCGACCTCAAATTCTACCGCGCCATCCTCGGTCTGGACGCGCTCGGTTTCCGGGGTAGGCTCGCTGCGCTCCTGCTGTACGGTGTCGATAAGTTCTGCCGTGCCGGTGTCCACAACAGCAAGTTGCAGCTTGTCGATGATGCGGTTGGCCTTGGAAGCATCATCCTGTAAAATGGCGATCTCAATGTGGTCGGGGTCCATCTTGTCACGGATGGGGCAATACAGCAGACCATGCGCCTTGGAGGCGCGGGCAAAATCGTGCATACGGTCTTTGTCTACCGTGAAAAATTTCAGCGGCTTCTGCTCTTTCAGCAAACGGATTAGGTGCGTTTTGCCGTGGGTCTTTTTACTGTCGTGCAGCACTGCCTGTGCGAAAATAAAGAAGTTTTTCGCAGCGGTGCCGGAGATGCGCAGGGCAAACTCTGCACCCTCCAGCGAGTAGCGGACGACCTGGTCTGCGGGTTCAGAGCCGTAATTCATCTGGCATCACCGGCCTTTTCTTTGGACGAGGGCAAGCGGCTGAACGAGTCCACGCCGGGGATGAGGGCAAGACTGCGCCCGCAGTCCCAATTCATGTGGATTTGTCCGGCATCATCGATGAAATCAACGGTTCCCATAGAGCCGGGAGGCACGGCCATCTCATCTTCCATACAGCTGAGTTGCAGCCGCGTGCCGGGCGGGTACTTGCGGCGCAGGTGTTCGATGTAGTCTTTGTTGGGGTATTTCATGGGCATCCTTCCTTTCAAGATTATAGTGTCAAATCAATGTTGGGGCGGAGGTCACGCTCGTGTTCCTGTTCGCGCTGTTGTTGTTCGGCGCGGTCACGGCGGGCTTCGGTGAGGTGCTGCTGCACCTCGATTGAATTTTCTGCAATTTTGCGGCAGAGGCGTTCTTCTTGGCGAAGCTGCTTTAGGGCTGTGTTGACTTGCTGGATGCGTGGGCTGTCCGGGTTTGTTTTGTACAGCGATTTTCTTTCTGCAGTGAGCTGGACAATTTCACCCAGCTTGGCTTGTCGGTAGGTTTCCAGCTGTGCCAGCGTGTCAATGTTGTTCTTAGATAAAAACTCCATCTGCCGGATGCGCTGGTCCAACTTGTAGGCATCCTGCCGCACGGCATAACTTGGACGGCGCGGCTTGCGAGGGAGCGCACCCAATTCGTACAGGTAACGATAATACAGCGCCCGCAGGCCGGTCAACTTGCGGCGTGGCTTGCCGCTGCGCAGACGGCCATGTTGGATTGTTGGTGGATTTTCCACATAAGGGCGGTAGCTTCGTGGATACAGGATGTGCGTCTGGATTGCTTCGGGGGTATACCTCTTGCCCAGCGTTTTGAATCGAACAAAGCGCTCTTTTCCGGGCGGACGCAGGATGGGATACTTGCGCCCCATGCGTACCTCATAGCCATTGCGCTCCAGCGCGTTAAGAAACTGCCGCCATGTAAGGCTTTGTTGAATTGCTTCGTCCACATCCTGCCGGATGGCAGTGCGCCATGTGGGTTGGTTGTTTTCCTCCGCCCTCCACTTTTCATATTGCCGCTTTCCTCGCAGCGATTCCGGTGTTTCAATGATGGAAAGCCCATACTTTTGGCAGAGCGCGTCTGAAAGGGCGCGTACTTCGGTATAGTAACTTTTACTGTTGCTGTGGTACTTCTTTCCATCCTCCAAGCTAACGGCGCTCCATACAATGTGGTTGTGGTAATGCTTAGTGTTCAAATGCGTTGTCACAATTGCTTGGTATTTCCCAAGCAATAGCTGTTCTGCAAATTCGACACCGATCTGGTGCGCCAGTTCTGGAGTTACCTCCCCTTCTGCAAAACTCTGGACAAGATGGTATCCCTGCACACCGGTTTCTTTGTGCCAGCGAAGCGTATTTAATCGCATATCTTCAAAGGCGCTGGTGGTTGTACAGCCCAGTCCTGTTTCAAAACAGGCTGATTCGGTTTTATCCCGGTTTGCCGCATAGTCCACAGCTTCTTCCAGTGATTTCGGTGTCGTTTTTGATTTGTTTTGTACATAGTCCACTGTGCGGTCAAGGCGGCGCACAGGGATCACGGATGTGTAAGCCATTTTTCATAGTGACTCCTTTACCAGTTTTCTTTTACTTCCCGCCAGACCTCTTGGGTTAGCCGGGTCATTTCATCCACACTCCCCTGCCCTGCTGTTCCGGTACTGTTGGCACGATGGGCAAGCTGATTTGCATTGTTGCACAGCCCTGCCACCTTGCGGAGTAGATCGGCATGGTGCGTGCAGGGGCGCGGATGGATTGCTTTTCCTGCAATGAGCGTGCGCAGGTATTCCTCTCGGTTCAGACTGCTGGCCGCAACCTGCCGATTCAAGAATGATAATTCATTCTCATCGACATGGAATGAGACAACAAATCTGCGTTTACGCACGGCAGGGGTTTGGGGCATCCCCAAAATGTGCGTCTGGTCGACCAGACGCTATGCTAGCAAAACACGACACCCCGCAAAACGGTTCATGACACAAGGTCGTTGCCCTCCGAAACGGCTTTCTTCAAACCGTCCAAGGTCGTGACAATGCGGTTATACTTCTGTGCCAAACCGATCTGCGCGTTGGTGGTTGCATCCTGATTGCGGCTGCAGACCACCAGCATCGGGCAGCGCAGCAGCTTATCCCTTACAATAGCGGTGTACTCGCTGCGTTCTACGGCATCTTCCAGCACCAAATACTGGCTGTCCTGCAATTTAGGGCATACCGGCAGGTAGCCCAGCAGGTATACCTCACGGCAATAATTGCGCAGGTGTTTGGAGGTTGCGCCCTCGCTGGCGCAGATAAAAGCCCAAGGTCGTTTCATTTTCGTGGTTCCTTTCTGAATTTCGGAAGTGAATCAGATTTGATTCACTTTTCGGTATTTCTTGCAAAATAGTGAATCAGAACTGATTCACTCGGCATTTTCATCGGCTGCAAGGACAGTTTTCGGCCGTTCGGTGCTGCGTTGGAAGTAGGCGTCCGACATTTCGATGCCGACAGCCTCATAGCCTTCCTGCACAGCGGCCAGTACTGTGGTGCCTGCCCCGGCAAAGGGGTCAAGGATGCGCCCGCCCGGCTCGCAGATCTGCACCACATCCCGCATGAGCTGCAAGGGCTTTTCGGTGACATGGATGCGGTTCTGGGGATTCGGGTAACGGAACACGCCCGGTAGACACCCAACATTTCTCTCAAGCGGCATTTTGCCGTTGGACCCCCACACGATGTACTCAGACTGCTGGCGGAAGCGTCCTTTTTGCGGGCGGCTGGCGACTTTATCCCACACGGCTACACCGCGCCAGGTCCAGCCCGCCCACTGCAAAGCCAGCGTCATGGCGGGCAGCTGCCGCCAATCGATGAACAGGCAGACGGGCGCACCGGGCTTGGCAATGCGGCGGGCGTCCTGCAGCCATGCCGCCGTCCAGAACATCCAACTCAGCTGATCCATCTGGTCGGAATCGAAGTCGGGCAGCGCCTTTTCTTTGCTCATGCTGCTGTACTTTTCGTTGGTGCTGCGGTTCTTGGTGGTCTGGCTGCTGCCGCCGCTGGCATAGGGCGGGTCGGTGATGATGGCATCGAAGCTGTTCGGCTCAAACTGGCGGAGGATCTGCAAAGAATCCCCGTGCAGGATCGACCAGCGGTCACCGCCGCAGTGCTCGGGCATCCGGAAATCAGGGGTGAGAATGTTGAGCGTTTCGGGAGTGTTCGTCAAAGGCATCTTCCTTTCGTTTTAGCGTTCATTTTCGTGGTGTTTTGTTTCTTTTGGCGCGGTTGATGCGGTGACTTTCGGCCTCTGGGCAGGCACAACACTGACAGTGTCATCTTTCAGGACAAAGCAGTCCGCCGTGGTATTGTAAAGTTTTACACCTGGCAGCACTATCGCACTGCCCTGACATACCACATTGCCGGTGAGTTCCCCATAGACACGGGCGTTGCCGCCAATCATGGGCGCACAGCGCGTTTGTTCATCGCTGTTTAAGATGGCATTGCCACAGATGCAGCTATTGCCGGAAATATATCCGTCGCAAACAATGGCGTTGTCCTGCACTACGGCATGGTCAGCGATAACCGCGTTGTTTCCGACATAGGCGGAGTCCCTTGCCACGGCGGAATCCGCAAGTATTGCATCTCCGCCGATGTACGAATCCTCGCAGGCAATGGCATCTTTGCCAATCCATGCAAAGCCCTCTTGGTCGAGATTATCCTCGGTTTCGACAAAGCCGCCCAAATCACCTTTGTGAACATCTGTACCCACATCGGTCAGCGCCCGGATGCGGTGCAGTTTCGGGTTGTCCGGGTGGGCAATGTCGGTGATTTCGTATTTTTTCATCCTCATCGGGCGTCACCTCGGTTCGGTTTGTTTCTGGTTTTGGGCGTCAGTTCGGTTTCGACATACTCGGAGATAACGTTGAGCGCTTTGTGGTAGCTGTCGCAGGACATAACGCGGTTACACATTTCCTTGGCCTTGTCGCTCTGCCCGGCATTTTTCAGTAGCAGGGAGGCGCGACCCATGATGGCGAAAATGTTGCCGTCCTCGCCAAGCAATTTCATCTTGGGGCGCTGGGTCATCTGCACCTGCTCTTGAGTTTTCTCAAAAGTTGGCGTCATCTTGAATCCATCTTCCTGCCAGAAATGAACAGCCAACGTGCCATCCTCCACACGAATATCCCTCTGTTCAAAGCCCTCACCCCAGCCGTCACTGTACTGGCCGGAGATGTAGTTGCACAGGACGGTCTGCTCATCATCGAGCAGAGCTTCTTTCAGTTCCACGGTCAGACACCCGCACAGTTTGTTGCCGCAAATTTCAGCAGACGGCACAGCACTTACCACCTTGCTGCGGACAGAATCGTCCTCGTGGTAATACTGCATCAGGTCACCGTTGAAATCTGCAATGTCCTTTTTCACAGCCTCATCAACAGCGTCTGCGTATTGCAGCAGGTCATGGCCGTCCATTGGATAGCCTTCGTACTCGTTGTAAGATTCGTCCTCCCAGTCAGGTTCATCTGGGAAAAATTCCGCAGTCAGCGGAGAATAAAACTTCATTTCCAATTCACATCACCTCGGTTTCTGCCGTACAAATCATGGTTGATCTGCGCGGCGTAGTAGTTTTCAATCGTCAGCGGCGCATTGTAAAGCGCCGCCAGTAAGTATTTCTTGATATTGCGGATATGCGGCGGGTTGTCTTTCAGGCTGTCCAGCACATACTGGATATGCTGAGCTTCAAGTTTCAGGAATCTGGACTTCACTACCTCTGTCGGAAACTCGTCCCCCGCAATACGGATACTGCTGCGTTTGGAACAGACCGTGTCCAGCATGAGTTCCACCAGCTCATCCAATCGAATCCTATCTGCCGGATTGTTCTTTGCCAGAATGTCATACTCAATGTTTTCCCGAATCAAATCCCGATACTGCTCCCGTTCGTCTGCCGTGCGGATAGGATTAGATACGTTTTTAGTTATTTCTTTCTTTTGTTCTTTAGTATTTAATTGTGCAGGATTTGCCTGTACAGGTTTTTCCCGTTTTGGCTTTGCCTGTTTTGGTTGGGCACACTTAGGCGTTGCTTCTTCGGGACCTTGTTCCGGGGGCTGTGGCTGCTCTAAAACCGTGTACTCCATACCGCGCATCTGACCGTTCTTGTCGCGGATGCGGCGGCGGATAATATAACCCGCTGCTTCTAACTCGCGCACGGTGGCGCACACGCTGTCCACACCCTCTTTGCAGATGGCTGACAGCCCTCGCGTGGTATAATCCCAATCTTCGGGCAGAGACAGCATCAAAGATAAAAGCCCCTTCGCCTTGAGCGAAAGAGCCTTGTTGCGCAGATGATGGTTGGACATAATGGTATAATTTTGCGTCTTTTGTACACGGAACACAGCCATAACGATTTACCTCCTGTTTATGCCCTGTAAGTGGGCGAACGATTTCTGACTTTCATGTTGATCTCTCTCTATCGGCAAACTGCGCGGTGGGCGGCAGTTCTTGCCATCCGATTGTTTTTTGCCATATCAGCGTAATCTCCATTCTCGATGTTGGGCGGCAGGTCATGCACGGTGTATCGGTCAGCGTAGATTTTCCGAATGCCGACACTCGCCATGCGCCCTTTGGCATCGTTGTCCAGCCGCAGTTCTATCGTGGTGATCTCCGGGTGCTGGCGCAGAAATTCCTGCAAGGCCAGCGGTTCTTTGCCGGAGGATGAAACCCCGCCCAACGACAAACGGTATTTATCTGCAGCATCGCCGCAGAGCGTCATCTCGGCCATGGCATCTATGGCGGCTTCAAACACGGCCACGGTAGTGCCGGGCTGCATCGGCGGGATGCAGAATCCGTACTGTTTCTGACTGCCGGGAGCCTCCCTCTTGAACGGTTTCCCATAGTCATAAATACCGCGCAGAGCAGCATATTTCGGCACACCCTGCGGGTCTTTGCCCAAGAAAACACAGTTGTGATATTCTGCACTTTCGTACAGAATTTTTCTCTCAATACAGTATCGGATGGTAGGCAGTGAGATGCCGCGCCCCAGCAGATACCGCGTTACACGGTCATTGGTGGGAGCTTTTCGTGGAAGCTTAAACGGCGGGCGCTCGCGCTCCACCGCTTCATGCTGCACGGGGATGTACATCGGGCTTTCCTCGCATAGAAGCCGGACGGCCTCCACAAATGGAACACCCTCCACATAAATCATGTAATTCAATGCAGACTTTCCGCCAATGTCCCGGCTTTTCCAGTGCCAGACGCTCGACTCGGCGTTGATTTTGAAGCTGTCATGCTCGGCCAACTGGTACTCGCCGCGGGCGCTGCTTTTCACGAGCGAGTTGGGGCGATATTTTTGTAAGAATTCAATCGCCGACATCCGTCTGGCGGCGGCAATCTGCTCTTGTGTTACGCCGGGCATTACTGAATGTAAGAGATAAAGTCGCTCATGTTATCGACCTTTTCCCACGGGAAATCCTTGCGGCCAAAGTGACCTCCTGCGGCTGTATATTTGTAGATTGGGTTCGTCAGGTTCAGCTGCTTAATAATGCCAGCCGGGGTCAGGTCATACGCCTTACGCACGGCGGCAGCCAAACAATCATCTTCACAGGCGTCACAGGTGCCAAACGTATTCACATCCACCATAACCGGCTCGGCCTGCCCAATGGCATACGCCAGCGTCACCTGACAGCGTGTTGCAAGGTGTGTAGCAACAATGTTTTTGGCAATGTACCGCGCCATATACGCGCCGCTGCGGTCTACTTTGGTCGGGTCTTTTCCGCTGAACGCACCACCGCCGTGGGGCGCAAAGGTGCCGTAGGTATCCACCATGAGCTTGCGCCCGGTCAGGCCAGTGTCGGCATCCGGGCCGCCCTGCACAAACTTTCCGCTGGGGTTCAGGATGATTTCCGCATCATCGGCGGGCATACCGTCAAAGACCAGCGGGAACACATACTCGTCCAGCAGATCCGCCAGTTTGTCAATATCGGTATCCTCTTTGTGCTGCACAGAGATGACCACCGTAGTGATGCGCACAGGCGTATCACCGTTGTATTCCATCGTAACCTGCACCTTGCCGTCCGGGCCGATGTCCGGAATAACGCCGGTCATGCGGGAGATTTCCAGCAGCGTCACAAGGCGCTGGGCGGCAACCACAGGCATCGGCAGATATTCGGGTGTTTCGTTGCAGGCGTAACCGACCATAACGCCCTGATCGCCCGCGCCGAGGGTGTCCTCGTCCTCTCCCTCAGCCAATTCCGGCTCGACAGCGCCCGCAATGTCGGGACTCTGGTCGTGGATGTAGCAGTCGATTTGGTACGCCTTCGGGTCATAGCCGACATCGCGCAGGGTGTCGCGGACGATGTTGAATACATCCGGCTTAGCGCTGGTCGTGATTTCGCCCGCCACAATGATGTGACCGTGGGTTGCCATGACCTCACAAGCCACGCGGCTGGCGGGATCATGCTGCAGACAGGCGTCCAGCACGCTGTCGGCAATGAGGTCGCACAGCTTGTCGGGATGCCCGCGCATAACGGATTCTGCGGTGTAAAAGCGAGGATGCTCGTTTTCCTGCATGGTTTCGGTGTTTGCAAAAATGTCGTTCATAGGTACTTTCTCCTTATCTTTCGTAGCTTTCTTTTGTGTTCGGCGGCGGGGTCATAACACGGGCGTATTCTTCCGGCGTAGTGTGTTCCACACACAGGGTCTTGCCCAGCAGAAAAAACAGCTGCGGATCGTGGTACATTTCCTCGTAGTGCTTCATCTGCTTGGGCGTAAGGTCGGTAAAATCATCGCGGGTCAGACCGCAGATGAAAAATGTGCCATGGATAATGTCATAGTCACCCAGCATACGGTTCAGCGGCAGGTTTTCTGCAATACCGTTGTCGTTGCAGACAATGCCGACACGGTCCCGCCAAGGATACACGACCTCGATGGTGCCGCCGACAACTGCCTGCTCGGCTTCAAGGGTGTGTTCAATGTCTGCTTCGCGGGGGTATTTTCCGGGTTCAACGATCAGAACTTTCATCGGCATCCTCCTCATCAGAAGTTTCTTTCAGCGCTTTTTTCCGCTTAACGGTCAGCAGCACGATACCTGTCGCAGACGCAAGGGAAACGACCACGATAGCCAGCAGCGGGAAACCATCTCCTGTCTGCGGGAGGGTCTGCACCTTGCGCGGCGTAATAACCGGCGTGGGAACAGGAGTGGGCGCCGGGGTTGCAGCGGGCGTCGGCTGCGGTGTGGGAGCAGGGGTTGGTGTTGGCGTGTCCTCGCGGGGCGTAGCTTCGTCTATCATCTGAATCAGGCGTTTGTCGGCGCGCACCCATTCGGCATCCGCATTTTCGCGGACGAAAAGAAAAATCCCGTCATCAACGGTTTCCAACTTGAACTGCACCGAGTTAGCAATTTCAAAGCCGGCCGGGGCGGCATCTTCGGTCAGGGTGTAGATGTACTCTTTGGCTTCGCCTGACAGCTTGATAAATTCATCCGAAATGGGAACACGATGCGTTTTGTAATCTGTCACCCAAGTGTCAATAGCTTCACCGTCTGCATCACGGATCGTCAGCGTAGCGCCCGGCAGCAGATTGCAAGCAATGTCCGTTTTGTCGATATCCAACACAGGCGCATCCTGCAAGATGACAGTGGCCTCATCCAGTTTTGTCCAATCATCGTTGGATTTCACATAGACCTTATTGACCTGCTCTGTACCTTCCTGCACCAGCTTGAACACGATGCTTTCGGCTTCGGCATAGCCGTCCGGGGCACGTTTCTCCGTCAGGGTGTACTCTTTTTCAAGTTCCAGACCTCGCACGGTGTGCGGCACTTTGCCGGAGGTCCAGCCCTCTACCAGATTGCCGTCTGCATCACGGATTTCCAGCTTTGCACCGGGCAATTCTTTACTGTTGGTGATGTCCTGCTTGGAGATAGCTACGGTGGTGCGCAGGTTTGTGTTTGTTCCGTCCACGACCTGCCACGCGATTTGCTGACCTTCGTAGGTGAAGGTAACTTCCATAGGGGTGCTGTCCAGCAGATACCCGGCAGGGGCCTTGACCTCGACAATTCGGTATCTGCCGCTGTTCTCGCGGTTGGTACTTCGCGGACCTGCAGGGTCAATGTAATATTCGCCGCGAATCGGCACATCCACATCAAACCAAGTAAAGCCGCTGGCATTGGTGGCGCTGCCGGTGGCCAGCTTTGTACCGGCGTCCAGCAGCTTTGTACCGTCCGCGGAATAAATGTCATCCACGGTGTAGAGTTCATACACCGCACCGGGCAGATAGGTCAGCGCCTCTCGGTCCTGCTTGTAAATGCCTACACCGATTTTGCTGACCTTATCGCCGGGCTTTTCGGGAACAGGCAGCACACGGGCATTTTCAAACACAAGCGTCTGCCCATTCTTGTGGGCATTCGAGGCGTCCTTGACATTCACAATGCTGTACGAACATTCCTTGTCGCCGTCCTGCTCGTGGCTGACAATAGTTTTTGCCAGCACAATGTCATTTTTCTGGTTGTCCCAGCCGAATTCCACAGTGTAGCTCTGCTGGGTCAGCACAAAACCATACGGTGCTTGAACCTCGGTAATGGTGTACTTGCCCAGCGGCAGGGTCACAGCCACTTCGCCTTTGGTGCCATCATGGGAAACTTTCAAGAAATCATAGGTTGCCTGCGTGCGGGTGGGGCTGAATTTTACTTCATCCACCTGACCTTCCGTGCCGGTGGTAATAGTTGCCACCAAATCGCCGGATTTGTACCAGTAGGTACCTTGGCGGTCGGGTGTGGCAATGTCGGCTGCAGCGTGAATTTCGTACACCGCTCCTGCGAGGTTGTCCTGCGTGTAGATGAACTGTCCATCTTGGTAGTCGGTCAAGACGTTGCCCAGCTTACGGATGGTAAGCTGACCGAGTGTTTCGTGATTGCAGTATGGTGCTGGGGTCGGCTTTTCGGGCATCTTCAATGAACCACTCTCCCTTCGTGTCAAACAGGGCGTTGTAACTGCGGTTGGCGTATTTGTCGATTTCGCAGTGCCCTACGCATGTAAAGCCCCCGGCACGGGTCAGTCCTTCGCGGAAACCGCCGATGCCGGAGAACATATCTACGAACTTGATCAAGGGCACAACTCCCGATGGGGATGTTTGCCGCATCTGCGAAGGTGCTTAATAGGCGCCCCTCATCAAAAACAAAAGCAGCCTGTCACAGGCTGCACCGAACAAGATTTTTTTACCGTTCATAATGTATAAACCTCCTTTTGCCTTCTACTTTTCTACCTATTATTAAAACATTGGAATCACCCCCTACAGTGAATTCAGGAAATCGAGCGCAGAGTCTGGTATAGCATTCTCTGACAGTGGGCTTGGAACAGCGTTGGTTATGTTGACTGCCTGCAACTCCTCCCGCACCACCTTGCGGATGCTTTTCTCCAGCCTATCCGTCTGTTCTGCCGCAAGGATACTCTGCACCAGAAACTCTTTGCGTTTGGCAGGCGGCACCTGCTGCAGCAACGCCCACACGCGGCGGTGCTGCGGGTCGCTAAGGTTCGGACGGAAAACGTACTGCGGTCGTTTCATGCCTCGCTTTTACGGCGCGACACGGCGGTCAACGCGCGCTCGAATCCGACCGCGTTCACTTTGTCGTCCAGCAGGAAAATCGTCTTACAAAGCCCGTCTTTGGGGCTGAGGTGGCGGCTCACCACCGATGCGCCGCCACCCAATAGCACGGCGGGGATGGCGTGCAGGTCGAAGCCGGCTTCCATAGTGGCAGACAGCAGATGCTCTGTGTACTTGCGACCTTGTTTGTTCACAATGTCGCGCACCGTATCGCTGACCGTGCATGGCTGACCCGCCAGCATATTTTCGATTTGGGCATCCGTGAGGGACAGCCCGGTTTCGCGCCGCACCTGCTCCCGGATGTCATCTACGCAGCGGATCATGCCGAGTTCCAAGCTGTGCGCGGTGTCGGCCACAGGAATGGCATTGTCTATGCGCATAAGGTCCACCGTCCAGCCGCCGAGATCCATGAGGAGCATGGACGGCTCGTCCTGCAACAGCCCGGTTTCGGTCATGAGGGCGGCATAGCCCTGTGGGAAGACAGCAACTTCTTCGATGGTGATGCTGTACTCCACGCCCTCGAAGCGGAAATTCACAGGTTGCTTGCTTCGCAGCAGATAATCTTTGAACTTGGGTTTGTCGCGTCCGAAACTGGTCAGCGGCAGACCCGCCGCAATGCGCACCGAGCATTCGGGCGGCAAACCGCGCTGCTGAATCTCCTTTGCGATAGCTGCCAGTGTCAGCAGGTAGTAGTTGTCGTTTACAGTTTTGTCCCGCTGGATAGGCTGCCGCCCGGAGCCACAAACAAAAAAGCACCCGCCAAACTCTAAGAGTCCTTGGCGGGTGTAGGGTTCGTGTTCTCCGTAGCTTGTCAGTCCTGCCGGGAACGAGCAGTGTGCTGTTTTGATAGCATAGTAGCCGTGGTCAATACCGATAATGATGCTCATGGTGAGAATCCTCCTTATTATAATAGGTATAAAATGGAAAACCTGAAAACAAACTGAAAACTGCCTGGAAAAACAAAAAATCCCCGCAGCCAACAGGAAATTGGCTGCGAGGAAATTGAAAACATTCTGAAAACAGCAGGATTTATTCTGTTTTTTCTCAAAAAAATTGCCCCCTCCCCTGCCAAATTCCAGAAAGCGGCAGGGAAAGTGGGCATCAAGTTGGGGAAACCGCCCTAAAATGGTTGGACAACACTGTAAAGTCGTGTCCAAAAATCGGTTGGCGAAATCGCTGATTTTCGACGATACAGCAAAGAAAAAAGACTATGACATCTTTTTTATCACAGTCTTATGGAGGTGACGGGCAGATTTGAACTGCCGAATGAGGGTTTTGCAGACCCTTGCCTTACCACTTGGCCACGTCACCATAATAAGCAAAAAGCCGGCGTAAACCGGTTTCTTGCTGTTTGTC